>JAOAUC010000055.1 GCA_030157785.1 Zoogloea oleivorans
AGCAGCGGACTCTTAATCCGTAGGTCGAGTGTTCGAGCCACTCACAACCCACCAAGTATTCAAGCAAAAGGCCAATCCTCCGGGGTTGGCCTTTTGCTTTTTGGTCTGTGTCGTCGCCATGCTGCCAGATTCGAACAATCCGCCAGCCGAAAGCATGTCGGGATTGCCTCTTCAGCAGCAGTCATCCGTTGATTAAGTCACCGCCTCAGTTTTTATTCAGTATTACTGTAATACTGGTATGACAGTTGCTGAGAGCTGGAACAAATCAACCGGAGACAACACCATGACCGCCTTGCACCGCCGCCTCCACTGGGGCGCCATCCTCCGCAGAATGCTGTCCTGGATTACGGAAACCACCAGAGAGAGCCGTTCCGCAAGGCTTTCGACTCTTGGCCTGTCCTCGTATGGAAACGATGGCGATGGGTTTGAACACCCGAGGAACGGCCATCATTTCCGATAAACAACGCACCATTCGGGTGTCTTCAGCGCGGACTTGACAGCACGCCATGCGCTAAGCTCCTGCCGGGCGCCACGCTCACGCGGCGTTCGCCCCATCCGGCGCGGATGACTCATCTTCAGCCAGACCCGGCAGCGCATGGCCCATGCGCTGCCGCTTGGTCTGGATATAGCCGATGGAGTGCTGATTTGGCTCGGTGATAACCGGGAGGCAGTCATCGACCTTGACCCCCAAAGCGGTCAATTTGGCAAGCTTGTCAGGGTTGTTGGTCATCAGGCGAATGCTCTGCACATTGAAATGCACCAGCATCTCGGGCACCACTTCGTACGAACGGGCGTCGTCCGGCAAACCCAGCATCCGGTTCGCATCCACGGTGTCGTAGCCCTGTGACTGCAGGTGATAGGCGCGGACCTTGTTGGAAAGACCAATCCCGCGGCCTTCCTGCCGCAGATACAGGACCATGCCCGCCCCCAGGCGAGCAATTTCAGAAAGCGCCATGTCGAGCTGGTCCCGGCAGTCACACTTGAGCGAGCCGAAAACCTCACCGGTCAGACATTCGGAATGCACCCGCACCGGCAAGCCAACTTTGCCCACCACCTCGCCATAAACCAGCGCAACGTGCTCCTGATAGCCTTGCGTCACATCAGGGATGGTGGTGCGAAAGACGTGCATGGCAAAGACGCCGTGCACGGTTGGCAAATCAGTCGAAGCCAGCCATTCGGAATGACGGGGCGACTCTGGTGAAGTAGGCATTGGTCAGGAGGTTTTGTCGCGCTGCGTGTTACAGGGTGTACGGAGCAGCCAATTGAAGGGCAATCCTAGCATGAACATTCAGCCCGTCGATACGCAGGCCGAACGCAATCAAGCCGGTAGGCCTTTGATGAATAGACTCATTAATATTTCTTTTTTGAACGAAAGCAAAGCAGCACAACACCGCCTGAAAGTCCTCCGGCGGCAAACCCTTTCCAGCTCTCGATCGGCATTATTTTATCTACCATCAGGTAAAGCATCGAAAGGGGGAGCACCACCGCAAAGATGACATTACCGACGTCCTTCGACCGAACGAGCATTCCGCACACCAACCAGAAAAATCGGCCAAGCCCTACAAGGAAAAGTGCGAGAAAGAAATTACCGAAAAATTCAAACACCGATGTGACCACGCCTTTTTGTCAATTCAAAACGATGATAGCAAAACGCCCCGTGGAAATCGCCACAAATACCAATAAAAACATGGCCTTGAAAACAAGCTAAAGGCCCGGAACGGCGGCAGCCTCCTTGCCCGGAATATCCGCTTCCTGCTATGCTTAAAGTCATATGGGACAAGCTGCAACAGCTCTTATCCGCCGGTCGAGTGCCCAAGCCGCTCACAATCCGCCAGCAATTTCAAAGCTTAGGCCACTCCCAGGGAGTGGCCTAAGCTTTTTCAATCCGCGTGCAACATCCCGCCTGGGCGCGGAGCAGCATTCGCCGCCATGACACGCGCCACCGCCTCCCCTTCCCCGGCAAAGCCCGCGGGCGGCGCCCACCAGCAGTGGGTGCGCTTTGTGCTGCCGCTTCTCGCCCTCTCGCTGCTGATCGGCGCCATCGGCGCGGTCGGCTACCGCTACCTGAGCGACGAGATACGCCGGGAAACCCACCGGACCCTGGCGGTCATCGCCGAGCAGAAACGACAGCATGTCGAGGACTGGCTGGCGGAAACCCGTATTGATGCCAAGCTGTACTTTTCCGGCCATTCCCAGCTTGAGGCCCTGTTCGGCCAATGGCTGGACGGCGGGCGGCGGGATGGCGCCATCCTGGAACAGATGCAGACCCGCATGGGGGAAGTGGCGCGGGTACGCGGCTGGGCGGGGCTGGCCGTACTCGACGCCAAGGGGCATCCGGCCTTCATCGTCGGCGAGGCCGACATGCAGGAGCATGCGGCCCTGGTCCAGGAGATCCTGCGCCGGCCGCGTATCGAGCTCGTCGACCTGTACCGCAACGCACGGGGAGAGACGCACTATGGCGTCATCGCCCCTATCGGACCGGCGGGAAGTGCGCCGCTGGGCGTGGCCTACCTGACCTGGAAGGCCGACCAGACCCTGCACCCCCTGGTCGGATCCTGGCCTGTGCCGACCCGGACCGCCGAAACCTACCTGGTCCGGCGCGACGGCGAAGGCGTCCGCTTTCTGACCCCGCTGCGTCACCGCCTCAATGCTGCACTCACGCTGACCCGGCCCCTGAACACGCCCCACCTGCCCGCCGCCAGAGCGGCCCAAGGCGAGCTCGGCATCCTCGCCGGCGGCCGCGACTACCGTGACGTTCCGGTGCTGGCCTACGCCTCCGCGGTTGCCGGCACGCCCTGGTTGATGATCGCCGAGATCGACGAACACGAGGCTTATGCAGGCATCCGGACGACGGCCTGGGCCACGGCCCTGGTCATGGGTCTCGGCCTCCTGCTGGTTTATTCCGCCGGCTACCTGCTGTGGCGTCGGAGCCGGCAGCATCAGGAACTGGCCGCGCTGCAGGCCCAGCGAGCGGCCGAGGCGCGCTTCCGTGTCATCTTCGAGCAGGCACCGCTGGGTGTGGCACTGCTGGACTCCCGCGGCAGCCGGATCACCGAAGCCAACCAGCGCTTCTCCGACATCGTCGGCCGCAGCCCGGACGAACTGGCGGGGCTCGACCCGATGCGCATCACCCACCCCGACGACATTCGGGAAAGCCTCGAACACATTGCCCAGCTGAACATCGGGAAGATTTCCGGCTACCGCCTGAACAAGCGCTACCTCCGCCCCGACGGCTCCGTGGTGTGGATCAGCCTGACTTGTGCGCCGGTGCAGGTCGAAACCGAAGAGGCCCCGCGCTACCTGGCCATCGTTGAGGACATCACCGCGCGCAAGCAGATGGAAGAACGGCTGCGGATCAGCGAAGAGCGACATCGCCTGCTGGCCGACAATGCCATCGACGTCATCCTGACGACGGACCTCGATGGGCGCTTTTCCTATGTCAGTCCATCCGTCGAAAAGCTGCGCGGCTTCACGGCGGATGAAGTCATGCGGCAATCCCTGGCAGAGATGCTCACCCCCGACTCCCTGTCCATCGCCGAGGCGTATCTGGCAAGACTGCACGCCAGCCAGGAGGCCGGGCTTCCGCTGGAACACTTCCGGGGTGAGCTGGAATATCGATGCAAGGATGGTGCCACCGTCTGGACCGATGTCACCGCCAGCCCGCTGCTCAGCACTGACGGCAGCCTGGTGGAAATCCTCGGCGTGGCCCGCGACATCAGCGAGCGCAAGCTTTACGAACATAAGCTGCGGCAGGTCTACGATGCCGCCGAGGCCGCCAATGCGGCCAAGAGCGAGTTTCTCGCCCACATGAGCCATGAGATCCGCACCCCGATGAACGCAGTGCTCGGCCTGGCCCAGGTGCTCGAACGCGAAGCGCTCACCGGGAGCCAGCGCGACATGGTCGAGCGCATCCGCACGGCGGGCCAATCCCTGCTTGCCATCCTCAACGATGTGCTCGATCTGTCGAAGATCGAGGCTGGTCAATTGCGCATCGAGCCCCGCCCCTTCGAGCTCGGGCGCCTGCTGGCCAATCTCGACAGCCTGATGGGCCAGGCGGCCCGGGCCAAGGGGCTGGCCCTGCGCATCGAAACGCCGGCAACACCGCCCGGGCTGCTGCTCGGTGACAGGTTGCGCCTGGAACAGGTGCTGTTCAATCTCACCGGAAACGCCATCAAGTTCACTGAAAAGGGCGAAATCACGCTCCTCGTCGAGGCTCACGAAAGCGACGAGACAGGCTTGCGGCTGCGCTTCGAAGTCCGCGACAGCGGCATCGGCATTGCACCCGAGGCACTGGCCCAGCTGTTCGCGCCCTTCACCCAGGCCGATGCAGGCATTGGCCGCCGTTTCGGCGGCACGGGCCTGGGTCTGTCCATCTGCAAGCGCCTGGTGGAGCTGATGGGCGGCGAAATCGGCGTCGGGAGCCAGCTCGGCCATGGCAGCACCTTCTGGTTCGAGCTACCTTTCCAGCGGGGCGTCGCAGGTGAAACGGACATGCTGGTCAGCGCACCGCTGCCCCCGCCGGCCGGGCCGCGCCTGCCTGGCGCGCACCTGCTCGTGGTGGACGACAGCGCCATGAACCGCGACCTTGTGGAACGGGCCCTGGCCCTGGAAGGCGCCAGCGCCACCCTCGCCGCCGACGGTCAGCAGGCCGTACAGCTCCTCCGGAACCGGCCCGAGGGCTTCGATGCGGTGCTGATGGACGTGCAGATGCCAGTGATGGATGGCCTGACCGCAACCCGGTTGATCCGCGGCGAACTGGGCCTGACCGACCTGCCCATCATTGCCTTCACCGCCGGGGTGCGGGACGAACAGCAGATGGTGGCACGTGCCGCCGGTGCCAACGACGTGCTGGCCAAGCCGATGGACCTCGACCAGATGGCAATCCTGCTTGCCAAATGGATCAAGCCGCGAGTTGCCGAAAACAAGACCGAGGCCGCCGCCCCCCACGCAGCGGAAGCCTTCCCCGACATAGCCGGCATCGACCGGGAACGGGCGACCCAGCGGCTGGGGCGCGACCGGGCCATGTTCATCGGCCTGCTGGAGCTGTTCATCGAAGACAACGCCGACGCCGCAGAACGAACCCGTCAGGACCTGGCCCAGGGCGAGCTGGAAACGGCCGCCCGGCGCATGCACACCCTGCGCAGCAACGCCGGCTTTATCTGCGCACTCGATCTGATGGCCTCCGCCGGGGAACTGGAGGCCGCCATCGAACGCGGGGAAACCGGGCTGGATGCACAACTCGCCGCCCTCGGTGGTCAGATTGCCGAACTCATCGAGGCCAGCGCCCCCTGGCGCTAAAATCACCAGACCGACAGCGGTTCCTGCACGCAGGGGGCTTGCCTCCGGGCAAGACCCTTGGTACTATTCGGCCTCGCTTTTTGCCCCCGGCAAACAGTTCAAAGCGGCAGTAGCTCAGTTGGTAGAGCGCAACCTTGCCAAGGTTGAGGTCGAGAGTTCGAGACTCTTCTGCCGCTCCAGATTTCCAGCATTCCACCCGGTTCATCAAACCGGGTTTCCGCTCTCGCCACCCATGAGAGTTAGGTGCAGGTGGGCTTTCCCGCCGTTTGCGTGATTCAGCCCATGTAGCTCAGTGGCAGAGCACTCCCTTGGTAAGGGAGAGGTCGGCAGTTCAATCCTGCCCATGGGCACCACCCAATTCCTGCGCCTGCGGTTCTTCGGTCCATCTCCGGTTATTTCTTCGCTGTTCGCTACTGCGATATCAGGCTCAGATGATCATCCGCGACCGGCCCACCGGCCCCCACCTGTTTTTCATCGTCAAAGGTTCGATCCTCAAGCGCATCCTGGTCCCGCTGGCTGGCAACGCGTTTACGGCGATCCTCGTCACCCTCGCCCACGGCGAACTCCTCAATCACAAGATCGTCGTCACCACAGCCCCCTTCTCGCTGATCGGGCTGGCACTGGCCATCTTCCTGGGCTTTCGCAACAGCGCGGCCTTCGACCGTTACTGGGAGGCGCGCAAACTGTGGGGCGAGTTCATCCATCGCAGCCGCAGCCTGTCCCGCCAGGTGCTGTCCCTGGTGCAGGAGAGCGGCCCGGCGCTGGCCTCTAACGGCCTGGCCGATGTACGGGTGCGCTTCATCTACCGGGCCATCGCCCTCGCCCACGCATCGCGCCATTACCTGCGCGGCACGCCCGTCGGCCCCGACACCAAGCCCTTCCTGCCCGCCGCCGAGTGGGAAGCCATGCAGAAGAGCACCAATCCGCCGGACTACCTGCTGCAGCGCATGGGCAGCGACTTGCGCCTGTGCCTCGACAGCGGCCGCATCGACGCCAACATTGCCTGCGCCATCGACCAGACCCTGTCGTCCCTAGCCGCGGCCGTGGCCGGCTGCGAGCGCATCAAGGGCACACCGATTCCCTTCCCCTACGCCCTGCTGCTGCACCGCACCGCCTACCTGTACTGCTTCCTGCTGCCCTTCGGGCTGGTGGACACCCTCGGCGCCACCACCCCTTTCGTGGTGACCTTCGTGGCCTACACCTTCTTCGGTCTGGATGCAGTGGGCGACGCCATCGAGCAACCGTTTGGCAGCGGGCCGGACGACCTGCCCCTCGACGCCCTGTGCCGGCATATTGAAGTGAATCTGCGCGAGTCGATAGCAGATACCAACATCCCGCCGCTGCTCGAACCGGTGGATTACTGCCTGAACTGAACCCCGCCGCCTTGCGCGGCAGGAATGGCAAGACTGCCGACAAACCCGGACGGCAGTTGCAAGGGCAGACAGCGGCAGGCAGCCAGGCGCCGCTGCACAGCGGGGCTCCATTCCTCCAGACCCCGCTCCCATAATTTCAGGCCCGCCTCCAGGGCCGTCCATTGCGCGGCAAAGCCTGCCACCTGATCGCCGAGAGGCAGGGCGGCAAGCGCCCGGGCGGCCACCGGCCCGAGATAGTCCCGCGCCAGCAGCGGCACCTCTGCCCGCCATTCAGGCTCCTGCGGCACCCGTAGCAGATCCACGCCCACCGGCCCGCCAAAATGGATAGCGACCAGCGAGAGCCCCGGCTCGTGACTGACCGACAGACCGACATCCACCCCGTCCCGATCCAGCCGCAAAGGCCGGCCCGGCACCGAGACAAGACGTATTTCTGCCGGCGCGCAGCCCAGATGCTCACCCAGCACCTGGACCAACGCAGCCCGGACAAGCTGGCGCGCCTGCACGCGATCCGGCGTGTCCGGTGCCTCCACCGCCAGCACCAGAAGGCCCTGCTCCGGCGCACAGGCTACCGTGTCGCCCGACCAATGCTGTACGGCAAAGGTCGGCATTTTCAGGCCCGGCCCACGCTCAGCCCGCCGGCGCCGCCGGGCAACCTTGCCAGCGCGTACCCGCCGGCACGCTCTCGCCCTTCATGACCAGCGTCAGCGGACCAAGCTTGACGTTGTCGGCCACCTCCGCGCTGTACAGCACCGCACAGCGCGGCCCCATGGAAACGCGCTGGCCGATGCGAACATGGTCGACTTTCATGACCCGATCCTCGAACAGGTGCGTTTGCGGGCAGTTCAGCGCATTCAGCTCGCTGTAGTCGCCGATGTGCACACAATCGAATTCGGTGAAGTCGGTAGTATCGAGATAAACACCACGGCCGATCCGGCTGCCCAGCAGGTTGAAGGCTATCGGCAACCATGGGGTACCGCGCAGGTAGCGCATGAAGTTGGGCACCGTCACACCTTCATAGAGGTTGGTAATGCCCTCCGACAGCCACACGAAGGGCGTCCACATGGGCTGGGCGCGCTTGTCGTAACGACCGATCAGGGTCCATTTGAGGATGGCAACGAAGAGGAAGCTGCCCAGACCATAGAGCAGGCCGGCCACGTTCAGATACCAGACAACCTCACCCCAGCGCCCGGCACCGGCCAGGGGCATGACGTTGAGCACCACCGTATAACCAACCGCGATCACCAGCGCATGAGGCGTGATGATGCGGAAGGCCTCGACCAGGCCACGACCCAGCCGGCGCAGGCTGGACGGGCGGAAAGTCAGTTCCTCGGGAAAGCCGCTGGTCTGCTCCCGCGCCGGCAGGTTGATCGGCGGCGAACCCAGCCAGGTATCACCCGGGCGCATGCGCGCATTGTCGGGCACCCGTGTATGCACGCCGATCAGCACGTTCTCGGGCAGCACCGTGCCGTCGGGCACGTAGGCACCGTTGCCGACGAAGCTGCGCCGGGAGATCACCGTCGGCTTGAGGGCCATCCAGCCACAGTCGATCTCCTCGTCACCCAGCATGACCGCATCGGCGATGAAGGTCTCGTCGCCGAGGGTCAGCAAGTCGGGGATCAGGCCCTGAACCGTCGAGATCTCCGCGTCCCGCCCGACCTTGGCCCCCAGCAGGCGATACCAGAAAGGCGCAAACACCGTCGCGTAGATGCCGTGCAACACGTTGAGGCTGGACTCCTGGATCTGGTTCACCAGCCAGCGGCCGTAATAGACGCGGCTATGCACCGGCCAGCGCCCTTCGTACAGGCGCGGCAGCAGCGTCCAGCGCAGGGCCGCCGACAGCAGCACGGTGCAGCAGATGAGCACCGCCGTGGCCGGGAAGGCGAGGATGAAATACTTGAGCGGCTGCAGGGCGATATTGCTGGTTTCCAGCGCGGAATAGTGCTCATCCAGCCAGTCGATCAGGATAAAACTGGGAAAGACCGGGATGAAGAAGATACTCGCCGTGGCCAGCACGCCCAGCCCGAACAGCAGGCTCTCAAGCGCCAGACGTGCCTTGGAAACCGGCGGCCGCGGCGGCAGCGCCGCCCTGTCGAAAGCACCCATGTCACGCGCCGGCGAGCCGCTCCAGATGCGCCCGGCCGGCAGGCTCATGCCCTCGCCGAGGGACGACTGGCCGTCCAGGTGGCCGCCTTCGCCGATGGCCGTATGGCCTTCGAGCACCGCGTAGGAACCCACATAGGCCTCGCGGGCCAGGGTAATTGGACCGACCACCAGCTCGCCATGCTCGACACGCACGTTCTCCAGATTGACCGCATTGCCGATGCTCACCCCGTCACCAACGGTCAGCAGATCATGAGCCCGCAGGGTCAGCGAGCCGATGATCACATCCTCGCCCACCCGCGCGCCCAGGGAGCGCAGCCACCAGTTGTACAGCGACGAACCGCTCAGCATGTACACCGGTGCCGCCTCGATCAGCCGGTCGGCCAGCCACCAGCGGAAGTAGGTCAGCCCCCACAAGGGGTAGCGCCCCGCTTTCAGGCGACCGAGGATCAGCCACTTGCCGACGGCCGCAATGGCAAATTCCAGGATCGTGGCGAGCAGGAAGACGCCGATCGAGACCGCCGTGGCCAGCAGGATCGAATCGCCGGGGTCGCCGGTAAAGAAGTGGTAGGCAAAGAACGGTGCCAGCCACTGCACCATACGCAGGGCCACCAGACCCGGCACCATCGCCGCCTGCGCAGTTCCGCACAGCCAGCGGCTGAAGGTGGACGGCGGTATCCAGCCCAGATCGGCGGGTGGTGCGGTCTCGCGGGTTTCGGCCAGCACTTCGGCAATGCGTCCGATGCTGCGGTGCTGGTAGATGTCGCGCACCGTAAAATTGGCGAAGCGCGAGTGGGTGCGCAGCGCCGATGCCAGGCGGGCGGCAAACAGGGAATGGCCGCCGAGATCAACGAAGAAGTCGGCGGCGCGATGGATGGCCTGACCCGGAAAGAGCTTGCCGAGCTCCGCGAACAAGGCCACCTCGGCGGGCGTTTCCGGTTGATCGGAGTCAGCCGGCTGGCCAGCGGGAATGTCGAGCGGACGGGCACGCAGCGCCTTCCGGTCGATCTTGCCCGAGGTCAGGCGCGGCATCATTGGCAGCGTTTCAACGAGCACCGGCACCATGTACGGCGGCAGCGATTCAGCCAGCGCCCCGCGCAGGGCAGCGGTTGTCGGCACAAGTTGAACGTCGGCCACGATGTAGGCCACCAGGCGCTCGATATCCGCATCCTGGCGCAGCAGAACAGCCGCCGTCCCCACGCCGGGCTGGCTCGCCAGAACAGCTTCGATTTCCCCCAGTTCGACGCGAAAACCGCGAATCTTCACCTGGTCGTCGGTGCGCCCCAGGCATTGCACACAACCATCGGCATCGATGCGTGCCAGATCACCGGTACGGTACAGGCGCGCGTCCTGCGGGCCGCGGGCCCATGGGTTGGCGATGAACTTTTCGGCGGTCAGATCCGGCCGGCCCAGGTAGCCGGCGGCCACGCCGGGGCCGCTGATGCACAGCTCGCCGGTCTCCCCGATGGGCTGCAGGCGCAGGCCGTTTTCGACCGCCGGATCGATGACCAGCAGGTTGTAGTTGGGCAGGGGCCGGCCGATGGTCACCGGCTCGCCGATGCGCAGTTCGGCCAGGCTGGCCGACACGGTGGCCTCGGTCGGGCCGTAGGTATTGAAGACCTGCCGGCCGGGCCGCGCCCAGCGGGCTACCAGCGCTTCGGGACAGGCCTCGCCACCGAGGTTGATCAGACGCAGGTTCGGGATGTCACGGCTGAACAACGCCAGCAGGGTCGGCACCGCATGGAGCACGCTGATCTGTTGTTCGATCAGGGCCAGCGGCAGCGCATCCGGATCGGCGGCCACTTCCCGCGGGGCCAGCCACAGCGTGGCGCCCACCAGGTAGCTGATCCAGATTTCCTCGAAGGACATGTCGAAGGCCACCGAGAAGCCCTGGTAGACCCGATCCTCCTGGCGGATGCCGAGAACGGCATTCTCGCTGCGCAGAAAATGGCAGATCTCTCCCTGGTTGATCTGGATGCCCTTGGGCTTGCCGGTCGAACCCGAGGTGTAGATGACATAGGCCGGGTGAGTCGGCAGCACGCCCTCGCGGCGCGGACCGGCTTCGTCGAGAGGCTGCAGGACGGCTTCGGCCGTCCATACCGGACAGGCAAGACCGGCCAGCGCATCCGAGCTGGCGGCACAGCTGAGCAGGCCGACGGCATTGGCGTCGTCAAGGCAGACCTTGATGCGCTCCACCGGCGTGTCGGCATCGAAGGGCAGCCAGGCCGCGCCGGCCTTGGCGATACCCAGTTGCATAACGAGCAGGTCGATGCCGCGCGGCAGCCACAGGCCGACAATCCGGCCCGCTTCGACACCGGCCGCGATCAGCCGGGCGGCGACGCGGTCAGCCTGCGCATCAAGTTCACCGTAAGTCAGCGTGCGGGCACCGCAAACAAGGGCAGGCTGGGCAGGAATGCGGCGGGCAGTCGCCTCGAAAAGGTCGGCAAGCACCTCGTTGCGGATCAATTCGGGCTGATTCGGGCCCCTCAAAAGACTGAGCTGGGGGGCAATAACGGCAGGAGCAATTTCGAGCATTCGGAATTGTGCCAAAACGGCGGCCTTTTTACGCGAATTGCGATCAAAAAACGCCGGCCTGCCATGAAAAGCGTCCTGAAAAAAGCCACCGCCCTCCTATTCCGGCAGCCGGACCAGGCCCTCTTTATATTTCCGACATGTCCGGATAGTACATTCGGCTTTCGATTCCCTCCGGAGCCCCCGCTTTGCAGGCGTGGCAGCTACGCAATGAGGAGATAGTCGTTTGCTGCATCGCAACAAGGAGACTATCCTCTGGTCTACGGCACCACCATTTTTGAAGCGAGAATCAGCGTGAGCGAAATTGATCTGAAGCGGTTTTTCCTCGAACAGGTCCGTCTGTTCGAAAATTTTTCGGCCGACAAGGTCGAGGAAATCGTCAGCCAGGGCCACTTGGCCACCTACGAGGGAAACGAGGCGATCCTGGAAACCGGCGACGAGGGCAAGTTCATCGGCGTGATGATCACCGGCCACTCGGAGATTTCCGTTACCGACAACACGGGCACCCGCTCGGTGATCAGCCAGCTCGGCCCGGGCGATGTCTTCGGCGTGATGTCCACCCTCACCGGCGACCGCGTCACGGCCGATGTGATCGCCGGCAATCGCTGCTTCGTGCTGCTGATTCCGCTGAGCGTTTTCAACACCCATATCCTCACCAACCCCAAGGCAGTCGGCTACCTGTCGCGCCTGCTCCTCGACCGCATGCGGACGATGTCGGTGGACCTTGTCGCCGGCCACAGCAGCGCCGCGAGCAAGTCCGACGACCCCTACGCCCTGTCCCTGCACACCGACACCCCGGGCAAGGTGCTGGTGCTCAATGTCGGGATCAGCCAGATCCATTTCGGCATCTACGACACCCAGGACCTCGGCTCCGATGTACACGGCATCATCGACAATGCCGATGACTGCGTATCCCGCATCAGCGTGGTGGTGGGTACCCAGGTCAAGACCCTGGCCCGCGACCCCTTCCCCATCACCGAGCTGTTCGGGGTGATCCAGGACGCCACCCGCCTGCTCGGCGACGCCTTCACTTTCCACGCCGAGGATGTCTCCTCGGTCGGCCACCGGGTCGTCCATGGGGGCAGCAAGTTTGCCAGCGCCGTGGTCATCACCCCCACGGTGATTGCCGACATCGAAGCCCTGTCGATCTTTGCGCCGTTGCACAACCCGGTCAACGTGGAAGGCATCCGCGAGGCCATGCGGCAACTGCCGGACGTGCCCCACGTGGCCGTCTTCGACACCGCCTTCCACCAGACGCTGCCGCCCTACGCCTATCTCTACGGCCTGCCCTACGAGCTATACAAGCAGGACGGCATCCGCCGCTACGGCTTTCATGGCAGCTCGCACCGCTACGTGTCGCTGAAGGCCGCCGAAGTCCTCGAGCGCCCGCTGGGCGAGCTGGAAATCGTCTCCTGTCACCTGGGCATCGGCGCCTCGCTGTGCGCCATCGACCACGGCCGCTCGGTGGACACCACGATGGGCATGACGCCGACCGACGGCCTCATCATGCCGAGCCGCTCCGGCAGCATCGACCCCGCCGTGATGATCCACCTGATGGAGCAGCACGGCATGTCGCCGGAAGAACTCTCCACGCTGATCAACACCAACAGCGGCCTCAAGGGCATCTCCGGCATTTCCAGCAACATCCACGAAATCGAAGCCGCCGCCAGCGACGGCCATCACCGCGCCCTCCTCGCCCACAAGGCCTTCTGCTACCAGGTGCGCAAGAACATCGGCGCCTACGTGGCGGCGATGGGTGGCATCGACGTGCTGGCCTTTACCGGCGACATCGGCGAAACCAGCGCCACCGTGCGCAGCCTGGCCTGTCAGGGCCTCGGCTACATGGGCATCAAACTCGACGAGGAAAAGAACCGCAACCTCGGCCAAGTGAGCTCCCACGCCATCATTTCGGCGGACGACTCACCGGTCACCATCCTGGTCATCGCCAACGACGACGAGCGCCTGGTCGCCTGGGAAACCCTGCGGGCCATCGAGCGCAACGAGCTCATCATGGCCATGAAGGAAGAAGAGGCGGATGCGCCGATCCCGGTCGAGATCTCGGCCCACCACATTCACCTGTGCCAGGCTGACGTGGAAAAGCTCTTCGGCCCGGGTCACCAGCTCACGCCGGAACACGAGCTATCCCAGCCGGGCCAGTTTGCCTGTGCCGAAAAGGTGCACCTGGTCGGCCCCAAGGGGCGCATCGCCAACGTGCGCGTGCTCGGCCCGACCCGCAAGGAGACCCAGGTCGAGATCGCCATGACCGAGCAGTTCAAGGTCGGCATTCAGCCGCCCATCCGCGAATCGGGCGACCTGGCCAACACACCGGGCATCACCCTCGAAGGCCCCGCCGGCAGCACCACCATCGAGCGCGGCGTGATCTGCGCCCAGCGTCACATCCACATGACGCCGGAAGACGCCAAGCGCTTCCGCGTGCGCGACAAGTACATCGTGCGCGTACGCCTGGAAGGCGAGCGGGAACTGATCTTCGGCGACGTGGTGGTACGGGTCAATCCGGCCTACCGGCTGGCCATGCACATCGATACCGACGAGGGCAACGCCGCCAATATCCGCACCGGCATGCTAGGCTACATCGAGGAAATCCAGAGCCGCCACTGAGTGCGGGCAACCGGGCTCAGTCCAGCTCGGCCCGGTTGCGCCCCTTTTGCTTGGCCAGATACAAGTGGGCATCGGCCCCGCGGAACAGCTGGGCCAGTTTGCCGTCGGCGCGTACCACATGAGCGCCCCCCACCGACAGGGTCACAAGCCCCCAGTCGGCGTTTTGCTCATGGGAAATGCCCAGGTCGTACACCGCGGCCACAAGCCTGCCGGCCAGCGCTCCCAGGGTGGCGGCCGAACAGCGAGGCATCAGCACCGCAAACTCCTCGCCACCGTAACGGGCCACGAAGGCATCTCGCAACAGGCCGCCATTGGCCTTGGCCACCACTTCCGCCAGGCTGGCGGCAATCGCCCGCAGGCAGTCGTCACCGGCCTGGTGGCCGTAGTGGTCGTTGTATTTCTTGAAGTTGTCCACGTCGAGCATCAGCAGGCCGAAAGGCGCCCCGCTGCTGCACGCTTCGGCCCATTGATGGTCGAGACGCAGATCCATGTAGCGCCGGTTATACAGGCCGGTCAGCCCGTCCTGGCTGGCCTGCGCCTCGAGCTTGCGGTTGGCGTAGGCCAGTTGGGCACGCAGCCCGGCGATGCGTGCCATGGCTTTCATCTTGGCCTGGAGAACCGCTTCGGGCACCGTCTTGGCGATAAAATCATCGCCGCCGGCTTCAATGGCGGTCACCAGGTTTTCCGGCGTATCCGACGCGGTCAGGAAGATGATCGGCGTCCACGCCCAATCCTGGGTCGCCTCCATGGCGCGAATCCGCTGGACTGCCTCAAAGCCGTTCATTACCGGCATTTCGATGTCCATCAGCACCAGATCCGGCGGCGCATCCCGAAAACGCACCAATGCCACCTCACCGTTCTCGGCGAGGGTCACCTCGTGGCCGATCACTTCCAGGCGTGCGCCGATCACCGCAGCCACCGCCCGCGAATCGTCCACAAGCAGAATCCGCATAGTCCTGTCCCTGTTTACTTATAACTAAAGTGTTACTAACGCAGCAAACCCCCAAAACTTGAGGGGACTTTTCGGCGCTGGCGGATGAACCGGAAATTGGGACAGATCAAGGCCGTGCAACGCCACGCCGGTGACACTGCGCTCCATGAACGCATCCCCCGACACATCGGCTCCCCACGCCGGCCCGGCAGCTTTCCCGCCGGGCGACCTGGCGATCTGGTTCTTCATCCTCGCCGAGCTGCTCGCCTTCGGCGTTTTCTTCGCCGCCTACGCCTTCGGCCGGGCCCATAACGTCGAGCTCTTCAACGAGATGCAGCAGACCCTCGACCGCAAGGCCGGCGCGCTCAACACCGTACTGCTGATCACCGGCAGCTGGTGCGTGGCCCGGGCCGTTGAAGCCGTCGGGCGTGCCCGCGCCACCACCGGCGCCCGCTGGCTGCTGGCCGGCATCGCCTACGGTGGCGGTTTCCTGGTCGTAAAGGGTTTTGAATACGCCGACAAGTTCGGCGCAGGCATCAACCTGTCCACCAACAGCTTCTACATGTTCTATCTGTCGCTGACCTTCTTCCATTTCATGCACGTCATCCTCGGCATGGTCATCCTCGTCGCCCTGTGGGTAAAGACCCGCAACGGGGACTACGGGCCGGCAGACATGAACGGCATCGAAAGCGGCGCGGCCTACTGGCACATGGTGGATCTGGTATGGATCGTCCTCTTCCCGCTTGTTTACGTGATGAGGTGAGGCGATGAATACCCGTCAGCTCAATATCGCCTGGGTCATCCTGATCCTCGCCACCCTGGCCACCTTCGCCATTGGCGAAATCGGCGACAGCATCGGCATCGCCGGCCCGCTGGCCATGGCCGCCCTGCTCGTCATCAGCTTCATCAAGGGCCGCCTCGTGGCACTGGACTTCATGGGCCTGCGCGGCGTCAAATTCTTCTGGCGCGGCCTGCTCCTCGGCTGGCTCCTCCTCGTCTCGGCCCTGATTGCCATCGCTTACTGGATCGCCCTCAAATGAACGCCCCCATGGAAACCAACATCCCCTTCTACGAAGCGTCCGGCAACGAAATGGAAGTCTTCGAGCAGGCCTGGAAGAACCGCCTGCCGCTGCTCATCAAGGGCCCCACCGGCGTCGGCAAGACCCGCTTCGTCGCCCACATGGCCGCCCGCCTCGGCCTGCCGCTGTTCACCGTGGCCTGCCACGACGACCTGACCGCTGCCGATCTGGTCGGCCGCCACCTCCTGGGCGACGGCCAGACCGTGTGGTGCGACGGCCCGCTGACCCGCGCTGTCCGCGAAGGCGGCATCTGCTACCTCGACGAAGTCGTTGAAGCCCGCCGCGACACCACCGTCGTCATCCACCCGCTGGCCGACGACCGGCGCGTGCTGCCCATCGAGCGCACCGGCGAACTCCTTCACGCCCCCGACCGCTTCATGCTGGTGATGTCCTACAACCCGGGCTACCAGAACTTCCTCAAGGGCCTCAAGCCCTCCACCCGCCAGCGCTTCGTCAGCCTGCGCTTCGACTTCCCCAGTGCCGCCCGCGAGGAATCCATCCTTCTCGGCGAAGCCGCCTGCGACCCGATGCTGGCCAGGCAGCTCGTCTCCATCGCCGGACGCCTGCGCAGCCTGAAGGACGTGGACCTGGAAGAAGTGGTGTCGACCCGCCTGCTGGTCTACGCGGCCAAGCTGGTGAAGGTCGGTCTCGACCCGGTGGAAGCCTGCCGCTCGGCGCTGGTGGAAAGCCTGACCGATGACGTGGAAGTGGCAGATGCGCTGCTGGAGGTCGTGCGGGCGACCTTCGGGCGCTGATGGATATGTGAAACGGGAGAATGAGAAAAACGTCGTCATTGGCTATAACACCTGAACGGACTGCCAGCTTCCAGATGTAAGGGGAAGGAATGGGCGGGCCCTTTCCGGAGACCAGCCCATGAGCACGCAGCCCGACAGGCAGGACGACGACGGCGTCCCCTTCGACAAGGTTCTTGAAGCAGAAATCGCGCTCATCGCCGCCCAGCGCGAAGCTTCGCCCGCACCGCCGGCAGGCAGTGCCTACGCCAGGGCTCACGCCATGAGCCTGGCCGGACTGGCCTTTTCCGGGGGTGGCATCCGCAGTGCGGCCTTCAACCTGGGCTTCAGCCAGGGGCTGGCGAACCACAAGGCCCTCCACCTGTTCGACTACCTGTCCACCGTGTCCGGTGGCGGCTATACGGGGGGCTTTCTGTCGGCCCTGCTGCACCGGGGGATGAATGGCCGGCCGGACGAAGCCGGCATCAAGACTTTCCAGGCCACCCTCGAAACCCCGCAGCCGGCAAGCAGCGGGCCAGGCATCTCCGGATTTCCGCCGCCCGAGGCCGCCCAGCTGCGCTTTGTCCGCCGCTATGCCAATTACCTGACGCCCCGACTCGGCCTGTCGGGCGACACGCTGGCGCTGCTGGCCAATGCCCTGCGCAACTTTACCGTCATGCAAACCCTGCTGATCAGCCTGCTGGTAGCCGGCTTTGCGCTGCTGCTGTGGCTGATCGGTCTGGAAGGCCGGATTCCCCCCGGGGCGCCCTACGCCACACCAGGCTGGCTCGCGTCCCTGTCAGGAGCGATGGGTGTCGATCCCGCGGCGGCCGGGCGCTGGCTGATGCCACCGGCTCTTGGGCTGATCTTTCTGGCCCTGCTGCTGAGCCAGGTATCGCAGAACAGCCTGCGCGGCAAGCTTGATGCAGTACCGAACATGTGGGTGCTGCTGGCCCTGGTGGCCGCCCTGGCTTCCGGCGTGCTGGTCGCGCTGGGCATCCGGATCGCCAGCGCCGAAGGCCCGCCGATGACCGGCGGCGGCTGGGTGCTGTGGCCGGCGCTGGGTTATGGCGTTGCGTGGGTCGGCAACCTGTTGCAGGCACGCGGGCAACGCATACGCGCCCTGGCCGGCGTGCTGGCGGGGGCGGCCTGCTTCGCCCTGGCCCTGCACCTGTGCATGGCATACCTGGGCACGCCGCTGGCAAGTGCCCCAACCGGCTATATCGTGGCCTTTGCCCCGCTCTGCGCAATGACGCTCTACGCCCTGATCATCACGATCCACCTGGCCTTTGCGGGCTCGGCCCTGTCGGAACAGCAGCGCGAATGGTGGGCGCGGGCCGGCGGCCAGGGCACTGCAATGAGCCTGGTGTGGGCGACCGCCTTCGCCTTCCTGCTGTTCGTGCCGCCCCTGATGCAGTTCGGCCGGGAACGGGCAGCGCACTGGCTGCTAGCCAGCGGCGGCCTATGGACGGCCCTGACCTGGCTGGGCACGCACTTCGCCAGCGGCAAGGACACCGATGGCGAAAAAGGCACGGGCTGGAAGGAGCTTGCCGCCGTACTGGCCCCCTGGCTTTTCCTGGGTGGCCTTCTGGGCCTGGTGGCGTGGGCCTTCGTGAGCCTGCTGCCGGGCACGGCCCTGCCCGCAGCGGTGCCGGCACAATTGCCCGACTATCTCCACGCTCATCTCGCCTATCTGGCGAAACTCCCGGCCAACAACACGGCCACCATTCTGGCTGGGGCGGGAGGCTTGTTCCTGCTGCTGCTCGTCTTCGTGGACCTCAACCTGTTCTCGGCCCACAGCTTCTACTGCAGCCGACTGGCGCGCACCTTTCTCGGCGCATCCCGCGTGAACCGCAAGCCCAACCCCTATACCGGCTTCGACCCCGCCGACGACCTGAAGCTGGCCGATCTCTACAAGCAGGACGGAGCAACCGTACAGCGGCCCCTTCACCTGATCAACGCCACGCTGAACGTCACCGGGGGCGAAGAGATGGCCTGGCAGACCCGGCGCGGCACCAGCTTCGTGTTCTCTCCCCTCTTCTGCGGCTACAGCGCCCGCAGCAGTCGCGGCGAAGCGCTCGGCACCTATCGCCCCACCGCCGACTACGGCGGCAGCATCAGCCTTGCCACCGCCATGGCAATCAGCGGCGCCGCCGCCAGCCCCAACATGGGCTTTCACACGTCGGCCCCGGTAGCCGCGCTGCTCACCGTCTTCAACCTGCGCCTGGCGCGCTGGTGCCCCAACCCGACGCTGGGCCAGTGGCGGCGCGGGGAGCCGCGCTGGTGGTCCGCCGGCCCCCTGTTTGCCGAGCTCTTCGGCGAGGCGCGGGCCGACAGCAAGTGGATCAACCTGTCGGACGGCGGGCACTTCGAGAACCTGGGCATCTACGAACTGATCCGCCGCCGTGCGTCGTTGATCGTCGTGACGGATATCAGCGCCGACGACCACTACCAGTTCGATGATCTGGCCATGGCCAAACGCAAGCTATACATCGACTTCGGCGTGGAGCTGGAAATCGACGCCACGGCCCTCGACTGCGTGCGCCTGTGCGGTGAAGGCAGCGGCCCGCGCTTCAGCACCGGCACCTGGGCCATCGGGCGTATCCACTACCCGGACGGCGCCCCGTCGGGCCATCTGATCTACGTAAAAAGCGCACTGACGGCCGACGCTCCCATCGACATCCGCCAATACCGCGACGCCCATCCGGCCTTTCCCCACGAAAGCACCGGGGACCAGTGGTTCGACGAAAACCAGTTCGAGGCCTATCGCCACCTGGGCCAGTTCGTCGCCGAGAAGCTGTGCCGCGAGTGGCTGGACCACAAGGGCATCGGCGACCCGCCAGCCAGCGAACGCATCCGGGAAATCAGGAGCCGGCTGGAAACGGCGCTGGGCGCCCCTGCGGCGCCCCCTTTCATGCCCTGAAAAAAAGGAACCGCCCGGGCTTGCCGCTTACAGCAGCGGCGCCAGCCACCTGGCGGCTTCTTCCACCGTCATCCCGGTGCGCCTGGCCCAGTCTTCCAGCTGGTCGCGGCCGATCTTGCTGACCGCAAAGTAATGCGCGTCGGGGTGGGCGAAGTAGAAGCCGCTCACCGCGGCCGCCGGCGTCATCGCAAAGCTTTCGGTGAGTTCCATGCCGGTGTTGGCGGTGACGTCGAGCAGCTTGAAGACGTCGCCCTTGACGGTGTGATCCGGGCAGGCCGGATAGCCGGGGGCCGGACGGATGCCCTGGTAGGCTTCCTTGACGAGATCTTCGCAGCTCAGGGTTTCCTCGGCGGCATAGCCCCAGAACTCCTTGCGCACGCGGGCGTGCAACCACTCGGCGGTCGCTTCGGCGAAGCGGTCGGCCAGCGACTTGAGCATGATTGCCCGGTAGTCGTCGTGGGTGCGCTCGTAGGCGGCCAGACGGGCTTCGATGCCGAGGCCAGCAGTCACCGCAAAGGCGCCGACGTAGTCGGGCACGCCGCTGTCCTTCGTCGCGATGAAGTCGGCCAGACAGTAGTTGGGCTTGCCGGCCGGACGTTCATGCTGCTGGCGCAGGCCATGCCAGGTCATCAGCACTTCGCTGCGGCTTTCGTCGGCGTAGATCTCGATGTCGTCACCCACCGCGTTGGCCGGGAACAGGCCATACACCGCGCGGGCCTTGACCCACGGGTTGGTGTCCTGCTCGGCGATCATGCGGGCGAGCATCACTTCGGCATCGGACTTCAGCTCGCGGGCGGTTTCACCGACGATGTCGTCATGGAGGATCTTCGGGTAGCTGCCGGCCAGGTCCCAGGTCTGGAAGAAAGGGCCCCAGTCGATGTAATCCACCAGTTCCGCCAGATCCACGTCGATGGCGTGCACGCCCAGTTGGGCGGGCACCGGCGGCACGTAAGCGGCGTTGGCGTTCCACTTGAAGGGGTTGGCGCGGGCCTGGTTGAGGCTGACCATCGCCACGCCCTTCTTCTGGGCATGCTGGGCGCGCAGGTGCTCGTAATCGGCCGCCACTTCGGCCGCAAAGCTGACGCTCTGGCCTTCGGAGAGCAGCTTGGTGACCACGCCAACGGCGCGTGAGGCGTCCGGCACGTAGATCACCGGGCCGCTGTAATGGGGGGCGATCTTGATCGCGGTGTGGGCGCGGCTGGTGGTGGCGCCGCCGATCAGGAGCGGAATGCCGGCACCATCGGCAAAACCGAGGCGCTGCATTTCGGCCGCCACGTGGCTCATCTCTTCGAGCGACGGGGTGATCAGGCCGGACAGGCCGATGGCCTGCGCGCCGTGGTCGCGGGCGGCGTTGAGGATCTTGTCGCAGGACACCATCACGCCCAGGTCGACCACGTCGTAACCGTTGCAGCCGAGCACCACGCCAACGATGTTCTTGCCGATGTCGTGCACGTCGCCCTTCACCGTGGCCATGATGATCTTGCCCTTGCTGGTGGCGCCGGTGCGCAGCTTTTCCGCCTCGATGTAGGGAATCAGGTGGGCCACGGCCTGCTTCATCACGCGGGCCGACTTGACCACCTGGGGCAGGAACATCTTGCCGGCGCCAAACAGGTCGCCGACCACGTTCATGCCGGCCATCAGCGGGCCTTCGATCACCGACAGGGGCGGCTTGCCTTCGGCTTCGAGCTTGGCGCGCACTTCCTCGGTGTCGGCCACCACGAAATCGGTGATGCCCTTGACCAGCGCGTGACTCAGGCGCGCCTCGACGGGCTGCTCGCGCCAGGAGAGATCCGGGCCGGAATCCTTCGCCTTGCCTTCCTTCACCGTCACGGCAAATTCCACCAGCGCCTCACCGGCACCGGGATGGCGGTTGAGCACCACGTCCTCGACCTTGTCGCGCAGCACCGGGTCCAGGTCATCGTAAACACCGAGCATGCCCGCGTTGACGATGCCCATGCTCATGCCGGCCTTGATGGCGTGGAACAGGAAGACGGTGTGGATCGCCTCGCGCACCGCGTCGTTGCCGCGGAAGCTGAAGCTCACGTTGGAAACGCCGCCGCTGATCTTGGCGTAAGGCAGGTTTTCGCGAATCCACTTCACGGCATTGATGAAGTCCACGGCGTAGTTGTCGTGTTCCTCGATGCCGGTGGCGATGGCGAAGATGTTCGGGTCGAAGATGATGTCTTCGGGCGGGAAGCCGATGCCGACCAGCAGGTCGTAGGCACGCTTGCAGATCTCGGTCTTCCTGGCGTAGGTGTCGGCCTGGCCCTTTTCGTCGAAGGCCATGACGATCACCGCAGCGCCGTAGTGGCGGCACAGGCGCGCCTGGCGCAGGAACTCGGGCTCGCCTTCCTTCATGGAGATCGAGTTGACCACGCCCTTGCCCTGGATGCACTTCAGGCCGGCCTCGATGACGCTCCACTTGGACGAGTCGATCATGATCGGCACGCGGGAAATGTCCGGCTCGGAGGCGATCAGCTGGAGGAATTTCTCCATCGCCGCCTTGGAGTCGAGCATGGCCTCGTCCATGTTGATGTCGATGACCTGGGCGCCGTTTTCCACCTGCTGGCGGGCCACCGCCAGGGCGTCGTCAAAGCGCCCTTCGAGAATCATCTTGGCGAAGGCGCGGGATCCGGTGACGTTGGTGCGCTCGCCGACGTTCACGAACAGCGACTCGGGGCCGACGTTGAAGGGCTCGAGGCCCGACAGGCGCAGCTTTTTCTCGATGCTCGGCACGGTCCGCGGCGTGACCAGCGACACGGCCTCCGCAATCGCCTTGATGTGCGCCGGCGAGGTGCCGCAGCAGCCGCCGACGATATTCACCAGCCCGCTACGCGCCCACTCGACGATGGCGCCGGCCAGCTGCTCGGGCGTTTCGTCGTAGCCGGTGGGCGACAGGGGGTTGGGCAGGCCGGCGTTGGGGTGGGCCGAAACAAAGGTGTCGCAGACATTCGACAGCTCATCCACGTAGGCACGCAGCTCCTTGGCGCCCAGCGCGCAGTTGAGGCCGAAGCTGATCGGCTGCGAGTGACTCAGGGAGTTCCAGAAGGCCTCGGCGGTCTGGCCGGACAGGGTGCGGCCAGAGGCGTCGGTGATGGTGCCGGAGATCATCACCGGAAGGCGACGACCCAGGTCGGCGTAGAGCTTCTCGACGGCAAAGACGGCGGCCTTGGCATTCAGGGTGTCGAAAATGGTTTCGATCAGCAGGATGTCGGCGCCGCCTTCCATCAGGCCGCGGGCGGAGTCGTAGTAGTCATCGACCAGCGCGTCGAAGGTGACGTTGCGAAAGCCCGGATCGTTCACGTCCGGCGAGATCGACAGGGTGCGCGAGGTGGGTCCGAGCACGCCGGCGCAGAAGCGCGGCTTGGACGGGTTGGCGGCGGTGAATTCGTCGCACAGGTCGCGCACCAGCTTCGCGCCGGCCACGTTGAGTTCAAACGCCAGCTCGGACAGGTGATAGTCGGCCTGCGACACGCGGGTGGCGTTGAAGGTGCAGGTCTCGATGATGTCGGCGCCGGCTTCCAGGTAGGCCCGGTGGATGCCTTTGATCACGTCGGGGCGGGTCAGTACCAGCAGGTCGTTGTTGCCCTTCAGGTCCCGCGGGTGATCCGCAAAGCGCGCGCCGCGATAGTCGGCCTCGCCGAGCTTGTGCTGCTGGATCATGGTGCCCATCGCGCCATCCAGGATCAGGATGCGGTGGGTCAGGAGGGACTGGAGTTCGGGCGTGCGGTCGGCTTGCATGGATCTACCTCGGTGGTGCGGATGTACACAGCCGGAAGGTGACGCAGCAGCGACGCAAAAGCGAACGGCGCGGCAAACCCGGCTGGAAAGGTTTGCGAGCGCCGTTGTGATTGCCGAGCCTGGCCTGTTCCACAAAGATACCGCTGAACAGGTCGCAACGCCCCTCGACAAGGGCGAGATTGTAGCGTTCCGGCGCCTGCCTTGCCAAGGCTTCAGCAGGGGACGTTATCCTGCGCATTCCAGCCGCCCCGGACTGCCTTCGATGCCACCCCTGCTGACGATCGCCCTGCGCCTCGCGGCCTGCTTCACGGTCAGCTATCTGGCCTACCGCGAGGTGGGGCCGACGACCATGATGCTGACGCTGCCCTTGTGGGGCGCCGCGCTGGCCCGCCCGATCATCGAGGGCGTGCCGGCCTTGCTGCGCTGGGCCGGCCATCTACACTTGCAGGCCTGGGAAGGACGTTATTACGAGTTCGATGGGCGGCAGGTCCGGGTAGTGACAATCGGCGACACCCTGTGGTTTGCCGAGCCGGACGTGGCTGCCATTCTTGGCTGGGCGCCGGAGGCTGTCCGGCGCAAGCTCGGCCGCAACGAATACGGCCCCCTCGGCGAAAGCCGCCTGATGGGCTTCCCGGAACAGGCGCTAAGCCGCCTGCTGGACGGCGATGCCAGCCCGCAGGCCCTGCGCTTTCGCCTGTGGATGGCGCGCGAAGTGATCTTTCCCCACCGCGAACGCCTGCGTCGGGGCGCCCCTTAGCCGCAGCAGCCTTATGCGGCCTGCTGCCACAGGGCCCGCGCATCCTCCCGCCACCAGTTCAACGCACTGTAATAGCCCTCCCATACGCAGCCATTGCAGCCCCGGCCGCAGCAGGCAGTCGGCGGCGGGGGCGGATTGCGGTGCGTGACGGATTGCGCGGCAAGAAGCGCGCGGATCTCGGCAATCTGCGCCTCGGCCTCGGCGAGGTTGGCAGGGCGACGGTCGAAGGGAATGCTGAGGGACGGGTTCATGGCGCAGTCTCCGGCGGGGTCGCGAACATACCACCGGCGCCGCTGCCAGGAAAGGCGCAGACGTCACGACAGACGTGCGCTGCGCCACAGCAAACCCGTTGTCATTGCCCGAACATTCCCCGCACCGCTAGAATCGGGCACCCCCTCGCCGGAGCTGCATCGTGAATCCCGTTTTCAATGTCGTCTTTTTCGGCGAAACCGTTCCAGGCTACGATCGTGCAAGCGCCCGGCGTCAGTTGCAGGCCCTGCTGAAATGCTCGCCGGAGACCCTGGAGCAGGTGTTTTCCGGGCAGCGGATCAGCCTGCGCAAGGGGCTCGAGGCGGAAGATGCCCGGCGCTACCAGCTCGGTCTGAAGGGCATCGGACTGATCGTCGTGATCGAGCCGGCCCCGGCCATCGTTCCCGACGAAACAGTGAGTTGCCCGAAGTGCGGCGAACGCCAGCCCCGCCGCACCCTGTGCCGGGCTTGCGCCACCGACATGCCGCGCTTCCAGGCCGCCCTCGATGCCGCCGTGCGCGAGACCCGAAAAGCCCCTTTGGAAGGCACGCAGGCACTGACCTATGCACAAGACGCCTTCGCCGAGCCGGGCAGCCGCCTGCTGGGCTTCGACTTCAAGGGACGCCTCGGGCGCCAGGCCTACTTTCTGGGCGCAACGCTCGGCTTCTCCGTACTGCTGCTGGCCTGCCTGCTCTTCGTCAAAACCCAGAGCCTGATCCTTGGCGGCATCGGCCTGCTGCTCTTCATCGTCTACAGCACCCGCCTCTCCGCCCTGCGCTGCCACGACCTCGGGCGGAGCGGCTGGTGGAGCCTCGCCACCGGCATTCCCTACCTGGGCGCGGTCGCCGGAATGGTCCTGACCCTGATGCCGGGGCAAAAGGACGACAACGACTGGGGCGCCAAACCCCGCAGCCTGGGCTGGCCGGCGTTTGCGGGCGGTCTGGCCCTCGCCATCGCATCCATCGCCGGCTTTGCGACGATGTCGGCCGACCTGTACCGCCTGCCCGCCATGGCTCGTCAGGTGCGCAGCAGCACGCCGGAGGCGGCCTTCAAGGCCCGCTACGATGCCAGCCGCGACCGGATCCTCATGTATTCCCTGTCCACCTGCGGCTACTGCACCGAGAAGCGCCGCCTTTTCGACCGCATGGGCGTGCGCTATACCGAGTACATGATCGACGAAGATCAGGCCGCCGAGGACCGCCTCAACAGCCGCATGCGCCAGGCCGGCCTGCCCATGGACGCCGTCGGCACGCCGATCATCGAGGTCAACGGCACCCTGCTCCCCAACAACCCGGACCTCGACGAGATCGCCACGCACCTCACCCGGACCACCAAGGGCTGAAGCCCCAGCCCGGATGCATGTCAGAATCGGCCCGTCCGCCCAAGCCCAGTGTCGAAGATGATCAGCATCTACCAGCTCAAGCCCCGTTTCCAGGCCCTGCTAAGGCCCATTGTCAGCAGGCTTGCCGGCGCCGGCGTCACGGCCAACCAGGTGACCCTGGCGGCGATGTGCGTTTCCATCGCCCTCGGCGTCGGGCTGTTCCTCCACCCAACGGCCAGCACCGCCTTCCTGCTACTGCCCCTGTGGATGTTCCTGCGCATGGCCTTCAATGCTGTGGACGGCATGCTGGCGCGGGAATTCGGCCAGCAGTCGCCCCTCGGCGCCTATCTCAACGAGCTCTCCGACGTGCTCTCGGATGCGGCCCTTTACCTGCCCTTCGTGTGGATTGCGCCCTTCGGCTGGGGCAGCGTGGGGGCAGTGGTCTTTCTCGCCGCCGTTTCCGAGATGGCCGGTGCGCTGGGCCCGATGGTAGGCAGCCCGCGCCAGTACGACGGCCCGATGGGCAAGAGCGACCGGGCCTTCCTGTTCGGCGTGCTGGGCCTGTGGCTGGGGCTGGCCGGCAGCCTGCCCGGCTGGGCCGTGTGGATCATGCCGGCTGCCGCACTGGCCATCCTGCTCAACACCTTCAACCGCATCCGGAGCGGCGTCCGCCAGGCCCGCCCCGCCCGCTGAGACCTCATTCATGACCACTGCCCGCCCGGTTTCCGAGCATCACTTCGAGACCCACGACGGCGTCTCCCTGTTCTATCGCCACTGGCCTGCCGTCGGCACACCGCGCGGCGCGGTGGTGATGTTCCACCGGGGCCACGAGCACTCCGGGCGCATCGCCCACCTGGCCGACGAACTGAATCTGCCGGATTTCGATTTCTTTGCCTGGGACGCCCGCGGCCACGGCCATTCACCCGGCGTGCGCGGCTACTCGCCGAGCTTCGGCACCTCGGTGCGCGACGTGCAGACCTTTGTCGAGCACATCCGCGACACCTACGGCATCGCCCTGGCCAACATGGCCGTGCTGGCGCAGAGCGTCGGTGCCGTGCTGGTGTCCACCTGGGCCCACGATTACGCCCCGCAGGTACGCTGCCTGGTGCTCGCCTCGCCGGCCTTCAAGGTCAAGCTTTACGTGCCCCTGGCCCGCCCCGGCCTGGCCCTGATGGAGAAGCTGCGCGGCAATTTTTTCGTGAACAGCTACGTCAAGGCCAAGTTCCTGACCCACGACCCGGCCCGCCAGGCCAGCTACGACAGCGACCCGCTGATCGCCCGGGCCATCTCGGTGAACATCCTGCTCGGTCTCTACGAAGCCGCCGAACGGGTTGTCAACGACGCCCAGGCCATCACCCTGCCCACCCAGTTGCTCATCTCCGGCGCCGACTGGGTTGTGCATCACAAACCCCAGCACCAGTTCTTCGACCGCCTCGGCAGCACGGTGAAGGAAAAGCACGTCCTCGACGGCTTCTACCACGACACCCTCGGCGAGCAAGACCGCCAGCTCGCCACCGGCAAGGCTCGCGACTTCATACTGCGCCAGTTCGCCAGCCCGCCCCGGCGCGTCGATCTGCTGCATGCAGACCTGCGCGGCGCCACCAGGGACGAATCCGATTCCCTCGCCCGCCCGCTGCCGGCACTCAGCCCGCGCGGCCTCTACTGGGCCAGCTACCGGGCCAGCATGAAGCTCGGCGGGATGCTATCCGAAGGCGTCAAGCTGGGCCACCGCACCGGCTTCGACTCGGGCAGCACCCTCGACTACGTCTATCGCAACACGCCCACCGGCGCCGGCCCCGTCGGCCGCGCCATCGACCGCAACTACCTCGACGCCATCGGCTGGCGCGGCATCCGCCAGAGGAAACGCCACCTCGAAGAACTCCTGCGCCTCGCCCTCGCCCGCCTGCACACGGAAGGCCAGCCCCTGCGGGTACTCGACATCGCAGCCGGCCATGGCCGCTACGTGCTCGAAGCCCTGACCGAAGCCCCGCGCCGACCCGAATCCATCCTGCTGCGCGACTTCAGCGACATCAACGTGCGCGACGGCGGCGCCCTGATCCGCGAGAAGGGCCTCGAAGCCATCGCCCGCTTCGAGAAAGGCGATGCCTTCGACCGCGCCTCGGTGGCAGCGGTATCGCCCAAACCCACCATCGGCATCGTCTCCGGGCTCTACGAACTCTTCCCCGACAACAGCATGGTGCGCCGCTCCCTGGCCGGCATGGCCGACGCCATCGAGCCCGGCGGCATGCTGCTGTACACCGGCCAGCCGTGGCACCCGCAGCTCGAACTCATCGCCCGCGCCCTTACCAGCCACCGGGGCGGTCAGGCCTGGGTAATGCGCCGGCGCAGCCAGGCCGAAATGGACCAGCTGGTCCACGAAGCCGGTTTTGACAAGATCGAGCAGCGCATCGACGAATGGGGCATCTTCACCGTGTCCCTGGCCCGGCGGCGCAGCCCATGAAGCAGCCCGCGCCCGCCACCGAAGCGGTCATTCCCTGGCAACGGGGCGTCGCCTGGCTGCTCTTTCTGGGGCCATTCTTCTTCCTGAGCTACGGCTTTGCCAACAGCATGGCGGCCAACTGGCAGGTGCGCGATGCGCTGGTTTATGACTGGGAGCGGCACATCCCCTTCGTACCGTGGACCATCCTGCCCTACTGGTCCATCGACCTGTTCTACGGTCTGTCCTTCCTGCTGTGCCGCAACAACCAGCAGGTGGACCGCCACGCCCTGCGCCTGCTCACCGCCCAACTGATCTCTGTTGCCTGCTTCCTGCTCTTCCCGCTGCACTTCAGTTTCGAGCGCCCCGCCACCGACGGCGTTTTCGGCCAGCTTTTCAACGCTTTGGCCGGCTTCGACATGCCCTACAACCAGGCCCCGTCCCTGCACATCGGGCTGCTGGTGATCCTGTGGGTGCGCTTTGCGGCGGCCAGCCGGGGCTGGCTGCGCGTGGCGGTGGATGCATGGGCGCTGCTCATTGCCGTTTCGGTGCTCACCACCTACCAGCACCATTTCATCGACATTCCCACCGGCGCGCTGGTCGGTCTGCTGTGCCTGTGGCTGTGGCCGGAGGCCGGGCCGACGCCCTTTGCCCGCGCGCGCCTGAGCCGCTCGCCGCGGCAGTGGCGGCTGGCCGGCGCTTACCTGCTGGCGGCCCTCGGCGCCGGCGGGTTGAGCTACGTGCTCGGCGGTGCCGGCCTGTGGCTGGTCTGGCTGGGCCTTGCCCTGGGCTTGGTCGCCCTCAATTACGCCCTCCTTGGCCCGGCCGGATTCCAGAAGCAGAATGGCCGTCACAGCCTCGGCGCCGCGCTGCTGCTGGCACCCTACACCCTCGCCGCCTGGCTCAACTCGCGCCTGTGGACGCGGGCACGCCCCACCCCTGACCTGATCGCCGACGGCGTGTGGCTGGGCCGCCTGCCCGACGCCGCAGCGATGGAAGCCGGCGGTTTCAAGGCTCTTCTCGACCTCACCGCCGAACTGCCGGCCCCCCGCGGCAACTGGGCCTATGCCGGCCTGCCGTGGCTGGATCTCGTCGCGCCAACCGCGCAGCAGCTGGAACAGGCCGCCGCCTGTATCGACAGCCTGCGCCGCCACGGTCCCTTGCTGGTGTGCTGCGCCCTCGGCTATTCGCGCAGCGCCAGTGCGGTGGCGGCGTGGCTGGTCAGCAGCGGGCGGGCCGAATCGGTGGATGCAGCCATCGCCATCCTGCAAGGCGCCCGGCCGCAAATCGTCCTCGGCGCCGCCCATCGGGACGCCCTCACCCGCCTGAGCCCGCCGCCGGAGACCGTCGGTGGCGCCTGACACCCCCGAAACCCGCCAGGACGCGGCCACCGCGGCACTCACCGCAGCCACCCTCGACCAGGGCCGGCAGCTCGACCTCCTCAGCCTGGCCCTACTGCTGCTCGCCCTCGCCACCCTGCTGCTGGCCACCACTGGCCTCACCGGGCGCAGCCTCCTAGGTTTCAGCGTGACGGCCGGCCTCGTCCAGCGCTACTACGCCTTCCGTTGCGACCTCGACGCCCGCGTCTTTGCCCACTGGGCGGCCTGCTGGTCCGGCCTGTGGGCACCCGATCCGCAGGCCGACCTGAAGGCTTTCGACCACGCCCTGACGAGCGTTTTCGGCGCCAGCGAAGCACCGACGCCGCCTCGCCCGCTGGCCGAGCGGGTCCGCGGCGCCCTGCACCTGCTGCGTCGCCAATCCATCGCGCTGGCAATCCAGTTCGCCGCCATACTCGGCGCCATACTCTGGCACCTGAGCCAGACAGGAATCACCTGATGTCCATCGACCACCTCATTGCCTCCGCCCTGTGCGGATTTGCCAAGCTGCTCACCGGCGTGCGCGCCGTGTGGCTGGGCAGCGAACCGGACGCCCGCCCCCGCGTGTACTTCGCCAATCACCGCAGCCACGGGGATTTCGTGCTGATCTGGGCCGCGCTGCCGCCCCACCTGCGCTACCGCACCCGGCCGGTGGCGGGGGCCGACTACTGGCTCACCACCGGCCTGCGGCGCTTCCTGATCAACCGGGTCTTCCGCGGCGTGACCATCGACCGCCGGCCCGACCGCCACGGCGCCAACCCCGTCGAGCAGATGGGCGCCGCGCTGGCCGCCGGCGAATCGCTGATCCTCTTTCCGGAGGGCACCCGCAACCTGGGCGAGGGCGTACAGGCCTTCAAGAGCGGCATCCACCACCTGTCCAGAGCCTACCCGGAGGCCGAGTTCATCCCGGTATGGATCGAAAACCTCGGCCGCGTGATGCCCAAGGGCAGCCTGATCCCGGTGCCGCTGCTGTGCTCCCTGACCTTCGGGCCGCCACTGGCGCTGATCGACGGTGAAAGCCGCGACGCCTTCCTGACCCGTGCCCGCAGCGCCCTCCTCGACCTGGCTCCGCCCGAAGACTGAAAACATGAACCTGACCCACGACCTCATTGCCGTCTTCGGCGGCATCTTCGGCCTGCTGGCCGTCTTCAGCGCCATCGGCGCGGTGCTCAAATACCGGGTTTCACCGGGCGCACCGCATGGCGTCATCGACAATCTCAACGCCCGCATCAAGGCCTGGTGGGCCATGATCGCCCTCATCGGCGGCGCCATCTGGATCGGCAAATGGGGCGTCATCGGCCTGTTTGGCTTCATCTCCTTTCAGAGCCTGCGCGAATTCGTGTCCCTCACCCACACCCGGCGCGGCGATCACCGGGCGCTGATCTGGAGCTTCTTCGTCTTCCTGCCGCTGCAGTACTACCTCATCGCCATCGACTGGTACGGCCTGTTCTCCATCCTCATCCCTGTGTATGCCTTCTTGCTGCTGCCGATTTCCTCGTCGCTGGGCGCCGACACCACGCGCTTCCTGGAGCGCGCCGCCAAAGTCCAGTGGGGGCTGATGATCTGCGTCTATTGCCTGTCCCACGTGCCGGCGCTGCTGACCCTCGACATCGCTGGCTATGCCGGGCGCAACGTGCTGCTGATCGTCTTCCTGGTGCTCACCGTGCAATCCAGCGACGTGTTCCAGTACGTGTGGGGCAAGCTCCTCGGCAAGCACAAGGTGTCGCCAGCCATCTCCCCGTCGAAAACCGTCGAAGGCCTGGTCGGCGGCGTGCTCACCTCAACGGCGGTCGGCGCCGCCCTGTGGTGGATCACCCCCTTCTCGCCGCTCGAGGCCGGGCTGATCGCGCTGGTCATCAACATGATGGGTTTCTTTGGCGGCTTCGTGCTGTCGGCCATCAAGCGCGACCGGGGCGTCAAGGACTGGGGCGCCATGATCGAAGGCCACGGCGGCATGCTCGACCGGGTCGATTCAATCAGCTTCTCGGCACCGATCTTCTTTCACATCGTGCGTTACTGGTGGGTGGCCTGAGCAAATGTTCGCCCCCCTACCCGACTGGCTGGAAAGCTTCCGTGCCCACCTCGGCGCAGAAGTCATCGAAACCCACATTTCCTGGCTGCTCCTCGCCGACGGCTGCGCCTGGAAGCTGAAGAAGCCGCTCACCCTGCCCTTTCTCGACTACGGCACGCAGGAGAAGCGGCATTTTTTCTGCGAAGAAGAGTTGCGCCTCAACCGGCGCTTCGCCCCGGAGCTTTACCTGGGCCTCGAAGAAATCGGCAACAGCGGCGAATGGGCGGTCAAGATGCGCCGCTTTCCCGAAAGCCAACGCCTCGACCGGGTGTGCGCACGGGGAAAACTGACGCCGGCCCATCTGTCGGAACTCGCCCGGGTGATTCATGCACTGCACGCCGGCTCCGCAGTGGCCGGACCGGGCAGCCGTTTCGGCGAGCCGGAGCAGGTACTCACCCCCGCCCTCGACAACTTCACCGAGTTGCGCCCCCTGCTGCCCGCCGAGTCCTCGCGCCTGGATCGTCTGGCCGGCTGGACGCAGGCCGAGTTCTCCCGCATCCGCAGCCACCTGGCGGCCCGCAAAGCCGCCGGCCGGGTGCGCGAATGCCACGGCGACCTGCATCTGGGCAACCTGGTGCTGCTCCACGGTCAGGTCGTCCCCTTTGACTGCATCGAGTTCAACGAGGATTTCCGCTGGATCGACGTGGCCTCGGAGCTGGCCTTCACCTACGTGGATCTGCTCGACCACCGCCGCCCCGATCTGGCCGCCTGGCTGCTCAACGAATGGCTCGCCGAATCGGGGGATTTCGAGGCCGTGCCGGTGCTGCGCTTCTACGCGGTGTACAAGGCCATGGTGCGCGCCAAGGTGGCCGGCCTGTCGGGCACTGCCGACGTGGCCGCCGGCTATCTCGATCTGGCCGAAAGCCTGGCCATGCCGCGCCCGGGCCGACTGGTCATCACCCATGGCCTGTCCGGCTCGGGCAAGACCACCTGCAGCGGCGAGCTGCTGATGGCCGACCCTGCGGCGGCAACCCTGCGCCTGCGGGCCGACGTGGAGCGCAAGCGCCTCCACGGCCTGCCGCCGCTGGCCCGCAGTCGCTCCGACGTGGCCGGCGGCATCTACACGCGGGAGGCCACCGTGCGCACCTACGCGCGACTCGGCGAAGTGGCCGGGCTCATGCTGGATGCAGGCTGGTCGGTGGTGGTCGACGCGGCCTTCCTGAAATACGCCGAACGGGTCAATTTCCACGCGCTGGCCGGCCAGCGCGGCGCGGCCTTCGCCATCCTCGCCTGCTCGGCGCCCTTCGACGAGTTATGCCGACGCCTGGAAACCCGCCGTGGCGATGCCTCCGAAGCCACGGTGGCGGTTCTTGAAAAGCAGCTCGACTGGGTCGAACCGATCACGCCGGACGAGCAACCCTTCGCCATCTATCCCGCTCAGCGCAAGGATCCCACGTAACGCTCGGTCGGGTGGGTCGCCTGGGGCCGGGCGGCGCGCAGGCGGTCGAACAGGCCCGGGCCGGATTTCACCGCGGCATCCGCCGGCTCCTCCACCGGCGCATCCAGCTCCATGGCCACGCGCAGACGCTCACACAGTTCGGCCAGCTCCCCGTTGCCGGTAGCCAGCGCCAGACGCACGATCTCGCGGGTGTAGTCCTTGTTGGCCCGCATGTACTCCACATCGGTAATACGGTTGCCAATGCGTCGCATCAGCAGGTGAATTCGCCCGAGCAGGCCGTAGATGACGGAATCGGATTCCATGGAGTACTCCTTGTGCTTCGGTTTACAGACAGGAATCGGGGACGGCGAACATCAGGCAATCACCTCCCCGTGTTCAACCAGATCCAGGCCTTCGGCCTCGGTCGCCTCATCGACCCGCAGGCCCACCAGCCGGTCGATGACCAGCAGCACGACGAGGGTCATGGCCGCGCTGTAGAGCACAGTTGCACCAATGCCTGCAAGCTGCGCGAGCATGTTGCCGCGCACGCCGCCAATGGCCGGCGAGGCAAGCCAGCCGGTCAGCAGCGCACCGATGATGCCGCCGACGCCGTGAATGCCGAAAGCATCCAGTGCGTCGTCGTAGCCAAGCAAGCGCTTGAGCGCCGTGGCCCCAAGGTAACAGCCGACACCCGCCACCAGGCCGATCAACAGGGCCGAGCCCGGAGTGACGAAACCCGAGGCCGGCGTCACCGCGACCAGCCCGCCCACCGCGCCGGAAACCAGCCCGAGGGCGCTCGGCCGGCCACGCATCAGCCATTCGATGCCCATCCACGACACGGCGGCCGTTGCCGCGGCCAGCTGGGTGGCGAGCATCGCCATGCCGGCCCGACTGTCGGCCGCCAGCGCCGAGCCGGCATTGAAACCGAACCAGCCGACCCACAGCAAAGCCGCCCCGGTAAGCGTCAGGGCCAGGTTGTAGGGTGTCATGGCCTGCCGGCCGAAGCCTTCCCGCGGCCCCATCACCAGCGCACAGACGAGACCAGCCACGCCGGCATTGATGTGCACCACCGTGCCGCCGGCGTAATCCAGCGCACCGAGTTGCGCCAGCCAGCCGCCGGGCTCCCACACCCAGTGGGCCACCGGGGCATACACCAGCACCGACCACAGGGCGGCAAAGAGCAGTACGGCCGAAAACTTCATGCGCTCGGCGAAAGCCCCTGGCACCAGGGCCGTGGTGATGATCGCGAAACTGAGCTGGAACATGGCGAACACCGACTCGGGGATGTTGGCACCCGCATTGCCGGCCAGGGCATCGAGCGTCAGGCCACCCAGAAACAGGCGATCGAAGCCCCCCACGAAGGCATTGCCCGGCCGCATCGCCAGGCTGTAGCCAAGCACGCACCAGGTGAGGCTGACCACCGCGGCAATGGCCACCGTCTGGCTCATGGTGGACAGCACATTCTTGCGCCTCACCATACCGCCGTAAAACAGGGCCACGCCGGGCAGGCTCATCAGCAGCACCAGGGCTGTGGCAACCAGCATCCAGGCCGTGTTGCCGGCGTCGAGACGGGGAGCGGCGCCACTCTGGGCGAAACTGGCGGACGGGGTCGCCAGTAGCAGGCCGACAGCTACGGCAAGCGGCACCAGCAGGTGTCCGGCAAAGCGAAGCAGGAAAAGACAGACGCGGACTAAGGGCATGAGGTTCTCGTGGCAAGGCGCCGCTTCTGGCGAGCGGATGTGCACCCGCAGCAAATCCCGTGCCGGGCAAAATTCCGTTAAAACCCCTGTTTTCCCCCGAACCATGCCCGCCCATGGCCCGCCGCGCAGGAATATGGCACCGTGCTGGTGCAGAGCGCCTGCCGACCAGAATGCGAAAAGCCCGGCAATGCCGGGCTTTTCGGTACGACTCAAGACTTCCCGGGAAGGTCAGGCAGACTTCGCCTTGGTTTCGCCACCCACAAAGAAGCTGGTGATGTAGACCAGCAGGCCGATCAGGAACATCACGCCGGCACCTTCACGCAGCCAGTAGAAGATCGTCAGCTGATCCTGTGCGGCCATGAAGGGAATCGGGGTGGAGCTGTAACGTTGCAGCCACACCTGCAGGATGCCCGCTGCGGTCAGGAACAGGGTGATGAAGACCATCGCCACCGTCATCAACCAGAACGACCACATTTCCAGAACCTGCGATTTCTCGCTGTTGGCGGCACGGCCACGCAGGATCGGCATGGCGTAGCTGATGATGGTGATGACGACCATGGCATAGGCGCCATAGAACGCCATGTGGCCGTGGGCAGCGGTGATCTGCGTGCCGTGGGTGTAGTAGTTGACCGGAGCCAGGGTGTGCAGGAAGCCCCACACGCCAGCGCCCAGGAAGGACATCACACCGGTACCGAGGGCCCACAGGGTGGCGGCCTTGTTCGGATGCTCACGACGACGACGGTTCACCATGTTGAAGGCGAAGACGGTCATTGCGAAGAACGGAATCGGCTCCAGCGCGGAGAACACGGAACCCCACCACTGCCAGTATTCCGGCGTACCGATCCAGAAGTAGTGGTGGCCGGTGCCGATGAGGCCGGTAATGAGCGACAGGGTCACGATCACGTACAGCCACTTCTCGATCACTTCGCGGTCGACACCCGTCACCTTGATCAGCACGAAAGCCAGCAGGGCACCAAGAATCAGTTCCCATACGCCTTCGACCCAAAGGTGCACAACCCACCACCAGAAGTACTTGTCCATCACCAGGTTGGACGGGTTGTAGAAGGAGAACAGGAAGAAGACCGCCAGGCCCCACAAACCCATCATCAACACCAGGCCGATGGAGGTCTTGCGGCCCTTCAGCATGGTCATGGTGAGGTTGAACAGGAAGACCAGCGCCACGACCACAATGCCGATCTTGGTCAGCAGGGGCTGTTCGAGGAACTCCCGACCCATGGTTTCCAGGATGTCATTGCCGGTGTACTGCGCCAGGGTGGCGTAGGGCACCAGCAGGTAGCCGAGAACGGTTGCCGCACCGGCAACCAGAAAGACCCAGAACATCAGTATCGCCAGCTTCGGCGAATACAGCTCGGTCTCGGTTTCCTCCGGAATCATGTAGTAGGCCGCCCCCATGAAGCCGAACAGCAGCCACACGATGAGCAGGTTGGTATGGACCATCCGCGCCACGTTGAACGGAATGGCAGGAAACAGGAAATCGCCGATCACATACTGCAGGCCCATGATGAGCCCGAACAGTATCTGTCCGAGAAAAAGCCCGATGGCCGCGATGAAGTATGGCTTCGCGACCGACTGCGAGGAATATTGCATGTTTATAGCTCCCTTTCAGATCGGCAATCAGCCTTCGATGTTCGGCGGCCAGTTGGCGGTGTTGATTTCCGAGCTGTACTTCAGGAATTCAACAAGGTCGTTGAGCTGCGTCTCCGTGAGATGAAAATTGGGCATCTGCCGACGTCCGGGCGCACCAGTGGGCTGGGACTGGATCCACGCCTTGATGAACTCGGGGCCACGGCGCTTGTAGACGTTGCCGAGCTCCGGCGCAAAGTAAGCGCCCTCGCCCATCAACGTATGGCAGCCGATGCAATTGTTGGTCTCCCACACCTTTTTTCCGGCAACGACAGACGGCGTGAGGTTGGCGTGGTTATCCCGCTTGGGGATGGTTTGCATTGAATCGAAGGTCAGCGCGAGAAACAGGAGCGCAAAAAAGACGGTGCCCCCGAAGAAGATGTTTCGCGCCATGGATTTGGTGAATGTCCCGCTCATGGAACCTCCCTTGATGGCATCGCTGCACGGCGCAGCTTGGGGCGGATGTTCCGGATCGGGGGGGGCAACGTCCTTGACTGGGGTCAAGGTGGCCGGCTGACGGGCGCGGCAGCCGCGTGGCTCAGGCCGGCGGCCCCGCCTGCAGCCAGCGCAAGACGGTTGCAAACAGCATTTCGGGATCGACGGGCTTGGCGATGAAGTCATCCATGCCCGCCTCCAGGCAGCGCGTCCGGTCCTCGGCAAAGGCATTGGCGGTCATCGCAATGATGGGAACCCTCTTGCGATCGGGAAGTGCGCGGATGCACCGCGCCGCCTCCAGGCCGTCCATGTTCGGCATCTGCATGTCCATCAGGATCAGGTCATAGGCGCGCTGGCGAACGCACTCCAGGGCCTGTGCGCCATCCTCGGCGGTATCGACCTCCAGGCTCACATCCATCAGCATCATCGAGGCGATTTCCCGGTTGATCGGCTCATCCTCGACCAGCAACAGGCGCCGCCCCGAGTAGTTGCGGATCAGGGTGTCTTCGGCGCTGACCGAGAGCCGCGTTTGCGGCGCAGGACGCGCAGGCGGCCCGCTCTTGAGGCGGACGGTAAACCAGAAGGTACTGCCCTTGCCGGGGGTGCTGCTGGCACCGGCGACGCCGCCCATCCGCTCGGCCAGTTTTTTTGTGATCGCCAGACCCAGGCCCGTGCCACCGTATTTCCGGGTCATCGTGTTGTCGGCCTGCTCGAAGGCCGTGAACAGCCGCGGCAGGGCGTCCTCCGGAATGCCGATGCCGGAGTCCTGGACCTCGAAGCGCAACACGACACCGGCCGCGTCACTTTCGAGCAACCTGACCCGCAGGATGACACCGCCCGCCTCGGTGAACTTGACCGCGTTGGCCGCATAGTTGAGCAGGGCCTGCTGCAGGGCGGTGGGATCGCCGAGCAGATTCGGCGGGAGCACGTCGACTTCGATGCTCAGCAGCAGATGCTTTGCCTGGGCGCGGGTCTGCAGCATCGACACGACGTTGTCGAGAATGCTCTCCACCCGGATCACCGACTCCGCAAGCACGAACTTGCCGGCTTCGATCTTGGAGAGTTCAAGAATGGCGTTGATGATGTTCAGGAGGTGCTCCCCGGCGCCCTCCAGCTTGTCGAGCTGCTCGGCCTGCCTGGGCGTCAGGCCGCCCCGGCGGATCAGATAGCCCATCCCCGTAATGGCGTTGAGCGGCGTCCGGATCTCGTGGCTCATGTTGGCCAGAAAGGCGCTCTTGGCGACACTGGCGGCCTCGGCGGCCTCCTTGGCGCGGGACAGCTCGGCGGTGCGCTCCTCGATCAGCTGTTCGAGGCGGTCGCGGTGCCGCGCCAGCTCATCCTGGGCAAGCTTGTTTTGCGTCACGTCGCGCGTGATGGACAAGAGGCACGGGACACCATCGAGCTCCATGGGCGAAACGGAGAACACCCCCCAGAAAATCTCCCCATCCTTCTTGCGAAAACGGGCTTCAAGCTTCAGGCGAGACTGCTCGACGCGCAGCCTTTCACTGAAGTTCTGGCGATCGACCGGGTCGGCCCATATGCCGAGTTCAAGGGAGCTGCGGCCGATGATCTCGTGCCGCGCATAACGCGTGATGTCAAGGAAGGCCTGATTGACCTCGACGTAGACCCCGCCTTCCAGGGTCGTGATGGCGAGCGCATCCAGGGTGGTCTGGAAGGCCGTGCGATAACGCTTCTCGCTGTCCTCCAGGGCCCGTCCTGAATTGACAATGTCGGTGATGTCGCGAAAATACCAGGCCCGCCCCAGATACTGGCCGTCGGCACCGCGCAGGACGCACGAGTGGCGCTTCAGGGTACGTCCGTCCTTCAGCGGAATCTCGCTGACATCCTCCCGGGAGGGATCAGCATACAAATCCCGCACCCGTGCCAGAAATGCATCCGGGGATGCCACCCGGGCCAATGCCTGCTCAAGGTTCGGCGTGTCGAAGGTGTTGAGCAGTTCGTCCAGCGGGCATGCTGGCGCGGGGATGCCCCAGACGGTGAAAAACCGCTCATTGATCGAGATCACCCGACCTTCCTGATCCACCACCAGAATGCCGTCTGGTGCGCCGTTCAGGATGGCCCGATGTAATGATGTGCGGAACTCGTCACCGCTCTGAAGGGAAACCATAAAGGCCGTAATTCCTTAACCGAGAGGCCAATTGAACGGCTAATTTTACTCCTTTAAGAACGACAGGCTTTGCGGTGAAACAAACACAAAAAGTCGCGCTTTACTTTCTGCGCCCCGCCGATGCCCCCGGACGGACGCTGAATCGGCCGACCAGACTGACAAGATTGGCAGCCTGTTCCCGCAATATGACCGATGCACTGGCACACACTTCGGCGTCGCTGCTATTGCGGTTGGTCACGCCATCGATCTGACCGAGGCCGGCAGCCACTTCGGAAAAGCCGGACGCCTGCTCCTGGGAGGCCCGTGCGATTTCCGAAAGCAGGGTGGACACCTTTGCCGAGGAACTCAGGATTTCGCCCAAAGCCGTGGAGGTTGTGGCCGCGATGGTGGCGCCCTGGCGGGTTTTCTCGGCCGACCCGGCGATCATGCCGGCGGCCTTGCGCGCCGCTTCGGCACTGCGATTGGCCAGATTGCGCACTTCATCTGCCACGACGGCAAAGCCGCGGCCCTGCTCACCGGCCCGGGCGGCCTCGATCGCGGCATTCAGCGCCAGCAGATTGGTCTGCTCGGTGATCTCGTCGATAACCCGGATGATTTCCGTAATGCTGGTGCCGGCCTGCTCGATCTCGCCCATGGCCCGAACCATCTCGCTCATGTGGCCGCTGGCGCTCACGGCCACCGCCTGGGCAGACTTGGACAGGCTGTCCGCCTGACCCGCGTTCTGCGCATTCTGGTGAGTGTTCGCGGTCATCTGCTGCACCGCACTGCCGATCTCGGTGACCGACGAGGCCGATGCCGCAGCCCCCGCCGACAAGCCCTGGCTAAGCTCGGAAACCTGCTCGGCGCTGGCGGTGATCTCCCGCGCCCCACCCTGCAGCTGGCAAACCATGTCGTTCAGGTTGTCGAGCATGCGCTGCAGGGCCGAGCCGAGCTGATCGCTGCTCGACGCCAGTTCGATCTCGATGTTCAGATCGCCCTGGGAAATACGTTCGGCAATCTCGGCCCGGGCCTGCAAACGGGCCGCCATATCGTTGAGGGCCACCGCCAGGCGGCCCACTTCGTCGTCGGTGTGGTGATCGATGCGGCTCGAAAAATCACCGAGCCGGATCGTGTTGGCCAAAACTTCCGCCTCGCGGATCGGCCGACTCAGGGAACCGGCGGCAAACCACAGGAAGCTCGTGCCCCCCAGCGCCACCAGCAGCCCGACGGCCACCTGCCACCAGGCCGACGTGCTGGCACGGCTCGAGAGGTCCTTGTCCAGCTTGTAGGCGTCGGCGAGCACCACATCCTTGCTGACCTTGATCATGACCGACCAGGGCTTGCCCGTGCGGCCCAGCTGGATCGGCGCCAGGGCCGTGATGATGCCCGTGTGCTCATCCAGCGAGGACACTGACTTGCCGGCCTGGATGTCGGCCAGCACCGTCTTCCAGCCCTCCCCCGGCATCACCTCCTGGAAATGCTTGCCGATGAGCGCGGGCTTCTCGCTGTCGGCAACGATCAGGCCCATGTTGCTGATGATCACCACCTCGCCCTTGCCGTCGAACAATCCACGGTCAGCCTGCTGGGACAGCTCCTGGACAAAGTCCAGGTTGTAGTCGGTGCCCGCCACCCCCATGAACTTGCCGTTCACCACAATCGGCACCGACAGGGTGGTGAGCCACACCTGCTTGCCCTGCACGATGTAAGGGAAGGGATCGAGCACGCTTTCGGTCTGGGTGTCCCGCGGGCCGATGTACCAGCCGCCCTTCAGCACCCCGTTGGGATGCTTGTCCATGGTGTCGTATTCCACCAAGGGCTGGACGGCGATATTGCCCTTCGCGTCCCGGTTCCAGTAGGGGGTGAAACGGCCGTGCTTTTCGTTGTTGCCATCGCGCCCGGTGCGGAACTGGTCGTCCCGCCCGTCAAGGGCATTGGGCTCCCAGCAGGAATAGGTGCCGTTGAAATCCGGGTTGTGCTTGAGCACATTGAGCAGCACCGCATTGATCTGGTTGCGGCCAAGGGCCAGGCCGTTGTCCTGCTTGCCCAGCTCGAAGACATGCGCCATGGTGCGGGCGGCGTCGAGGGCCACGTCGAATTTCGCCTGGATGGTGCCGGCCTGGGTGCCGGCCACGCCCTTCAGGCTCGCCAGGGTACTGTCCTTCACCTGCCCGCTCACCCGGGTGCTGACCAAATCCTGGGTGTCCCGGGCCGAATAGACGCCGTAGCCGACAGTAGACACCACAGCCACCACCAGACACGCCCCCGCCACCGCGGAAATCCTTTGCTGTATCGAACTGAATTTCATTGCCAGACCTTTCGTTAATCGCATCTCGACGCCACAACGAACACCGTCTATTTCTGATGCAATGTTTAACAAGCGAAATGCGGGAGCAGGGCATTTCCGCTACATTTTTGAACTGATATGCACTTTTTTGAAAAGCGGGACAGACAGAGAAAGTTCCATGCCTGGAAGCAGCGGACCGTGGCAGGCAATGGCCTTCATGAAGGCTCCACGCCAACCTGGACATATATCTAAAGTAGTAACGGCAGCTGGCTCGACAACCTGAAGCGACCCTGGCTTCATTTGTGATGTACGCACCCGGGTCCGGGTCGACGCCGCCGACATTCCGATCCACAAAAAAAGCAAACGGGCCGCATACGCGGCCCGCCTACTCCCCATACCGGATCAGCCGATCCGGCGTTCTGCTCTCCCCTCGCTCCTTCGTTCAGCCCTTGGCAGCCTTGTCGGCTTCGGGCTTGGTCTCTTCAGGCTTGACCGGCGGATGGAACTCTTCCGGCGTGGCGCCATGCTTCGGCGCGCCGATGGCCTGCTCCACTTCCGGCAGCGTGTGGGCGATGCCCTTGTGGCAGTCGATGCACGTCTTGCCTTCGTTCAGGCCCGTCTGGTGCGCCTTGGAGGAGCGACGCCCCTGCTCGGCGTAGTCGAAGCCGTCGTAGTTGTGGCAGTTGCGGCACTCGCGGGAGTCGGTCTTCTTCATACGCTCCCACTCGTGCTTGGCCAGCTCCAGGCGCTTGGCGTTGAATTTCTCGGGCGTGTCGATGGTGCCGAGAACCTTGTGCAGGACTTCGTTGGACGCCTGGATCTTGCGGATCATCTTGGGGCCCCACGCCTTGGGCACGTGGCAGTCCGGGCAGGTGGCCCGCACGCCGGAGCGGTTCGAGGCGTGGATGGTGTTGCGGTACTCCTGATAGACGTTGTCCTTCATCTCGTGGCACGAGATGCAGAACTCTTCCCGGTTGGTCCATTCCATGGCCGTGTTGAAAGCGCCCCAGAACAGGATGCCGGCGATGAACAGCATCGCGGCAAAACCCCAGCCCAGAGTGCGGATTCGGCCGATCAGGCCCTTCTTGTTGGTATCCATTTGTCCGTACTCCCTTGTCTATGCTTCAGCGCATGCCGGTGCCGGGCTTGAAGGTGTTGCCCACCAGTGGCTTGGCGTCGCTCTGGGGCACGTGGCACTGGTTGCAGAAATAGCGCCGCGGCGACACGCTGGACAGCTCTTCGCCGTCACGGGTCTTGAAGTGGGTGACCGAGATCTTGGTTGCGCCGGTTTCCTTGGCGCGCGCCCAGGCGTGGCAGTCCAGGCACTTGTTGAAGTTCTTGGTCACGGTGTAGCCCTTGATCGTGTGCGGGATCAGTGGCGGCTGCTGGACGAAATCGCGCGGCAGCGGCGGCTGGTCACGGCCGTAGCGGGTGCCGTCGCCTTCCGGGTCGCTGGCGTTGATCTCGGCACCGCGCAGGCTCATCAGCTTGATCGGCGGCTCGGAGGCAGCCACGGCGGCAACGGGAGCGAGGAAAGTCTGGGCCAGGCACAGCGCCAGTGCAGCAGCCCGCAAGCGGGCGGAATTGAAGGTCGGCTTGTTCATCACTCGCTCCTTTGGTCGAACCTATGGGTCATTTTGAAAACCTGTTTGTCACACACATCAATGCAGCGGCCGCAGGTGGTGCAGTCTGAGGCCAGGATAAGCGGGCTTTCCTGCCCGACCTTCTTGAGGGCCGGGCGGATTACCTGGGGTTCGGGGCATACGGCAAAGCAGTCCATGCAGTCGTCGCAGGCCTTGCGGTTGGGCGCAGCAACGCGCAGCAGGGCTTTTTTGCCGAGCAAACCGTAAAAGGCACCGACCGGGCACAGGTGACCGCACCAGCCGCGGCTGGCCACCAGCAGGTCGTACATGAAGATGCCGGCGATGACGAACAGCCCGCCGCTCATGCCGAAAATCAGGCCACGGTGCAGCAGGGACACGGGATTGACCCATTCCCAGGCCAGCGTGCCGGTCGCCGCCGCGGCCAGCAGCAGGCCGCCGAGCAGCCAGTAGCGGGTGTTGGCGTCAGGCACACGGCCGGTCTTGATGCCAAGGCGGCGGCGCGACCAGGCGGCGGCATCGGTGACCACATTCACCGGGCACACCCAGCTACAGAACACCCGCCCGCCGATCAGCAGGTAGAAGCCGAGGACGATGGCGGCGCCGATCAACGCACTGCTGTAGGGCAAATGGCCGGTGACAAGCGTCTGTAAAACCAGCAAGGGGTCGGTGAGCGGCAGCACGCCGAGGGTCAGCGACGAGGACAGGTTGCCCTTGGCTATCCACACGCCGAACCACGGGCCGCTGAGGAAGGCCAGCAGGATCAGCAACTGGCTGGCCCGGCGCAGGATCAGCCAGCGCTGGCGTTGCCACAGGCTGCGGGCCGGCGCGCAGCCGGAAGCGGAAGAAACTGTCGTGGTGGCCATGCTCATGGCTTCCAGCGGGAGTTGATGCCGGCAGCGGTTTTCGCGGGCGGCGGCGGAACACTGGGTGCGGCGGGGGCAGCGCCCGTCGGGGCCGTCACGGCTTCGGTGGCGGCACGACCGGCGGTGGAGCCTTCAAAGCCGCGGGCCGGCATTTCGACCTGCTCGCCGATAAGCGAACCACCGTGACGGGCCTTTTCTTCCCAGCTCTTGCGGTAATGGGCCGGCAAGGCGCCCTGGGCGAGCTGACGCGGAAAGACCTTGATGGCCGCCTCGGGCAGCACGCAGGATTTCTCGCACTTGCCGCAGCCGGTGCAGGCGTCCGAATGGACGGTGGGCAGCAGCATGGCGTGCCGGTCGGAGCGCGGGTTGTGGTGAGTTTCGAGGGTGATCGCCTTGTCGATGACCGGGCACACCCGGTAGCACACGTCGCAGCGCAGACCGAGGAAATTAAGGCAGCTCTCGTGATCGACGAGGGCCGCGAGACCCATCTGGGCCTTGTTGATGTCGGTGAGCTGGCGGTCCAGCGCACCAGTGGGGCAAGCCTTCACGCAGGGAATGTCGTCGCACATTTCGCAGGCGATCTTCCGGGCGGTGAAGTAAGGCGTGCCGGTGGCAACCGGCTCGCCCAGGTCGGAAAGTTTGAGGGTGTCGTAGGGACAGTCGCGCACACACAGGCCGCAGCGCACACAGGCCGCCAGAAAATCAGCCTCCGGCAGCGCACCGGGCGGACGCAGGGCTTGGGCCGGCAAGGCCGCGGCCTGGCGCGAGTAAAGCCCCGCGCCGAGCGCCAACAGGCAGCCGCCGCCAGCCGCGGCTGCCACGCTGTTGATGAACTTGCGCCGCGCCACCGACGCCGGAGAAGCGGCGGTCGATGACTTGCGGGCGGAGTTTTTGCCGGTGTCCACGATTGGTCAGGTAGTTGAATGCAGGCGTTGGAGGTGACTTGTTAACCGCAGGGGCGACTGTAGGGGCGACTTCAGTCGCCCATCCACGCGTTGATCACAGGCATGCCTTTGACCGGAGTCCGAGGGCGACTCAAGTCGCCCCTACATCTACCCCTACAAGTCGCCCCTGCGCTTCATCAGGCGCGAAGCACCTTGACGGCGCACTTCTTGAAGTCGGTCTGCTTGGAGATCGGGCAGGTGGCATCAAGGGTGAGCTTGTTCACCAGCTTCGATTCATCGAAGAAGGGCACGAAGATCAGGCCGACCGGGGGCTTGTTGCGGCCCTTGGTTTCGATGCGGGCCAGCATCTCGCCGCGCCGCGAGACCACCTTCACCTGCATGCCGCGCTGCAGGCCACGCTTCTTGGCATCGTCCGGGTGCATGAAGACTTGCGCCTCCGGCACCGCCTTGTGCAACTCGGGCACACGCCGGGTCATGGTGCCGGTGTGCCAGTGCTCCAGCACGCGGCCGGTACACAGCCACATGTCGTACTCGGCATCGGGCTTCTCGGGAGGATCCTGGTAGGGCAGCGCGAAGATGACCGCCTTGCCGTCCTTGTGACCGTAGAACTTCACGCCCTCACCGGTCTTCACATAGGGGTCGTAACCTTCACGGTAGCGCCACAGGGTTTCCTTGCCGTCCACCACCGGCCAGCGCAGGCCGCGGGCCTTGTGATAGACGTCGAAGTTGGCCAGGTCGTGGCCGTGGCCGCGACCGAACTGGGCGTATTCCTCGAACAGGCCCTTCTGCAGGTAGAAGCCGAAGGCCTCGGCCTCGTCGTTGGTGTAGTTCTTGATGGCGTGCTCGTTCACCTTGGCCAGATCGCTCTTCGGGAACTTGTTGACCACCTTGTTGGCGTAGAGCACGTCGTAGAGCGTCTTGCCCTTGTACTCGGGCTTCTTGGCCAGCAGTTCGGCAGGCCACACTTCTTCCATCTTGAAGCGCTTGGAGAATTCGACGTACTGCCACAGGTCGGAGCGAGCCTCGCCCGGAGCCTTGACCTGCTGGCGCCATACCTGGGTACGCCGCTCGGCGTTGCCGAAGGCGCCTTCCTTCTCGGTCCACATGGCCGAGGGCAGGATCAGGTCGGCGGCCATCGCGGACACCGTCGGATACACGTCGGAAACCACAACAAAAGCCGCCGGGTTGCGCCAGCCCGGATAGATTTCCTGGTTGACGTTGGGGCCGGCCTGCATGTTGTTGGTGGTGCTGGTCCAGTAGCACTTGAGCTTGCCGTCCTTGAGGGCACGGCTCTGGGCCACGGCGTGGAGGCCGATCTTGTCGGGAATGGTGCCGTCCGGCAGCTGCCAGATTTCCTCGGCGTGCTTGCGGTGCTCCGGGTTGGTCACCAGCATGTCGGCCGGCAGGCGATGAGAGAAGGTGCCCACTTCACGTGCCGTGCCGCAGGCAGACGGCTGGCCGGTAAGCGAGAACGGGCCGGAACCCGGCGTGGCGATCTTGCCCACCAGCAGGTGGACGTTGTAGATCATGTTGTTCGCCCAGGTGCCGCGGGTGTGCTGGTTGAAGCCCATGGTCCAGAAGCTGACGACCTTCTTCTTCGGGTCGGCATACAGCTCGGCGAGCTTCTTGAGGCGCTCCTGCGGGACGCCGGAAAGCTTGGAGACTTTTTCGAGGGTGTATTCGGAGACGAACTTCCTGAACTCTTCGAAGTTGCTCGGCTTGGCGTCGCTGGGGTTGTTCTTGGGCTTGCCGTCGGCGCCGGGGTAGCCGTTGAACTTGGCGTCCTTTTCAAGGGCGTGGGCGGGGCGCAGGCCGAAACCGATGTCGGTTTCACCCATCTTGAAGTTCACGTTTTTCTTGACGAACTCCTGGTTAACCTTGCCCGTCTGGATGATGTGGTTGCAGATGTAGTTCAGGATCGCCAGGTCGGTTTGCGGCGTGAAGATCATGCCGTTGTCGGCCAGCTCGAAGCTGCGGTGCTCGAAGGTGGACAGCACGTGCACCTGGGTGTCGGTCTTGGTCAGGCGGCGGTCGGTGATGCGGGTCCACAGGATGGGGTGCATCTCGGCCATGTTCGAGCCCCACAGCACGAAGGCGTCGGCCTGCTCGATGTCGTCGTAGCAGCCCATCGGCTCGTCCATGCCGAAGGTGCGCATGAAGCCGGTTACCGCCGAAGCCATGCAGTGGCGGGCGTTGGGGTCGAGGTTGTTGGAGCGGAAGCCGGCCTTCATCAGCTTGGAGGCGGCGTAGCCTTCAAAGATGGTCCATTGGCCGGAGCCGAACATGGCGACCGAGCCCGGGCCTTCGGCCTTCATGGCGGTCTTCCACTTTTCGGCCATGATGTCGAAGGCCGCATTCCAGCTGATCGGGGTGAACTCACCGTCCTTGCTGTACTTGCCATCCTTCATGCGCAACAGCGGCCGCGTCAGGCGATCCTCGCCGTACATGATCTTCGACAGGAAGTAGCCTTTGATGCAGTTGAGGCCCCGGTTCACCTGGGAATCCGGATCCCCCTGGGTGGCCACCACGCGGCCGTCCTGCACGCCCACCAGCACCGAGCAGCCGGTGCCGCAGAAACGGCACGGGGCCTTGTCCCAACGCACCTTGCTGTCTGGCGCCACGGCCGCAGCTTCCTTGGGGGCCGCCAGCACCGGGATGGAAATGCCTGCCGAGGCGGCGGCGGTGGCGATCGCCTGGGTCTTGATGAAGTCGCGTCGATTGATGGTCATGATTGAGCCTCCTCGCAAGGGGAATTCGGTGTTGGCTGATGATTTGAAACTTGAACGTCGCGGTGTTCGTAGGCCAGGGTTGCCGCAAGCACCTGCGGAACCCGGTGAATGGCGATCAGGGTGTCGGACATGGCCGCACCTTCCGCATCCTCGACGGTGACCACGAGCTTGCCGTCGGGCGACATGCCGTGACACTCGACACCGGGGAAAGCGGTCAGGGCGGCTTCCGCTTCGGCGCGGGCCTCGGGACGGACGCGCAGGACGAGACTGACTATGTTCATGGAAGCTCCGGCTCTGGATTGAAGGCCACGCGCTGCACGGCCAGGACCGGGCAGGTGGGAATGCAGGCACCGCAGCCGTTACAGGCGGTGTTATCCACGTCCGGCAGGGCTACCCCGCCGATACGCGGACGGAAGCGGATCGCGCTCACGTCGCAGATTTCGCCGCACACGCGGCATTCCACGTTCTGGGCCGCCAGGCAGCCTTCGCCGATGGAAATGCCGAAAGCCCAGGGGGTTTGCGCCACATCGCGGCCGATGGCGCCGGTGTTGCAGGCACGGGAACAGTCGCCGCAAAAGGTGCAGGCAGCAGCAGAGAAGTCGGCCACCGGGTAGTCACCCGCCCCGCGCACCAGCAAGCCCGTGGGGCACGCCTTAACGCAGTCGTCGCAGCGGGTGCAACGATCAAGAAACAAGGCCTCGGATGCGCTCCAGGGCGGCCTGAACGGCGCCGGGGCGGGCGCACGGCCACCCAGAAAGCGACGTCGGGATGCATCCATTTTGAGATCAGGGTTATTTCAGAACGAACCGATCATATTGCTCACCATAGAAAGAAACCTTGATCTGTGCGAAGAAATTCGATGTTGCAGCGCAGACGTAAAAAAGGCCCGCTGGAGCACAGCGGGCCTTGCAGGGAGAGGCGTAGACCTCAGCCGCCCAGGGCCGCCAGCAGCTTGCCGTGAATACCGCCAAAGCCGCCATTGCTCATGACCAGAATGCGGTCGCCGTCACGCGCCTCGGCAACAATGGCCGCCACCAGCGCATCCAGGTCGTCCTCGACGAGCGTCTTGCCGGCAATCGGTGCCAGCGCCTCACGGGCGTCCCAACCCAGATTGGCCCCGTAGCAGAAGACCTTGTCGGCCTGGGTCAGGCTGGCCGGCAGTTGATCCTTCATCACGCCGAGCTTCATGGTGTTGGAGCGCGGCTCAAGCACCGCGAGGATGCGCGCATTGCCCACCTGGCGGCGCAGGCCTTCGACGGTCAGGGTGATGGCCGTCGGGTGATGGGCGAAGTCGTCGTACACCGCCACGCCGCGCACGGTGCCGCGCAGCTCCAAACGGCGCTTGACCCCCTCGAAACGCGTCAACGCATCCAGCGCCACTTCCGGCGTGACGCCCACGTGACGAGCCGCGGCGATGGCGGCCAGCGCGTTCGCCCGGTTATGGCGGCCAGACAGCGGCAGGCGCTTGCGGCCGATTTCCTTGCCCTGGAAGCGCACCACCACTTCATCCTCCACCGAGCCTTCGGCCACCGACCAGCCGGCGGCGTCATTGAACCACTCCAGCTCCGACCAGCAACCCCGGGCAATCACCCGCGGCAGGGTTTCCTCGGCCGCGTTGGCGACGATCCGCCCGGATTTGGGAACGATCCGCACCAGGTGGTGGAACTGGGTTTCGATGGCGGCCAGATCGGCAAAGATGTCTGCGTGATCGAACTCCAGGTTGTTCAGGATGGCCGTGCGCGGGCGGTAATGGACGAACTTGGAACGCTTGTCGCAGAAGGCGGTGTCGTACTCGTCGGCCTCGATGACGAAGAAGGGCGACTCGGTAAGCCGCGCCGAAAGGCCGAAGTTCTTCGGCACACCACCCACCAGGAAGCCCGGATTGAGGCCGGCGTCTTCCAGGATCCACGCCAGCAGCGAGGTGGTCGTCGTCTTGCCGTGAGTGCCGGCCACCGCCAGCACCCAGCGCCCCTGCAACACGTTCTCGGCCAGCCACTGGGGGCCGGAAACGTAGGGCAGCCCCTTGTCGAGGATTTCCTCGAGGAGCGGATTGCCGCGGGAAATCGCGTTGCCGACGACAAAAACGTCCGGCTCCAGCTTCAGCTGGTCAACCCCGTAGCCTTCGACCAGGCCAATGCCCTGCTCCTCCAGCTGGGTGCTCATCGGCGGATAGACGTTGGCGTCGCAGCCCGTCACGGTGTGGCCGGCGGCGCGCGCCAGCAGTGCCACGCCACCCATGAAGGTGCCGCAGATTCCAAGAATGTGAATGTGCATGTAGTCCGTAAGCGCGGCCGAAACAGCGCCGCAACAGTCGTGTGTAGAATGGGGGGCATTCTAATCGAACGGGGAGCACCGACCGCCATGCCGCGCTCTGACGTTCTGAACCGCAGCAATCTGCGCCGCGAAATTGCCGCCCTGGCGGCCCGCATGATCGCCGAAGACGGCATCAACGATTACGGTTTTGCCAAGCGCAAGGCCGCCCGCCAGCTCGGCGCCAGCAACGCCGACGAGCTCCCCAACAATGCCGAGATCGAGGCGGAAGTCCGCATCTATCTTTCTGTTTTCCAGGACGAAGAGCACCTGGAGCGCCAGCACGTGATGCGCCTGGCGGCCATCGAGATCATGCGCGAGCTGGAGCCCTTTCGCCCCTACCTCGTCGGCGCCGTGCTCGAAGGCACCGCCGGGCGCTACTCGGAGATCGAAATCGACCTGTTTCCCGAAAGCGCCAAGGAAGTGGAAATCTTCTTCCTCAACCAGGACGTGGCCTACGAACACAAGGAACCGCGCCGCAACCAGCCAGACGCCCCGGAGGCCATCCTGGTCTTCGACTGGGACGACATCCCGGTCAAGCTGCGCATCTATGCCCAGGATGTGGAACGCCTCCACCGCCGCCCCCACGGCGCACGACAAATGGAACGCGCCCGCCTTTCCGTCGTCGAAGCCCTCGTCAATGAAACTCCGGCCCCGGCCGACCTCAATCCATGAATCGCGGAATCTCCTTCGTTCTCGTCATCATCGTCGCCATTGCTGCCGGTGGCGCCGGCATGCTCTACGCCCGCAAGGACGCGCCGCCTGCGGCAGTCTCCCCCGTCCAGAGCGCGGCCCTGGCCAAGCTGATGGCCCTCGATCTGCCCGACACCCAGGGCGTCAGGCAGCCCCTCGCCCAATGGAAGGGCAAGGTGCTGGTAGTGAACTTCTGGGCCACCTGGTGCCCCCCCTGCCGCAAGGAAATCCCTGCCTTTTCGGCGATGAGCCAGAAATATGCCGACAAGGGTGTCCAGTTCGTCGGAATCAGCATCGACACAGAGAAAAACGTCAGCAACTTCCAGGCCGCACAAAAAGTCCGCTATCCGCTGGTAATCGCCTCTCCGGCGGTGGTTCAGCTCACCGAAGAGCTCGGAAACGCCTCCCAGGGCCTTCCCTTCACCTTGATCATCGACAAGACGGGTGCCATCAGCCTGGTCAAGCTCGGAACCCTCTCCGAGGACGAGCTTGATCGCAAACTGGCCGGGCTGAGCCGCCCCCTTTAACCCGGGGACGCCGCCCAAGGTGGACAAATTGCGTCGAATTACGGCAAACTTGCACACATGACGCGGAAAAATCGCACCCAGGAAGCCAGCCCCGAGGACCTGCCGCAGCACCGCATTCTCGTTCTGCATGGCCCCAACCTCAATCTGCTCGGCCGCCGGGAACCCGGCATTTACGGGCTTACCACCCTCTCCGACATCCATGAGGCCATGGAGAGTCGGGCCAAGGCCGACGGGGTTCTGCTGGAATCTTTCCAGAGCAACCACGAAGGCGAACTGATCGACCGGGTCCAGGCTGCCGACTCGGAAGGGGTGGATTTCATCATCATCAACCCGGCCGGCTACACCCATACCAGCGTTGCGCTGCGGGACGCCCTGGCCGGTGTCGACATTCCGTACGTCGAAGTACATCTGTCCAATATCCACGCCCGCGAGCCGTTCCGTCATCACTCCTACTTTTCCGACAAGGCTGTCGGAGTGATCTGCGGACTGGGCGCCCAGGGCTACCAACTCGCCCTCGAGTTCGCCCTCGCCCGTCTCCGCGCCGCTCGCGGCTAAATCAGACATCGGCAGGCCCGCCGTCCGGCGGGCCGCCCAATACATCAAGGGGAATACTATGGATCTTCGCAAGCTCAAGAAATTGATCGACCTGGTCCAGGAGTCCGGCATCTCCGAGCTGGAAGTCACTGAAGGCGAGGAAAAGGTCCGCATCGCCAAGCATGTGACCGGCCCCGCCCCGGTCAATTACGTCACCCAGGCACCGGCCGCCCAGCCGGTGGCCGCTGCACCTGCCGCTGTCGTGGTGGCTGCCGAACCCGCGCTGCCGGAAGGCCACGTGGTCAAGTCGCCGATGGTCGGCACTTTCTACCGCTCCAGCGCCCCCGGCGGCAAGGCCCTGGTCGAAGTCGGCCAGAACGTCACGATCGGCGAGCCTCTGTGCATCATCGAAGCGATGAAGCTCATGAACGAAATCGAATCGGACGGTACCGGCGTCATCAAGGCCATCCTGGTGGAAAACGGCGAACCCGTGGAGTACGGCGAACCCCTCTTCATCATCGGCTGAGCCATGGCCATGTTCGAGAAGATCCTCATCGCCAACCGGGGTGAAATCGCCCTCCGCGTGCTGCGAGCCTGCCGCGAACTGGGCATCAAGACCGTCGCGGTCCATTCCGAACCCGACGCTGAAGCCAAGTACGTCAAGCTGGCCGACGAATCCGTGTGCATCGGCCCGGCCTCATCCACGCTGAGCTACCTGAACATCCCGGCCCTGATTTCTGCTGCCGAGGTCACCGACGCAGAAGCCATCCACCCGGGCTACGGCTTTCTCTCCGAGAACGCCGACTTCGCCGAGCGGGTCGAGCAATCCGGCTTCGTCTTCATCGGCCCCCGCGCCGAAACCATCCGCCTGATGGGCGACAAGGTTTCGGCAAAAGACGCCATGAAGGCCGCCGGCGTGCCCTGCGTGCCGGGCTCCGAAGGCGCCCTGCCGGAAGACCCCAAGGAAATCGTCAAGATCGCCCGTGCCGTTGGCTACCCGGTGATCATCAAGGCGGCCGGCGGCGGCGGCGGACGCGGCATGCGCGTTGTGCACACCGAAGCCGCCCTGCTCAACGCCGTGACCACCACCCGTTCCGAAGCGGGTGCCTTCTTCGGCAATCCGGTCGTGTACATGGAGAAGTTCCTGGAAAATCCGCGTCACGTGGAAATCCAGATTCTTGCCGACCAGCATGGCAACGCCATTCACCTGGGTGAGCGCGACTGCTCCATGCAGCGCCGCCACCAGAAGGTCATCGAGGAAGCACCGGCGCCGGGCATCGAGCGTCGCCACATCCTGCGCATCGGCGAGCGTTGCGCCGAGGCCTGCCGCAAGATCGGCTACCGGGGCGCCGGCACCTTCGAATTCCTCTACGAAAACGGCGAGTTCTACTTCATCGAGATGAACACCCGGGTCCAGGTCGAACACCCGGTCACCGAACTCATCACCGGCGTCGACATCGTCCAGGAACAGATCCGCGTCGCGGCCGGCCAGAAGCTGCGCTACAAGCAGAAGGACATCGAATTCCGCGGCCACGCGATCGAATGCCGCATCAACGCCGAGGATCCGTTCAAGTTCACGCCCTGCCCCGGCAAGATCACCAACTGGCACGTTCCCGGCGGCCCCGGCATCCGCGTCGACTCGCATGTGTACAACGGCTACACCGTGCCGCAGCACTACGACTCGATGATCGGCAAGCTGATCGCCTACGGCGACACCCGCGACCAGGCCATCCGCCGCATGCGCATCGCCCTGTCCGAAATGCTGGTCGAAGGCATCAAGACCAACATCCCGCTGCACCAGGAACTGATGCTCGACGCCCGCTTCGTCGAAGGTGGCACGAGCATTCATTACCTCGAGCACAAGCTGGCCGGACGCAACGAAGTGAGCAAGACCTGATGTGGATATCGGTCATCTTGCAAGCTGACGCAACCCGCGCCGAAGCCCTCTCCGAGGCACTGATGGAACACGGCGCGCTGTCGGTCAGCATCGACGACGCCGACGCCGGCACCGAGGCTGAAAAGCCCCAGTTTGGCGAGCCGGGCATGTCCCCGGCGAGCCTGTGGGATCACAGCCGCGTCGTGGCGCTGTTCGATACCGACACCGATCTCGCCCAGGCCCTGGCCACTGCCTCGGCTGCGGTCGGGCTCGACGTGGTACCGCCCTTCACCATCGAGGAAGTGGAAGAGCAGAACTGGGTACAGCTGACCCAGAGCCAGTTCGACCCAATCCGCATCACCGAGCGCCTGTGGATAGTGCCCTCGTGGCACGTCGCCCCCGACGCCGAGGCGATCAACCTGGTCCTCGACCCGGGCATGGCCTTCGGCACGGGCTCCCACCCGACCACCCGGCTATGTCTCGAGTGGCTCACTGACCACACCCAGCCGGGCGTCAGCGTACTCGACTACGGCTGCGGTTCGGGCATCCTGGCGATTGCCGCGGTCAAACTGGGCGCAGGTGACGTCACCGCCGTGGACATCGACGAGAAAGCCGTCGAAACCGCTGCCAACAACGCTGCCAGCAACGGCGTCAGCCTGCATCTGCAGGTCTCGGCCAAGCCCCTCGACGGCACCTTCCAGCGGGTTGTTGCCAACATCCTGACCAATCCGCTCAAGATGCTGGCACCACTGCTCGCGGCCCGCGTCGCCCCCGGCGGCCGGCTGGCCCTGTCCGGCGTACTCGAAGCCCAGGCCGCAGATGTCATCGCGGCCTATGCGCCGTACATCGCCCTCTCGGTCGGTGCCACCTTTGATGGCTGGGTCCGCCTGCAGGGCGAACGGCCGGAACAAACCGTGTCATGATCCTCGCGCGCTGCCCGGCGTGCTCCACCACCTTCCGGGTGCGCCCCGAGCAATTGAGCGCGCGTCAGGGAAGGGTGCGCTGTGGTCAGTGCAATCATGCCTTCAACGCACTGGAGTCTGTCGTCGAGGAGGAACACCCCCTTGTCGAGGAGGCGTCGGCGCCAGACCTGCAGCCCCAGCCCGAAGCCGAAGCCCCTTTCTTCATCCTTGAAGAAAAGGTGCCCGACGACGACCTGCCGCCGCCCGGAGAAATGCCGGACAGCACCCATGACACCTGGCCCCCGGAAACCGATGCTCCCGCCGAGCCGGGGGAAATCGAATTTCCGGCAGAAGACGAGCGGATAGAGCCAACCGGAGAAATCGGAGCCGAGGCGCCTCAGGCATGGCCGCCGATGGAGACCGAAGCGGAGGATATCCCCGCCCTGTCGATGGACTTTCCGCTACCCGACGACGACGCCAGCGATGCCGAAGCCACCGCACCCGTCGCCACAGCCCCGCCGGCCCTCGACTTCCACCTCCCCGAGCCTCACGGGGAAGCTCCTGTTGATTTCGATGCCCTGATCCACACCCGGGACGTCGCCCCAGCCTTCCTGACCCCCGCCCCCAGGCCTTCGCACCGGGCCGACGGACAGGCACCGCTCGTGGAGGAAGAGCCGGAAGAGGACGCTGGCGATGCACCTGCTGCCAGCCAGGAAGCCCCTTCGCCCGCCCTCGGCCAGGCCGCCTGGGCTGCCGCGGCAACCCTGCTGATCCTCTCCCTGCTGGCTCAGGGCGTGCTGGTCTTCCGCGACGACATCGCCCAGTCCTCGCCCCAGATGCGGCCCTTCATGGAAAGCCTGTGTGCCGGTCTTGGCTGCGATCTGCCGCTGCCCCGCGACCCGGCCACCATCGCCATCGAAAGCTCGGACATCCAGCCTGACGCAGGCCGCGAAGCCTTCTTCACGCTGCATGCCACGCTGCGCAACCGGGCCGAGTTCCAGCAAGCCTGGCCGCACCTCGAAATCACCCTTACCGATGCCCGCGACAAGGCCCTTGTCCGGCGCGTCCTCGAACCCGGCCAGTGGCTACCCGCCGATGCGCCCAAGGATGCCTTTCCGGCCCGGCGCGAAGTGGTCACACGCGTCAGCTTCGAAGCCCCCGGCGTGGCCGCCGCCGGCTATCGCGTGTACGCCTTTTATCCCTGAAGCAACCCCCTGGCGCGGTCAGACGACTGACAGCACCTGCATGCCGGCCCCCGTCGCCCCGGCTATAATCGATTCGCCTAATTCAGCTCCCCGACCATGTCTACACTCATCTGCGGCTCCATCGCCTTCGACTCGATCATGGTGTTCCAGGATCGTTTCAAGAACCACATCCTGCCCGAGCAGATCCACATCCTGAATGTCTCCTTCTTCGTACCGGAAATGCGGCGCGAATTTGGCGGCTGTGCCGGCAACATCGCCTACAACCTCCAGTTGCTCGGCGGCGATCCGCTGATCATGGCAACGGTCGGCGGCGATGACGCGACCCCTTACCTGGAGCGCATGGATCGTCTCGGCCTGTCCCGCGCCCACGTCACCCAGGTCGCCGGCAGCTACACGGCCCAGGCCTTCATCACCACCGACCTGGACGACAACCAGATCACCGCCTTCCACCCTGGTGCGATGGTGCACTCCCACCTCAACAAGGTGGAGCACACCCAGGGCGTGACGCTGGGCATCGTGTCGCCGGATGGCCGTGACGGCATGCTCGAACACTGCCGCCAGTTTGCCGAAGCCGGCATTCCCTTCGTCTTCGATCCGGGCCAGGGCCTACCCATGTTCAACGGCGAAGAACTTCTCGCCTGCCTGCAACTGGCCGACTACTGTACGGTCAACGACTACGAAGCACGCCTGCTGTGCGAACGCACCGGTCGCTCGGTCGAGTCTCTGGCCGGCGAGGTAAAAGCCCTTATCGTGACCCGCGGCGGCGAAGGCTCCGAGATTCACACGGGGGGCCGCAAGATCGACATTCCCTGCGCCCGTGCCGCCAGCCTCGAAGACCCGACCGGCTGCGGCGATGCCTACCGGGCCGGTTTGCTCTACGGCATCGAGCACGGCCTGGAGTGGGAACAGAGCGGCCGTCTGGCCTCCCTGATGGGTGCCATAAAGATGGCCAGCCGCGGTGGGCAGAATCACGCGCCCAGCCGTGAAGAAATCGCCGAAGCCTATCGCACGGCCTTTGGTGCAACCCTGTGGTGAAAGGAAGAAAAATGCGAATTCTCAATCTGACCCTGGCCCTGCTGGCTGCCGTAAGCGTCGCGGGGTGCGCCTCCGGTCTCGGCGGCGGTGACTACGAACGGGCAGAAGCACGGCGTGTCATGAATGTGCGCATGGGCGTCGTCGAAAGCGTTCGGCTGGTCAAGCTCGAAGGCACCAAGTCGCCGGTGGGCACCCTCGGCGGTGCGGCCGTTGGCGGCATCGCCGGCAGCACGGTCGGCGGCGGCAAGGGCTCCGCCATTGCTGCCGTGGTCGGCGCCGTGGTCGGCGGCATCGCCGGCTCCGCGGCCGAAGAAGGCATAACCCGCAAACAGGGCGTGGAAGTCACCGTCAAGATGGACAACGGCGAGATGCTGGCGATCATCCAGGAAGACGGCGGCGAAGGCTTCAAGCCGGGCGAGCGGGTTCGCCTGCTGCAGGACGGCCGCACCACCCGCGTGACCCGCTGAACCGGGTTTCGCGATCTGCAAAAAGGGGCCATCCGGCCCCTTTTTTCATGGCGGATCACCCCACGTCACACACCCGTAACCACCCCTTCACGTCGCCGCAACGCAGCATTTCCACAATGCGCGGAAACCCAACGAGGATTCCGCCATGCTGCAAAAGGAACAACGCGTCGCCCACCGCCCCGGTCGCAACCTGCACGTGGGCCTTGCCAGTTGCCCCACCGAGATACTCGAAGCCCAGAAGCTGCGCTACCGGGTGTTTGCCGACGAGATGGGCGCCCGCCTGCCCAGCCGCACGCCGGGCGTGGATCGCGACTTGTATGACGCCTTCTGTGATCACCTTATCGTCCGCGACGAAGACGCCGGACGCATCGTCGGCACCTACCGCATCCTGTCGCCGAGCGCCGCACGCGAAGTGGGCAGCTACTATTCAGAAAGCGAATTCGACCTGACCCGCCTGCGCAACCTGCGCGAGCGCATGGTCGAGATCGGCCGTTCCTGCATCGACGTCGACTACCGTTCCGGTGCCGTGATCACCCTGCTGTGGGCCGGCCTTGCCCGCTACATGCTCGAGAACAACTACGACTACCTGACCGGCTGCGCCTCCATAAGCATGGCCGACGGCGGGCACGCGGCGGCCAGCCTGTATAATCGCCTGAAGGACGAACACCTCTGCCCGCTCGAATACCGCGTCTTCCCGCGCACCCCGCTACCCCTGCAGGCCCTGCGCCAGGACCTCGACGCCGACACCCCGCCCCTCATCAAGGGTTACCTGCGGGCCGGTGCCTGGATCTGCGGCGAACCGGCCTGGGATCCCGACTTCAACACGGCCGACCTGCCCATCCTGCTGCCGGTTTCCCGGCTCGATGCCCGCTACGCCAAACATTTCATGGGACGCAAGGACTGAAACCCGCCAGCCCCACCCCCCGCTTCACGCGCCTCGTCCGCTACGCCCGCCTGGCGGGTCATGTGCTGAGTGCGCTCGTCATCGCAAGCGTCAGCTATCCCTTCATCACGCCGGCCCGCCAGCTCCGTTTCAAGCGGCAGTGGTCGGCCCGGCTGCTGACGATTCTCGGCGTTCGCCTGGTCACCGACGAACCCTTTCTCAGCCCGGGCAGCCTGCTGGTCGCCAATCACATCTCGTGGCTGGACGTCTTCGTCATCAACGCGGCCTACCCGGCGGCCTTCGTTTCCAAGGCCGAGATACGCCAGTGGCCACTGGTTGGCTGGCTGGCGGCAAAGAACGAAACGGTTTTTTTGCGTCGCGGCAGCCGCGGCCACGCCAGGATTGTGAACGGTGAAATCGCCGAACTGCTCGGCCGCCAGCGTCATGTGGCAATATTTCCGGAAGGCACGACCACCGACGGCAGCCATGTGCTGGGCTTTCATGCGGCCCTGCTGCAGCCGGCAATCCAGGCCGGTGCAGCGATCCAGCCCCTGGCCATTGCCTATCGCCTGCCGGACGGCAGTTTCACGCGGGCAGCCGCCTACGACGGAGACGTGAGCCTGCTGGCGTGCATCCAGGCCATTGTTGCAGAACCGGAAATCGTGGCCCGGATTCGCGTTGCACCGCCCATGCCAACGGCCGAACTGCCGGATCGCCGGGCCCTCGCCCACGCCGCCCGGGAAGCGATCGTGGCGCGCATCCAGGACTAGAACTCAGGAAGGCTTGAGCTTGCCGTGGGTCAGGCCCGGGCAGGCCACCTGAAACACCTTGCGGTCCTCCAGGCGCACCGCGGTCAGCTCCCGCCCCCACAGGCAGCCGGAATCCAGCGCCAGCAGGTTGGGCTCGATGCGCAGGCCAAGCGCCGACCAGTGGCCGAACACCACCGGCGTATCGGCGCTCCTGCGCCCCGGCACCTCGAACCAGGGCACGTAGCCCTTGGGTGCCTTGGCCACCTCCCCCTTGACCTTGAAATCCATGGCGCCCTCCGGCGTACAGAAGCGCATGCGCGTCATGGCGTTGACGATCACCCGCATGCGTTCGTAGTCCTGCAGCTCATCGCGCCACGCGGCGGGCTCGCTGCCCCACATGTGATTGAGCAGATCCACGTGATACGGGCCGGCCAGCGCCCCTTCGACCTCCCGCGCGAGGGCCCGGGCCTGGGTCACCGTCCAGCCGGGCAGAAGCCCGGCATGCACCATCGCAAAGCCGTTTTCCACGTGCATCAGGGGCCGCCGGCGCAGCCAGCCGAGGAGTTCCTCCCGGTCCGGAGCATCGAGCACGGCCTGGATGGTGTCGTCCTTGCCACGGCTGCGCACGCTGCCGTAGGCCACCATCAACAGGTAGATGTCGTGATTACCGAGCACCGTTACTGCCGCCGCCCCCAGGTCGCGCACGAAGCGCAGGGTCTGCAGGGAGTCCGGGCCCCGATTGACCAGGTCACCGACCAGCCACAGGCGGTCGTGGGCCGGATCGAAGGCAACCCGTTTGAGGAGGGCCGTCAGGGACGTGAAGCAGCCCTGGATGTCGCCAATTGCATAAGTGGCCATGAATCAGGCTTGCTGTCCGGTACGGGGTTCTGGGGTTTCCACCACCTGCAACTGAGGCACGGCGGGGTAGGACGGCGCGTATTCGGGTACCCATCGGCGCAGTTCGCGCCGCACCTCGGCAGCGCCCACCGCCCGACGCTGGCGCAGCCACAGGAGCAGGGCATCCAGCCAGCCTGCCTCGACCGGCTGGGCCCGGGCGATGCGCAACTTGGGATGATGGGTGGCGCGCGTCAGCTCGGCGTCGGCAAGCACCTCTTCATAGAGCTTTTCGCCGGCTCGCAGGCCTGTGAAAACAACCCGGATCTCCGCCTCTGTCCGCCCCGAAAGCCGGATCATGTCGCGGGCCAGCTCGGCAATCTTCACCGGCTCACCCATGTCGAGCACGAAGATCTCGCCCCCCTGCCCCATGGAGCCGGCCTGCAGCACCAGCTGGGCCGCCTCGGGAATGGACATGAAGTAGCGGGTGATGTCGGGGTGCGTCACCGTCACCGGACCGCCGGCAGCGATCTGCTCCTGGAACTTGGGAATCACGCTGCCCGCACTGCCCAGCACATTGCCGAAGCGAACAATCTCGAACTGGGTCTTGTCATGGGCCGACAAGGATTGGCAGACCTGTTCGGCCAGGCGCTTGGTCGCCCCCATCACATTGGTGGGATTGACGGCCTTGTCGGTGGACACCAGCACGAAGCGGGCAACCCCGTAGGCAACGGCACTGCGGGCCACCTGCCAGGTGCCGAGGACATTGTTGCGCACCGCCTGCCAGGCGTTCTCGTCCTCCATCAGCGGCACGTGCTTGTAAGCCGCGGCGTGGAAAAGTACGTGGGGACGATAGCGGGCCAGCACGTCGTCCACCCGGATCGCATCCTTCACATCACCCGCCAGCGCCACCACCTGAACAGACGGGAAGTGCGCCGCAAATTCCTCCGTCAGCCGGTACAGGGCGAACTCGTTCATTTCGAAACACACCAGCAGCGACGGCTCGAAACGGGCGATCTGGCGGCACAGCTCCGACCCGATGGAGCCCCCGGCGCCCGTCACCATGACCACCTTGCCGCGCAGGTATTCGCGCACATCGGCCGTATTGATGCGCACCGGGTCGCGCCCGAGTAGGTCCTCCACGTCCACCTGGCGGACTTCACTGACGTTTACCCGCCCGGTCATCACGTCCTCGATGGCCGGCACGATCAGCGCCTTGACGCCAGCCCGCACGCAGGCGCTCGTCACCGCCCGCCGCACCTCATGGCGCTCGTTGGGCATGGCAATGATGGCGTGGCTGATTCTCAGCTCTTCGGCCACCCGCTCCAGATCGGCGATCCCGCCGAGCACCTTGCAACCGTAGATCTCGCGCCCCTGGCGGGCACCGTTGTCGTCCAGCAGCCCAACCACCCGCCACTCCGCCGACCGGGACAGCTCGCGCACCAGGGTGACCGCAGCATCACCGGCCCCCAGCACGATCACCGGCTGACCCAGCGCACGCAGGCCGCCGTACAGACGGAACTCTTTCCAGGTCCGGTAAAAGGCCCGCGACCCGCCCATGTACATCGCCAGCAACAAGGGCTGCAGCAAAAAGACCAGCCGCGGCACAGAGAGGGAATAGCGCACCGCCACCACCACCACCAGCGGGGTCAGCAGCGCCGCAACGCCAACCGCCCGGGCGATACGCAGCAGGTCCGGCAGGCTGGCGAACACCCAGATTCCGCGGTACAGACCGAAAGCGCGCAGCAAGACGCCCTGCAACACCAGCGTCACGCCAAGACCGACGAAGAAGGCCGGCAGGAATTCCACCGGAATGACGAAATTGAAGCGAATCAGATAAGCCAGCCACCAGGCCAGCCCGACCCCGATCACGTCCGACAGGAAGACCAGCAGTGGATGATAGGGTTTGCTAATCAAGGTCTTTGCGCCCCGGTTACCTCATGATGACGCCACGCGCGATCGATCAGGAAGCCCAGGATCAGGTAGATGAATGCCCACATTGTAATGATGCCGCACTGCAGCGAAAACCCCAGGGGCAAAATGACAACAGCAGACGTCGCCACCCCCGCCATCAAACCGTAAGCCCGCAGGGCCGTACCCCGATGCCCCAGGCCCATCTGCACCATGCGCTGGTAAAAATGCGTGCGGTGGGCCTGCCACACCTTTTCACGCCGCAAGGCGCGCCGCAGCAGCGTTGCCGTTGCATCGACGATGAAAGGCGAAAACACCAGCAGCGGAAACCATAGCGGCCAGGCCGCCGCTTCACGACCGGCCAGGCCGAGCGCCCCGGCCAGAAAACCGAGGGGTACCGAGCCCACATCCCCCATGAAAATCCGCGCCGGGTGGAAGTTGAAGCACAGAAAACCTGCGGCGGCTGCGGCAATCCCGGCACACACCAGGGCCAGGGCCGACTGCCCGGCCAGCGCCGCCGCTACGGCGAAAGCCGCAAAGCCGAACACCGCCATGCCGCCAGCCAGCCCATCCGAACCATCCATGAAGTTGTACAGATTGGCCATCCACACCAGGCCGAGGAAGAACAGCAGCCCCATCAACCAGCCTGACGCCAGCCCGGCCAGCGCCAGGAAGCCTCCCGCCACCAGCACCTGGGCCAGCAGGCGCAGCCGCGCCGGCACATTGCGCCGATCGTCTACCAGGCCCAGGCCGGCCAGCAGCACGGCGCCAGCCAGGGCAGCCCAGACAGGCCTGCCCACGCCACCACCCGCAACAAGCAGCAGCCCACCGACGGCGACACCCGCCATCACCCCGACACCACCGGTGCGCGGCGTCGGCCGCACATGCAGCGAGCGTTCATTCGGGTGGTCGAGAAAATGCAGCCAGGAACCCGGCCGACAGCAACTGCGCGTCACCCACCAGGCCAGCGCAAAAGCGAGCAGCGGCCCAAGCAGGGCGACGTGTTCAAACCCCATCGAGCATCTCCCGCAGTCCGTCAATCAGGCCAACTTCGGCCCGCCAGCCCAGCTCGGCCTCGATGCGCGCCGGCGAGTAGCAGGCCGATCCGAGCAGGCGCTCCAGCGCCTCGCTGTCGAGGGGCACCCGCCGCCCCGCCAGGGATTCTATCAAGTCGCCACCGCGGGCCAGGGCTGCCAGGGCCATCCGGGGCACCGCCCAACCCACAGGCGCCAGCCCGAGCACAACCCGCAGCGCGTCATACAGGCCACGCCCCGACGGCGTTTCCGGGTGGGCCACGATGTAGGTTCGCCCGGCGGCACGCGCGTCGGCAGCCACCCTGCGCATCACGGCAACCACGTCGCTCACATGTACCAGCGAGCGCCGGTTGGCGGTTTCCGGCAGCGGCGGGAAGAAGCCCCGGCGCACCAGTGTCGCCATCCGCTCCAGGTTGCCGCGGCCACCGGCGCCATACACCATGGCCAGACGCAGATTGGTGACCTGCATGGCGTAGCGCTCGCCAGCCGCCAGCAACGCGTCTTCGGCTGCCCGCTTGGCACAGCCGTAGGCCGACTGCGGCGACACCGGCCAGTCCTCGTCGATGCAGGCCTGGTCGGGCTCACCCATCGCCTTGACGCTGGAAAGAAAGACGAAACGCGCCACGCCGGCCCGCCCCGCCGCCTCTGCAAGCGTCCGGGTGCCTTCGAAATTGACCTGCCAGTGGCGGGCCTCGTCGGCTTCACTCAAGGCACCAAAGGCATGGGCATGGCCGGCACAATGGAAAACCGTTGTCACGCCAGCACAGGCCGCAGCCAGCGCCGTGGAATCGGCCAGATCACCCTCGAACTCGTCCGGTCCGACCGGCGCTCCCCGGGTCAGCACACGCACCGGATAGCCGTCCGCCCGCAAAGCCGCCACCAGTCGGCGACCGATGAAGCCGCGGCCCCCCGTGACAAGCGCCAGCTCGTTCAGAAAGCCTCCCGGCGGCGCAGATAACTGGCGAAACGCGGCACACCGTCCTTGGTCAGCTCGCGGTACTGAAACGTCACTAGCGTGCCCACCGGCGGCGGATCGCGGCGCACGGCATCGCTGAAGCCGGTGCCGATCTCGAAGCGCACGCCGGCGGCGGTCTCGACCCGCAGCGCGCCCATCATGCCGCTCAGGCGCCCCTGGCCCGGCAGATGGGCAATCACGGTGGCCTCGGAATCGAGCAGCGGCTTGAGCTTGAGAAGCACATCGCTGCGGCCGGTGAGATAAGGCGCGTCGGCCCGGTGCAGCATCAGGCCCTCGCCGCGCCCGGCGACGACTTCATCGAGCTTGGCCTGCAGGGCCGGCCGGTCGGCCACACGGAACTGCTCGACGGCCTGCAGCCACGGCACACCAGCGCGGGCAACGATGCCGCGGAGGCGCTCGATGCGCTCGGAGAAACTGCCGGCGCCATCCGGCTGCTCGAAAATCATGTATTTCACCCGCCGCCAGTCCTCGTCGCGCGCCTGCTTGCGGCGCACGATGCCGGACAACTCGTCAAAGCGGCCACGGCCAATCCACAGCTCTCCGTCGAGGGGCTCGGGCGGCAGGCCGGCAAGGAACCAGTCCGGCGCATTGACCAGGCGGCCACTGCGAAAGCGCAGCGTGTGGCCGTCCCAGATCGCCCGGGCACCGTCGAGTTTTTCGCTGACCCAGTAGCGGGTCACATCCACATCGCCACGCAGCACTTGGGCCAGCAACAGCGGTGGCGCGTCGGGCCCGGCCTTCGCCAGCACACAGGAAGGCCCGGCGAGGGCCAGCGCAAGCGCCGCGCAACGAAGCCAGGCGCGGCTCCGGTTTGAAGAGTTCATCAGTACCATTTCCAGCCATGCAATCGGAAGAAGGTCAGCGCCGAGCGGGCGAACAGACCAATGTGACGCAGCCCCTTGCGGGCCGCGTGCCCTCCATGATGCACGACTTTCACGGCCGGAACATATGCGATTCGCGTTATCGCATGCACCCGCAGGCTGAGGTCGAAATCCTCGAAATACAGGAAGAAGCGGGGATCGAAGCCCTTCAGACGACGCAGTACGTCCGTCCGGAACAACATGCAGCAACCGCTGGCGATGGGTGGGTCCCACAGCACTTGGTCACCGATGAGGTCGCGCATCTCGTAGCGGGCGAGCCGCCCCTCGAAGCGATGGCGCAGCCAGCCCGGGGCAAAGCCGCGCAAGAACAGGTCGAAGACCGTCGGTACGCGCTTGCACAGGTACTGGACACGGCCGTCATCCCAGCGGGCGGCCGGCACCAGCAAACCACAGTCGGACTGCGCCCGCATGAAGGCACGGGCCTCACGCAGGGCATCGGGGGCCAGTTCGAGATCGGGGTTGAGGATCAGGTGGTAGTCACCCGCCCCTTCGAGGCTAAGGTTATGCCCGTGGCCGAAACCCACGTTGCCATGACCGGTGAAGACATGCACCTGCCAGTCGTCCGGCAGGACCAGCCCGGACAGGGCCACTTCACTGCCGCCGTTGTCGATCAGAAAAAGGTCGGGCACAAGATCAGCCGCCCGGCTTGCCACCACCAGCGACCGGAGGGTCGCCTGCAGCAGGCCGGGGTCGGCGCGGTACAGCACGATGCTGACCGTCAGGCGCTCCATGAACACCTTTCCTGGAATCCGGGGAGCGGGCCCCGGCCCCGCAGGAACAGACTCAAACCTTGTAGTAGCTCCGGTACCACTCGACGAAGCGGCCGATACCCTCCGGCACCGGGGTCGCCGGCACGAAGCCGGTCCAGGCGTTGAGCGCGTCGGTGTTGGCGTAGGTGGCCGGCACGTCGCCATCCTGCAGCGGCATGAAGTTCTTCTCGGCCTTCTGGCCCAGCGCGTCCTCGATGGCTTCGACGAACCCCATCAGTTCGACCGGGTTGTTGTTGCCGATGTTGAACACACGGTACGGCACGTTGCTGGTGCCCGGATCAGGCTGATTGGCGTTGTAGGCTGCATCCGGCTCGGCCACGTGGTCGAGGGTCTTGATGACGCCCTGCACGATGTCGTCCACGAAGGTGAAGTCACGCTTCATCTTGCCGTGGTTGAACACGTCGATGGGACGGCCTTCGATGATCGCCTTGGTGAACAGGAACAGGGCCATGTCCGGACGACCCCACGGACCATACACGGTAAAGAAGCGCAGGCCGGTGGTGGGCAGGCCGTACAGGTGGCTGTAGGTGTGGGCCATCAGCTCGTTGGCCTTCTTGGTGGCGGCGTAGATGCTCACCGGATGGTCCACGCTGTCGTGCTCGGAGAACGGCATCTTGGTGTTGCCGCCGTACACGCTGGAACTGCTGGCATACACCAGGTGCTTGACCTTGCCGTAGCGACAGCCTTCCAGGATGTTCATGAAGCCCACCACGTTGCTCTCGATGTAGGCCTGGGGATTGACCAGCGAGTAGCGCACACCGGCCTGGGCGGCCAGGTGGATGACCTTGTCGAACTGCTCTTCAGCGAAGAGTTTCTTCATGCCTTCGTTGTCCGACACGTCCATTTTCACGAAACGGAAGTTCTCGTGGGGCGTCAGGCGGGCCAGGCGGTCGTGCTTGAGCTGGACTTCGTAATAGTCATTGAGGTTGTCGAGACCAACCACGTGATCGCCTCGTGCCAGCAGGAGCTGGCTGGTGTGCATGCCGATAAAACCGGCTGCGCCGGTAACGAGAATTTTCATGGTCGGGGAAAGCCTGAGTTGTTGAAATCGGTTCCAGCCTGCGCAGGCGAAAAAACGACGCCCGGATACGCGGCCAGCAGCGCGGCATTTTCGCACGTGCGCATGGCAGGGTAAATCCGCTGCATGCCCTATCCGTGGCATCTGTAACGACTTTATACTTCAAGCCCCCGGCAGCAACCCCTATCCCCTTGATCCTTCGCACGCTTTACACTGCCATCTGGTACCTGGCCGCCCCGCTGATCCTGCTGCGCCTGGCCTGGCGCGCGCGCCGCCAGCCCGAATACCTGCAACACCTCGGCGAACGGGTCGGACGCTACCGGACCCGCATGGCCGGGCCGGTGATCTGGCTGCATGCCGTATCCGTCGGCGAAACCCGCGCCTGCGCCCCGCTGCTGCATGCCCTGCTGGAAGCCCACCCGGACTACAGCGTGCTGCTGACCCACATGACGCCCACCGGCCGGGCCACCGCCGCAGAACTCTTTGGCGAGCTCGCCCCGCGGGTGCAAAGCGTCTACCTGCCCTACGACGTGCCGTGGGCAATCCGGCGTTTCCTGCGCCACTTCCATCCGCGCATCGGCATCCTGATGGAAACGGAACTGTGGCCAAACCTGATCGAAGGCTGCCGGCGCAGCAACACCCCGCTGACCATGGTCAACGCCCGCCTGTCGGAGCGCTCCGCTCGCGGCTACGGGCGCATCGGCAGCCTGGCCCGCAACGCCTTCGCCCGCCTGAGTGCCATCGGCGCCCAGACCGAAGGCGACAGCCGCCGCATGGCCGAACTGGGCGCCCGCAACCTGCTGGTCACCGGCAACATCAAGTTCGACATCGCCCCACCGGCCGAAATGCTGGCCCTCGGCGCCAATTTCCGTAACCGCTTCGGCCCGCAGCGCCAGGTTATCGTTGCCGCAAGCACCCGGGAAGGCGAAGAAGGCCCGCTGCTCGAAACCTTCGCACGCCTGTGCGCCCCCGACGTGCTGCTGATACTGGTGCCCCGCCACCCCCAGCGCTTCGACGAGGTGGCAAAGCTGGTCAAGCGCGCCGGCCTCAAAGTGCAACGGCGCTCCCGCGACGTGCCCGTGATGGCCGACACCCGGGTATGGCTGGGCGATTCAATGGGCGAGATGTATGCCTACTACAGCGCCGCCGACGTGGCGCTGATCGGCGGATCGTGGGAGAAGCTCGGCGGGCAGAACCCCATCGAAGCCACGGCCGTCGGCTGTCCGGTGATCGTCGGGCCTCACACCTTCAATTTCTCGGCGGTGTGCAATCAGGCCATCGAAGCCGGAGCGGCTGTGCGTGCCGACAACATCGAGGACGGCCTGCACTTGGCGCTGACAATCCTCGGCAGCCCGGCACGGCGCAAGGCCATGGGCGAGGCCGGCCGCAACTTTGCCCAGTCCCACCGGGGCGCTACCACCCGCACCATTGACCTGCTCACGCCCCTCCTCAAGACCGCCCGGCCACGCAAGCCGGGGCGGTAGCTCAGGCGCCGGGATTGAGCAGGTAATCCAGCGCCCAGCCCGTGAAGATCGCGGCCCCGACCCAGTTGTTGTGCAGGAAGGCCTTGAAGCACCTGGGCCGGTCACGTTCGCGGATCAGCGTGTAGTGGTAGCCCATGATGCCGGCCGCCACCACCAGCCCGGCGACAAAAGCTGCACCCCGCCCGGTGACCAGCCCGACCCAGCCGACCAGCAGCAGGGTCAGCGCATAGCAGGCCATGATCGCCGTCACCTCGAAGCGCCCGAAGGTGATGGCCGAAGTCTTGATGCCGATCTTCAGGTCATCCGGACGATCCACCATCGCGTATTCAGTATCGTAGGCCACCGCCCAGAAGATATTGGCAATCAGCAGCACCCAGCCCACCAGCGGCACCTCACCCTGCAGCGCCGCAAAAGACATCGGAATGCCGAAACCGAAAGCGATGCCCAGGTAGGCCTGGGGGATGGCCAGGAAGCGCTTGGTGAAAGGGTAGCTGCCCGCCAGGAAGAGCGCCGGCACGCTAAGCGCAATGGTCAGGCCGTTGAGCGGCAGGATCAGCAGGAAGGACAGCACCGACAGGCCGACGGCCAGCAGCAGCGCCTCCTTCGGGCTGACCCGCCCGGCCGCCAGCGGCCGGTTGCGGGTGCGTTCCACGTGGCCGTCGAAGTTGCGGTCGGCGTAGTCGTTGATCACGCAGCCGGCCGAACGCATCAGCACCGTGCCAACCACGAAGATGGCCACCACCAGCAGCGACGGCCGCCCGGCGCCGGCCACCCACAGCGCCCACAGGGTCGGCCACAGCAGCAGCAGGATGCCGATGGGCTTGTCGAGGCGCATCAGTTTTTCGTATTCGGACAGGCGCTGGCTCAGGGTCAGGGACGGGGTCGAGGAAGTCATGGGGCCAGGTTCAGGATTGCAGGCAAAAAGATTTCGGTGATCAGGAGCGGCACGCCGCCCCGGTGAAAGGCCGAACGCCGCGCCCACAGGGCGGGCAGATCGTCATGGCCGGTGGCGCGCGCGGCATGATGCCAGCGCGAATCGCGGGCATCCAGGCGGGCCGCCTCCAGCGGCGCACGGCGCACCCGCGGATCATCGAACAGCACCGCCGCCAGCGGCCGCCCGCCCAGGCCGCGCAACAGGTGCCAGGCGGCCGGAACCGTCGTCTCCGCCACCAGCGAGCGGGCGAACACCACCGGCTCGCCGTCGGCGATCAGCAGCACTTCGCGCTGCCACACGCTGCCGTGGCGATGCACACCGAGGGCCGCCAGCTCGTCGGGCAGCACGGCGCCCTTGCCCTGAAAAACCACCTGCAACGAAAACTGCCCGCAGCGGGCCCGGATACGTGCGGTGAGCGAACTATCGTCGGTCAGCCAGCCGCGCATGCCGCGCGGCGCACGCCAGGCCGCCATACGGAAGGGATCACGGCCCGGAAAATGGGCGAGGGTCATGGAAAGCGGAAAAGGGTTGAAGCGGGCGCAATTGTAGGGGGTCAGGGCACGACTTTGTAAGGGCGAACACCCACCGCCGCACCCTCACGCCTTGAGCAGCGAGGCGCGTCCGCCGAACCAGCGCGCGGTCACCGCGTCGGCCACCCGCGGCGCGTCCTGCAGGATTTCCTCGGCCAGTCCGCGGGCGATTTCCACGAGGCCGGCGTCTTCTTCCAGGTCGGCATAGCGCAGCAGCGGCACGCCGCTCTGGCGGGCACCGATGAATTCGCCGGGGCCGCGGATGCGCAGATCCTCGCGGGCGATGATGAAGCCGTCGGTGTGCTCGTAGATCGCCTTGAGGCGCTCGCGGCCGGTTTGCGACAGCGGCTGGGCAAAGATCAGGATGCAGGCCGACTCATGGGCCCCGCGCCCCACGCGCCCGCGCAACTGGTGAAGCTGGGCGAGGCCGAAGCGTTCGGCGTGCTCGATGACCATCAGGCTGGCGTTGGGCACGTCCACGCCCACCTCGATCACAGTGGTGGCCACCAGCACCTGGATCTGCCCTGCCACGAAGGCGGCCATGGTGGCGGATTTTTCGTCGTTCTTGAGGCGCCCGTGCACCAGCCCGATCGCCAGCTCGGGCAGCTCGGCGGACAGCGTTTCGTAGGTCTCCTGGGCGGTCTTGAGCTGCAGCGCCTCGGACTCCTCGATCAGCGGGCACACCCAGTAGGCCTGCCGGCCCTTCAGGCAGGCCTCGCGGACGCGCTGGACCACCTCGTCGCGACGCTCGTCCTTGATCAGCTTGGTGACGATGGGCGTGCGCCCCGGCGGCAGCTCGTCGAGCACCGACACGTCGAGGTCGGCGTAGTAGCTCATGGCCAGCGTGCGCGGGATCGGCGTGGCCGACATCATCAGCATGTGCGGCGACTCGCCGGCGACGCCCTTCTCGCGCAGGGCCAGGCGCTGGCGGACGCCGAAGCGGTGCTGCTCGTCCACCACCGCCAGGGCCAGCCGCGGCAGCACCACCGGGTCTTCGATGAGTGCGTGAGTGCCCACTGCCAGCAGGGTCTCGCCAGAAGCGAGGCGCGCCATCGTGGCCTCGCGCTCCCTCTTCTTGCGGCTGCCGGACAGCCAGGCCACCTCGATGCCCATCGGCTTGAGCCAGTCGGTGAGCTTGCGATAATGCTGTTCGGCGAGGATTTCGGTCGGTGCCATCAGTACCGCCTGACGACCGTTTTCGGCCGCCTGCAGCATGGCCAGTGCAGCCACGCAGGTCTTGCCGCTGCCCACGTCGCCCTGCAGCAAACGCTGCATCGGGTGGTCGGAGGCCAGATCGCGGGAGATTTCGGCAAAGGCGCGGCTCTGCGCGCCGGTCAGCGCGAAGGGCAGTTGCGCCAGCAGATCGCGGGTCAGACGCTGCCGGTGCGGCAGGCTGCGGGCGTTCTTGGCGCGGCGAGCGGCGTAGGCCCGGCGCAGGGAAATCTGCTGGGCCAGCAGCTCGTCGAGCTTGATGCGCTGCCAGGCCGGATGCCCCCGGTCTTCCATGTCGAGCGCCGACACCGACGGCGGCGGCGCGTGGAGCAGGCGCAGGGCGTCGGGCAGCGCCGGCATGTTGAGGCGCTGGCGCAGCACCGGCGACAGGTCGTCATTCACGGTATTGTGGCGCAGCGCCCCGCCAATCAGCTTGCGCAGGGCCGACTGGGCCAGCCCGGCGGTGGTCGGATACACCGGCGTCAGGCTCTCCGGCAGCGACTCGCCCTCGCTCACCGGCTTGACTCGCGGATGGATCATTTCGGCGCCGAAGAAACCGTCGCGCACTTCGCCAAAAATGCGCAGCCGCGCGCCCACCGCCAGTTGCTTCTGCTGGCTGGGGTAAAAATGCACGAAGCGCAGCATCACCTCGCCGCTGGCGTCGGCGGCACGGGCCACCAGCTGACGACGCGGACGCAGCGTCACCTCGCTGGACAGCACTTCCACCTCGCACTGCACATGCACGCCGGCACGGGCGTCGGCCAGCATGGTCAGGCGGGTTTCGTCCTCGTAGCGCAGGGGCAGGTGGAGGATCAGGTCGGAGACGGCAAAGATGTCGATCTTCGCCAGGCGCTCGGCGAGCTGCGGCCCGACGCCCGGCCAGCCGCGCACGGCAGGCTTCTTTGGCGACGGAGGCGCGGGTTCGGCCGGCGCAGTGCCGGCTGGCTCGACGAGCACGGGCAAGATTCAGCCGATGACCAGGATAGCGTCGGATTCGACCACCGCGCCGCGGGGCAGCTCCTTCACGCCGACGGCAGCGCGGGCCGGGTAGGGCTCGGTGAAATAGCGGGCCATCACTTCGTTCACCTTGGCAAAGTTGGCCAGGTCGGTCAGGTAGATGGTCAGCTTGACCGCGTCGGCCAGCGAACCGCCGGATGCCTCGGCCACCGCCTTGAGGTTCTCGAAGACGCGTACCGTCTGCGCTTCGAAGCCTTCGACCAGCTGCATGGAAACCGGATCGAAGCCGATCTGGCCGGACAGGTAGACCGTGTTGCCGGCCTTGACGGCCTGGGAGTAGGTGCCAATGGCGGCGGGCGCGTTCGGGGTGGCGATGATCTGCTTGCTCATGGAAATACTCCGTAAAGGGGGCTGTGGATTCGGTAAAAAACTCGCGCCATGGAGTTTACCCTGCTCCAGTCCGGCGCACGGCAGTGGCAAGATGACGAATTGCGCCTTTGTCGCCCATCCCGCCGCCGCCCATCGCCATGTCCGCCCTGCCCGAAACCCTTGTCCAGCAACTCGCCGAGCGCTTCGGCAAGCGCTTTTCCACCGCCGAAGCCATCCGCACCCACCACGGCCACGATGAATCCCACTTTCCCGACGCGCTGCCCGACGGCGTGGTGTGGCCCCACTCCACCGCCGAGGTGGTCGACATCGTCAATCTGTGCCGTGCGCACCGGGTTCCGCTGATTCCCTTCGGCGTGGGCAGTTCGCTGGAAGGCCACGTGCTGGCCACCCACGGCGGCATCAGCCTCGACATGTCGGAGATGAATCAGGTTCTCGCCATCCACGCCGAAGACATGGACGCCGTCGTTCAGCCCGGCCTGACCCGCAAGGCCCTCAACGCGGCCCTGCACGGCAGCGGCCTGTTCTTCCCCATCGACCCTGGCGCCGACGCCTCGCTGGGCGGCATGACCGCCACCCGCGCCTCCGGCACCAACGCCGTACGCTACGGCACCATGCGCGAAAACGTGCTGGCGCTGGAAGTGGTGCTCGCCGACGGACGCGTCATCCGCACCGGCGGCCGGGCCCGCAAGTCGTCGGCCGGCTACGACCTGACCCGCCTCTTCGTCGGCTCGGAAGGCACGCTGGGCGTGATCACCGAAGTCACCGTGCGTCTGCATCCGCTGCCCGAAGCCGTATCGGCCGCCACCTGCTCCTTCCCCGACGTGGCCAGCGCCGTGCAGACCGTCATCCAGACCATTCAGCTCGGCGTGCCGGTGGCGCGCATCGAACTCCTCGACGCCCTCACCGTGCATTCGGTGAACCGCTTCAGCAAGACCAGCCTGCGCGAAGCGCCGATGCTCGTCTTCGAATTCCACGGCTCGCCCGCCAGTGTCGAGGAACAAGCGCAAACCGTACAGGAACTGGCCCGCGACAACGGTGGCGAGGACTTCGAATGGGCCACCCGCCCCGAAGACCGCACCCGCCTGTGGCAGGCCCGCCACGACGTGTACTTTGCCGGCCTCAACCTGCAACCCGGCTGCCGGGCAGTGACCACCGACGTGTGCGTCCCCATCTCGCGCCTCGCCGAGGCCATCGCCGGCACCCAGCAGGACATCGCCGACAGCGGCCTCGTCGCCCCGGTGGTCGGCCACGTGGGCGACGGCAATTTCCACGTGCTGATTCTCACCGACCCCGACAACGCCGATCAGGTCGCCCGTGCCGAAGCCCTCGGCCGGCGCATCGTCGAGCGCGCCCTGGCGCTGGATGGGACCTGCACCGGCGAGCACGGCATCGGCCTCGGCAAGCGGGATTTCCTCCTCGCCGAGCACGGTGAAGGGGTGGCCGTGATGGCCAGCCTGAAAGCCGCACTCGATCCGCTCATGCTGATGAATCCAGGCAAGATCGTGCCGACCTATTTGCATAAAAACAACACCCCTCGTTCAGACACAGCCAATCCGTAGCGGATGCGCTAGCATTCTTCGGGCATTGTTCCGGCAGTGCCAAAACAAACAAACCTATCCGAGGGTCTGACACATGAAAAAAATCCTGTTCCCGCTGTTTGTTTTCCTTCCCGTTACTGCTTTTGCTGCAGCCAACAACGTTGGCTCCTGCGGTCTGGGCTCCAAGGTTTTTGAAGGCCAGAAGGGCATTGCCCCGCAAGTGCTCGCCGTCACCACCAACGGCACTTTCGGCAACCAGACCTTCGGCATCACCTCCGGGACCCTCGGCTGCAGCCAGGATGGCGTGGTCACTTCCGCCTGGAAGACCGCCATGTTCATCGATGGCAACAAGGCCCAACTGGCCCGCGACGCCGCCTCCGGCCGGGGTGAAACCCTGGATGCGCTGGCTGCCCTGCTGAAGATCGACACCCAGGACAAGGCCGCTTTCGTCAGCCTGACCAAGGCCCGTCACGCCGAGATCTTCGCTTCCGTCGACTCCGCCGACAGCATCGCCGCCCAGCTCAAGGCTGCCCTGCAGTCCGACAGCCGCCTGGCCAAGTACGCCGAAGCGGTCTGATCCTGCTTCAACCCATAAAGCCCTGTGCCCGCACAGGGCTTTATCTTGTCCGTCGCCCGCCGCTGCACCAGCATGAAGACACTGCTCGCCCTCGGCACATCCCTGTGGCTCGCGCTTGCCCTAGCGCCTGTCCACGCCGACACGCCGGACTACCTGGCCACACTGCAGGCCAGCGCCCGCGCCAGCCATCTGGCCGACGACCCGGCCTGGGCCGATCTGCTGCAGTATGAGCCCTATCCCCTCACCGGCCACCTGCGCAGCCTGGCCGACGACGCAGGCTTCTTCAACGCCCCGGACGGCGCCCGCAACCCGGCCGCGGAGCTTGATGCAACCCTCGCCCGCCTGTTCATCCCGCCCCGCCCCGACGCCCCGGACGATCACCCCCAGTGCCGCTTCCCGGCCCGCTACCACTGGCTGAAAAACCGCCTGACCATCGACCCGGCCCGTCTGCCCGACCAGCCTTGCCCGCGCCTCGACGCATGGATGAAGGAGATCAATCCGGCCGGCGTGACGCTGGTTTTTCCCTCGGCCTACGTCAACAGTCCGGCCTCGATGTTCGGCCACACCCTGCTGCGCATCGACGCAGCTGGCCAGACCGAAGCCACCCGGCTGCTCGCCTACACCATCAACTACGCCGCCAAGGCCGACGCGACCGACGGCTTCAGCTTCGCCCTCAAGGGCCTCACCGGCCTCTACCCCGGCACCCTGTCCAGCTCGCCCTACTATGCCAAGGTGCGCGAATACAGCGACATGGAAAGCCGCGACGTGTGGGAATACCGGCTCAACCTGACGCCCGACGAAACCCGCCAGCTGCTGCGCCACGCCTGGGAAATCGGCGCCACCCGCTTCGACTACTGGTTCTTCGATGAGAACTGCTCCTACATGATCCTGCGCCTGCTCGACGTGGCCCGGCCGGGCTTGCGGGTGTCGCAGCAATTCCGCTGGACGGCCATTCCCGTCGACACGGTCAAGGGCGTGGTCGGCGTCCCCGGGCTGGTCAGCGACATCACCTTTCGCCCCTCGGCAGGCACCGAACTGGCCCACCGGGCCAGCCGCCTCGACACAGCCGAAATGGACGCCGCCATCGCCGTGGCCGACGGTCGCAGCGCCCCCGCCAGCCTCGGCACCGGGCAAACCGCCATCGAACAACTCGAATTCGCCGACCGCCTGGTGTCTTTCCGCGGCCACGCCGGCAAGCTCGAGCAGGACGACGCCCTCGCCCGCCTGAAAGCCATCCAGACCACCCGCAGCCAGTTGCCCGCCATCGACAGCGGCGCCGTGCCGGTGCCGCCACGCCCGGAAGCCGGTCATGCCTCGGGCCGCATCGGCCTGGCCGCCGGCCATCTGGGCGGCGCATCCGCCCTGTTTCTCGACCTGCGCCCGGCCTACCACGACCTCCTCGACCCGGAAACCGGCTATGCCCGCGGCGCGCAGATCCGCTTCCTCGACATCGCCGCCAGCCAGCGTGAAGGCCGGGGCTGGCAGCTCGACCGTTTCCTGCCGGTGGACATCGTCTCCGTCGCCCCCCGCCGCAGCTGGACCCAACCCCTGTCGTGGAAAGTCCGCTTCGGCTGGGAACGCGCCCTCGGCGCCAACCGGGCGGCCAGCCCGATGCTCGCCGGCGGCCCCGGCGCAGCCTGGGAATGGCAAGGCCTGATCGGCTACGTCTTCCTCGAAAACCAGCTCCTCAGCCATGGCGACATCCGCGGCGGGTGGACCATCGGCAGCGGCCCTCTGGCCGGGCTCCTGTGGGATGCGGGCAGCCGCAGCCGGCTGCAACTGGAAGCCAGCCGCCAATGGTTCGTCGAAAACCGCCTCGACCGCTCCGCTGCCCGCGCCAGTTTGCGCACCCGCCTCAGCCCGCAGGACAACCTCGTCGTCGCCAGCGAATGGACGCGGATTGCGCTGCCCGCAGCCGATCACCAGGAGCGCCGCTTGTCCATCGGCTGGCAGCACTACTTCTGAGACGCCGCAACGTAAGACGCTTGATCTTGCTCAACGGGATTCACCACCCCGCGCGCTAGCCTGCAAGGAGTACGTCCCCTACCAGGTGACAGCATGCGCGACTCGTCAGTGGTTTCCTTGGTGCGAAGTACGGACTACCGGGTGGAGGCGCTCGGGCAGGCAATCGAAGAGGCACTCCGGCTGATCGACCTGCCACTGGCCCGACTCATCCGCCCCGGGGCACGGGTACTGATCAAGCCTTACCTGCGCCACGGCAGCGTACGCCAGCCCGAAACACGCATGGTGTCGCACCCGGCGCTGATCGAGGCAAGCATCCGGCTGGTGCGTGACTGCGGCGGCCACCCGGTGCTGGGCGACGAAGGCTCGCGCTACCTGCACAAGCCGCCGCTGCATCCCGACGCCCTGTGGCTGCACTTGCTCGCCGACCGCAGCGGCGCCGAACTGGTGAGCTTTGCCAAGGCCGGCGGACGCATCCTGCCCAGCCGTATCCCGCGCCCGCGGGAGTACCTGCTGACCCGCGCCGTGCTCGATGCAGACGTAGTGATCAGCCTGGCCAATCCCCAGCCCCATCCAAGCCTGATCTGGAGCGGCGCGGTCAAGAACATGTTCAACGCCCTCATCGGCGAGGGCAGCAGCCGGATCTTCACGCTGCTGTACGACGAGGAGAAGATCGCCTCGGCCATGGCCGATGTCTGCCGCCTGTGCCGCCCCACCGTCAGCCTGGCCGACATGAGCACCATCTGCCCCGGCTACAAGGAGGAGCTGTGGCGGGTCGGCCTGCTCGGCGCCTCCACCGACCCGGTCGCCCTCGACAGCGCCTGCGTCCAGGCGCTGGGCTGGAATCCGGCGGACATCCCCGGCCTGACCTGGGGCGAGCGGCTCGGCGTGGGTCACTGGCAACGGGAACGCATCGAACTGCGCGGCTTGCCGTGGTCTGCGCTGCCGGTGTTCGACGTGCCCCGTCCGCCCCTTCGGGCCGACCCGCCGGAAACCGCCTTGCAGGGGGCCATGCGGACCCTCACCAAAACCACCCTGCGATCACGGCCGGTCATCGACCGCAAACGCTGCAGCCGCTGCACGGACTGCGTCAGGATCTGCCCGATCGGCGTCATCCGGCAAGACACAAGCGGCGCGCCGCACATCGACTACACCCGCTGCGCCGACTGCATGGTGTGCGCCGACGCCTGCCGGGAGAAGGCCATCCAGCTCGCCCCGCGCGGCTGGGTGGCGGCCCTGCGCTGGCCCGCCGGCCAGGTCCGTCGTTTGTGGCGCCGTGGCAAGGCCGGCCATGTCTGGCGCCTCGGGCCAGTCGCCCTGCGCTGGCACCTGGAAATCGCCAAGCCTGTCCGCACACCGCGGCATCACCCGCCCCCCGTTTCCGTTGAGGAACCTCAAAACATGGACAACTCCGCTCAAGCGCCCCGGGAAAACGGGCTGGCCCTGATTGTCGGCGCCGGGCCCGGCCTCGGCAGCGCCCTTGCACGGCGCTTCGCCCGGGCCGGCATGGACGTGGCCGTGGTCGCCCGCAACGGGCCTCGGCTGGACGGACTGGTTGCCGAGCTGCAGGCGCTTGGCGTCACGGCCCGCGCCTACGCCTGCGACATCACGCAGGACCAGCAGGTCGTCGACACCGTGCGCGCCGTGTGCTGCGAGATGGATGTGCCGAAGCTGGCGGTGTACAACGTGGAGCATTTCGGGCCCGGCCACGTGGTGGACATAGAAACCGCTGCCTTCCTCGAATGCTGGCGGGTCAATTGCCTGGGCGCCTTTCTGGTCGGCCGCGAAGTCGCCCGGGCCATGCTTACCCGGGGCCGCGGCACGCTCATCTTTACCGGCACCACCGCCGCCACCCGCGGCCGCGACGGCTACGCCAACATGGCGGTGGGCAAGTGGGGGCAACGGGCCCTGGCCCAGTGCATGGCGCGGGAACTGGGGCCGAAAGGCATCCACGTGGCCCACGTGATCATCGACGGCGGCATCCTCAAGGATTACGCCCCGCCTTTCATGCACGAACGCATGCTCGGGCTCTTCCCCGACGAAATCGCCGAAAACTACCTCGCCCTGCACCGCCAGCACCCCAGCACCTGGACGCAGGAGCTGGACCTGCGGCCATGGGTGGAGAAGTTCTGACCAGCCCGGGCTCGCAAACAGTCATTTGTCATCGCCCGGCAGGCGCCTTGTTCGACGGGGCCTCATGTTAAAATCGGACGAATTCTTCTCGACCGGCGGCAACGCAGCCCTTGCCGTTCGCAAGGCCCGGTCCGCCCGAGATTCTTTCACGCCCGTTTCCTGCATCCGAACACACCATGACCACGACGCCCCCTGATAGCACGCAGGACACCACCCCGTCCCTGGCCGAAGTCGCCGAGATCATCGTGACCGCCCTCAATCTGGAAATGTCACCCGCCGAGATCGATCCCGATGCCTCCCTCTTCGGTGACGGCCTCGGGCTGGACTCCATCGACATCCTGGAGATCGCCCTCGTCATCTCGAAGCGCTACGGCATCCAGCTGCGTGCCGACAGCGAGGACAACACCAGCATCTTCCGGTCGCTGCGCAGCCTCACGAACTACGTCGCCAGCCAAAAGGCCGCATGAACAGCAAGGTTCGGCCGCTTCTTGCCGGACTGCTCATCGGTGGGCTGATCGTCTCCTACGACGGTCTCATCCATTACGTCAGCACCTTTCCCGACGCAGCCCCGTGGGCGGCCTTGATCACTCTGGTGCCCGCCATCGCCTTCGGCCTGGGCCTGCTGTTCAAGCGCTGCGGCTGGCTCCCGGCCACGCTCGGCGGACTGCTCGTGGCCGGTCTTTCCGTGCAGTTGTGGCCGCTGCTTCGGGAGAACCTGACCTGGCTCTACCTGGCCCAGTACCTCAGCACCAACATCGCCCTCGGCCTGTACTTCGGCCGCAGCCTGGGTGCGGGCCGGATACCCGTGTGCACCGCCGTCGCCGCCATGGCCCACCCCACGCTCACACCGGCCCTGCAGCACTACACGCGCCGGGTCACCCAGGCCTGGACCACCTTCTTCTTTGCCAGTGCGGCGCTCTCGGCGATGCTTTATTTTCTGGCTCCGGCAAAAACCTGGTCCCTGTTCTCGAACGTTTTCTACCTGCCCTCGCTGGCCCTGATGTTCCTGGTCGAAGGCCTCGTACGGCTGCGTGCCCTGCCCCCGGAAGATCGCCAGAGCGTCATCGCGACGATCCGGGCCTATCAGGCCAGCACCCGACGAAACAGCGCATAGCGCCGACCTGCCTCGATGAGCATCTCCACCCAGCCCCTTACCGACCACCCTGCACCGGACAGCGTCCTTGCCTGGCAGCCCGACGGCCCGGTCAGCCGCGACCGCTTCCTCGCCGATGTAAACCAGCTGGCCGACCTGCTTCCCGCAGGCCGCCACATTCTCAATATCTGCCAGAACCGCTACCACTTCCTGGTCGGGCTTGCCGCTGCCATCGTTACCGGGCGGATCAGCCTGCTGCCCTCTACACTCGCACCGGAAGCCATTGCCCGTCTGCGCAGCGAAACGCCAGACCTGCTGTACCTGCACGACGGCCATGCCGACACCATCGATCTGCCCGGTCTCGCCTTCCCGGCGCCGCTCCCGCTGACGGACCGCAACCTGCCGGTGCCCGGCATCCCCACCGATCAGGTCGTCGCCCACGTCTACACTTCCGGCTCCACCGGCATCCCGCTGACCCACCAAAAGACCTGGGGCGCCCTCGTCAGCAGTGCCCGCGCCGAAGCCGAACGCCTCGGTGCCCGCGGCCACGCGCTGGTCGGCACCGTCCCGCCCCAGCACATGTACGGCCTTGAATCGACCGTGCTGATCAGCCTCCACGGCGGTGCCGCCGCGTGGTCCGGACGCCCCTTCTACCCCGCGGATATCGCCGCTGCGCTGGCCGCAGTACCCGCGCCCCGCGCCCTCGTCACCACCCCATTCCACTTGCGCACGCTGCTCGACGCCGACGTGTTCATGCCGCCCATCGACTTCATCCTGTCCGCCACCGCCCCCCTGTCGGAAGAGCTCGCCACCCGCGCCGAGGCCACCCTCGGCGCGCCGCTCCACGAGATCTACGGCAGCACCGAAACCGGCCAGCTGGCCAGCCGGCGCGCCACCGCCACCCGCGCCTGGCACCTCCTCGGCGACGCCCGCCTGCGTCCCGACGGTGACGGTCACGTGGCCAGCGGCGGGCACGTGGAAGGCATCGTTCCGATCAACGACGTCATCGAACCCACCGACGAGCACCACTTCCTGCTCCATGGACGCAACGCGGACCTGATCAACATCGCCGGCAAGCGCACCTCGCTGGCCTGGCTGAACCAGCAACTCACCGGCCTGCCTGGCGTCCACGACGGCGCCTTCTTCATGCCCGACGAAGAGCCCGACGACCACGTCACCCGCCTGTGTGCCTGCGTGGTAGCGCCAAGCCATACCGCGAAAAGCCTGCTGAACGCCCTGCGCACACGCATCGACCCGGTGTTCCTGCCGCGCCCGCTGATCTTCACCGACAAGCTGCCCCGCAACGCCGCCAGCAAGCTGCCGCGGGCCGGCCTGCTGGCCCTGCTGCCGCCCAAGGACAAGGCCGGCGCATGACGGAAATCCACTGGACCGTTCCCGTCGCCCACCCGGCCTTTCCCGGCCACTTCCCCGGCCGCCCGATCCTGCCCGGCGTCGTGCTGGTGGACCAGGCCATGCGCCTCGCCGCCAGCGTCGTCAAACCCGGCGTCGCCATCCGCGGCCTTGGCAACGCCAAGTTCTTCCAGCCGGTCGCCCCCGGCACCAGCCTGTTGTTCCGCTACCCGCCGGCCACCGCCACGGCGCTACGCTTCGAAATCCTCGCCGACGCGCGCATCGTCGCCTCGGGCAGCTTCACCCTCGGGGACTGCCCGTGAGCACACCGGCGGACACCCCGCCGACCGCCGACGCCAGCTGGGCCAGACAGGCCGAACGCAGCTCCGTCGGCATCATGCGCTTCATGGTGTGGCTGTCCCTGAGTCTCGGGCGGCGCCTCAGCCGCATCGTGCTGCACGGCATCGCCGCCTACTTCCTGCTTTTCGCACCGGCTGCCGGGCGCGCCTCCCGCAGTTACCTGCAGCGCGTCCTCGGCCGCCACCCGACGCTGGCCGAGCGCTACCGCCACGTGATGGCCTTCGCCACCACCATCCACGACCGGATCTACTTCCTCAACGGACGCTTCGAGCTCTTCGACATCGACATCGCCGGCGCTGAGCTGATTGACGCCGCCCTCGCCGACGGACGCGGGCTGCTGCTCTTCGGCGCCCACCTGGGCAGCTTCGAAGTGCTGCGTGCGGTCGGCCGGCACCACACGGAACACCCCGTGTGCATGCTCATGCACGAAGAAAACGCGCGCAAGATCAACAGCGTGCTGGCCGCCATCAACCCGGCCGCAACCCGCGACATCCTCCCCCTCGGGCAACTCGACTCTATGCTGCGCCTGCGCGATCGCCTCGACGCCGGCCACATGATCGGCGTGCTGGCCGACCGCAGCCCCGGCGGCGACGGAACCCGCACCATCCCCTTTCTGGGCGATCCGGCGCCCTTTCCGAACGGCCCCTTCCGCCTCGCCGCCATGCTGCGCCGCCCCGTGTTCTTCATGAGCGGCGTCTATCTTGGCGGCAGGCGCTACCGCATCCGCTTCTCGCCGATCGCCGATTTCAGCCCGGTAGAGCGCAAGGAGCGGACCGCGGCCATCGACGCCGCCCAGCTCGCCTACGCGGCCCTGCTGGAAGACAGCTGCCGCGATGCCCCTTACAACTGGTTCAACTTCTTCGATTTCTGGAGCGAGCCCGCCGCCCGCCCGGAACAAAAGCCCCGATGACACGACGCCTCCTCGCCACGCTGGCCCTGGCCCTCGCCACCACACCGGCCCTGGCTGCCTGGGACATCGCGCAGCTGATGGCCGAACTGGCCCGCAACCCCGGCGGGGAGGCGCTGTTTACCGAGAAGAAATACATCGCCCTGCTCGACAAGCCGGTCGTTTCCTCCGGCCAGATGCGCTACACCGCCCCCGATTACCTGGAGAAACGCACCCTCCTGCCCCGCCCGGAACGCCTTCTGCTCGACAAGGACGCCATCACCATCGAACGGGGCAAGCAGAAGTTCACCCTGCGCCTCACCGACCAGCCGGAAATTCTCGCCTTCGCGGACAGCATTCGCGGCACCCTCTCCGGCAACCGCCAGGCCCTCGAACGCAACTACGCCCTGCACCTGTCGGGCAGCCGGGACAACTGGACCCTCAACCTGTCGCCGAGCAATCCGCGCATCGCCGAAGTCGTCACCCGCATCACCATCGGCGGCAGCCGCCAGCAGGTCCGCAGCGTCGAGTACATTCAGACCGACGGCGACCGTGCCGTGATGAAGATCGACCCGGTGGCTGAACCCCGATGAGGCTGCGTCTCGCCCGCCCCGTCCTGCTGTGGCTGCTCGGACTGTTCATCTGCGCCACGCTGGCCCTGCGCGCCCACTACACCGCCGACATGTCGGCCTTCCTGCCGCGCAGCCCCACGCCGGCCCAGCAGCTGCTGGTGGAGCAGCTCACCGAAGGCGTACTGTCGCGCCTGCTGCTGGTCGGCATCGAGGGCGGCACACCGGCCGAGCGGGCCGACCTGTCGCGGGCGCTGGCCAAGCGCCTCGAAGAGGGTGGCCTGTTCGTCTCGGTGCGCAACGGCGATGCGGCGATCCTCGCCCGTGACCGGGAGATCCTGTTCTCCCACCGCTATCTGCTGAGCCCGGCCGTCACCCCGGAGCGCTTCTCCACTGCCGGCCTGCGCGCGGCGGTGGAAGCCAGCATCGACCTGCTCGCCTCGCCGGCGGGCCTGATGCTCAAGGGCCTCCTCAGTCACGACCCCACCGGCGAAATGATGGAGATGATCGGCACCCTCGACAGCGGCGGCAGCCCCGCCAGCCAGCACGGCGTGTGGGCCTCGCGGGATGGCGGGCGGGCCATCCTGATGCTGCAGACCCGCGCCGGCGGCGCCGACACCGACGCCCAGGCGGCGGCCATCGAGCGCATCCACGCGGACTTCGCCGGGCTGCCCAAGGTTAGCCCGGACGCCCGCCTGCTGCTCTCCGGCGCCGCCGTGTTCGCCGTCCATTCCCGTGCGGCCATCGAATCCGAGGCAGTGCGTCTCAGCACCATCAGCACCGCGGCGGTGATCTGCCTGCTGCTGCTGATCTATCGTTCGGTCACGGCCGTGGCCCTCGGCCTGCTGCCGGTGGTCACCGGGGCACTGGCCGGCATCGCCGCCGTGGCCTTGGGCTTTGGCTCGGTGCATGGTCTCACCATCGGTTTTGGCACCACCCTCATCGGCGAGGCGGTGGACTACACCATCTACTACTTCGTCCAGTCCGACGGCGATGACGGTGAAGGCCGCTGGATGGAACGTTTCTGGCCGACCATCCGGCTCGGCGTGCTGACCTCGGTGCTTGGCTTCGCCTCCCTGCTCTTCTCCGGCTTTCCGGGCCTCGCCCAGCTCGGCCTGTATTCCATTGCCGGTCTGGTCAGCGCCGCCGCAGTCACCCGCTTCGTGTTGCCCCACCTGCGCCCGGCCAAGCTCCGCATCCGCGACATCGCGCCCCTCGGCCGGGCCATGGCCAGCTTCTGGCGCCAGCTGTCCCGCCTGCGTCTGGCCATCCCGGTGCTCGCCCTCGCCGCCGCGGTCGTCCTCGTTACCCACCGGGACCAGATCTGGAGCAGCGGCCTGTCCGGCCTCAGCCCCGCCTCCAGCGCCGACCAGGCCCTCGACCAGAGCCTGCGCGCCGACCTCGGCGCCCCCGACCTGCGCTACCTCGTTGTTCTCAAGGCAGCCGACCGGGAAGCTGCACTGCTGGCCGCCGAAAAAGTCGGCACGCAGCTCGATAAACTGGTCGGGGAAGGCGTGCTCGGCGGCTTCGAAAGCCCCGCCCGTTTCCTGCCCAGCGAGGCCACCCAGCGCGCGCGCCAGCAATCCCTGCCCGCGCGCGACGAACTCGCCCGCCGCCTCGACGCCGCCCTCATCGGCCAGCCCCTGCGGGCCGACAAGCTGGGCGCTTTTCTCGACGACGTGGACGCCGCCCGCCGCCAGCCCCTGCTGACGCCCGAATCCCTGCGCGGCTCGACCCTCTCGCTGGCGGTGGACTCCCTGCTCCTCGAGCGCCCCCAGGGCTGGACGGTGCTGATGCCGCTGCGCGCCCCGGCCGGCGACGTGCCCCTCGACCCGGCCCGCATCCAGGCCGCGCTGGCCGGCAGCGGCGCCCTCTTCGTGGACATCTTCGGCGAATCCAGCCACCTCTATCAGGCCTACCTGGACGAGGCCATCCTGCTGTCGCTGGCCGGCTGCCTGGCCATCGTGCTGCTCATGGCTGTCGTCCTGCGCCAGCCCGGGCGCCTGATCCGCGTACTGATCCCGCTGCTTGCCACCGAACTGATCGTCATGGCCGGCCTGGCCCTGACCGGCCAGCGCCTGACCCTGCTGCACCTGGTCGGCATGCTGCTGATTGTCGCCGTCGGCTCCAACTACGCGCTGTTCTTCGACCGGGCCGACAGCAACCCGGCCGACGATCCACGCACCCTCGCCTCGCTGGTCCTCGCCAACCTGGCCACCGTCATCGGCTTTGGCGCCCTGGCCTTCTCGCCGGTGCCGGTGCTCAAGGCCATCGGCATCACCGTCGGCCCCGGCGCGGTGCTCACCCTGATGCTCGCCGCCATGCTGGCGCGCAAGAACAAGCCCTGACATGGCCCGCTGGCAGCCCAGTCCCTTCCTGCAGGCCAGTGCCGTGATCCACGCAGGAGCCGGTGCCGGCCTGCTCCTCGCTCCCGCGCACTGGCCGCTGGCCGTCGGCGCCGTGGCCGCCAACCACCTTGCCCTCACCGTGGCCGGCCTGCTGCCCCGCAATGGTCTCCTCGGCCCCAACATCACCCGTCTGCCGGCCGACGCCGCCGCCCGCGGCGAGATCGTCCTCTCCATCGACGACGGCCCCGACCCGGATGTCACCCCCCGGGTGCTCGACCAGCTGGCCGCCGCCAGGGCCCGCGCGACCTTTTTCTGCATCGGCCGCCGGGCTGCCGCCCACCCGGCGCTGGCGCGGGAAATCATCGCCCGCGGCCACACCATCGAGAACCACAGCGAACACCACTGGAAGCGCTTCTCGACCTTCGGCCCCGGCGGCATGGCACGGGAAATCAGCACCGCCCAGGAGACCCTGACGCAGATCACAGGCTGCGCACCGCGCTACTTCCGGCCGCCGGCCGGCCTGCGCAACCCCTTCCTCGACCCCGTGCTGGCCCGCCTCGAGCTGCGCCTCGCCACGTGGACCCGCCGTGCCTACGACACCCGCGTCGGCAACCCGCAGCGGGTTCTGGCGCGCCTCGGCGACGGGCTGGCCGGCGGCGACATCCTGCTCCTCCACGATGGCAACGCCGCCCGCAGCCCGGCCGGCACGGCGGTAATCCTCGAGGTCCTGCCGCAGTTGCTGGCCCGCATCCGCGCCGCGGGGCTGACGACCGTCACCCTGTGAACGCCCTCCGATGGCGGGGGAGCCGCTCTGGTAGACTCGCGCCACTCTTTCCGCGCCTCACACCGTGACACCACTGCACCTCGCGCGCCACACCGTCGTCACCTGCGTCGGCGACGGGCTGGCCCCCCTTCGTGCCGCCCTCCTCACCGGCACCGGCGGCCTGACGCCCTGCCGCTTCAACGGTGTCGCCCTCGACACCTGGATCGGTGAAGTCGCCGGCCTCGACGACATCGCGCTGCCCGCCCCGCTGGCCGAATACGACTGCCGCAACAACCGCCTGGCCCGCCGCGGGCTGGAAAGCGACGGCTTCGACGCCGCCGTGCGTGCCACCATCGCCCGCCACGGCGTGCGGCGCGTCGGCGTGATCCTCGGCACCAGCACCTCGGGCATCCTGAGCACCGAAGCCGCCTATCGGCAGCGTGACCCGCTCAGTGGCGCCCTGCCGGCCAGCTTCAACTACCGGGGCACCCACAACACCTATTCGCTGGCCGCCTTCGTGCGTGACTGGTTCGGGCTGGAAGGGCCTGCCGGCGTGGTGTCCACCGCCTGCTCCTCGTCGGCCAAGGTCCATGCCGCGGCGGCCCGCATGATCCACGCCGGCCTCATCGACGCCGCCATCGTCGGCGGTGTCGACAGCCTGTGCCTGACCACCCTGCACGGCTTTGCCTCGCTGGAACTGACCTCCCCCGAACCCTGCCGCCCCTACGACGCCGGCCGCAAGGGCATCTCCATCGGCGAGGCCTCCGCCTTTGCGCTGCTCGAACGCCCACCTGCCAGCCTTGATGCCGACGCGGTCCTGCTGCTGGGCTGCGGCGAATCCAGCGACGCCTACCATATGTCCTCGCCACACCCGGAAGGGCGCGGCGCCCGCCTGGCCATGGAAGCCGCCCTCGCCGACGCCGGCCTCACGGCGGACGACATCGGCTACATCAACCTCCACGGCACCGCCACGCCCAACAACGACGCCGCCGAAGGCTGCGCCGTCGCGGCGCTGTTCGGCACGCGGGTGCCCGGCAGCTCGACCAAGGGCATCACCGGCCACACCCTGGGCGCGGCCGGCGCGCTGGAAGCCAGCGTCTGCGCCCTGGCCCTCGCCGAGGGCTTCCTGCCCGGCAGTGTCAATACCCGCATGCTCGACCCGACCATCCCCATCGACTACGTGCTGAGCACCCGCGCAGCCGCCATCCGCTACGCCATGAGCAACTCCTTCGGTTTCGGTGGCAGCAACTGCAGCCTGGTTTTCGGGAGGGCCGGATGAGCGCCCCGCACAGCCTCTGCGCATGGATCGAAGGCGTCGGCCTGATCGCCCCGGGCATGCCCGACTGGGCCAGCGGGGCAGAAGTCCTCGCCGGACGTGAGCCCTTTCAAAGCGCCCCCAGCGTGCTCCCGGCTCCGCTGCTGCTGCCCCCCGCCGAGCGCCGCCGCGCCAGCCGGGTGGTGCGCGTGGCCCTCGCCAGCGGCCTCGCCGCGCTGGAGCATGCGGGTGTCGATGCCGCCGCCGTGGCGGCAATCTTCTCCGCCTCCACCGCCGACGGGCACAACTGCCACGCCCTGTGCGAAACCCTGGCCTCCAATGACCACCGGGTCTCGCCGACGCGCTTTCACAACTCGCTCCACAACACCCCGGCCGGCTACTGGAGCATCGCCACTGGCGCCATGAGCGCCAGCCAGTCCCTGTGTGCCTACGACGGCAGCTTCTCGGCCGGCCTGCTCGAAGCCATGGTGCAGACCGCCACCAGCCAGGCGCCCGTCCTGCTGGTGGCCTACGACGCGGAGCATCCCGACCCCCTGTTCGCCGTTCGCCCGATTCCCGACGCCGCCGGCATCGGCCTCGTCCTCAGCCCGGTACAGACACCGCGCAGCCTCGCGCGCATCTCTGTCGCGCTGAGCGACACCCCGCCCGACCCGCTCACAGATCCAGCCCTCGACACTCTGCGCACAGCCATTCCGGCCCTGCGCGGCCTGCCCCTGCTCGGCCTGCTGGCCGCCGGCGGCCCCGGCTGCGTCACGCTGGAATATCTCGCCCCCCTCAGCCTCAGCGTGAGCCTCGACCGATGCTAGACCGCGCCGCCATTGCCGCCCGAATCCCGCACCAGGGGGACATGTGCCTGCTCGACACGGTGCGCGACTGGAACGCCTCGACCATCCAGTGCACCGCCAGCAGCCATCGCCGCGCCGACAACCCGCTGCGCAATGACGCACAGCTCGGCATTGCCGCCGGCATCGAGTACGCCGCCCAGGCCATGGCCCTGCATGGCGGCCTGCTCGCCGACAGCAGCCAGCCGCCCCGCCAGGGCTACCTGGCCAGCGTGCGCAGCGTCAACTTCCACACCCTGCGCCTGGACGAGCAGCCCGGCGACCTGTTGGTCGAGGCCGAACGCCTGTCCGGCGACGCCAACCAGGTGCTCTACCGCTTTGCCGTGTCCGCCGCCGGGCAGCCGCTGCTCGACGGCCGCGCCGCGGTGATCCTCGACGCCGGGGCGCTGGCATGAGGCGCGCCCTCGTCACCGGGGCCAGCGGCGGCATCGGCGCTGCCATCGCCCGTCAGCTCGCCGCCGACGGCCATCACGTACTGGTGCACGCCAACCGCAACCCGGACAAGGCCGCCGCGGTCGTCGCCGACATCCTCGCCACCGGCGGCTCCGCCGAGGCTGTGGCCTTCGACATCACCGACGCCGCCGCCACCGGCGCAGCGCTGGAAGCCATCCTTGCCAGCGGCCCGGTGCACATCCTCGTGAATAACGCCGGCCTGCACGCCGACGCCGTCTTTCCGGGCATGGGGCCGGACAAGTGGCAGCAGGTCATGGACGTGAACCTCAACGGTTTCTACAACGTCACCCAGCCGCTGACCATGCCGATGATCCGCGGCCGCTGGGGGCGCATCATCACCATCACCTCGGTGGCCGGACTGGTCGGCAACCGCGGGCAGGTCAATTACGCCGCCGCCAAGGGCGCCCTGCATGCGGCCACCAAGTCGCTGGCCCTCGAACTGGCCAGCCGCGGCATCACCGTCAATGCGGTGGCCCCGGGCATCATTGCCACCGACATGATCGAAGGCAGCTTCGACCAGGCCGCCATCGACCGCATCGTGCCGATGAAGCGCGCCGGCAAACCGGAAGAAGTCGCCGATCTGGTGTCCTTCCTGGCCTCCGGACGGGCCACCTACATCACCGGCCAGGTCATCTCGGTCAACGGCGGGATGATCTGAATCCGTAAGTCCCGCTGCCGTCAATTTTTCAGTCTCCGTCGATGACTCATCGATCCGCCAGATGGAATCAAGACTGATGGGGCGACCTGTGGGGGCGACTTCAGTCGCCCAGCTCCCCGTTGAATCATCGACATGCCCTTGATCGGAGTCCGAGGGCGACTGAAGTCGCCCCTACATCACCGAAATTCCGACCACTGCGGGTCAAACCGCCGCTTCCTGTTCCCTCGATTGCGAACGCCTAGCGCGGCATCAATATCCGCCGCCGTCGATTAAATATCCCTGGCGATCAAAACATCCCCGCCAGGCATGGAATTTTCCACGCCCGCCGTTGATTTTTCAGTCCAAGTCGATAATTTATCCATCCGGAGCGGAGATAAATCATCGGCGGGGATGGATTAAATATCGAAATTCATCCTTTTATTCCCCTCCCGGATTATTAAATCCCTCTCCGGCGATATTAAATCCATGATCGGCATGGAAAGAATGACGCCTGACACCCGAAGAAGGATGCGGCGGCATCCCTCTACCCCCGCAGCTTCCTCACCACCAGCCCCGGCAGGCGCAGGATGAAACCGACGACCAGCCGCGCGTGCATCCAGGTCAGCAGCTTGTTGTCGCGAAAATAGCGGAAGTGCGAGACACCCCCTTCGTCGGCCCTGAAGTAACGCACCGGGGCCGGCAGGTTGATGGGCCGCACGCCGGCCCAGGCCAGGCGCACCACGGCTTCCGGATCGAAGTCGAAACGGCGCATCCAGCGCTGACGGCTCATGATCCTTTCCAGCGGGGCAACCGGATAGACGCGAAAGCCGAACAACGAATCGCCGATGCCCATCCACAGGGTTTCCAGGTTGGCCCACCAGTTGGAGATTTCCCGGCCCTTCACCCGCAATTGCGGCGCGGCAGCGTCGAAAACCGGCTTGCCGAGCACCATGCAGCCCGGGTTGCGGGCCGACACGGCCATGAACTCGGGGATGCACGGGGCCGGATGCTGGCCGTCCGAATCCATCGTCAGTACATGCGTAAAGCCTGCGGCGGCGGCGGCGCGCAGGCCTTCCAGCACGGCGGAGCCCTTGCCGCGGTTTTCCGGCAGCACGATCACCCGGATGCCCGGGTCGGCCGCGGCCATGGCCTGCAGGCGCTCAGGGCTGCCGTCGGTGCTGCCGTCCACCACGACCCATACGGGGTTCCAGTAGCGGCGCGCCCCTCGCACGGTTTCGTCCACCTTGGGGCCGGGGTTGTAGCTGGGAATCAGGACCAGATGGGTGGTGGAGACCTCGATCACGATGAAGGGCTTTCACGGTTTGGATTGCCGGGGGACGCGGGGCAGTGGGCCATCTCCTTGCGGAAATAGCCCTCCAGCTCCCCGGTAAAACTGCGGATATGGGCCGGAGCCCCGAAGCGGCGCCCCAGACGGACAGTGCAGCGAAGCGGCAGCTCCGGCTTGCGGAATAGCGGCCAGGCCTTGCCCAGGTAGGGCGAGCTGAACTCGATGATCAGCGACTGCAGCGGCACCCCGGTGCTGCTGGCGATCAGGCCGGCGGCGTTGGTGAAGGCATCGACCGGAAAATGCAGCGTGCGCGAACCCTCCGGAAAAATCACCAGGTGCACGCCCTGCTGCAGTTCGGCGCAAGCCCGCCGGACCATGCTTACCGGCGCATCGTTGCGGATATAGCGGGCCAGCCGGGCCCCCGCACCGAGGAGAATGTTGTCCATCAGCGACGCCTTCATCACGCAGACCGCATTGGGCAGACGGGAGACGATCATCACCACGTCGAGCAGCGAGGGGTGGTTGGCGACCAGGATCAGGGGCTGGTCGCGGCGCAGGGCATTCAGGGCCGCGAGATCGAAGCGGCAGGCACAGAAGATCGTCAGGAAATGCAGGTACACGCGAAACCCCACCGAGATCGCCAGACGCCCGACACGCCGCCCGGCCCGCGCAGGCAGCAAGGCCCCCAGCAGTGCACAGGGCAGCCAGCCCAGGCACAGCAGGGCCAGGGCACTGAGCCCCAGCACCATGGCGAGGTATTCGTAAACCGTCCACAAACGGCGCCCCAGGCGTGACCCAAAGCTAGTCATCGACGGGCAAACAGGTGACAGGCCTGGGCTTCGAGCTCGACGAGGAGATCGGCCCGGCACACATCGGCATGGACATAAACGATGGGCGCCTCGGCCCCCAGGGCCCGGACCAGTTCGGCCTGCACGGCCGCCAGGTGTTCCGGGTGGCGCACATAGGCGCGGCCGCTCAACTCGTCGAGCCGGTAGGCCGGACCGGCGCTGACCCGGCTGGCCTCGGCGAGCAGCGCCTCCAGGTTGGCGACAATCTCGCGGGTCTGGGCAGTCGGGTCACCAGGATGAACAGTGAGGTGCCCGACGATGCTGGCCGTACCCGATACGAACAGCCATTCCTGCCCCGCCACCCGGGCCAGGGCCGCCCGCGAGAAGGTCGGGCTGCGCGGGCCGTAGTCGGCCGGATAGCGGTAGGCACTGAGTTGGCGGGGATTCTCCAGCGGGGTGCACGGCGCCCGGGCGGCGAGAAAGGCGATGCTCAGGGGGCCGCCCGCCACGCCCAGCGCGCTGGCAGCCGGAATGGTGCAGCCGTGCAGGCGATTGGCGTCGGCGAAGGCCTGATGCCGACCAATGTTGAACTGGCGGTAACGCTCCAGGCCGTCGGCGGCGCCGTTGATATCGTCGAGGTAATTCCAGACCCGCCACAGGTGCGGATAGCCCGCCTCGGCAAGCACCCGGAACAGGCTCACGTAAGCGCGCCGGGCGGCCACCTGCAGGGGTGTGGCGTCTTCATCGCCAGCGTCTTCGGCAAGGGAAATCACGCCGAAAAGCAGATGCCCGTCGCAACGGAAATGCACCCCGTGGGCCACGCTGTCACGAGAGGCGCCGGCGCCGAACCAGACTTCTGCCGGCCCGCTGTCGTCACCGAGTTGCGGCGCGAAAATCTGCTGCAGGGGCAGCCCGACAGCCGCCAGTCCGGCCGGCAACTCACGACCAACCCAGGAAGCCCCGAGCATGGCGGGGTCGTCCGGACTGCCGGCGACAGCGGAAACAGGCAGAAGACGATGCAGGCGGTAGTCCTCGCCCCTCACCGACCGGCACCCGGCCTGATGCTCATCGGCCGCCGCTGCCAGCCCGCCAGCGACTGACGGAAGTTGCCGATGAAGGAGACGCGGTAGATCACCTTGAAGAGGTTGCGCATGGTGGAGTTGGTGATCCGGTAGATGAATCACGGGAAGGCCCTGGCGCATTCGAAGCCGCTGTTCACGGCCGGCACCCGCGCGGTTTATACCGCAATACAAAATAGCCCGCCACCTTTGCTCAGGCGGCCGGACGGGGCTTTTTCAGTCCGGGCGACACCAGCGCCATCGTCAGGGCCAGGGCAAACCCCGCCACCACGTCGAGCATCACATGCTGCTTGGTTGCCAGCGTCGAAAAGACGATCAGCCCGCACCACAGCCAGTTGCCGTGCCGCCAGCCGCGCCCGGCCGCCATGCCGCGCAGGTCCTGATTCAGCCAGATGGCGGAATACAGGGCGCTTGCCACGTGCAGCGACGGGCAGGCGTTTCCGCCGGCGTCGATGCCTTTCAGGAAGGCATAGCCGGGATAGAGCCCCCAGTCCAGGTCGGCCGGCGGCACCGCAGTCGGCCAGAAGACAAAGAACAGGACGCCCGCCAGGCATAGCCCGCCCATGTGCCAGCCGTAGCTGAACAGGCGTGCCCGGTCCGGAGCCAGGGCCGGCGGCAGGGACACGTAGATCCACAGGGAGGCGTAGGCCACCAGCGCCCAGGGCTGAAAGCCCACCACCCGATCGACCCACGTGAGGGGCATTGCCACCACCGGAAACAGCGGGTGGTGGAGCAGATGCAGATAGGCCGCGAAGAACGCCCCCATGAAAAGGCTGATACCACCGGCCTTGAGCCACCACAGGTAACGCAGACGCAGCAGCAACTCGGCCGCCACGGAACGGCCGGCGGGATCTGCCGGAAGCGCCGGGGAAGCCGGCTCATCCAGGGGCAAGACGCGTGATTCCAACAAGAAGACTCCATGCCGACGTAAGGGACCCGACAAGCGTTCAGCCCCATCGGGGCCAAGCGGCTATCGCCTATCCTGAGCGGGCCATGTTACGCCGCCTCGCCGCCCGGTCCACGCGTGGACTCCTGCAGCAGGCCGAGCGGAACCTGCGGCCTCCTTGCTGCCGGGCAGGTCGGGCGCAGAAGCACTCGCCGTCGTCGCCATCCGGCGGGGCCAGTTGCCCGGCCAGCCGGGGCCAAAGGCCAGACGAGCGAGGATGAGGCTTTCGGAAACAACAGACGGGCGGCGCGTCTTTTGACAGCCACACCGGAACCCCGTCCGCCATCAGGGTATCCAATCATTGAGTTGCCCGCCGCCGGCAACTACCCTTGCCTTGCAAGACCTCGGCGGCACGGCCCACAAGGCCTGACCCGCGAGCACATCAAAAACACAATTTTTGCGAGGAATCCGTCATGGCCGAGCAGGACCCCGTCCGCGCGCTAACCGCACCCAATCCTTCCAGCGCGCTTCTCGACGACAAATACACCACCAATTCCGGACGCGTTTACCTGACCGGCTACCAGGCGCTGGTGCGCCTGCTGATGATCCAGCGCGACCGCGACCGGGCCACCGGGCTCAACACCGCCGGCTTCGTCTCGGGCTATCGCGGCTCGCCGCTGGGTGGCCTCGACCAGACCCTGTGGAAGGCGCAAAAACACCTCGCCAGCCACGACATCGTCTTCCAGCCCGGCATCAACGAGGACATGGCCGCCACCGCCGTGTGGGGCAGCCAGCAGGTGTCGCTATCGGCCAAGGCCCGCGTGCAGGGCGTGTTTGCCATGTGGTACGGCAAGGGGCCGGGGGTGGACCGCTGCGGCGATGTCTTTCGCCACGCCAACGCGGCCGGCAGTTCGCAGTTCGGCGGCGTGCTGGTGATCGCCGGCGACGACCACGCCGCCAAGTCATCCACGCTGCCGCACCAGACCGATCACTTCTTCAAGTCGATGATGATGCCGGTGCTGGCCCCGGCCGGCGTGCAGGAATATCTCGACTTCGGCGTGCATGGCTGGGCCCTGTCGCGCTATTCGGGCTGCTGGGTGGCCTTCAAGGCGCTGGCCGACACGGTCGAAACCTCGGCCTCGGTGGATGTGGACCCGCTGCGCGTCACCACGAAGATTCCCGCCGACTTTGCCCTGCCGCCCGACGGCCTCAACATCCGCTGGCCCGACCCGCCGCTGGTGCAGGAAAAGCGCCTGCTCCATTCCAAACTTTATGCCGCGCTCGCCTACTGCCGGGCCAACGGCCTCAACCGCATCGTCATCGACGCACCGCAGCCGCGTCTGGGCATCATCACCAGCGGCAAGAGCTACCTGGACGTGCGCCAGGCCTTCGACGACCTGGGCATTGACGAGGCGCTCGCCGCCGAGATCGGCATCCGCCTCTACAAGGTGGGCATGGTGTGGCCGCTGGAAGCCGAGGGCGTGCGCCACTTTGCCGAGGGGCTGGAGGAAATCCTGGTCATCGAGGAGAAGCGCCAGCTCATCGAATACCAACTGAAGGAAGAGCTCTACAACTGGCGCGAAGACGTACGCCCGCGCGTCGTCGGCAAGTTCGACGAAAAGGGCGAATGGTCGATGCTCAGCACCCTCGGGCCGGACGGCCGCGTCACCGTGGACCACGGCGAATGGCTGCTCCCAGCCGCCGGCGAGCTGACCCCGGCGATGATCGCCCGGGTGATCGCCGCGCGCATCGACCGCTTCTTCACGTCCGGACACATCCAGACGCGCCTGGCCTTCCTCGAAGCCAAGGAGGCCACCCTCGGCCGGCGCGTCTTTGCCATCGACCGGGTGCCCACCTTCTGCCCCGGCTGCCCCCACAACACCTCCACCGTGGTGCCCGACGGCAGCCGCGCGATGGCCGGCATCGGCTGCCATTACATGGCCACCTTCATGCCCGACCGCAAGACCACCACCTTCACCCACATGGGCGGCGAAGGCGTGCCGTGGGTCGGCCAGGCGCCTTTCATCGACGAACCGCACATCTTCGCCAACCTCGGCGACGGCACCTACTTCCACTCCGGCCTGCTGGCCATCCGGCAAGCCGTGGCGGCCTTCAACAAGCCGGGCGTCAGCAGCGGCATCACTTACAAGATCCTCTTCAACGACGCGGTGGCGATGACCGGCGGCCAGCCGGTGGACGGCGATCTCACCGTGCCCAAGCTGCTGCGCCAGCTGCAGGGCGAAGGAGTGAACAACATCGTCGTCGTCACCGACGGCACCGACCGGGCCTGGCACGTGGCCGACATCCCCCACGGCGTCCCGATCCGCCACCGGGACGAACTCGACGTGATCCAGCGCGAACTGCGCAAGGTGGCCGGCGTGTCGGCCCTCGTCTTCGACCAGACCTGCGCCGCCGAAAAGCGCCGCCGCCGCAAACGCGGCACCTACCCCGACCCGCAAACCCGCGTCTTCATCAACGAAGCGGTGTGCGAGGGCTGTGGCGACTGCGGGCGCGAATCCAACTGCATGGCCATCCTGCCCGTCGAAACGGAATTCGGGCGCAAGCGCCAGATCGACCAATCAGCCTGCAACAAGGACTACTCGTGCATGAACGGCTTCTGCCCGAGCTTCGTCACCATCGAGGGCGGCACCTTGCGCAAGGGCCGCGCCCAGCAAGCGGATGAATCCCGCTTCGGCGTGCTGCCACCGCCGGTGCTGCCGTCCACGGCGCGGCCGTGGGGCATTCTCGTCACCGGCGTGGGCGGCACCGGGGTGGTCACCATCGGCGCGCTGATCGGCATCGCCGCGCATCTCGACGGCAAGGGCGTCACCGTGCTGGACATGACCGGCCTGGCCCAGAAGGGCGGCTCGGTGTTCAGCCACATCCGCATCGCCGACCGGCCGGATGACCTGCACGCGGTGCGCATCGCCGCCGGCGAAGCCAACGCGGTGATCGGCGGCGATGTGATCGTCACCGCCAGCGTCGATGCCCTCGCAAAAATGAGCATCGGACGCACCCGCGGCGTGGTGAATTGCGCCGAAACGCCGACATCGGACTTCACCCGCAACCCCGACTGGCAGTTCCCGCTCGAAAAAATGGAAGCCGCCATCGTCGAAGCCGTCGGCCCGGACGGCTGCGATTTCCTCGACGCCCAGAACCTGGCCACCAAACTGATGGGCGACGCCATCGCCACCAACCTGTTCCTGCTCGGCTACGCCTGGCAGAAAGGCTGGGTGCCGATCAGCGAAGCCAGCCTCGAGCGGGCCATCGAACTCAACGGCGCCGCCGTGCCGATGAACCGCCAGGCATTTTTGTGGGGTCGCCGGGCCGCCGTCGACCTGGCCGCGGTGGAACGCGAAGCAACACCGGCGCCGGTCATCCCGATCCGTCCGGAGGGCCTCGACGAGCGCATCGCCCGCCGCGCCGCCCTCCTCACCGACTACCAGAACGTCGCCTACGCGCAGCGCTACCTCGACGTCGTGGCCCGCGTCCGCGCCGCCGAAGCGCCCCTCGGCAGCCAGCACCTCGGCGAAGCGGTGGCCAGCTACTACTTCAAGCTGCTCGCCTACAAGGACGAATACGAAGTCGCCCGCCTGTACAGCGACCCGGCCTTCTGGAGCGCGATGAATTCGCGCTTCGACGGCGACTTCACGGTGAACTTCCACCTCGCCCCGACCTTCCTGGCCCGCCCCGACCCGGCTTCCGGGCGAATCAGGAAGCTCGTCTTCGGCCCGTGGATGAAAACGGCCTTCGGCTGGCTGGCCAGACTGCGCCGCCTGCGTGGCACACCCTTCGACATCTTCGGCTACCACCCGGAACGCAAGGCCGAGCGGGCGCTGATCCAGCAGTACGAAGCGGACATCACGCTGCTGCTGGATGGACTCAGCCCCCAAACCCTTGCGCTGGCCGTGGAGATTGCCAGCCTGCCCGAGGAGATCCGCGGCTACGGGCACATCAAGGCCGGATCGATAGCGAAGGCGGTGGAGAAGCGGGAGGCGCTGCTGGCGCGCTGGCGCAACGCGCTGAGCACATCAGCAAGCGCCGCCTGACGGAAGAACCGGCAAAGGCACCGTGGCGGGATGTATTCTCACGCGGTCCCGACGCCCTGACTTGCCCATGATCACCCTGCGCCCGTTTACTCTTGAAGACGCCGACGCCTTCGCCATGGCCGCCCGCGAATCTGCAGCCACGGTCGGCCGCTGGATGCCCTGGTGCCACGCCGGCTATTCGACCCGCGACGCCGAGGACTGGATCGGACTCTGCATGCAAGCCCTGGCAGACAGGACCGCGTACGAGTTCGGCATCTTCAGTGCCGATGGCGGCGAGCTCCTTGGCGGCGCCGGGCTGAACCAGTTCAACCGGCTCCACAACTTCTGCAACCTCGGCTACTGGGTGCGGGAATCCCGCCAGGGCCAGGGTATCGCCACCGTTGCAGTGCGACGACTGAGCCAGTTCGGCTTCGAAAACCTGGGACAGACGCGGATAGAGATCGTCGTCGCCGAAGGCAACGCGCCCAGCAAGGCTGTCGCCCGCAAAGCCGGCGCCCTGTGCGAGGGCCTTGCCCGCAACCGCCTTTTACTTGCCGGCACGCCGACGGATGCAACGGTTCATTCCCTGGTCCCCTGAACACCCATCTGCGGATAACCAAGCGCTACACTTGCAGCAAGGATCCAGCACGCCACCCACATGCCCCCCGCCCTCAAAGCCCTCCTCGCCCAGCTCCTCGGCTGTGCTGCGGCCTTCGCCGTGGCGCGGAGCTGCCTGCTGCCGACGGGGCTGTGGCCACTGGTCGCCGTACAGGCCGCGGCGGCCACTGGCGCCGCCGTCGCCCTCAAGAGCGCCCCCTGGTGGCGCTGGATTCACCTGGGCTTCGTGCCCCTGGTGGTCGGCGCCGTGCAGTTGTCCATCGCGCCGGGCTGGTACCTGGCCGCGTTCCTGGTCTTCGCGCTGATCTACTGGAGCAGCTTCCGCACCCAGGTGCCCTTGTTCCTGTCCAACCGACGCACCGCCGAAACCGTTGCCGGCCTGCTGCCGGCCGAACGGCCCGCCAAGCTGCTCGATCTGGGCAGCGGCACCGGCTCCCTGCTGCGCCCGCTGGCCCGCATGCGCCCCGACTGTCGCTTCGAAGGCCTCGAATCCGCTCCGGCGCCCTACGCCCTGTCACGCCTGCTGTCACGCTCGCAACCCAACGTCAGCCTGGCCCGCGGGGATTTCTGGAACATCCCGTGGTCCGACTACGACGTGGTCTATGCTTTCCTGTCACCGGTACCGATGCCCCAGGTGTGGCAAAAGGCCTGTGCCGAGCTGCGCCCCGGCAGCCTGCTGGTCAGCAACAGCTTTCCGGTGGAAGGCGTGGAGCCGGAATCGGTGATCGAGGTGAGCGACCGCCGCGGCACACAGCTTTACTGCTACCTGCCGGCCGGACCGGGCCTCAAGCAAAAAACCGGAATTGCCCGCCCTTAAGCCCTCAATTCCGCCCGTGGTCGTGCCGTTAACGCGCCAATAATGGCGTCATTGCGCCTGGCGTTCTGCGAGAGGGTTTCACCATGTCCCGGATCATCTGCATCATCGGCAACAAGGGCGGTACCGGCAAGACCACCCTGTCCCACATGCTCTGTCAGGGCCTCGGGCTGCTCGGCCAGCGCTCTGCCTGCGTGCTCACCGACACCTCCCGCGAACCCCTGTCGCCGGACGGCCGGCGCTACATTACTGCCGACGCACGCACCCCGGCGGCGCTCCAGAAGGTCGTCGGCAAGCTGCGCAGCATGGAAGGCTGGATCGGCGTCATCGATGGCGGCGGCAACCGGGCCGATGTAGACCGCAGCCTCAACGAACTCGCCGACATCGTGCTTCTGCCCTTCCGCGACTCCCACGAAGACCTACGCACCGTCCTGCGCGACCTGGAAGCCTTCCCCCACGCCTACGCCCTGCCCTCCCAGTGGCCCACCAACGCCTGGCAGCGCGATGCCGCCGACCGCAACGTGGCCCAGATGCTCGGCGCCCACAAACACCGCCTCCTGCACCCGGTGGCCAGCCTGTCGGCCTCCAAGCTGCTGCTCCAGAAAACCGCCCCGGACGGCCTGCCCTCCAACCTGGGCAACGCCTGCCGCAGCCTCGCCCGGCAAGTCATGGACGTCCTCGAGATCGCCACCGCCGAACCGACGCAGGCCCCCGCCCACAGCGAAGAACACGCCCAGGCCAGCGTGCCGCCCACGGTTCTGCCCGAGGGTTACGCCAGCACTGCCCATCACTGACCACCCGGTTTCCACGAGGCGCACACGGTTTTCCTTGATGTAGCAGGTTTACCCGCCGGGGTGGGTCGGGCAGAATGCGCCGACTCCTCTTTCCGGTGTTTTCCCCTGCCGATGCTTCGTGCCCACGGCCTTGCCTGCGTTCGCGGTGACCGCCGCCTGTTTTCCGATGTGGACTTCTCCGTCTCCGCGGGGGAATGGTTGCAGGTTGAAGGCGCCAATGGCGCCGGCAAAACCAGCCTGCTGCGCATCGTCGCCGGCCTCGCCCACGCCGAAGACGGCCATCTCGAATGGGAGGGCCAGCCGGTGGACACGGTGCGCGACGAGTTCAACGCGCGCCTGCTCTACCTCGGCCACGCCCCGGCCATCAAGGACGACCTGTCCGCCCTCGAAAACCTGCGCACCGCTGCCGCCGTCGCCGGCCGCCCCCTCGACGAAGCCACCGCCCTCGCCGCCCTGCGCCGCATCGGCCTGAAGGGGCGCGAAGACCTGCCCACCCGGGTGCTCTCGCAAGGCCAGAAGCGCCGTGTGGCGCTGGCCCGCCTGCTGTGCAGCCAGGCCCGCCTGTGGATTCTCGACGAACCCTTCGTGGCCCTCGACGTGGCCGCCGTGGCGCTGCTGTGCAGCATCCTCGACGAGCATCTGGCCCGCGGCGGAATGCTCATGTTCACCAGCCACCAGGCGGTGCAGCTCGCCGGCAGCGGCGCCAGCCTGAGACTTTCATGAACGCGTTCATCGCCATCGTCCGCCGTGACCTGCTCCTTGCCGCCCGACGCAAGAGCGAGGTGTTCACGGCCCTGTTCTTCTTCATGATCGTGGCCAGCCTGTTTCCCCTCGGGATCGGGGCCGAAACCAGCCTGCTGCGGCGCATCGCACCGGGCGTGCTGTGGGTTGCGGCGCTGCTGGCCGCCATGCTGTCCCTCAACCGCATGTTCGCCGCCGACCACCAGGACGGAACTCTCGAGCAGATGGCGCTGTCTCCTACTCCGCTGGCCCTGCTGGTGAGCGGCAAGGTGTTCGCCCACTGGCTGACTTCCGGCCTGCCCCTGGTGCTGCTGGCGCCGGTGCTGGGGCTGCAGTTCGACCTGAGCCCGCGTTCCCTCGGAATACTGATGATTTCCCTGCTGCTGGGTACGCCCCTGCTGTCGCTGATCGGGGCCATTGGCGCGGCCCTGACCCTCGGCGTGCGCGGCGGCGGAGTGCTGCTGTCCCTGCTGGTGCTGCCCCTGTATATTCCGGCGCTGATCTTCGGGGCTGGCGCCGTCGAGGCCGACATGGCCGGGCTGGGTGCCGGCGGCCACCTGTCGCTGCTCGGCGCCCTGCTGGCACTGGCGGCGTTTTTTGCGCCCTGGGCCGCCACGGCCGCCCTGCGCATCGCCCTCGAATAGGCGCCCCCTCTTCACCTACCTTAACCGGATTCATCCATGAGTCAGCGTCTCGTCAACTGGTTCAAGTTCGCCTCCCCGGCGACCTTCTACCCCCTCGCCGGCAAGGCCTGGCCGTGGTTCGCTGCCCTCGGCACGGCCTTCGCCGCGGTCGGGCTGTGGATCAGCTTCTTCGTCGCCCCCACCGACTTCCAGCAGGGCGAGGGCTACCGCATCATCTTCATCCACGTGCCGGCCTCGTGGATGTCCATGTTCATCTACTGCGTGATGGCCTTGTGGGCCGCCATCGGCATCACCTTCAACACGCGCCTGTCGGGCATGATGAGTTCGGCCCTGGCCCCCACCGGCGCCCTGTTCGCCTTCATTTCCCTGTGGACCGGCGCCCTGTGGGGCAAGCCCATGTGGGGCGCCTGGTGGGTGTGGGACGCCCGCCTCACCTCCGAACTTATCCTGCTCTTCCTGTACCTGGGCTACATCGCCCTCACCGCCGCCATCGACGACCCACGCCGGGCCGACAAGGCCGGCGCCATCGTGTCCCTGGTGGGCGTGGTGAACGTGCCCATCATTTATTTTTCGGTGAAATGGTGGAACACCCTGCATCAGGGCGCGTCTGTATCCATGACCAAGGCACCGACGATGGCCACCACGATGCTGTGGGGCATGCTGATCATGGCCCTGGCCTTCTGGATGTACAGCATCGCCATCGCCCTGTACCGGGTACGCGCCATCATCCTTGAACGGGAACGTCACGCCACCTGGGTGGCCGAACTGCCGGAGATGCAGGCATGAACTGGGGAAGCACGAGCGAATTCTTCGCGATGGGAGGCTACGGCCTCTATGTGTGGGGCAGTTTCGGCGTCACCGCCCTGACCCTGCTGATCGAAACCGTGCTGGTCCGGAAGCGTTATTCCGACACCCGCCGGGCCCTGCGCCGGGAACTGGCGGCCGATAGAGAGAATCAGGAATAAACCATGAAGCCACGTCACAAGCGTTTCGCCATCATCGTCGGCGGGCTCGCCGCCCTCGGCATTGCCGCCACCCTGGTGCTCAATGCCTTCCAGAGCAATCTGGTGTTCTTCTTCACGCCGACCCAGGTTTCCAAGGGTGAAGCCCCGAAGGACCGCACCTTCCGCATCGGCGGACTGGTGAAGGAGGGCAGCCTGCAGCGTACCGACATCACGGCCCGCTTCGTCGTCACCGACACCGCCAAGGAAATCCCGGTTTCCTACACCGGCATCCTGCCCGACATCTTCAGCGAGGGCAAAGGCGTCGTGGCCCAAGGCAGCCTCGGGGCAGACGGCCAGTTCACCGCCACCGAAGTCCTCGCCAAGCACGACGAGAACTACATGCCGCCGGAGGCCAAGGCCGCCGTCGATCAGGCCCACGAAGCCTCGAAGACCCTCAAGCAGTAAGCCGGGAGGCGCCCCATGATTCCTGAAATAGGCAGTTTTGCCCTCATCCTCGCCCTGCTTGTCGCCCTCGTCCAGGGCACGCTGCCCCTGATCGGCGCCCAGCGCGGCATTCCCGCCTGGATCGCCCTTGCGCGGCCGGCCTCGGCAACCCTCTTCCTGCTGATCGCGATTTCCTTCAGTTGCCTCACGGCGAGCTTCATCAACAACGACTTCTCGGTGCTCTACGTCGTCCAGCACTCCAACTCGAAACTGCCCATCGAGTACCGCATCGCCGGCGTGTGGGGCGGCCATGAAGGCTCCCTGCTGCTGTGGGTGCAGATGCTGGCCCTGTGGGCCCTGGCCGTGGCCGCCTTCTCGCGCAGCCTGCCCGATGACATGGTGGCCCGGGTGCAGGGCGTGCTTGGCCTCGTCGCCGCCGGCTTCATCCTGTTCATCCTGACCACCTCCAGCCCCTTCGAGCGCTTGCTCCCCGGCGCCGACGACGGTCGCGACCTGAACCCCCTGCTGCAGGACCCGGGCCTGATCTTCCACCCGCCGATGCTCTACATGGGCTACGTGGGCTTCTCGGTGGCCTTCGCCTTCGCCATCGCGGCGCTGCTGTCCGGCCGTCTCGACGCGGCTTGGGCGCGCTGGTCGCGCCCGTGGACAACCGCCGCGTGGATCTTCCTGACCCTCGGCATCGGCCTCGGCTCCGTCTGGGCTTATTACGAGCTGGGCTGGGGTGGCTGGTGGTTCTGGGATCCGGTCGAAAACGCCTCCTTCATGCCCTGGCTGGTCGGCACGGCGCTAATCCACTCCCTGGCGGTCACCGAAAAACGGGGCAGCTTCAAGAACTGGACCGTATTGCTGGCCATCGGCGCCTTCTCCCTGTCTTTGCTGGGCACCTTCCTGGTCCGCTCGGGTGTGCTCAGTTCGGTGCATGCCTTCGCCTCCGACCCCAAGCGCGGCGTCTTCATCCTGCTCTTCCTGGCAGTCGTCGTTGGTGCGTCGCTGACACTGTTCGCCTGGCGTGCCCCCAAAGTCAGCCTTGGCGGCGCCTTCGCACTGGTGTCGCGGGAGACCTTCCTGCTGATCAACAACGTGCTGCTGCTGTCGGCTACCGGCGCGGTCTTCCTCGGTACGCTCTACCCGCTGGTGATCGATGCCCTCAACCTGGGCAAGCTGTCGGTCGGCCCCCCGTATTTCAACGCCGTCTTCGCGCCGCTGATGGTGCCGGTGCTGTTCCTGATGGCGGTCGGTCCGGTCGCCCGCTGGAAGCAGACCAATCTGGCCGACATCGTACGGCCCCTGCGCTGGGCCTTCGGCATTGCCGTGGCGGTGGGTGTCAGCGTGCCCTTCATCGCCGGCGCCTGGTCTGCCGGTGTGGCACTGGGCATCGGGCTGGCAGCCTGGATCGTCGGCTCGTCGGTGGTGCAGATCATCGCCCGGGTCAAGTCGAGCCTGCCCCCGCGGGCCTTCTGGGGCATGCACCTGGCCCACATCGGCATCGCCGTGACCGTCGTCGGCATCGTCATGGTGAAGCACTATGAATCCGAGCGTGACGTGCGCATGGCACCGGGCGACACGGTCAAGACCGGCGACTACCTGATCCGCTTCAAGGGCGTCGAAAGCGCGCCCGGCCCCAACTACACGGCCGCCCGCGGCAACCTCGAACTGATCCGCGACGGCCAGGTGGTGATGCTGCTGCACCCGGAGAAGCGCAAGTACCTGTCCTCGGCCATGCCGCTGACCGAAGCCTTCATCGACCCGGGCTTCACCCGCGACATCTACGTTTCCCTCGGCGACCCGCTCGAAGGCGGCGATGGCGCGTGGAGCGTGCGCGTGTATTACAAACCTTTCGTCAGCTGGATCTGGGCCGGCGCCGTGCTGATGGCCCTCGGCGGCATCCTCGCCGCCAGTGACCGCCGCTACCGCCTCAAATCCACCTCTGCCAAGGCCAGCAGCCTGGCCGCCCAGGGAGCCGCATCTTGAAACGTTTCCTGATTCCCCTCGGCCTGTTCCTGGTCCTGGTCGTCTTCCTGGCCGTCGGCCTCAACCGCGACCCCCACGAAGTACCCTCACCGCTGGTCGGCAAGCCGGCGCCCGAGTTCAAACTGGAGACGCTCGGCGAGCCGGGCAAGACTTTCTCCCCCGCCGACATGCGCGGCCAGGTGTGGCTGCTCAACGTGTGGGCCTCGTGGTGCGTCTCGTGCCGTGCCGAACACCCGCTGCTGGTGGCCTTTGCCAGGCAGGGCGGCGTGCCCATCGTCGGCCTGAACTACAAGGAAGTGCGCGGCGACGGTGAAACCAACGTGAAGAAGCTGGCCGGCGACGAAGAAATCGTCCTCACCCGCCAGCGCGCGGCCGGCTGGCTGACCCGCCACGGCAACCCCTACACCCTGTCGGTGCTCGACATGGACGGCCGGGTCGGCATCGACTACGGCGTGTATGGCGTGCCCGAAACCTACCTGATCGACAAGAAGGGCGTGATCCGCTTCAAGCAGATCGGCCCGATCACCCCCGAGGCGCTGGAGCAGAAGATCCTTCCGCTGGCCAAGAAGCTTGCCGAGGAGTCCTGACATGAAACACCGCCTTGTCTGTGCAGCCGCGCTGCTGCTGTTCGCCCTGCCCCTCGCCCATGCCGGCGACGCCACTCCGATGGCCGAAGATCCGGTTGTAGAGGCCCGCATGGTCGCCATTTCCGAAGAGCTGCGCTGCCTGGTGTGCCAGAACGAAAGCCTTGCCGCCTCCCACGCCGAACTGGCCGAAGACCTGCGCCGGGAAGTCCGCACGCTGGTCCGCGAGGGCAAGACCGACCCGGAAATCAAGGACTACCTGGTCAGCCGCTACGGTGACTTCGTGCTCTACCGTCCGCCGGTCAAGCCCACCACCTGGCTCCTGTGGTTCGGCCCCTTCGTGATTCTCGGCGGTGCCGTCATCGGCCTGATCGCCTACCTGCGCCGCCGCGCCGGCAAGGTTCTCGCCCCCGCCCTCTCTGCCACCGACAAGGCGGCCGCCAAGGCCCTCCTCGGCGGCCAGGACTCCCCCCATTCCCCGAAAGACCAGGCATGACCGCCTTCTGGATCGCCGCCGGGCTGCTTACTGCCCTCGTCCTCGCCGTACTGTGCTGGCCGCTGCTGCGCCAGCGCCATGCCGCCAGCACTTCCCGCAAAGCCCTCAACACCGCCATTTACCGGGACCAGATGGCCGAACTCGACCGGGACCTGGCCAGCGGTGCCGTCTCCCGCGATGACCACGCCACCGCCCGGGAAGAACTCGAACGCCGGGTTCTCGAAGACGTGGCCGAAGACGGTGGCGCCGTCGCGACCGCCCCCCGGCGCCTGCCACGCACCGCCCTGGCCCTGGGTGTCGCCCTGCCGGCCGCCGCCGTGGCCCTGTACTTCACCCTCGGCAACCCGACCGCCCTCGACCCCAGCGCCCAGAAAAACGTCGCCCCGACGGCCGCCGAAGTCGAGAAGATGGTTGGTGCCCTGGCCGAAAAGCTCGAAAAGAACCCGGACAACTTGCAGGGCTGGGTCATGCTCGGCCGCAGCTACAAGGTCATGGGCCGCTTCGACGAAGCCGCCCGCGCCTTCGAGAAAGCCGGTTCCGCCATGGAGAGCGAACCCGAACTGATGCTGGAAGTGGCCGAACTGTCGGCCGAGCAGAATCAGGGCAAGGTCGAAGGCAGGGGCCTCAAACTGCTCAAGCAGGTTCTCAAGGATCAGCCGGACAACCCGCAGGCCCTCGTGCTGGCCGGCACCGACGCCTACTTCCGCCAGAACTACCCCGACGCAGCCCGCTACTGGGAAAGAGTGCTCGCCCAGGTGCCGCCGGACTCCGAAGATGCCCGCAACCTCACCGCCGGCCTCGAGAAGGTCCGTAGCATGATGGGTCAGGGGCAGCCTGCCGCCACACCGGCACCGAAGGCCGACGCACCCGCCAAGCCGGAAGCCCGCGCCGCCGGTGCCACGTCAGTGAGCGGCCGGGTCAGCCTGGCCCCTGCCCTGCTGGCCAAGGCCGGCCCCGACGACACGGTGTACATCTTCGCCCGTCCCGCCAACGGCCCGCGCATGCCGCTGGCGGTGCTCCGCGTAAAGGTTTCCGACCTGCCGAAGGACTTCAGCCTCGACGACAGCATGGCCATGAGCCCGGACCTGAAAATCTCGTCCGCCTCCGAGTTGCGCATCGAAGCCCGCGTTTCCAGGTCTGGCGACGCCATCTCCAAGCCGGGCGACCTGAGCGGCGAGATCAGCCCGGTCAAGCCGGGTGCACAGAAGCTGCAGCTGGTCATCGACAAGGTCGTGCAGTAAATCGGCCGACAGCCCGGCTGGCGCAGCCTCCGCGCTCAGCCGGGCAAGCCTTCCTCCTCGCGGGCCGCGCTGTCTTCATAAAAACGTATGGCGTTGCGCCCCGCCGACTTGGCCTGGTACATGGCGATGTCGGCCCGCTTGATAAGTTCGCCCCGCGTCTGGTCGTGCCCGTGAAACGGACACACGCCAATGCTCGCCGTACAGCGGTGGGTAACTTCCTCACCGGTTCCGGGCACGCTTAGGCGGTAGGGCTCGGCCAGCACCTGGCGCAGTTTCTCGGCAATCCTGGCTGCGGCCTCGCGGTCGGCGGGGTCGAGGTTTTCGAGGATCACCACGAACTCGTCGCCGCCCAGGCGCGCCACGGTGTCTGTCTCCCGAACACAGGCTGTCAGGCGACGTGCCACCTCGGTCAGCAGTTCGTCGCCAATGACGTGGCCGTAGCTGTCGTTCAAGCCCTTGAAACCGTCCAGATCGAGAAACAGCAGCGCCCCGCGGCTACGATTGCGGGCGCTGGCAGCCAGGGCCTGGTCCAGCCGGTCGTGGAACAGACGGCGGTTGGGCAACTGGGTCAGCGGATCGTAGAAGGCCAACTGGTGAATCCTCTCCTCGGCCTTCTTGTGTTCGGTGATGTCGGAGAAGGCCGCCACGTAGTGGGTTACCTGCCCATGCCCGTCGCACACCGCCGAGATCGTCACCCACTCGGCAAACACCTCGCCGCTCTTGCGCCGGTTCCAGATCTCGCCCTGCCAGAAGCCCTCCCGCGCCAGCCCCTCATTCAGGTGCCGGTAGAACTCCGCGCTGTGACGGCCCGATCTGAGCAGGGCCGGCGTCTGTCCGACCGCCTCCGCAGCCGAATAGCCGGTCATCGCGGTAAAGGCCTGGTTGACCCGAACGATGCGTTTCTGCGCATCGGTGATGAAGATGCCTTCCTGGGTTTCAAAGGTGGCGGCTGCGATGCGCAGTTCGCTCTCGGTTTCCTTGGCCTCGGTAATGTCGGTCGCAAAACCCTGCCAGGTCACGCAGCCGCCCTCCTCCGCTTCGGGTAACGCATCCACCCCGAGCCAGCGCACCCCGCGGCGGGGATGCATGATGCGGAACTCCAGATGCCACGGGGCCAGGCAGGCGGCCGAGGCCTCCAGCGTAGCCATGAAGCCCGGCAGGTCATCCGGATGGATCAAGGCATGCAGGGCCGCTGCGCTCGCTGCCACCGCCTCGGGTTCGACGCCGCACAGCTCGCGGATCGCGTCACTGGCAAAGGGCAGACTGTGGGCGCCATCGGCACCAAGACGGTACTGGAAGACCACGCCGGGTATCTGCGACACAATGACCCGCAGGCGCTGGTTGAAGGTGTGCTCCGCCGCCCGCGACTCCCCCTCCATGATGGCGCCGAGCAAGCCATTGAACGCCGCCGCCAGTTCGCCGATCTCATCATCCCGGCGCACCGGCAGAGGCTGCCGGGGAGTCACGCCGTCACGCATGCGCCCGAGCAGCCAGGCTGCCTCGCCAAGGGGCTGCAACTGGCGACGCAACCACCACCAGGCAAGGCTCCCCGCCATGACCGTCAAAGCCATTGCGACGCCCAGCACACGCCATTCCAGCCTGTCGATGGGCGCAAACGCTTCTTCAGCGGGCAACACCGCCTGCATCAGCCAGCCTGTCGAAGCCACGCGGCGACTCGACGAAAGCTCCACTACACCCCGTGAGCTAAGCGCCAGACCGGACCCCTCGTAGCCCGCCAGATAGCGGTCATAAACCGGATTAACCCCGGCAGGTGGCCCCGGCTGCATGACACGGGTCTTGTCGGTTGCTGCAATGAAAATCCGCTGGCGCGGGTCGGTCAGCAGGTAGCCGCCTTCACGCCCGAAGCGGTTGCTCCCGATCTCGTCAAGAAAGTTGGAAGTTGCCAGATTGGTGAGCCCGATCACCGTCCCGATGACCTCGCCACCGGCCCCGCGAACAGGCACGATCATCGGCACCACCGGCTGGTGAGTCGTCTTGCCGACGAGGGCCTCACCCACGCCGCTGCGGCCACTCTCGATGGTCTCCCGCACGGCCGCCACGTCCAGGTAATTGACGCCCTGCCGGCCCAGCGCTTCGGGCAGACTGACCAACGCGGTCCCGCTCCGGTCGGTGACCAGCACTCCCCAGTTGAAAAGCGTGCCGAGCACCTCCTGGTGGCGCAACTCGGCCCCCAGCAGATCGGCCCGGGCCAGCTTCTTCGCATCGATACCGGCGGCAACGGCCTCCAGGGCCCGCATGCGCTCGGAAACCGACCGGTCGATCTCGTCCGCCAGCAGTGTGACCACCGAAAACTGCTGGGCCGAGAGGGTAGCCTGCATCTCCTCGCGCAGGAAGAAGCCCAGCACCAGCGTTGTCACCCACAGGGCCAGCAATACGCAGAACAGCACACCGACGGCAACACGCGTCCTCAAGGAGCGGAAACTGAATCCAAAGCGCCTGGCGAGTTTCACCGCCCCACACCGACAATGATTACCGGCATCACCACGTTGTCTGTTCATCATCAATCAAGCTTAGTCCCTTGCTCTAACATCGGAATTGCACACTCTACCTATTTTCGGCGCCCACTCGGGATGCGCGCGATAGGCAACGCCTATCCGCACAATGGTGATAATCAATTGGCCGGTCTCCCGACACTCCAATAGCATGAGGGTTGAAGCAAAGGTCTCCCGGTTCCGGAAGGCCCTTCATTGGCATTGCTGACTCACCGGTGCGCCGGGGCAAAAAAAGCCCCCAAATCCCTACAGAGACCTCATCCCGGCGCAACCTTTTTCTCTCCGCAGCGGGTCGGGCATACTAGTTGGTCCGAATCCGGATCCGGCCCATGTCCAGCAGCAACCTCTTCAGCGCCCTGCCCCCACCCGGCCAGGACGAGCACTTCGAAACCCTTTTCGCCACTCCGGCGTTGCGCATCGAGCGCATCGTCTCGCACCGCCACGCCAGCCCGCCCGGCTTCTGGTACGACCAGGCCACCGACGAGTGGGTCATGCTGGCGCAGGGGAGCGCCGAACTTGAATTTGACGACGGCCGCAGGCAGTCCCTCGCGCCTGGCGACTGGCTGGTGATTCCCGCCGGCTGCCGCCACCGGGTTGCCACCACCGGCCCCGATACCGTCTGGCTGGCAATACACGCCACCGGCTGACTTCCGCCCATCACGGCAGTCGTCGTATCCTCTTGTCCTTTCCCGACCCGGAGATTCACCCATGATCCGTCGCAGTCTCACCGCCATTACCCTTGCCCTTGGCCTCAGCTTTGCCCCCGTCGCACCGGCCTTCGCCGAAGCACCCCCGGTCACGACCCAGGTTCCCGGCTATTACCGCATGGCCTTGGGCGAGCTCGAAATCACTGCGCTCTACGATGGTTATATCGACCTGGATACAAAGATCCTGAGCAACACCAGCCCGGCTGAAGTCCAGCGCCTGCTGACACGCATGTTCCTCGCCGGCCAGAAGGTCCAGACCGCCGTCAATGCCTTCCTGATCAACGCCGGCGGCAAGCTGATCCTGGTGGACACCGGTGCCGCCAAGGCCTTCGGCCCGACCCTCGGTTTCATCGGCAGCAACCTCAAGGCCGCCGGCTACAGCCCCGAACAGGTGGACGTGGTGCTGCTGACCCACCTCCATGCCGACCACGCCGCCGGCCTCCTCAACGCCGAGGGCAAGCCGCTCTTCCCCAACGCCGAAGTCCGCGTCACCCAGGCCGACAGCGACTTCTGGCTGTCCGAGGAAATCGCCGCCAAGGCACCCGAAGGCTTCCGCCCCTTCTTCCAGATGGCCCGTAGCGCGGCTGCGCCTTACCAGGCCGCCGGCAAGTGGAAGACCTTCAGCGGCGACGCCGAACTCGCCCCCGGTATCCATGCCGTCGACGCCCACGGCCATACACCCGGCCACACGGCCTACCTGATCGAGTCGAAGGGCGAGCGCCTGCTGATCGTCGGCGATGCGGTGCATAGCCACGCAGTGCAATTCGCCCGCCCGGAAGTCGCCATCGAGTTCGACAGCGACAAGAAGCAGGCCGTGATTGCCCGCAAGAAGCTGTTCGCCTTTGCGGCAAAGGAAAAGCTGGCCGTCGCCGGCATGCACCTGCCCTTCCCGGGCATCGGTCACGTGCGCACCGAAGGCAAGGGCTACGCCTGGGTTCCGGTGGAGTTCAGCCCGATCCGCAGCAAGTAAGGCGCTTCGCACATGCAAAGAAAAGGGCGACCCGCGGGTCGCCCTTTTTACTGGCCGGAAAGGAACCGCAGCCGGGGCTTAGAGCCCGGCGTCAGCGCGCAGCGCCGCAGCCTTGTCGGTGTTTTCCCAGGTGAAGTCCGCCTCGTCGCGACCAAAGTGGCCGTAGGCGGCAGTGCGGGAGTAGATCGGACGCAGCAGATCGAGGGTGGCGATGATGGCCTTGGGGCGCAGGTCGAAATGCGCCTGGATCAGCTCGACGATCTTCTCGTCGGACACCTTGCCGGTACCGAAAGTCTCGACCATCAGGCTCACCGGCTTGGCGACGCCGATGGCGTAGGCCACCTGCACTTCGCACTTCTCGGCCAGGCCGGCAGCCACGATGTTCTTCGCCACGTAACGGCCGGCGTAGGCAGCGGACCGATCCACCTTCGACGGATCCTTGCCCGAGAACGCGCCACCACCGTGGTGCGCGGCACCGCCGTAGGTGTCGACGATGATCTTGCGACCGGTCAGGCCACAATCGCCGTTCGGGCCGCCGATGACAAAGCGGCCAGTCGGGTTGATCAGGAAACGGGTGTCCGCGGTGAGCATGTCCTTGGGCAGCACCGGCTTGATGATCTCCTCGATCACCGCCTCGGAGAGCTGGGCATGGGAGACATCCGGATGGTGCTGGGTGGACACCACCACGGTGTCGATCGACACCGGCTTGCCATCCACGTACTTCACGGTGAGCTGGCTCTTGGCGTCCGGGCGCAGCCACGGCAGACGGCCGTCCTTACGCACTTCGGCCTGGCGCTGCATGATGCGGTGAGCGTAGTAGATCGGGAAGGGCATGAGACTGGCCGTCTCGTTGGTCGCGTAGCCGAACATCAGGCCCTGGTCGCCGGCGCCCTGGTCGAGGTCGAGGCCTTCGCCTTCATTCACGCCCTGGGCGATGTCGGACGACTGACGGTTGATCGCCGTGAGCACCGCGCAGCTCTTGTAGTCAAAACCGATGTCGGAGTCGTCGTAACCGATGCGCTTCACGGTAGCGCGGGCGATATCCATGTAGTTGATATCGGCATTGGTGGTAATTTCACCGGAAATCACCACCAGACCGGTGGACACCAGCGTCTCGCAAGCCACCCGGCCACGCGGGTCCTGGGCGAGAATGGCGTCCAGCACCGCATCGGAGATCTGGTCGGCGACCTTGTCGGGATGGCCTTCGGAGACGGACTCAGAGGTAAAAAGGAATTCACGGGCCATGAAACGCTCCTACAAAAAACAAAAATCCCCAGTGTTGGCGGCGTTGCCGACTCTGGGGATCTTCGGAGCGGCGACGCTTTAGCAGTACTTTTTAGGCCCGTCCGCAGTTAAGCTGCGCACCGCCCCCGCCCTGCAAGTTGTCGGATTAACTCGGCGGAATCACAATTATAGCTTCGCCCCCCCTGCCGTCAATTCGGCCTGCACCCAAACGTGATGGTGTCACTCATTTTTTCCCTGCTGGCCCGACTTCCCCTAGGCCTTCTGCAACGCTGCGGCCTTGTTGCCGGCTGGCTCACCTACGCCTGTTCTCCCACCTATCGACGGCGCCTGCGTGCGAATCTTGAGCAAGCCCTCGGCGCCGAAGCGGCCGGCCGGGTGTGGCGCCAGGTGGTGGGAGAGACCGGCAAACAGGCCTTCGAGCTGCCCTGGGTGCTACTGCGCCCCCAGCAGGAGCTCTTCGCCAAAGTGGTCAAGGTGAGCGGCTGGGAGCACGTGGAGGCCGCCGAGGCGCGGGACGGCGGCATCATCTTCATCACGCCCCACCTGGGCTGCTTCGAGATCAGCGCCCAGTTCTTTTCCAGTCACAAGCCGATCACCGTGCTGTATCGGGCCCCCAAGAAAGCCGTACTGCAACCGCTCATCAACGCCGGCCGCAGTCGCGGCAACATGCGCCTGGCGCCCGCCGACACAAGCGGCGTGCGTCGGCTCATCAAGGCCCTGCGTGCCCGGGAAGCCGTGGGCATGCTGCCCGACCAGGTGCCCGGCGGCGGCGAAGGCGCCTGGCTGCCCTTCTTCGGACGACCGGCCTACACCATGACCCTCGGCGCCCGCCTGACCGAACTGCCCGGTGTCACCACGATTTTTGCGTGGGCCGAGCGCCTGCCCGGCGGGCAAGGTTTTCACCTCCATCTGCGCCCACCCCTGCAGCCGCTGGAAGGGGATACCAACGCCCGCGCGGCCGCCATCAACCGCGAAATGGAAGCCCAGATCCGCGAAAACCCGGCCCAGTACCTGTGGGGCTACAACCGCTACAAACGCCCCTCCGGCGCCCCCCCGGCGCCCGCTACCCGAGAAAACCAGGAATGAGCCGAATCATCGTCGCCCTGCTGTGGCTGCTGCACTGGCTGCCCCTTTCCGTGCAGGCCCCCATCGGCCGCGGCCTCGGCCGCCTGCTGTACTGGATCATTTTTCCGCGCCGCCGGGTGGTGCTGACCAACCTGCGCCTGTGCTTCCCCGAACGCTCCGACAGCGAACGCCGCCAACTGGCCAAGGAGCACTTTGCACTGGCCGGACGCAGCCTGATCGAACGGGGTCTGGCCTGGTTTGCGCCGGAAGCCCGCATCCGCCGCCTCGTCCACGTCGAGGGCGAAGCCATGCTGCAAAAACTGATCGACGAGCGCCAGCCGGTGATCCTGCTCACGCCCCACTTCCTCGGCCTGGATCTGGGCGGCACACGGCTGGCCGCGTCCTTCGACTGCGTGAGCATCTACGCGCGCCAGAAAGACCCGGTGATCGACCACTGGCTGCTCCACGGACGCAGCCGTTTCGGCAGCCAGATCCTGCTGCGCCGTGACGAAAGCATCCGCGCCTCGATCAAGGCCATGAAGGATTGCCGGCCGTTTTACTACCTGCCGGACATGGACAACGGGCCCAGCGAATCGGTCTTCGTGCCCTTCTTCGGCGTGCAGGCCGCCACCCTGGGCGCCCTGCCGCGCTTCGCCAGACTGGGGGGGGCCGTGGTGGTGCCGTGCATCAGCCGCATGCTGCCGGGCGGCCAGGGCTATGTGGTGGAGTTGGGAGAGCCGTGGACCGACTTCCCGGGCGACAGCGTCGAAGGCGACGCCCGGCGGATGAATGCCTTCCTCGAAGACCGCATCCGCACCATGCCGGCCCAGTATTACTGGGTACACCGCCGCTTCAAGACCCGCCCCCCGGGCGAGCCGAAGATCTACTGAAACGCCGGGCGCCTGTAGTGCCCCTGTAGGGGCGACTTCAGTCGCCCATCCGGTGCTTGATCAACGAAAAGGCGGGCGACTGAAGTCGCCCCTACAAGTCGCCCCTACAGGCGCCCCTGCAGCGGTTTCTTACCGGGATTCGTCCTTGGCAGCCAGTTCGGCCAGCACCAGCGGAAACGCAGCGCTGCCCACCAGCGCCACGCCGGAAACGATCAAGACCAGCCCGGCGCCGGACTCCTGCAGCAGCGGATGCAGATCGGCGCCAAAACCCGCCAGCAGGACCAGCCCGGCGAGCAGGCACAGCAAGCCGGGCACGCCCAGCAGCCAGGCGCCAACAGGAAGTCGCTTGAGGGCCATGGTCAGACCCGCTTGAAAACCACGTCCCACACCCCGTGGCCGAGCTTGATGCCGCGGTTTTCAAACTTGGTCAGCGGGCGGTAATCGGGCTTCGGCGCAAAGCCGTCGGCCGTATTGGCCAGCAGCGGCTCGGCCGACAGCACCTCGAGCATCTGGTGGGCGTATTCCTCCCAGTCCGTCGCGCAGTGCAGGTAGCCGCCCGGCGCCAGGCGCGAGGCGATCAGCTTCACAAACGGCCCCTGCACCAGACGGCGCTTGTGGTGACGCTTCTTCGGCCAGGGATCGGGGAAGTAGATGTGCACGCCGGCCAGCGAGCCTTCCGGAATCATGTCGCGCAGCACTTCCACCGCATCGTGCTGGACGATGCGCAGGTTGCTGATGCCGCCCTCTTCGATCAGCTTGCACAGGCCGCCGACACCCGGCGCATGCACCTCGATACCAAGGAAGTCCTCGTCCGGCCGGGCCTGGGCGATGACTGCGGTCGATTGCCCCATGCCGAAACCGATCTCGACGATGTGCGGCGCCTGCCGCCCGAAAACCGCATTCAGGTCGACGGCTTCGGGCCGGTACGGGACACCCACCTTCGGCATCATCTCGTCGAGGAAACGATGCTGCGCATCCGACATGCGCCCCTGGCGGAGCACAAAACTGCGGATCGACTGGGAGGTAAGGCGCGAGCCCGGAACCTGTTCTTCTTCGCTCATGCCGCAAATCCGAAATATGTAGGGGCGACTTCAGTCGCCCGCGGAGGTTAATCAACGAAAACGGGCGACTGAAGTCGCCCCTACAGTCGCCCCTGCTAACTGGCGTTCAGCTGCCGATCAGGCCGCTGGTGGGTGAGCTCGGGCTCGCCGTATAGAACTTCCTGGGCATGCGCCCGGCCAGAAAAGCCTCGCGGCCGGCCTCGACGCCCTTTTTCATGGCGCCGGCCATCCTCACCGGGTCTTGCGCCAGCGCGATGGCGGTGTTCATCAACACGCCGTCACAGCCCAGCTCCATGGCAATCGCGGCATCCGACGCCGTACCCACGCCCGCATCCAGCAGCACCGGCACCTTCACCGCGTCGCGCACCAGTTGCACGTTCCACGGGTTGAGAACACCCATGCCCGAGCCGATCAGCGAGGCCAGCGGCATCACCGCCACGCAGCCGATGTCTTCCAGCATCTTTGCCTGGATCGGATCGTCGGAGCAGTACACCATCACCTGAAAACCCTCTTTCACCAGCGTTGCCGCGGCCTTCAGGGTTTCCGGCATGTTGGGGAACAGGGTGTGCGGGTCACCCAGCACCTCCAGCTTCACCAGCTTGTGGTCGTCCAGCAGCTCGCGGGCCAGGCGCAGGGTGCGCACCGCATCGTCGGCGGTGTAACAGCCGGCGGTGTTGGGCAGGTAAGTGAATTCGGACGGCGGCAGCGCATCGAGCAGGCTCGGCGTGTTCGGGTCCTGACCAATGTTGGTCCGGCGGATCGCCACGGTGACAATCTGCGCCCCGCTCGCCACGATGGCCTCGCGGGTTTGTGCGAAATCCTTGTACTTGCCCGTGCCCACCAACAGCCGGGAGGAATAGCCCGTGCCTGCAATCGTCAGCAAATCGTCCATCGAAGCGCCAGTCTAAAAGTATGAGAGTTGATCAACCGCCGCCAACGGCAACGACAATTTCGAGCCGGTCGCCGGAAGCCAGCCCGGTGGTGGCGTGCAGGCCCTTGGGCACAATCTCGCCGTTACGCTCCACCGCCAGCCGCTTGCCGGTCAGCCCCATCTCGTCGAGCAGGGACGCCACGCTGGCCGGGGCCGCAAACGAACGCGCCTCGCCGTTGATCGTCAGGGAAAGAAGGTTGGAAGCAGCTTGAGCAGACATGGCCGAAGTTTACCATGCCTCGCCGGTTGCCCTCCGCCCCGCCCATGCGTACAATCCGGGCCTCCGAGCGGGCGTCGTATAATGGTAATACCCTAGCTTCCCAAGCTAGAGCCGTGGGTTCGATTCCCATCGCCCGCTCCACACCGGATTCCTCCAGGTTGTTGAACTGGAAGCAAAAAGGCCAACCTCCAGGGGTTGGCCTTTTTGTTGTCTGGTCGAAGGTGGATCGGGTCAAATCAAGCGCAGCCCAGCACAATGCGGCTGACACCCGCATCGTGTCAGCCTAGTGGAGTACCGCTGGGTTGCCAAAATCGCCGGTAAAGAGATGTGCGAACACTGCACCGGCTTTCAAGTTGATTTCGTCGTCGCCGTACGCCCCGGAAGGTAGGTTGGCGAAGAGGTGCTTGATGATTTCAGCCTTGACCTGTGCCTGGGCGGTTGCCTTTTCGCGCCAATGGTCAATCTGCAGCTTGCCGCTGGCCAGCTTGTTCAATAGCTCCTTGGCGACCGTCTTGATGGCGTCACGATCCCCCTTTGTCAGCGAGTCCTTCTGCAACAGATCGAATATGGCCAGCTGGTCTTCATTTTCCAGTTCCTCGCGCAGGTAGCGTTTTTCTTCTTCGCTACAGTCATCGTTGAAGGCAAAGAGATCATCCATGACCTTCTGGATCTCGCCGGCATCCTTGTCCTTGTTGTACTCCTGCACGATTTCCTGATAACGCTCGTAGAGGTCCACCCGCGACGGATTGCGGGCCACCATCATCGCCAGACGCTCTTCGATCTTTTCCATCAGGTTCATGGCAACCACGTTCTTGAAGGGGGTCTTTTCAAACTCTGCCCGCAGACGGGAAAAATCGATATTCGATAGGTCGTAGCGCGCCGGCTTCTCCTTGACGCCAGGTGTTTCGCTGACCAAGGCCAGGTCCACCACATCGTACAAATCCTGTAGCAGGGCACTCACATCGGGAGAGACGCGGGCATCCTCCAGCTTGTTGTAGATAGCCGACAGAGCACTTTCCTCTGCATCAAGGTCGAACAAGCCCGGGTGAGGAAACAAGCCCCGATGACGGGCCTGCACATCCTCCACGATGACCTGATAGGTTTTCCGGCGCTCGTCACTCTCGCATAGCAGATTCATAGCAACCAGAATCAAGCGCTGCTTTTCAAAGCCCTTCGCCGCAATGAGTGCATCCAGATCAAAACCCTGGTCGCCCAGGAAGTCGCGCGCAGCCTTGACGCTGTTCGCGTATTCAGCCAAGGCCTCGGAGGCATCCCGCACGGTCTCTGCTTCGCCCTCGCCCTTGCCTGTACCGGCACGATCACCCTGGGCGAAGGTGGCCAGCGCACGGCGCAGGCTCTTGATCATGCCGTTGTAGTCGATGATCAGCCCGTGCTTCTTGCCGCCACCCACCCGGTTCACCCGTGCAATCGCCTGCATCAGCGTGTGGCCCTGCATGGGCTTGTCCAGGTACAGCGTCGCCAGACACTTCACATCAAACCCCGTTAGCCACATGGCGCAGACAATGGCAATACGGAAGGGGTGATCAGCCTTCTTGAATTCTTTTTCAAGATCGCGCTTGACCATCGTCTCGCGGTGAGGCGTGATCTCCAGCGGTTCGTCTCGAAAGTTTTTCCATTTCCTGAACTCCCCGACCTCCCCCTGCTCCTGCGACACCACCACACAGCATTCAGTGGCCTTCATCCACTCCACCTGCTCGCGACGCTGCTTGAGCAAGCCGCCTGGGGCTTTGCCTTTGGCGGCAAACAAGGCTTCCTCGGCCACGACAAGAGCATCCAGTTGGGCTGCTTTCTCCTGCCATTTTGCTTTGACCAGATCATGCATCTTCACGCAGGTGATCTTATCCAGACAGACCATCAAGGCCTTGCCGCCCCCGTTTTCCACCACACGCCAGCGTTCATGAAAATGATCTACCAAGTGCTGCGCCACCTTGTCCAGGCGGGTCGGAGCGGTCAGGATGGGGTAATCACGTGCCAGTTCGCGGTAGAGCTTCTCCTCCTTGTCATCGCTCCATGGGTCGTCCAGGGTGGCTGACTGCTTGGCCGTCTCGATGTACTCGGCAATGCGTTCACTTACCTTCGGATCGATGATCTTGAGCTTTTCGCCCGCGTTCTCGTAGAAGAGGGGGAGCGTTGCGCCATCGGCCACCGCGCGCTGGAAGTCGTAGATCGACACATAGTCACCAAACACGGCGCGGGTCAGCGCCTTCTCCCCAGCATCGATCAGCGGTGTGCCGGTAAAACCCAGGAACTTGGCCCGTGGCATGCCCTTGCGCATGTTCATGGCCAGGCGCCCGTACTGGGTGCGGTGAGCCTCATCACTGATGACGATGATGTCATCCCGGTCGGAATACGGCTCGGTCACCCTCTCCCGGTATTTCTGGATCAGGCCGAACACGTAACGGCGGTTCTGATCGCGCAGCATCCGGCGCAAGGCGTCGCCGCTCGAAGCCTGGTCGGTCTTGCTGCTCGCTCGCCCGCAGTTGGTGTAGGTGGAGGCGATCTGGTCATCCAGCTCCGAACGGTCGGTTATCACGACAAACGAGTAGGACGCCGATAGCTTGCGGTGGATTTTCTCGGTCAGGAACACCATCGAATACGACTTGCCCGAGCCCTGGGTGTGCCAGAAGACGCCCAAAGCGCCAGCCCCGACCTCGGCCTGAATCTTCGGGTCGGTCGAAGTCAGCCGATCAATGACCCGATTCACACCGAGGTACTGGTGATTGCGCGCCACGATCTTGTGCGTGCTGCCCTCGGAGGTGTCGAACAGAACGAAATTCTCCACGATGTCCAGCAGACGCTGCTTGTGCAACATGCCGTCCAACAGGAGGGGCAGCAGGGGCTGGTCCTTCTTTGGCTCCGGATCATCCTCGTCCTGCCGCTTCCACCGGTAGAAATGCTCCTTGGTGGACGTTAGCGACCCGTACTGCGCGTCGTGGCCGTTGGCGAGCACAATCAGGGCGTTCCAGTGAAAGAGATGGGGGATGGTGTCCTGATAGTCGGCGTAGTTCTTCTTGTAGGCGTTGTCGATATGCACATCGAAACCTTTCAGTTCGATGAATACCAGCGGCAGGCCATTGACGAAGCCGATTATGTCCGGGCGGCGCAGCCACAGCTTGCCCCGTACCCACATCTCACGGACGGCCCGGTAGCAGTTCTTGCCCGGGTCGTCGAAGTCGATCAGGCGGAGGCGTTTATCCATCAGGCGCCCGGCTCCTTTTGCGTCAATCGTGCGGAACTTCACTGGCACGCCGTCGCGCAGCAGACGGTACTTTTCCTCGTTGAGGGCAATCAACGACTTGGTGATGTCATGCTGAACCACTACCGCCAAGGCCTGCTGGTAGGCGTCAGCGGGCAGGCCTGGATTCAGCCGCTTGAGAGCGGCCAGTACGTCCCGGGTCAGCACCACCTCACGATCCGACGCCCGTCCGAGCAGGCTGTCGGGGCCGACACCCTCATCGTCCTGCGCGAATACGTTCTGCCACCCCAGTTTCTGTTCCAGAAACTCTGCGGTAGGCGCCTGGATCAGCAGGTCTTCGGAGTACTCTTTTTTGGCCATGTCTTGACGCCTATGAACACAAACCGCATGGGCTCAGCCATCCGTGGATTGTCAGAATCACTTTTAAATCAGAACACTAAAAGAACAAGCCCGCGTTCTATGGATGCGACTTATAAACATGCCCGGCTGAATTCAAACCCCGTGCGTTTATAGCGGCACAGAGTAGCGTGCCCACCGCCGCTCACCTTCCATGCCCACCTGACCGGCCGCCACCAGCTTCGTCAACACGGCCTGCAAGCGCCGTCGGGGAATCTCAAGGCCAATGCGTTTGTGGATGTCGCCAATGGCAGACGCCGGATACCGGCCCAGATCCTCCAGTACCAAGGCACGCAGCCGATGGTCCTCGATGCGCTTGAGCGTGGTCACAGCGGGAAACGCCAGCGTCCGCAGCAGATCGGGATTCACGAAGTAGCGCGTGGCCTGGGTTCGGCCGATCTGGCCCACCAGCCCCCAGTCGCACAAGCGCCCCAGCCAGGGGCGCAACTGCTCGGCGCTCGTCAGTTCCAGTTGCTCCTCCAGCTCACGGGCCGTCAAGGCCTCATGCCGGGCCAACAAACCCAAGGTAATCCGCTCGCGCTGCGTCAGCGGATGCGCTTCACCAGCCTTGACGATGAAGGCCAGGACTTGCCGGTCCGGCGCGGTACGCGCCAGGGTCACACGCACCCAGTCCGGCCCTTCCTCGACAAGCGGCGCGGGACGCCCTTGCGAGAGCAGCACGTCGTAAATGGCGTCGAAACCGCTACCCTCGCGCTCCATCAGCTTCAGGTCATGGCACAGCCGGGCCAGGTGGTCATTACGTCGTACCGATGCATGCAGCACATTGCTCGGGGTCACGCCCATGGGCAACAGCCCCGGATTGACGATCTCCAGCCGATCGGCGTACAGGTTCAGATAAAGGTCGCCGCGCTGTGTATAGGGCCGGTGCACCAGCGCATTGATCAGCAACTCCCGGATCACCCGCTCATCGAACGCCGACACCTGGGTGCGGAACAGGCCCTCCGCCACCTCGTAGAACTCGCGAAAGTCGGGAACATCACGCCACACCGCGTCCACCAGTTCCATCGGCGACAAGGTGTGGTCATCCCAGGTCAGCTTGTTGACCTTCTGCTCCTGGGCGTCGCGCTTGATGAACTGGATCACCGGCGCCGTGCCCAGGCGCGCCCGGTCTGCCTGCCGGCCCACGCACAGCACGCCCAAATGGGTGAGCCATTCGTCCCGGGCAAGCAGGTAGTGGTCGAGCAATTCGTCATCGGTCTTTTCCTTCACCGACGACTTGACGCGATCCGAGGTCCGCAGCGCCCCCAGCAGGGCCGCGAGCTTGGCCGGATCAGCCTGATGCCGCGGTACGCCAAGTGTCGTCAGGGTCTCCCACGGCAAGGCCGACCGCTCGCCGGCAAGACGCATCACCTCATCCCCCAGCACAGGCTTGCTGGCATCCCCGATGCGCAAGAAGTAACGTCCGTCAGAGGTCGACGCCACCGAGGCCGCCCGGTCGATGGCCAGTTCGATGAACTCCCCGCCATTGACCGCGGCCTGCACGACGGGCCGCACCGACACATTGACGGTGAGTTCGGCCATGCGGCGGCGCAGGGTGTCGGGCAGACCCGCGGGAATGTGTTGCGCCGCAGGGGGATCGTTCTCGCCGTCTTCAATGCCGATCAGCAGGCGCCCGCCCAAGGCATTGGCGAAAGCCACGCAGTCTTTCGCCAGTTCGCCCCAGTCGGCCGTCTTGCCGGTGACGGCACGCAGCGACTTGCGGTCCAGGTGCTGGCCTTCAAGACTCATGCGGCCACCTCATCGGGCAAGGGGATGCTGCTCACGTCGAGTTGGCCGGACATAAGTCTGGGGAGGAGGAGGTCACGGGCGCTGGCGAGTTGCTGGATTTGCTTCTTGTTCAACCGGACCTGTTGTATCAACGGATACGCCCTATCTTCGAATAATTTCAGTAACTCATCTGTCGGCCAAAGCACAGGCAAGGCACGAAAGGTCTTTTTCGAGATTTCCTTGAACGTCGCCCCCGTTGCCAACCCGATCATTTCTTCAACGCGGCCCAGCAAGTTGAACAGCAGGAACATCCGAGAGTTCGCGTACTTTGGAAGCACAGAAATGAAGCCTTGATTGGTACAGGCGGGCTTATCCATCAGCGCGAAGAAGCCAATCGATGCTCGACTGGTCATCAAGATCGTGTCTGGTGGCACCAGCTTGGCCGATGAACTCGCCAAACCCGATTCCGTGATCTTCTTTTCCGAGTCGAGCAGCGCGAGACAGTCGTTACGGGTTACGTCTGTCGGCGTAACCCACACCACGTCGCCTCCCCAATACTCAGGCCGCGAAGTCGATGGTGTTCCGCCACCGACTGCATCGCAAACTTCATTCAAGATTAGCGGTTTCCACCCCTCCGGCACCCCGTTCTTCACCAGCATCGTCTCATGGCCGGGAAAGCGCAGATGCACGAACCACTCGCGGTAGAGGCGGCGGGCGGCATCTTCAAGGAGGGCAATCCGGCGCTGGTTGGTGGCGATCAGGTCGTCGTAGGCGGACAAGCAATCAACGATGCGTGACTGGTCGTCGAGGCCCGGCAAGTCAAACTCGTAGGACGCAATGTCCTTGCCGCTGATGTGAGGAATATTGGCACCGGTGGTGATCCGGTGAATGTGAGCGGAAAAGTCGGGGGCCGCCAAGACGTAGCGAATGAAGTTGGTCAGTGCCATACCCTTCTTACCGCGCAAACGGCAAACTCGCTGAACGAGGAGTGCGGGCAAGTCCTCTGACCTGATCCAAGCCATCTTCAGTCCATCCCCGACGATGGGACGATCCATTGCAAGGATCACATCGTCCTCTGCGAGCTGGTAACGCTCCAGGTCATCGCACTGTGCAATTGGCCACTTCTTGGTCTTATCCCCCCAGCGGATGTAGCCCTGCTGCACGTTGTCGCCACGCAATAGGCGAACGCCATCTGAACCCCCATCCAGAAAGCCCACACTCTTGAAGGCGAAGCCAACCAGCATGTCAGACACGTCACCCAACCGCGTCATCCCAGCAGCTCCTCGAAGTTGCTGGCAATCCGCCCCGCCAGTTCCACCGCCTTGTCGTTCAGTTCGGCAAGCTCGTCGTGGATCTCGCGCAGTTTTTCAACGAAGTTGTCTTCGTCTTCAGCCGCGGCGGCCGCCACGCCCACGTAGCGCCCCGGCGTCAGCGAGTAGTCGTTGGCGGCGATCTCGTCCATCGTGACCGCCTTGCACAGGCCCGGCACGTCCTCGAACAGCCCGTGCGGAAAGCGGCCGTGCAGCCAGTGGACCTGGTGGATGAAATAGGCTGCCTGCTTGAGTGCGTCGAGCACCGCATCGCGCACGGTGGGGTCTTCGTTCTTCTTCGCATCGGCGGCCAGCAAGCTGCGCTTGGCGTCGCGGGCAGCCTTGCCGTCGAAGGCTTTGCTCAAGCGCGCACGCAGGGCCTTCTCCGCCGTGTCCAGCAACTTGAGCCACTGCTTGTGGCGGGCTTCCAGCGCCTTGCCCAAGGCCTTGAGCTGCGGGGCCAGGGTATCTAGCGTGGCCTGCAAGGCCACCTGCCCGGCATGGCTGGCGAGGTCCGCCTGAGCAAGGGCAGCGCGAGCCTGGGTACTGGCGGTCAGCAGCGCGGCGATGGTGTCCGCCACCTGCCTGTCGGCCTGTGCACCAGACAGCTCGGCCTTGAATGCGTCGAGTTGGGCCAGAGTGAGGTGTGCTTCCTCGGGCTGGCCGGCGTTGAGCTCGGCCAGCGTGGCGCCTGCCGCGAAGGTGGCGAGCCGGGCAGCCAGTGCCTTCACTGCCGCCGTGTCGGCGGCGAGGCGCTCGGGCAGTACGGCCAGCCAGTCATCCACCTGCCGCTGGTAGCGCCCCACCAGGGCAGTGAACTTTTCCTGCGCGCCCCGATACAGCCAGACGATGGCGTTGAGGTTGGCCAGCTGCTCTTCGGTGAAGACGTGGGAGCGGGCCGAGACTACGTGGTAGACGTTGCGCGCGTCGATCATCAGCACCTGATCGTGCAGGTCTTCCGGCTTGCCCTTGTCGAAGAACCAAAGGGTGCAGGGCAGGCTGCGGGTGTAGAAGAACTTGTTGCCGATGGCCATCATCACATCTACATGGCCGGTCTTGACCAGCTTCTCGCGGATGTCCCTGTCCTTGTTGCCGGCGTCGGACGCGCTGGAGGCCATGACGAAGCCGGCTCGCCCCGTGTCGTTCAGATAGGCGTAGAAGTACTGAATCCACAGGCTGTTGGCATTGCTGATGGCGCCGGTCTTGGCATTGGTGCCGGGCAGGCCGAAAGGCAGGCGACCGGCTTCGTCCACCTGCCCCTCCACCTTCTTGGTGTCCACGCCGTCCACATTGAAGGGCGGGTTGGCCATGACAAAGTCGCACTCCCCCACCAGGTGCTCGACCTGATCGTAAAAGGTGTTGCCCTGGCGGATGTTGGAGGCATCCAGCCCGTGCACCACCAGATTCATGCGCGCCAGCTTGGTGTTGGTGTCGCTTTTTTCCTGGCCGTGGAAGGTCGCGGCGTCATTCACCACCCCGTGACGCACTTCTTCGATGAAGTGGCCGCTCTGCACGAACATGCCCGCCGAACCGCAGGCCGGGTCGAGCACCAGACCGTGGTCGGGTTCAATGATGTTGACGATCATGCGCACCAGTGAGGGCGGCGTGAAGAATTCGCCGCCCTCCTGCGCACCGCTCATGGCGAACTTGTTGAGGAAGTATTCGTAGATACGGCCAAATACGTCGCCCGTGGCGGCTTTGATGGCGGGGCGGTCGAAGATCTTGACCAGTTCGGCCAGCAGGTCCGGCTCAAAAGCGGTGTAACCCCGCGGCAACGCGCCATTGAGTACCTCGTACTCGGCCTCGATCACGTCCATTGCGGTGTCGATGGCTTCTCCGACCTTGGCACCCTGCGGCAGGTTGACGATGCGATCGAAACGGGCGGCCTCCGGCAGGTAGATGGCGGCCTTGCCCTGAAAACCGAGCTTGATCAACGCTTCCCGCTGGGCTGCGGGAACCTGGACCGGGATGTCAGCCTCAATGTCGGGCAGGTAGGCCTTGAAGCGGTTGTCGGCGTGGCGCAGGAAGATCAGGCCCAGCACCGGCATCGAGTATTCAGCGGCCGTGAGCTTGGAGTTGGCGCGGAGCTGGTCCGCCGCCTCCCAGAGCTCATTTTCAAGTTGTTGGACGTTCATGCGTTCTGTGTGCCCGAGGAGATACGTTGTATATCGCCCTCATTGTAAGCGGAACCACGCAGGGCTCGATTTCAGGCCCCGCCCTGGGGCTGATCTCCAACGCTACTCCCTCCTCTCTCCGAAGCCCTCCGCTCCCCCTCCCGAACAGCCCTGTCCATGCCCCGCACTGCTCGGGTCGATGTCCCGGACCGCCCGCCCCCACCCGCGTGCTACTCATGAGACGTTCCAGGTATGGCCGGCCCTGTCCGCGGGATAGGGCCGGACTGTCCCGTCAGTACTCGCGAGACACCCACAGACAGGGCCGACCACCAAGCGTGGTGCTCAGGCGGCCGGTTTGGCAGGGCTGCGCGGCTTGCGGGACAGGCGGGTCTGCATGGCGCCCCTGAGGGTATCCAGGGCGGTGCCCTTGCCGCCGACCTTGGCCAGGGCGTAGCCGTCGAAGGAGGCGCTCATGATGTCGCTGCCGAGGGCCAGTTCAGTGTCGTCGCTGCGGTCGGTGAGGGTGCGCAGGCGCTGCTGGAGCGGACGCAGGGCGTCGAGGGCCACGATGTCCTGCTGGAGACCGGCGAGATCGAAATTGCCGGGCACGATGCCGGGGTTCTGGCGCAGCACCAGTTCGGTCTGGCGGCAGAAGACTTCGGATTTGTCGCCCATCTTGATGGCTTTGCGGCGCTCGTCGGCGGAGAGCGTGATGAGGACGTCGAGCTTGGCTTCGAGCACCGCGAGGGCGCCGTTGATGGCCTCGAGATCAGCGGGGGAGAATTCGATGGCAACGAGGTTCTGGGTCATGGGAAAGGCTCCTTGGCGTTGATGGAATCGCAAACCAATGACATCCTCTTGTGCGGACGTCATTGTCAAAAGCCGCCGACCTTACAACAGAAAGATGCCCACGACATCCACCGAAAATGGAGGGAGAAGGGGGTGACGGCCAGGCTTACATGCGGATACAGATAGCCGGTCATCGAAACCTCGTGGTCTTCGTTAGTCGCTCATAGGCACAGACAACCGGAGACGCAAATGCTCACCAACCCCAGCAAAGAATCCACCCAGTTCATCAACTCGCTCAAGCGGGCGGGGATTCAGATCAATAACGAGCGCGAAGTCATCGAGCGCCTGGAGGAAGCCCGGGAATGGCACTACGCCTTCACGACGCTGGCCCGGGAAGGCAAGCGGATCGGTATCTGGTTTGCGGCCACCGCCAAAACCCGCTCGGATCAATTGCAGCGCCTGTTTGCCAAGTACCATTTCTCGGGCAATGCCGAGGCAGCCTTCGAGTCCAGCCTGGTGCGCTGAGGCACGCATCGCTGAATTGGCGGCAAAAAAAGGCCAACCTCTGCGGTTGGCCTTTTTGCTTCAGGCGGGATCACGCAAGATCGAAGCGATCCAGGTTCATCACCTTGTTCCATGCCGCCACAAAGTCCCGCACAAACACCTGCTGCGCATCACTGCTGGCATACACCTCGGCAAGGGCACGCAGCTGGGAGTTGGAGCCGAAGACCAGATCGACGACAGTCCCTGTCCATTTGACCTCACCCGTCGCCCGGTCGCGCCCCTCGAGCACGCCTTCCGCGGTGGCGGATTTTTGCCACTGCGTGCCCATGTCGAGGAGATTCACGAAGAAATCGTTGCTCAGGGTTTCCGGCCGTGTGGTGAAAACACCGTGCGGGGACTGCCCGAAGTTGGCGTTCAGGGCACGCATGCCGCCAATCAGCACTGTCAGCTCGGGGGCGGTCAGCGTCATCAATTGCGCCTTGTCCACCAGCAGTTCAGCCGCCGATCCTTCGAGCCCCTTCCGCACGTAGTTGCGAAAGCCGTCGGCAACGGGCTCCAGTACGGCGAAGGATTCCACGTCGGTCTGCGCCTGCGACGCGTCGGTGCGCCCCGGCAAGAACGGCACCTGCACAGCGTGGCCGGCTTTCTTGGCCGCTTCTTCGACGGCTGCGCAGCCGCCCAGAACGATCAGATCGGCCAGCGAGACCTTCTTGCCGCCGGACTGCGCGGCATTGAAATCATTCTGGATCGCTTCCAGCGTTTGCAGGACGGTGGCCAGTTCGGCCGGCTGATTGACCTCCCAGTCCTTTTGCGGCGCCAGGCGAAGGCGCGCCCCGTTGGCCCCGCCGCGCTTGTCGCTGCCGCGGAAGGTGGCGGCCGACGCCCAGGCCGTGGTGACCAGCCGGGAGATGGACAATCCCGAGGCGAGGACTTTGGCTTTCAGGGCCGCAATGTCTTGCTCCCCGATCAATGCATGGTCCACCACGGGAACCGGGTCCTGCCAGATCAGCGCCTCATTTGGCACCAGCGGCCCCAGGTAGCGGGCCAGCGGCCCCATGTCCCGGTGGGTCAGCTTGAACCAGGCACGGGCGAAGGCGTCGGCGAACTGATCCGGGTTCTCGTGGAAGCGCCGCGAGATCTTCTCGTAGGCCGGGTCGAAACGCAGGGCGAGGTCGGTGGTCAGCATGGCGGGTGCGTGGCGCTTCGACGGGTCGTGGGCATCCGGCACTGTACCGGCACCCATGCCATGCTTCGGCGTCCACTGATGCGCGCCGGCCGGGCTCTTGGTCAGTTCCCATTCGTAGCCGAACAGGTTCCAGAAGAAGTTGTTGCTCCACTTCGTGGGCGTGGTGGTCCAGGTGACTTCCAGGCCACTGCCGATCGTGTCGCCCCCTTTGCCGCTGCCATAGCTGCTCGCCCAGCCCAGGCCCTGCGCCTCGATGCCGGCCGCTTCCGGTTCGACCCCCACGAGCTTTGCGTCACCGGCGCCGTGGGTCTTGCCGAAGGTGTGGCCACCGGCAATCAGCGCAACGGTTTCTTCGTCGTTCATCGCCATGCGGGCAAAGGTTTCGCGGATGTCCCGCGCCGCAGCCAGCGGGTCCGGGTTGCCGTTCGGGCCTTCCGGGTTTACATAGATCAGCCCCATCTGCACGGCGGCGAGGGGATTCTCGAGCTCACGGTCGCCCGTGTAGCGCTGGTCCGCCAGCCAGGTCTTTTCGGCGCCCCAATAGACGTCCTCTTCCGGTTCCCAGATGTCCTCGCGCCCGCCGGCAAAGCCGAAGGTCTTGAAGCCCATGGACTCGAGCGCCACGTTACCGGTGAGGACCATCAGATCGGCCCACGAGATCTTGCGGCCGTACTTTTGCTTGATTGGCCACAGCAGCCGGCGCGCCTTGTCGAGGTTGACGTTGTCCGGCCAGCTGTTAAGGGGAGCAAAGCGCTGGTTTCCCGTGCCGGCGCCGCCGCGACCGTCGCTGATGCGATAGGTGCCGGCGCTGTGCCACGCCATGCGAATGAACAAAGGCCCGTAGTGGCCGAAGTCGGCCGGCCACCAGTCCTGCGAATCGGTCATCAGGGCATGAAGATCCTTGATGACCGCGTCCAGATCGAGACTCTTGAAAGCCTCGGCGTAATTGAACGCCTCGCCCATGGGGTCAGACTTTGAAGAGTGCTGGTGCAGGATCTTCAGGTTCAGTTGATTGGGCCACCAGTCTGCGTTTGCAGGGCCCCCAGCCGCGGTGTGTTTGCGAGCCCCGCCCGAGAACGGGCACTTTGCTTCGTCTGACATGTTTTTCTCCTTTGGCTGTTTGTAGTTGGCTGCTTGATCCAGTTTAAGACTTGAGCCCCGATCAACCCAATTGGTTCTGGCAATGCGCACCATAGTGTGGCTCTACACACTCGCGGGCTGCTACATTGCGGGCCGCCGATCCGAACGCCAAAGCCCATGCAAGCCTTACTCGATGCCATCGCCACGATGAGCATGCCCACCGATGCCCAGCGCGTGCTCCACGGGCGGGGTGGTCTGTTTCCCGGCTGCGAACACTGGACGCTGGATGCCTATCCCCCTGTCTGGGTGCTGACCAGCTTTCTACCTGTCACCGACGATGAACTGGCCACCCTCCACGCAGCCCTGTCGGCACGCTGGATGCAGTTGAACCCCGGGCAGCCCCTGAACTGGGTCTTCCAGTACCGGCACGAAGCCCAGGCCGACACGCGCCTGATGGCCGGCAGCGTCCCCGAATCGCATGTGATCACCGAAAACGGCGCGAGTTTTCGGGTCCATCTACTCAAGGGGCTGAACCACGGTTTCTTCCTGGACATGGCCGAGGGCCGCAGCTGGGTGCGCGAGCACGTGGCCGCCCGCCCCGGGCTCAAGGTGCTCAACCTGTTTGCCTACACCTGCTCTTTTTCGGTGGTGGCACTGCTGGCGGGCGCCCGGCAGGTGCTCAATATGGACATGAGCGACGGCGCCCTGGCCATCGGAAAGCGGAACCACCTGCTCAACGGCCTCAGCGCCGGGGCCAGCTTCCTGCCCCATGACATCTTTGCCTCGTGGGGCAAGATCACGCGCGGCGGCCCGTATGACCTGATCGTTGTCGACCCGCCCAGTTACCAGAAGGGCAGCTTCGTCGCCGAGAAGGACTACGCCCGCCTCATGCGCCGCCTGCCCGACCTGCTGGCCCCTGGCGGGCACGCACTGCTGTGCCTCAATTCACCCAAGCTGGGCGTCGCCTTCCTGCAGGACCAGATGCAGGCGCTGGTGCCCCAGCTGACGTTTGAGCAACGGCTGCCCAATCCGCCAGTGTTTGCCGATGTGTCGAGCGAGCGTTCGTTGAAGGTGCTGATCTACAGGGCCCCTGACTGACCAGGCCCTGCGCCCTCTCAGATCCTGAACTGTTTCACCTGTGCGGAAATAGCGCTTCCGAGGGCTTCCAGGCGCTCGGCGGAGCGGTTGGCCTGGATGGACGCCATGTTGTTCTCGTCCGCCACCCGTGCAACGTGCTCCGTCTGGACGGCAACCTGCTGGCTGGCGATGCTCTGCTCGCCCATCGCCAGGGTGATCTCCTGAACCAGCTCGATGACCTTGTCGGCGTTTTCCTGGATTTCGGTGATCGCGGCACCGGCCTCCCGAGCCAGGGCCGACCCGTGCTCCGCCTGTCCCACCGACTGCCCCATGATCTGATTGACCTGAACCGACAGGGACTGGACCGCTTCCACCATGGCGGAAATCTCCCTGGTCGACACGGACGTGCGTTCGGCCAGCTTGCGCACCTCGTCGGCCACCACGGCAAAGCCCCGGCCACTCTCGCCGGCCCGCGCGGCCTCAATGGCGGCATTGAGCGCCAGCAGGTTGGTCTGCTCCGCCACCTCACGGATGACGCTGACGATGGTCGAGATACGGCTGGCTTCCTGGGTCAGATCATTGATCACCAGGGAGGCGCGCTGCACCTCATCGGAAATGGCCGTCATCTCCTGCGTGGCACCGAGAATGGTCTCGCAGCCCTCGCGGGAGCGCCCGCCCGCCCGCTTGGCCAGATCCGCGGCAACTTCTGCGCTGTCGGTGATGTGGGTGATGCTCACCGTCATTTCTTCGATGGCTGCGGCCATGGCCGATGCCGAATCACTCGCCAGATGGGACTGCCGGGAGGCATGGACTGACGCTTCCGACATTTCCTGGGCCGCCTGATCGACTTTCGATACCGTCTCCAGCAGGTCGCTGAATGTCTTGCGGAGGGTTCCCAGCAGGCTGACGATCGCCCCTCCGGTCTGGCCGACCTCGTCATTGCCCATCCGGGGAGCCGGCAGCGTGAAATCGTGGGTCTCCTCGACCCGCTGGCAGAAACGCTGCAACTCCCCGAGCGGCACGGACACAAGCCTGCGGATGGCCAGGGAAATCAGGATGGGCAGCACGATGACGAGGGCAAGGCCGATGGAGCCCGCCAGGTAGATGATGGCGTTCATGCTGCGCCCCAGATCCGCCGTGTTCGCTCCCGAGGCGATGACCCAGGAGAGTCGCTCGTTGTGGCCGTAGGCAGCGATCTTGCCCTTGCCGGACGCCCCGCCAGCGCCCTTGGCCGTATAGCTGATGATCCCCTTCTTCTTCTCGAGCATCTCCTTCACGATGAAGCGGCCATCCGAGTCGGCGATCTCCAGCGCGCTTTTCCCTTCCATTTCGGGGTGGACGACGAAGTTGCCGAAGGCCGACCCTTCCTTGGCATTCAGCACGAAGACATAGCCGGTCTCGCCGACCCGGGTGGACTTGAGGCGCGCAGTCAGCGCCTTCAGCTCGTCGGTGAAATCCACGCCGATGAACAGGATGCCGACGACCTGGCCATTTTCCTGGATGGGCACGTACTTGGTGTAATAGTCGCGCCCGAAGAGGCGGGCCGGACCGCGATAGAAGTCGCCCTTCAGGATCTTCGCGTAGGCCGGATGGGCACGATCAAGGACGGTTCCCACGGCACGGGAGCCATCCTCCTTCTTCAGTGACGTGGTGACGCGCACGAAGTCATCGCCGTCCCGGGCAAAGACGGTCGCAACGCCGCCGGTCTCCTTGGTGAACATGTCCACCAGTCCGAAATCCAGGTTGAGCGGCTTGCCGCCCAGCCGCAGCACGGGCACCGACCGCTCACCAATTTTTGCTGTGCTGGAGGCGTCCAGGTGAAGGGGCTCGTGAAGACTGAACTGCAGGGCGGTCATCAGGCGGTCGGCCCCTTTTTCCAGCTGCACGGCAAAGACATCCACCATGTCCAGCACCGTGGTATTCAAGGTTTCCACTGTGCTGGTGGCAGCTTCTGTCACCAGCCGGTCGGAGAAACGACTGAGCACGATCGAGCCGATCGCGAAGGCCACGAGCAAGACGGCGACGATAACCGCAGTCAGCTTTTGCCCAAGGCTGCTATTGCGAAACATATATTGTTCTCTCCGATCAATTGGCCATCACGGGGATGGCTTCCGGCATCAATCGGCAGCGGATGCGGGAACTGAAGGTCCAGCGCGCTAGACCGGCAGCCTCCATTGACCTGGGTCAAGAGCCGCCACCGGGTACGAACATGCGGGAGGCCACCCGACGGATTAACATGAAGCGATTCGATGGGTTTGCGGCGCCTGGTCAGGAGACAATAAAAATGGAAAAGTCCGGGGCATCCTCCTGGCCGGGTGATCTGTGGGGCGGCCTGGCATCGATGCTGGTAGCGCTTCCTTCGGCCATTGCCTTCGGCGTCACGATCTTTTCGCCGCTCGGCGCGGACAACGCGGCCCAGGGAGCCCTGGCCGGGATTCTTGGCGCAACCGCACTGGGGCTGATCGCGCCGGCCTTTGGCGGCACAGACAGGCTGATCACCGCGCCGTGCGCCCCCGCGGCAGCGGTTCTGGTGGCGGTGGCCATCGAGTTTGCCCGCCAGGGAATCAGCGCTGAATCGAGCGTGCTCATGCTCATGCTCATCGGCCTGCTGGCCGGATGCCTCCAGATCGCCCTGGGGCTCGTCGGTGTCGGCCGCCTGATCAAGTTCATTCCCTATCCGGTGGTCTGCGGCTATCTCAGCGGGGTGGGCCTGACCATCATCGGCGGCCAGCTTCCGCGCGTGCTCGGGGTGCCCAAGAGCATGGGTTTCTGGCAGGCGCTCACCGACCCGTCGGCATGGCACTGGCAGAGCATCGCGGTCGGTGTGCTGGTAGTTGTTACGATGCTGACGGCGCCGCGCATCATCCGCGCGGTGCCGGCCTCGATCATCGCCATGCTCGTCGGTGTGCTCGCCTACCTCGGACTCGGGCTGGCCGATCATGCGCTCTGGAACACCGTCGACAACCCGCTGGTGGTGGGGCCCCTGAGCGCTGCCGTCAGCAATCTGCCCGAAGCCCTGACGAGAAACTACCACACCCTGCGCGCCTTCGATCCGGCCCTGCTACCCCTGATTCTGCTGCCGGCACTGACCCTCGCCGCGCTGCTGTCGATCGACACCCTGAAGACCAGCGTGGTGCTCGACGCACTCACCGGCACCCACCACAACCCGAACCGCGAGCTTCTGGCGCAGGGCCTCGGCAATGCGGGCTCCGCGCTCATCGGCGGCATCCCGGGCGCCGGCCAGATGGGTGCATCGATGGTCAACCTGGCCAGCGGTGCACAAACCCGGCGCTCGGGGATGCTCGAAGGCGTTTTTGCCCTGACCGCCTTCCTTGCCCTGTCGCCCTTGGTCGCCTGGATACCGATCGCGGCACTGGGCGGCATCCTGCTGGTCATCGGCTATCGCATGATCGACCAGCACAGCCTTGAGTTCTTCCAGAGCAAGGCGACCCGCTTCGACTTCATGGTCATCGTCGCCGTCATCCTTACCGCCCTGTCGGTGAGCCTGATCGCGGCGTCGGGGGTCGGCATCCTGCTGGCCATCGGCCTCTATATCCGCGAACAGACCAAGAGCTCGATCCTGCACCGCAAGATCGAGGGTGGAGAACAATTCTCGAAAGTCGTCCGGCACGATCAGGAGCTGTCGATCCTGTCACTCAACGGCAGCAAGACCGTCATCGTCGAGCTGCAGGGCAGCCTCTTTTTCGGTACGGCCAATCAGCTCTACCTGGCCCTCGAGCCGGAAATCGGACCGCGTACCTACGTGATCCTCAACATGCGGCGGGTGCAGTCGCTCGATCTGACGGCCACCCATGTGCTGGAACAGATCAAGGATCGTCTCGAAGCGGTCGGGGCCTACCTGATCTTCACGGAGATTCCCCGCGGCCTGCCGAGCGGCCTGAAAATGAAACGCTATCTGCGCGAAGTGGGATTGGTCAGGGACACCAGCAAGGCCCTCGCCTTCCGGCAACTCGACGAGGCACTGGAATGGATCGAAAGCGAACTGCTCAAGGCCGCATCGTACGTGGCAGAAGACAACGGCCCACCCCTTGAACTTGCCGAGCTGGAGCACCTGCTGGGGTGGAAGCCGGCGACCCTCACCAGCCTGGCGCAGATCATTGAACAACAGCACTTTCCGGCGGGAACCCGGGTCTTCGACGCGGGGACTCCGGGCGGCGACCTGCTCTTCATCCGTCGCGGCACGGTTCGCGTGGAAATGCCCCTCATGAAGAAGAACATCTGGCACATCGGTACCTTTGGCAGGGGCGATTTCATTGGTGAGATGGGCTTCCTCGACAGCCAGCGGCGTACCGCCGATGCCATTGCGCTGACCGATACCGACTGCTTCATCCTGTCCCGCGCCAAGTTCGACACCGCCACAGCCGGTGCCGGCCCACGCTCGGCCTATATCTTCGAGGGCATTGCCAGCGTGCTGGCCATGCGCCTGCGCTTCATGAACAAGGAGCTGCGCGCCCTGCGGACCTAGCCGCCCTGCCAGGTGTCGGCGAAGACCTTGCAAAACCCCGGGGTCGGTCTAGAGTTCAAATGACACCGTCACCAGGCCGCCACTTTTTCTCCGACTCAACGCGAAGGGCATTATCCATATGGCTGATATTTATCTGTTAGGTCACGGGAGCTGGGATAGGAGAGGCGCGGCGGATGCATTTACGAGCGTTCCGAAGGACACCTCGGTCCTCTTTTACACCCCTGTGGGCCGCTTCATTTCCTCGCGACAAGTCGCGGCGATCATGCGCGGTGATGCGGGGTGCCTGCGGCCGGCGCAGGAATACAAGGCCTATTTCAACTGTCCACAGGTCAAGCTGAGCGATGGGCTCTTCCCGGTGGAGGAGCAGGCCATCCTGACATCCGGCAAGCGCTTTGTTCGTGTGGCCGTCGACACATTGCTCTCGGAGCTTCTCGAGAAGTACGCCGGCAATCGTCTGCACTGGCTCGCCTGCTTTCCGCGCCTCGCGGGGCGCGACACCACCGAAGGTGGTTACAACGACGATTATTTCCCGTAAGTCCTGCTTCATCGCCGATGGCCACCAAGCCGAGGGGCGAGCCGGTTCCGAAATCGAATTAGTATTCGGCCTCATCCGGATGGAGGCCCCTTACTGACTCATGAACAATCGCGAACGTTTCCTTGAACTGCAATCGGTGTTGACGGCCCATCAGGCGCTGTGGCGGCCCTTGCCGTTTTACGTTCGCCGGCCCGACTGGTGCGCGCAATGGCCCGCCCTGACCGAGGATGTCCTGGCGCTCGACGAGGCCCTGCTGGAGCAATTCACCTGCGATCCGGAGGCCAGCCTGGCGTGGCTGGGCGAGCGACTGCCGGTCGCCCGACGACTGGCGGCCCTGTGCGACGTGCCGCCGTTGCCGCCCCGGGCGCTCCCGCCCTGTGATGCACATTTCGACTGGAAGGTGCCTGGACGCAAGCGCGAACAGATCGATGCCTTTGCCGCCCACGGGCCGGCCTCACGGGCGCCGCTCCTCGAGTGGTGTGCCGGTAAGGGGCACCTCGGGCGACGCCTGGCGCTCACCGACAATCTGCCCGTCAGCTCGCTGGAAATCGACCCGGCCCTGTGCGAGGACGCGGCGCGCCTTGCCAGCCGTGCCGGCGTTGCACAAACCGTACTGTGCGCCGACGCCCTCGACGAGGCGTCCCGCGCCCATGTGCATGGCCATTCGGTACTGGCCCTGCATGCCTGCGGCGAGCTGCACCGCGCGCTGGTGCGCACCGCGGCCGACGACGGCGCCCACAGCTACCGCATCGCCCCGTGCTGCTACTACCGTGGTGCCCAAGACGGCTATCGCCCCCTGAGCCGCGATGCGTCGCTGCACCTGGATGGCGGCGCCCTGCGCCTGGCGGTCACCGAAACCGTCACCGCGCCCCAGCGCATCCGCCAGCGCCTGGCCCGTGACCAGGCCTGGAAGCTGGCCTTCATCGCCCTGCGCAATGACATCCTCGGCGAGGCGATCCGGCCCTTCAAACCGGTGCCCTCGATCTGGCTATCGGGCGACTTTGCGACCTACGGCCAGTCGCTGGCCCGGCGCGAGAAGCTGCCCCTGCCGGATGTCGTCGACTGGCCGCACTGGCTGGCCGCCGGCGAAGCCCGGCGCGCCGACGTGCGCCGCCTGGAACTGGTGCGCCATGCCTTTCGCCGCGCACTGGAAATGTGGCTGGTCATGGATGTGGCGCTGGGCCTCGAAGAAGCCGGCTTCGAGGTGCAAGTCGGCACCTTTTGCGAACGCTCGCTCACCCCGCGGAACCTGATGGTGCTGGCCCACCGGGAGTGAGCAGGTCGATCAGCGCCGCGTGCGGGACGGGGCGGCTGAACAGGTAGCCCTGCCCGGCGCCGCAGCCCAGCCGCAGCAGGGTTGCAGCCTGCTCGGGGCGCTCGATGCCTTCGACGATGATCTCCATGCGCAGGGACGAAGCAATCGCCACGATGGCCTCGACGATGGCAATCCCGTCGGGCTTCTCCGGCAGGTACTGAACAAAGGAACGATCGATCTTGATGCGGTCGATGGGAAGATCGCGCAAGACACTGAGGGACGAATAGCCGGTGCCGAAATCGTCGATGCTGATGGAGATGCCGATAGCCTTCAGCTCGCTCAGGATCTCGACACTCCGTTCGATCACCTGCAGGGTGCTCTCGGTGATTTCCAGCTCCAGGCTCGCAGCCGGAAAACCCGTGCGGGCCAGCGTATCGCGCACCGTGGCAACAAAATCGTCGCGGGTAAACTCGCGGGCCGACACATTGACCGCGAGGCCCAGCTGCTGGCCAAGACTCTTGCTCAATCCCAGAATGTCGCGGCAGGCACGCTCCAGCACCCAGCGACCGAGGCGGTCGATGACACCGCTTTCTTCGGCAATCTGGATGAAGCGCACCGGCGGAATCATCCCCATCTCAGGGTGGTTCCAGCGCACCAGCGCCTCCACGCCAAAGATGCGGCCATCGGCCAGATTCACCTGGGGCTGGTAGTAGACCAGCAACTTGCCGTCGTCGATGGCCCGACGCAGCCCCTGCTCCATGTTCAGGCGTTCGTTGCTGCGCTCGGCCATGTCCTGGGAGTAGAACTGGTAACGGTTGCGACCGGCTGCCTTGGCCGAATACATGGCGATGTCGGCGGCCCGCATGAGCTGGTGCCGGTCACCCCCGTTGGCCGGATAGACGGCGATGCCGATGCTGCCCGACACCGTGACGCACTCGTTGCCCAGACTGACCGGCGAACTCACGGTATTGAGGATTTTCTGCGCCAGATCGGCGGCGTACGCGGGGCTGGAACCACCGGCGAGGATGACGAACTCGTCGCCCCCCAGCCGGGCAATGGTGTCGCTGCCGCGCAGCACGTTGCGCAGGCGCCCGGCCACAACACGCAGCAACTCGTCGCCCATGATGTGGCCCAGGGTGTCGTTCACCACCTTGAAGCTGTCGAGATCGAGAAACAGCAGCAGGCAGTGCTGCTGCAGCCGGCGCGCCTGCTCGATGGCCTGCTCGATGCGGTCATCGAAGAGCAGGCGGTTGGGCAGGCCGGTCAGCGGGTCGTGGTGGGCGAGATGGTGGAGCTTTTCCTCGGCCACATGCATTTCGCTGACATCCGAAAAGGCGATCACGTAATTGCTGACCCGCCCGGCGCCATTGCGCACCACGCTCAGGCTTTGCCAGGCGGGAAAGCGCTCGCCATTCCGGCGGTAGCAAAACACCTCGCCCTGCCAGTAGCCGTCCGGGCTCGCGTCCAGGTCGGCAAAGAACTGCCTGCTGTCCTGAGGGTCGCGACGTATGCGCAGCAACACGTCGGCATCAAAACCGAGGGCTTCGGACTCGCTGTAACCGGTGATCCGCGTAAACGCCGCATTGACCGCACCGATGGCGTGCTCGGCACTGGCGATCACGATGGCTTCGGCAGCGGTATGGAAGACCACGCTGGACTGACGCAGGCGGTCTTCGGTCTGGTGGCGCTGGGTGACGTCCTGCAGCACGCCAACGACCCGCCGCTCGGCGTTGGCACTCTGGTGCGCCTTGACGTTGGCCTCCAGAAAATGCGGCCCGCCATTGTTGCGGGCGGTACGGAATTCGATGCGCACCGCCTCGGGGCCGGACAGCGCATCGCTCAGGCTGGCCACAACCCGCTCGCGATCGCCGGCATGCACGCGAGACAGGAAGGTGCTCTCCCAGGACTCGTCGAGGGGCATCTTGCTGTCGCCGAACATGGCCTTGAGATGACCGTCGCCATGCATCCGGTCGTCCAGCGGCAGCCATTCAAAAACGCCGAGGGAGGCGGCATCCATCGCCAATTTGAGGCGCAGCTCGCTTCTTTCCACCGCCACCTCGACCTCCCGCCGGGCCAGCGCCATCTGGATCGAGGCGTGCAGCTCGCGCACATCCCAGGGCTTGACCAGGTAGCCGAAGGGGCGGCTTTCCAGCGCCCGGCGCAGGGTGTCATCCTCGGCAAAGGCGGTCAGGTAGATGACGGGGATCTGGTGCTGTGCCTGGATCTCGGTGGCGGCCTGGACCCCGTCCATGGCACCTTCGAGATGGATATCCATCAGCACCAGGTCAGGAGCCACCTCGGCCACGCACTGCACCGCCTGCTCGCCGCTCCCCACCATGGCGCCAACACGGTAGCCCAGGGACTGCAGCTGGTTCTTCAGGTCGAAGGCAACCACGCGTTCGTCTTCGACGAGCATCAGGTTGATCTGTCGGGGAATCGTCATGAGGGCCTCCGCGTCAAGGGAACGGAAGGAAAGCGCAGCGAAAACCGCGCGCCCGGCCCGCCCTCCACGGTAAAACGACCGCCCAGCTGGTCGGCCAGCAGGGGGACAAGTTGCAAGCCCAGCGACTTCACGGCCGCCAGGTCGAAGCCCTCGGGCAGGCCTGCGCCATCGTCGGCAACAAGCAGCTCAAGTTCATCACCCACCGCATGCAGCTCGATCCGGACTTCCCCCGTACGCCCGCCGGTAAAGGCATGCTTGAAGGCATTGGTGACCAGTTCGGTCACCACGAGGCCGCAGGGAATGGCCCGCTCCAGGTCGAGAAACTGGGGGGCTGCTGGCAGGGCCCTGCGCAGCGAAATGTGGGTGCTGTCTTCACGATAGCTGCTGAGCAGCAGCTGCGCCAGGCGCTCCAGGTACTCACCGAGATCAATGCGGGAGTAGTCCTTGCGCTCGTAGAGCAACTGATGGGTCAGCGCCATGGCGCGCACCCGGTTCTGGCTCTCGGCCAGAATGGCCCGCAGGCGCGGGTCGCCGGTGTGGGTGGCCTGCAGGTTGAGCAGGCTCGAGATGACCTGCAGGTTGTTCTTCACCCGGTGGTGCACCTCGTTGAGCAACACCGTTTTTTCCTGCAGCGCGCTTTCCAGTTTCTGCTGGGCACGCTGGCGTTCGGTAATGTCGACGATGGAGGCCAACACCATGACGCCCTCCTCGGTCTCGATCGGGTTGAGACCGATCTCGACGGGGAACTCGCTGCCGTCCTGGTGGCGGGCGTAAAGATCACGCCCGCTGCCCATGGGCCGGGGGTGCGGGTCTTTAAAGAAGCTCTCCCGATACGCAGGGTGCCGCCCGGCAAATTGCCCTGGCAGCAGCTTGTCCACCGACTGCCCCAGCAATTCCTCCCGGGGGTAGCCAAACACCCGCTCAGCCTGGGCGTTGATCAGCACGATGCATCCTTCGCGATCGACCATGACCATCGCCGTCGGCGCCCATTCGACGACCCGCCGAAAGGACTCTTCCCCCGCGGGGGGCGTGCCTGCCCGGGTCTTGTCGCTCATGCGCTGCCCCCCTTTCGCCAACCGCACCTACATTGTGAAATTTTGATTCACAGACCCGCCAAGGGTTCCCCGGCACCGCCATATACCACGTCAGCGTCAGGCTGCAGGCCATACTGCAGAATGGCCTTGAGCATCAGCTCGGGGTCGATGGGCTTGGCCAGGTGGGCCACCATGCCGGCGGCGAAGCAGCGGGCGCGCTCCTCGTCGAAGGCGTGAGCGGTCTGGCCGATCACCGGCAGACCCGGCGCCAGGGCGTGGATTTCGCGGGTGGCGGCATAGCCGTCCATCACCGGCATCTGCACATCCATCAGCACCACCTGAAAGGCCTCGGCACCGCAGGCACGCAGGCAATCCACGGCCTCCTGCCCGTTGCCGGTCAGGGTCACCAGGGCGCCTTCTTCCAGCAACAGTTCCTCCAGCACCATCTGGTTGACCTCGTTGTCCTCGGCCACCAGCACGCGATAGCCGGACAGGCGGGAACCCGCTACGCCTTGCGGCACGTCGGCCAGCGTCGCCACGCCGGCGCCGGATTCGGCAAGGCTCACCTGCGCACTGGGCAGACGCACCTCGAACACGCTGCCCTGCCCCGGTTCGCTCTGGGCACGCAGGGTGCCGCCCATCAGTTCGACGATACGGTGGGTGATGGTGAGGCCCAACCCGGTGCCGCCAAACTTGCGGGTGATGGAGTTGTCGGCCTGCTCGAAGGGCGCGAAAACCTTGGCGATTTCGCCGGCACTCATGCCGATGCCGGTATCGCTGACCCGGAACACCAGTTGTTCGTTGTCGTAGCCGGCGCACAGGGCCACGCTGCCCTGCTCGGTAAACTTGATGGCGTTGGAGAGCAGGTTGAGGAGCACCTGGCCGATGCGCAACGGATCGGCCATACAGTGGGACGGCAGCGGCGACATCCGATGGAAGCGCAAGACCAGCCCCTTGGCCTCGGCCCGCTCCTCCATCAGTTCAAGGGTTTCCCCGATGACCCGCCCCGGATCCACCGGAATCACCTCGACCCGCAACTTGCCGGCCTCGATCTTCGAGAAATCGAGGATGTCGTTGATGATGCCCAGCAGCAGCTGGCCCGAGGAAACGATGCGCGCGAAGGTCTCCTGCGCCTTGTCCCGCCCCTTGCTCTCCCGGTAACCGATATGGGCCAGCCCCAGCACCCCGTTAAGCGGCGTGCGGATCTCGTGGCTCATGTTGGCGAGGAACTCGCTCTTCACCCTGGCCAGGCGCTCGGCCTCGGCGCGGGCAGCCTCCAGGTCGGCGGTACGCTCGGCCACCAGTTCTTCCAGGCTGTCCCGGTAACGGCTCAGCTCCCGGTCCTTCAGCACCCGCTCGGTGATGTCCTGCAGGATGGCGATGCCACCGACGATACGGCCGGCTTCGTCGCGCACCGGCGCGCAATTCATGGCAATGTTCAACTCCTGCCCGGCATAAGTCGTCTTGTAGGGGCCTTCGTACTCGCCAAAGTGGCCCTCCAGCGCAGCCCGCATGGCCGGAAGCACGCAAGCATCCTTCAAGGTGCTGCAATCAAGATTGAGCATGTACGCATGGGGTGCATGCATGATCTGGGCGAATTGCTGGTTGCAGTAGCTCACCATCAGCTTGTTGTCGAAATGCATGATGCCCACCGGCGAGTGCTGCAGCAGCAGGCGGTAGCGCTCCTCGCTCTCGCGCAGGGCGATCTCGGCCAGCTTGCGGTCGGTTACGTCCGACTGCACGCCCTCCCACAGAAGCGCGCCGTCGCCGAGGATCGTTGGCGTCGACAACACCGACACCCAGCGCGGCGCCCCGCCCACCAGCACCCGCCCCTCCCACGCAAAGGGCCCCGGGTTGTCGAGTACCGACCTGCAGCGCGCGGCAAAATCGGCCGCGTCGTCCGGATGAATGCAGCGCAGTACCACGCGGGCATCGGCGAGCACCGCGTCCACACCGAGGCCAAGCTGCTCGCAGAAGCGCGGGCTCACGTAGACAAAATTCATCCTGCCGTCGCGCCCGACCTTCTGCTTGAAGACCCCGACCGGAATCCGCGCCACCAGTTTTTCGTGCTCGTCGAGGGCCTCCTGCAGGGATGCCTCGGCATGCTTGCGCTCGGTGATGTCCTGAACGGCGCCGTGCACGCTCAACGGCAGCCCGGCAGCGTCGCGCGAAAGCCCGCCGATGCCGTGAACCCAGCGCACCTCCCCATCCGGCCGGATAACCCGGTAGATGCAATCGAAAACCCGGCCCTTCTTGAGCAGACCGTCCTCGAAAAGTGCGAGCACGCGCAGCCGGTCATCCGGGTGAAGCAGCGCGATCCAGTCCTGCAGGTCGAAAGGCGCATCCGCACTGATGCCGAAGATGAGCCGCAACTGCGTCGTTCCCCGCGCGGTGCCGCTGGCCATATCGATCGAGTACCCCCCCAGCCCGCCGATCTGCTCGGCCGCCCCGAGGACCCTGTCGCGGTCGCGGAGATCCACGAGCGTGGCCTCCAGGCGCGTCTTGCTGTCCTGCAGCCGCTCGGTGTTGTGCTGCTGGCGACTGTAGAGACGGCCGACCAGCACGGCCGAACCCGACGTAACAAGCAGGAAGATCGTCAGCAAAGCCACGGTCTGGACGATTTCCCGGCGCCACGCCTGGAGGTAATCGTCGCGAGCCATGCCGACCACCAGCAAGAGGGGCAAGCCTTCCACCTTGCGGACGGAGTTGATTCGCGCCGGGCCGTCCGATGTGGTGCTCGCGAAGTAAGTGGCGCGGGTCTGGCCGGCCGCGATCAGGGCCCGAAACTGCACCGAGGTTGCACGCTGGCCGACCTCGCCGGCCGGGCCGTCCACCGGCGGATAACGCGCGACCAGGCTTGAATCCTCATAACGCAGGATGGCGCTGCCCCCCGGCCCCAGCTGCGGTCGGGCCAGCACTTCGGTAATCGCGGCAAGGGGGACGATGGCCAGCACCACCCCGGCGAAGCTGCCATCGGGGTGATTGAAGCGACGTACGAAGGGGATCACCGAACCCGGCCCCAGGCTCCCGACGACGGGACGGGACACGAACAGACCGCGTTGCGGGTCGGCACGCAAGGCGGTGAAGAAGTCCTGCCCGGCCACATCGACGGCGGCCGAGGCACCGGACCGGACAATCCACCGGGCCTTGCCCTGCGCATCGAAAATCCGGATGCCCTCGGCCTCCGGCAGCCAGTTCTTGTAGCGCGCCAGCATGGCCATGACAGCCTCGTCGCGGGCGGGCCCCTGCTGGGCGTCCCGCTCCTCCCGCTCCAGTTCCTCGACCACCGCCCGCAGGGTCACGTCGATGGTCCGGCCGCTGCGGGCCAGGCTCTCGTCAAGCACCTGAACCAGGTTGCGGGTGGTCTGGCTGGCCAGCTCCTCCGCCCGTTGGTGGCTGTCATGCAGACTGAAACCGCCAAGCAGAAAAGCGGCCAGATTGGTAAGCACCACCACCGCAATCAACAGCCGGATGAAGCGCCAGGGGCGCAGCACGGCCTCTTCCTCTTCCTGCGGCAGCAAAGAGGGAGGGGCGGGGGGAAAAACGGGGGGCTCGCGCCTGAAAATCATGCCTCTCTATCGGCCTGCGCAGCCGACTCTGAAGGCCGGCTCGTCACCGGCCTGACACCTGCTCACCATACCCCCGTCACAGGCATCCGGCACATTGAGGGAATGAACTCCCCGCTCCTGCGCCGTTTTGGCCGCCGCCCGCTTGCCTGGCCGCTCCTGTGGCTGCCGGCACTGCTGCTGACCAGCGCCGACGCCCTGGCCTGGGGCCTGTACACCCACGTTTATTTCGCCCAGCTTTTGCTGTGGGCGATTCCCCTCGCCGACCCGGCCCTGCGCCGTCTGGCCCGCCGCCACCCGAAGCTTGTGATGGCCGGTGCCTGCCTGCCCGACGTGGCCCTCACCGCCCGCAGCGCCGGCGCCGACGTGCTGAGCACCAGCCACCGCTGGCCACAGCTGCACGTGCTGATGGACGCCGCCCGCAGCGACGCCGAGCACGCTGCCGTGCTCGGCTACGCCAGCCACCTGATGGCCGACATCATTGCCCACAACCACTTCGTGCCGGCCCACGAGCGCCTGTGGTTCGAATCCGAAATCACCACCCACGTGGCGGTGGAATGGGCCATGGACCACCACGTATCCCGGCAGCTGTTCACCCGCCCCGCCGACCTACTGCACAGCGAACGGGAAACCCTCACGCCCTTGATGGCCCGCGCCTTTCACTGCCACCCGGACAACGTCGGCCAGGCCCTCGCCACCCTCACCCGCGGCGAAAGCTGGCTGCGCACCAGCCGCGTGCACGCCGGGCTCTATCACGCCGCGCGCTTCATCGACAAACGCGTGCAGCGCCGCTTCAACCTCTACCTGGGTCACACCGCCCGCCGCCTTGGCCAGCTCGACCGCCTGCTCGAAGGCGAGCTGCCCGGCTGGCTGGCCGAAGTCGAACCCCTCGTCGCCCGCGCCCGCCTCGACTGCGCCCCGCGCCGCATGCTGCGCGCCTGCCTGCCACTGCCCGAAGACCTGTTCCTGAAGGCCTGATCGGCCCTAGGGCCGGACCATGTCCTCCGGCCGCACCCACGCATCGAAATCCTCATTCGTCACGTAGCCCAGCGCCAGCGCCGCCTCGCGCAGCGACGTGCCCATGTGATGGGCCTGCTTGGCGATCTCCGACGCGCGGTCGTAGCCGATGTGCGGGCTGAGCGCGGTGACCAGCATCAGCGAGCGCGCCACCAGTTCGGCAATGCGCGGCACGTTGACCTCGATGCCGCGAGCACAGTGGGTGTCGAAACTGCGCATCCCGTCGGCCAGCAGGCGCACGCTGGACAGGAAGTTGTGGATGATCAGCGGCTTGAAGACGTTGAGTTCGAAGTTGCCCGACGCCGCGCCAACCGTCAGCGCCACATCGTTGCCGAAGACCTGGCAGCACAGCATCGTCATGGCCTCGCACTGGGTCGGGTTCACCTTGCCGGGCATGATCGAGCTGCCCGGCTCGTTCTCGGGAATCGACAGTTCGCCCAGGCCCGAACGCGGCCCGGAAGCCAGCCAGCGCACGTCATTGGCGATCTTCATCAGCGCCGTAGCGAGGGTCTTGAGGGCGCCATGGGCACTCACCAGCGCGTCGTGGCCCGCCAGCGCAGCAAACTTGTTGGGAGCGCTGCGAAACGGCAGGCCGCTACGGTCGGCCAACTCAAGGGCCACCCGCTCGCCGAAGCCCGGCGGCGCGTTGAGCCCGGTGCCCACCGCAGTGCCGCCCACAGCCAGCGCCTCCAGCGCCGGCAGGGTCGCCACGATGGCCTGCTCCGCATGGTCGAGCTGGGCCACCCAGCCCGACATTTCCTGCCCGACGGTCAACGGCGTGGCGTCCTGCAGGTGGGTGCGGCCAATCTTGACGATGTCGGCAAACTCCACCGCCTTCACGGCCAGCACCGCCCCCAGCGCCTGCAGGGCCGGCAGCAGCTCGTCGTTCAGGGTCGTCACGGCGGCCACGTGCATGGCCGTCGGAAAGATGTCGTTGGACGACTGGCTGAGGTTGACGTGATCGTTGGGATGCACCCACCGGGCCATGCCGCGCTCGCCGCCCAGCAGCTCCGAGGCCCGGTTGGCGAGCACTTCGTTCATGTTCATGTTGGTCTGGGTGCCGGAGCCGGTCTGCCACACCGAGAGGGGGAAGGCATCCGGATGCCCGCCCTCGAGCACCTCGTCGGCAGCGGCAATGATGGCCGCCATCTTGTCGGTGGCCAGCAGGCCGAGATCGCCATTGACCACCGCGCAGGCGCGCTTGACCTCGGCCAGCGCGTGCAGCAGGGCCGCCGGCATGCGCTCGGTGGAGATGGCAAAGTGATACAGAGAACGCTGGGTCTGGGCGCCCCACAGGGCGCCGGCAGGGACATCGATGGGGCCGAAAGCATCTCTTTCGGTACGGGTCGGGCTCGTCATGGCGATCTCCTTGCTGCCGGATACGCCTTCAGTGTAGGTCGGATTTCAGTCCGACCCCTTCTTACACCAACGCGATGGCCGCGTTGGCGAGCACGGCGCCAATGGCCGCGCCGGCCAGCACGTCGCTGGGGTAGTGCAGGCCGAGCACCGGGCGGGACACCGCCACCAGCAGCGCAAAACCGAACACCGACGCGGCCAGGGCCGGAAAGTGGTGGGCCAGGATCAGCGAGAAGCTCATCGCGTGCAGGGTGTGGCCGGACGGAAAACTGAACTTGTCCAGCGGGCAGCCGGCGCACACCACGTCGCTGACCACCTCGAAGGGCCGCGGGCGCAGGGTGTGCACCTTGAGCAGCTTGTACACCGCCACCCCCACCACGCCCGCCACCAACATCTGCCTGAGAGCCGGCAGCGCCTCGGCACCGAACAGCGCGTACAGGCAGGTGGCAAGGCAATACCACGCAGCCCCGTCGCCCAGCCGGCTCACCGCCCGCATCAGCTCGCGCAGGCCCCGGTAGCGGGACAGGCGGTTGGAACGCACCGCGAGGCGGTCGTCGAGCAATTGCAGGCGGGCGGGCAGGGCGAACATGACGTTACCTCCGGGCAGAGACGGGAGAGCTCAGGATGACCTGGCGCTGGAGAGCGACCAGACGTTCGACAATGGCGTGCCAGGCAAGGCTCTCCACCCGTTCCCGCGCAGCAAGGCGCTGGCGGGCACGCAATTCGGGCGATTCGGCAAGGCTCACGGCGCCGGCCACAAAGGCTGCTTCGTCGCCGGGCTCGGCCAGCCAGCCGTGCACCTGGTGCGTAATCAGCTCCAGCGCCGCCGCATCCCGGTAGGCCACCACCGGCATGCCGCTGGCGAGGGCTTCGGCGACCACGTTGCCGTAGGTTTCGCTGAGGCTCGGAAAGAGGAACAGATCGCCGCTGGCGTAGTGCTCGGCGAGCAGCTCACCCGTGCGCGGGCCGGTGAAGACGGCCTGCGGCTGACGCACCCGCATGGCCTGCAGGGCCGGGCCGCTGCCGACCATGATCAGGCGGGCGCGGGGCTGGCGGGCCTGGATGGCCTCGAAGGCCTTTTCCAGCAGGGCCAGGTTCTTCTCGGGGGCGATGCGTCCCACGTACACCACGGCCAGATCATCCGGCTCCAGGCCCCAGCTGCGCCGCAGGGCGCCACTGCGACGGGCCGGATCGAAGAGCCTAGTATCGACCCCGCGGGACACCACGTCCACCCGCGGAATGCCCTGCTCGGCCAGCTCACCACACAGGGCGCGGGTCGGTACCAGGGTCAGGTTGGCACGGTTGTGAAACTTGCGCAGGTAGGCCGCAATCGGGCGCTTCAGCCAGCCGACGCCGTAGTGGCCGGTGTAACGATGAAAGTTGGTGTGAAACTCGCTGATCACCGGCAGATTGAGCTTCCTGGCGGCGGTGAGGGCCGACCAGCCCAGCGGACCTTCGGTCACCACCTGCACCACGTCCGGGCGCTGGATCGACCAACGCCGCAGCAGCACCTTCCTGGCCGGCAGGCCGAGCTGCAGGTTGGCGTAGCGGGGCAGCGGAATGCCGCGGGAGAGCATCTCCTCAATGCCCTCGCTACCTTCGGGCAGAAGGATGCTGCCCCCTTCGTGAGCCTGCCGCGGGCGGATCAGATCGACCCGGTGCCCGGCGGCCACAAGGCCGTCTACCATCCGGCCAGTGGTCATCGCCACCCCGTTTATTTCAGGCGGATAGGTTTCGGTCACCACTGCCACCCTGAGGGAGGTCAGCTGGCTGACGATTTCCTGGCAAACGAGTCCGGCGCGGTCCATGCAGCCAGTGTTGCGGCGGCATGCTGCACGGGTGTTACGGTGAAGTGATGGCTAAGTGACGAGGCGCCGGCGCCCTGGCACGCGAACCCCGTTCCCCCGGACCTGTCAGAGAGGCAGACTTGCGGCACTTCCGCTCAACCCACCACCAAGGAAATGCATGAAAGCCACACTCCTCGCCGCCCTCCTGAGCCTGGCCAGCCTCCATGCCGGGGCCGCCGACACTCCCCCTCTGAACACCATCCCGTCACTGGATGTACCCCGCTACATGGGCACCTGGTACGAGATCGCCCGCTATCCCAACTGGTTCCAGAAGAAGTGCACCGGCGCCTCGCAGGCAGACTACAGCCTGCAAAGCAACGGGACGGTACAGGTCATCAACCGCTGCCGGCTGGCCAGTGGCGAGATGGTTTCGGCAACGGGTGCAGCCCGCCAGGTGGGGCCTGCCGCTTCGCCGAAGCTGGAGGTGCGCTTCGCGCCAGCCTGGCTGTCCTTCATTCCGGCGGTGTGGGGTGATTACTGGGTGATCGACCTGGACGAGAAGTACCAGCTGGTCGCCGTCAGCGAGCCGAAACGGGAATTCCTGTGGGTGCTGTCACGCACGCCAAAGGTCGATCCGCAAACCTACGAGGCGCTCCTCGGCCGGCTCGCCGGCAAGGGCTTCGACCTGCACAAGCTGCAGGCATCCTCGCAGGACTAGCCGGATCTTGCCTGACTCTGCTGCACCAGCAGCAGCTCGAAGGCCTCGGCCGGAACCGGGCGGGAGTAATGGTAGCCCTGCCCGAAATCGCAGCCGGCCGCGGTCAGCAGGTCACGCTGCACCTCGGTCTCCACGCCCTCGGCGACAACCTTGATGCCAAGCTTGTGCGCCATCACGATGATGGCTTCGCACAGGGCCATGTCCTGGGATTCAGGTGCCAGGTTGCGCACGAAGGCCTGGTCGATCTTCAGGTAGTCGATGTCGAACTTCTTGAGGTAGGACAGGGAGGAATAGCCCGTACCGAAATCGTCGAGTGACACCTGGATGCCGGCATCCCGGAAAGCCAGCAGCCGCTTGCTCACGGTGGCGCCGGCTTCCATCAGCAGCCCCTCGGTGATTTCCACCGTGATGCTCTGCCCCGGCAAGCCCCTCTCCTGCATGTACTCGACCCACAAACCGTGGGTGCTCCCGTCCCGGCGGAACTGGACCGGCGACTTGTTCACGCTGATCTGGAAATCACCGCAATAGGTGGTCCGCCATGCTTCCACCTGCCGGACCGCCTCGTAGAACACCCAGTCGCCGATATCCATGATCATGCCGGTGTCTTCGGCAATCGGAATGAACTCGGCAGGGCTGACCAGGCCGCGGACCGGATGCTGCCAGCGGATCAGTGCCTCTGCCTTGTGAATGGCGCCGGTCGCCATGTCCACGATGGGCTGATAGAAGACGCGAAACTCGTTGCCGGCCAAGGCACTGCGCAGATCGTTGGCCAGGCGCATCCTGTTCTGTGCGGATTCCTGCATGGATGGCGTGAAGTAGCTGTAGCGGTTGCGCCCCAGCGCCTTGGCGGCATACATCGCCTGGTCGGCATGCTTGATCAGCGCATCGACGCGATCGGAATCGTCCGGATAAAGCGTGATGCCAATACTTGTCGTCATGTAAACAAGCTCGTCGCCGAGGACAAAGGGCTTGGCGAGCCTTTGCAGGATGTCCTGGGCAATCCGCTCCACGCAGCCGGTTTCCTCCAGTCCGCCAAGGATGATCGTGAATTCGTCGCCCCCCAGGCGCGCCACCGTATCCGACTCGCGCACACAACTGCTCAGGCGCACGGCAGTCTCCTTGAGCAGGATGTCGCCCATGTCGTGGCCCATGGTGTCGTTGATCTCCTTGAACCGGTCCAGATCGAGAAACATGAGGGCAAGGGGCAAGGCCGCCCGGTGGGACTTCTTGATCTCCTGCTCAAGGCGGTCCATGAACATCTGCCGGTTGGGAAGCCCGGTGAGAGAATCGAAGTTGGCCTGGCGCCAGATGACCTCTTCCGATTTCTTCTTCTCGGTGATGTCATAGAAGAGCGCCACACGACGCAGGGGCAAACCCGCTTCATTGAACGTGGTGGTGATGGTCAGCAGCTTCGGATAGATCTCGCCGTTCTTGCGCCGGTCCCAGATCTCGCCACGCCAGGTTCCGGTTGTCTTGAGCGCCATCCACATGGACTGGTAGAACGCCTTGTCATGGCGACCCGAGCGGAGCACTTGCGGCGTCCTGCCGATCACTTCGTCCGGCAGGTAGCCGGTCACCTGCGTGAAAGCGGGGTTGACCGCCACGATCGTGCCATCGGCGTCGGTCACCATCATGGCCTCGCCGCTGGACTGGTACACCACCGAGGCCAGCTCCATCTCTTCTTCGGCCTTCTTGCGCTCGGTAATATCGGCAATCACCCCGACCAGGCCGAGTTGCCTGCCGCCGACGTCAAAAAAACGCTTGGCCTTCAAATGCCCCCAGAACCCGGACTGGTCGGCACGCCAGTAATGGCGCTCCAGATCCACGACCGTAATCTGGCTCTGCAGCAGGGCAGCCATTCTCTGCCGCCCTTCTTCCCGCTCGGCGGGGTGAACAAGCGCGATGTACTCCTCTCCGATCAGTGCGTCGAGAGGCCAGCGGAACATTTCGGCCATGAACTGGTTGGCATGGGTGATGCGACCCTCCATGCTCACCAGAAAAATCCCCACGCTGGCGGTGTCCTGAATCTGTTGAAGCAGAGCCTCACGACCGGCCAGATTGTCGTTTGCGGTACTCAGGGACTGCTCGACTTGCATACGCTCGGCGATCAAGACCGCCAGTGCCATACCCACCACTGACAGCACCAGCATGTAGATCCAGAAGCCCGTCAGGTCGGCCTGGACAAAATGCGCAGCAAAATCCCCCTTGCCCAGAAGCGAGCCGACAAGCGCCTGCAGCGCCACCACGCCGATAAGCAGCGAGGCGCCATGAACGCCGAAACTCACTGCGGCCCAGGCCACAAACACAAACATGACATAGGGCCGGCCAAAGCTCCCGACGGAGTCATGGAACCACCCCATGAAAACAACTTGCCCGACCAGCAGGGCAAGGGCAAAACAGCTGAAGGTTTCCAGGCTGCGCCGCTGACTGAACCAGTCTTCGGGAAGCCGCCGCCACACCAGAATCAAGGGGGTCACGAGAATGATCCCGAGCACATCACCCTGCCACCACTTCACGAAGTTATGGACAAGGGCCTCCGGGGGCAGCAAACCCGCCAGCCACAGGGAAGCATTCCCCACACCGGCACTCACGAGCGCGCTCAGCAGTGTCATCCGGCACAGGCTGAGATAATGGATCAGCCGTTTGAGTCCGCAATCGAACGAGCCCATGCGGGTCAATAGCCACAAGCCGGTAACGGCCTCCAGGGTATTGCCCGAGGCTATCGCCATCGATACCAGAGCAGAACTGCCCGCCATCAGGTTGCCGACGAAGGCGCCGAGCAGAACACCGGGCCAGTATTTGACCCCGCCGAGCAACAGCGCAGCAAGGGCCAGCCCGCTTGGCGGCCAGACAATGGAGGTGACACCGTCCTCCGTAAGAAAAACCAGGACAGCGTTGGCCAGCAGTGCATAGGCCAGGGCCAGCCAGGCAATTTTCGGCCAGTCGCGCCACGAGAATGACGGCAAGAAGTTCAAGACACACACACAGGAGCAGGAGAAAGCTTATTAACGGCAGCGATCGGCCACATGTTGATGGTCATCCGGAGTTTTCGGCTCAACGGGGGACGTCGGGCGAGCAAGCCCGCCGGGCCGCCCTTTCCAGGTGGGTCTCCACGACCCGCGCGAGCTTGTCGGCTGCCGGCCGGATCAGTTCGTCGGGCACCGCGGCGAAGCCCAGGTTGAGGCCCGGCACCGCACGGCTGCGGTCCATGTAGTAGAGCGACAGGGGGCGTACCACCACCCCTTCGGCGAGCGCGTCGGCAGCCAGCCCGGCATCGTCGACGGGCTCGTTGAAGTAGTACAGCAACTGCAGTCCGGCATGCCCGCCGGACACCCGTACGCCGCTCCCCAGGCGGCTTTCCAGCGCCTCCAACAGGATGTCCCGGCGGGTCCGGTAGATGCCGCGCATGCGCTTGATGTGGGAGGTGAAATGGCCCGAATCGATGAATTCCGCCAGCGCCGCCTGCTCCACCATGCGGCCCTCCCGGTAGAGTTCCGCATTGCCGATCGAAAAGGCATCCACCAGGTCTTCCGGCACCACCAGGTAGGCCAGGCGCAGCCCCGGAAACATCACCTTGCTGAGGGTGCCGGCGTAGATCACCCGCTGGGTGCGTGACAGGCCGAACAGGCTGGTCAGCGGCTGGTTGTGATAGCGCAACTCGTTGTCGTAGTCGTCCTCGATGATCCACGCCCCGCAGCGCTCGGCCTGCTCGAGCAATTCAAGGCGCCGCTCGAGGGACAGCACGATGCCGGTCGGATACTGGCTGGACGGCGACAGGCACATGATGCGCGGCGGGCTCTCCCAGTCTTCGGCAGTCGGCGCAATGCCCCCCTCGTCGAGGGGAATCGCCCGCACATCCAGGCCGGCCGCCTTCAGCACATTGCGGGCGCCCCAATAGCCCGGCTCCTCGATCCACGCCGTGTCCTTGTGATCGGTGAGCATGCGCGCGCACAGGTCGATGGCCTGGTGGGTGCCGTTGAGGATCAGGATCTGGCGCGGCGAGCACTTCATCATCCGGGTCACGTGCAGGTACTCGGCCAGGGCCACCTTGAGGGGGCCGTAGCCGCCATGGGCGTACTGCATCAGGTGCGACTGCTCGGGCTGGAAATACTTGTTCAGCAGGCGGCGCCAGATGGCAAAGGGGAAATTCACCGTATCCGGAATGCCCGGCATGAAGGCGCCCCGCTGGATGCGGCTGCTGCTGCTGGCCATGGCTATCTCGCCGCCCCGCCGTGACAGACCTTCCCGGCGGGTGCCCACCAGGCGCTTCGGCGCGGGGTGGTTGCCGACCCGCTGGAGTACTTCCGACACATAGGAGCCATCGCCGATCAGGCCCTCGATATAACCCTCGGCAAACAGCTGCTCGTAGGCCCGCAAAACCGTGTTGCGCCCCAGCCCGAGATCACGGGCGAGGGAGCGGGTACCCGGCAAACGGGTTCCCGGGGGCAGCTGGCGGTCGAGAATCGCCTGCCGCAAGGCCAGAAATGTACGAATCCGCAGCATCAGGCCCTCCGGCTGGCGGGCCAGGTGCTGCTGCAACAATTCAACGATGAGGCGGTTGTCCATGGCGGGTCGGAAAATGGCGTCAGATAAAGCGCTAAGGCAATTGCGGCGGGTACTTGTGCAACGCAAAAAGGAAGCGCAAAAAGGGGGTGTTAATGGGTGTGAAACAAAGCTTCCCGCGAAGTGGCTCCTTCCAGCAAGCAATAAGTGGCTCTCTGCAGAACCGGTTTCGCACCCTACTATGACCTTAACGCAACCGCAACACACGGCCCCGGGGACATCCGGCTCCACTGGCAGGCCCCGCGACGAAACGAAACAGGAGGAACACCCGATGGCCGAGCAAGCAAGCATTCAGCAGGAACCGCACGTCACCTTCTCCCATGTGCAGAAGACCTACGACGGCGAAACCCTCATCGTCCGCGACCTGAACCTGGAGATCCGCCGGGGCGAGTTCCTGACCCTGCTGGGCCCCTCCGGCTCGGGCAAGACCACCTGCCTGATGATGCTGGCCGGTTTCGAGACCCCCACCGCCGGCGAGATCCGCGTGGGCGGCGACGTGATCAACAAGGTGCCGCCGCACCGCCGCAACATCGGCATGGTGTTCCAGAACTACGCGCTCTTCCCCCACATGACGGTGGCCGAGAACCTGCGCTTTCCGCTCAGCGTGCGCAAGCTGCCCGCCGCCGACATCGACGCCAAGGTCAAGCGCGCCCTCGCCATGGTGCGCCTCGAAGCCTTCGGCAACCGCTACCCGCAGCAGCTCTCCGGCGGCCAGCAGCAGCGCATCGCCCTGGCCCGGGCACTGGTTTTCGACCCGGAACTGGTGCTGATGGACGAGCCCCTCGGCGCCCTCGACAAGCAGCTGCGCGAGCACATGCAGATCGAGATCAAGCACCTCCACGCCTCCCTCGGCATCACCTTCGTGTTCGTCACCCACGACCAGAGCGAAGCCCTGACCATGTCCGACCGCATCGCCGTTTTCGACCGCGGCGAGATCCAGCAGATCGACACCGCCGAGCGCCTCTACGAGGAACCGTCCAACGCCTTCGTGGCCGGCTTCATCGGCGAAAGCAACACCTTCCAGGGCACCCTGCTGGAACGCAGCGGCGACGCCTGTGCGGTGCGCCTGCCCAGCGGCACGGTGGTCCACGCCCGGGCCGCCGACGTGGGCGGGGTGGGCAGCAGCACCGTGGTGTCGGTGCGCCCCGAACGCGTCCTCCTCAACGGTGCCTCCGGCGACTGCGAGAACCGCTTCACCGCCAGGGTGAAGGAACTCATCTACCAGGGCGACCACGTGCGGGTGCAGCTCGATCTGGGCAACCAGGCCAGCCTGATGGTGAAGACCGCCATTTCCGATCTCACCCACGCCATCCACCCCGGGCAGCCGATCGAGGTGGGCATTCCGGCCACCCACCTGCGCGCCCTGGCGCCCACCCCGGCCCCGTAACGAACACCCATTCACGACTCCCTCCCCATCCACCGCCAATCCCGGAGAACACCACCATGCATGCCCTCAAGACCCTCGCCGTCGCCGTCTGCGGCGTCCTCTCCTGTAACGCCGTCATGGCCGCCGACCTGACCCTGATCTCTTTCGGCGGCACCAACCAGAAGGCCCAGGACAAGGCCTTCTATCAACCCTTCATGAAGAGCTCCGGCAACCGCATCGTGCAGGGCGAGTACAACGGCGAGCAGGCCCGCGTGAAGGCCATGGTCGAAGCCCACAAAGTGACCTGGGACGTGGTGGAAGTCGAATCCCCCGAACTGGCCCGCGGCTGCGAGGAAGGCCTCTACGAGAAGCTCGACTACAGCAAGATCGGCAACAAGGACGAGTTCATCGGCAAGGCTGTCACCGACTGCGGCATCGGTTTCTTCGTGTGGTCCACCCTGCTCGCCTACAACGCCGACAAGCTCAAGGGCACGCCGGTGGCGTGGAGCGACTTCTGGGACCTGAAGAAATTCCCGGGCAAGCGCGGCCTGCGCAAGGGCGCCAAGTTCACCCTCGAAATCGCCCTCCTCGCCGACGGCGTCAAGCCGGACCAGCTCTACACGCTGCTCGGCACCAAGGCCGGCACCGACCGGGCCTTCAAGAAGCTCGACCAGATCAAGGGCTCGATCCAGTGGTGGGAAGCCGGCGCCCAGCCGCCGCAGATGCTCGCCGCCGGCGACGTGGTGATGAGCGCCGCCTACAACGGCCGCATCGCCTCCGCCCAGAAGGAAGGCAAGAACCTCAAGATGGTATGGGCCGGCAACATCTATGACGTGGAGTCCTACGCCATTCCGAAGGGCGCCCCCAACCGCGAGCTGTCCTACAAGTACCTCAACTTCGCCAGCAAGCCCGAGAACCAGCAGGTCTTCTCCGGCGAGATCCCCTACGGCCCGACCAACATGAAGGCCGTCAAGGGCATGCCTGCGCAGATCGCCGCCGAACTGCCCACCTCCCCGGCCAACCTGAACGGCGCCCTGCCGAGCAACACCCAGTTCTGGGTCGAGCACGGCGAGGAACTGGAACAGCGTTTCAACAGCTGGGCCGCCAAGTAATACCGCCGACTGACGCCCATCGTGTCCCCGACCCGAACCCCCTCCCTCGCGACGGAACACGATCGGGCGTCACCCGCCCGGGCTTCGGCCCCGACGACCTCTACGGATGAAGGCCCCATGACTGCCACCACCCTGACCTCTCCCGATGCCGCCGCCGCGCCGCCCCCGCGGGATGTGCCCCTCAAGACCCGCCTGAAACGGGCCGAACGGCGCAAGAAGCTGCTCCACCTGGCCCTCATCGCGCCCCTCGCGGTGTTCCTGCTGGTGGTCTTCCTGTGGCCCATCGGCGCCCTGCTCAAGCGCAGCGTCGACAACCCGGAAGTAAGCGGCGGCCTGCCTGCCACCTCCACCGCCCTCGAGCACTGGAACGGCCAGGGCCTGCCCGAAGCGTCCACCCTCGCCGTCTTCGTGAAGGAACTGGAAGCCGCCCGCGGCACCACCGGCCTGGCCTCCGCCGCCAAGCGCCTCAATACCGAGATGACGGGCTACCGCAGCCTGATCATGAAAACCGCCCGCGCCATGCCGCTGCCTGAAGGCAGCGACCTGCAGGCAGGCCTCACCGCCATCGACCTGCGCTGGGGCGAAGCCCTCACCTGGCAGGTCATGGCCCGCGCCGGCAAACCCTACACCAGCTATTACCTGCTGGCCGCGCTCGACCACAAGCTCGACGCCGACGGCGCCATCATCGCCGCCACCGAAGACCAGGCCATCTATCTGGACGTTCTCGGGCGCACTTTCTGGATGAGCCTGGTGGTCACCCTGTGCTGCCTGGCACTGGGCTTTCCGCTGGCCTACCTACTGACCAGCCTGCCCACCCGCAGCAGCAACCTGCTGATGATCCTGGTGCTGCTGCCCTTCTGGACCTCGATCCTGGTGCGCGTCGCCTCGTGGATCGTGCTGCTCCAGTCCGGCGGGCTGGTGAACCAGGCCCTGCAGGCCCTCGGCATCATCGACGAACCCCTGCAACTGGTCTTCAACCGCATCGGGGTGTACATCGCCATGACCCACATCCTGCTGCCCTTCATGATCCTGCCGCTGTATTCGGTGATGAAGGGGATCTCGCCGATCTACCTGCGCGCCGCCCAGTCCCTCGGCTGCCCGCCCTTCCAGAGCTTCTGGAAGGTGTACTTCCCGCAGACCCTGCCGGGCGTCTTCGCCGGCTCGCTGCTGGTCTTCATCCTGTCGATGGGCTACTACATCACCCCGGCCCTGCTGGGCGGCCCGCAGGAGCAGATGGCCAGCTACTTCATCGCCTTCTACACCAACGAGACGATCAACTGGGGCATGGCCGCGGCCCTCTCCACCGTGCTGCTGGGCGCCACCCTGCTGCTCTACGTCGTCTATTCCCGCTACGCCGGTCAAAGCCGCACGCCGATCAAGACCCGCTGAAAGAGGAGCCCACCATGCTGCAAGCCTACGCCTCGCCCACCGAACGGATCTGGTTCTACGCCCACCGTGTCATCGCCGGCCTGATCCTGCTGTTCCTGATCCTGCCGATCCTGGTGATCGTGCCCCTGTCCTTCAACGCCGACTCCTTCCTGATGTATCCGATGGCCGGCGCCTCCCTGCGCTGGTACGAGGAAATCATCCAGTCGGACGTCTGGCAGCACGCCCTGATGAACAGCCTGATCATCTCCCCGGCGGCCACCCTGCTGGCGGTGGTACTCGGCACCCTCGCCTCCATCGGCCTGGTGCGCACCGAGTTTCCCGGCAAGGCGCTGCTCACGGCGGTCCTCATATCGCCGATGGTGGTGCCGGTGGTGATTGTCGGGGTGGCGATCTACCTGTTCTTCGCCCCCCTCGGCCTGGCCGGCAGCTACACCGGGCTGATCCTCGCCCATGCCGTGCTCGGTGTGCCCTTCGTCATCACCACCGTGACGGCCACCCTGCAGGGCTTCGACTACAACCTGGTGCGCGCCGCCGCCAGCCTCGGGGCCAACCCGGTGCTGACCTTCTTCCGGGTCACCCTGCCGCTGGTGGCGCCGGGGATCATCTCCGGCGGGCTGTTCGCCTTCGCCACCTCCTTCGACGAAGTCGTGGTGACGCTCTTTCTCGCCAGCCCGGCCCAGAACACCCTGCCGCGCCAGATGTTCGCCGGCATCCGCGAGAACATCAGCCCGGCCATCGCCGCGGTGGCGACCATTCTCATCGTCCTCTCGACCCTGATGCTGCTGACCCTCGAAGGCTTGCGGCAACGCTCGGAGCGCCTGCGCACCGGAAAGTCACGCTAAACCCCTAGCCGGCCGCCCAGGCACAACGCCAAAGCCGCCCGGCCACTGATTCCACCCCCCGTTTTTTTAATCCCACTCACGTCGGGAGAGCCCTTGTCATGCCCAAAATCACCGATTCCAGCCTTTTCCGCCATGCCGCCTTCATCAACGGCGAATGGTGCGACGCCCACAACGGCGCCACCACCGAGATCCTGAACCCGGCCAGCGGGGCCAGCCTCGGCAGCGTGCCGGCCATGGGCGGCAGCGAAACCCGCCAGGCCATCGCCGCCGCCAACGCCGCCCTGCCGGCCTGGCGCCGCCTCAGCGCCGCCCAGCGCGGCAAGCTGCTGCGCGCCTGGTATGAACTGCTGCTGGCCAACCAGGAAGACCTCGCCGTCATCATGACCAGCGAGCAGGGCAAGCCCCTTGCCGAAGCCCGTGGCGAAGTGCTTTACGCCGCCTCCTACCTCGAGTGGTTCGGCGAAGAAGGCAAGCGCGCCTACGGCGAAGTCATCCCCTCGCCCTTCCCCGACCGCCGCCTGCTCGTCACCCGCGAGCCGGTCGGCGTGTGCGCCGCCATCACTCCGTGGAATTTCCCCTCGGCGATGATCACCCGCAAGGCCGGCGCGGCCCTCGCCGCCGGCTGCACGATGGTCCTCAAGCCGGCCCCGCAAACGCCCTTCTCGGCCCTCGCCCTGGCCGTGCTGGCCGAGCGCGCCGGCATCCCGAAGGGTGTCTTCAACGTGGTCACCGGTGACACCGCCGGCGCGGTGGCGATCGGCGACGAGCTGTGTGCCAACCCGGTCGTGCGCAAGCTGTCCTTCACCGGCTCCACCGGCGTCGGCGCCAAGCTGATGGCCCAGTGCGCCCCCGGCATCAAGAAGCTGTCGCTGGAGTTGGGCGGCAACGCACCCTTCATCGTCTTCGACGACGCCGACCTGGATGCCGCCGTAGCGGGCGCCATGGCCTCCAAGTACCGCAACGCCGGCCAGACCTGCGTGTGCGCCAACCGCCTGCTGGTGCAGGACGGCATCTACGACGCCTTCACGGCAAAGCTCGCCGAAGCGGTCAAGGCCCTCAAGGTCGGCGACGGCCTGGCTCCCGGCACCACCCAGGGCCCGCTGATCAACGCCGCCGCCGTCGACAAGGTCGAGCGCCACGTCGCCGACGCCCTCGCCAAGGGCGCCCGCCTCGTCACCGGCGGCAAGCGCCACGCCCTCGGCGGCACCTTCTTCGAGCCCACCGTGCTGGCCGATATCACCCCCGACATGGCCGTGGCGCGCGAGGAAACCTTCGGCCCGATGGCCCCGCTGTTCCGCTTCCACACCGAAGCCGACGCCATCCGCATGGCCAACGACACCGAATTCGGCCTCGCCGCCTACTTCTTCACCGCCAATCTCGGTCGCATCTGGCGGGTTTCCGAAGCCCTCGAATACGGCATGGTCGGCGCCAACACCGGCCTGATCTCCACCGAAGTCGCCCCCTTCGGCGGCGTCAAGTCGTCCGGCCTGGGCCGCGAAGGCTCGCGCCACGGCCTCGATGACTACATGGAAATCAAGTACGTGGCCCTTGGCGGCCTCGACGCCTGATCGCCCTCAAAACTCCCTCATTCAAATACCAGTCGCCCACTTGGAGAACACCATGAACCAGCCCCTGCAACAACAAAACGCCCACATGATGGCCCGCCGCACGGCCGCCCTGCCCCGCGGTGTCGGCCAGGCCCACCCGCTCTTCGCCAGCCGCGCCCTGGGCGCCGAAGTGTGGGACGTGGAAGGCCGCCGCTTCATCGACTTCGTGGCCGGCATCGCCGTGGTCAACACCGGCCACTGCCACCCCAAGGTCATCGCCGCCGCCGCCGCGCAGCTCGAATCCTTCACCCACACCTGCTTCCAGGTGGTGGCCTATGACGGTTACGTGACCCTCGCCGAGCGCCTCAACGCCATGGCGCCGGTAGACGGCCCGGCCAAGAGCTTCTTCATGAGCACCGGCGCCGAAGCCGTCGAAAACGCCGTCAAGGTGGCCCGTGCCTACACCCGCCGGCCGGGCATCATCGCCTTCAACGGCGGCTTCCACGGCCGCACCTGCATGACCCTCGGCCTGACCGGCAAGGTTGACCCGTACAAGCTCGGCATGGGCCCCTTCCCTGCCGAGATCTACCACGCCCCCTTCCCCTGCGAGATGCACGGGGTGAGCGTCGACGACGCCATCCACGGCATCGAGCTGCTCTTCAAGAACGACATCGAAGCCTCCCGCGTGGCGGCCTTCATCGTCGAGACGGTGCAGGGCGAAGGCGGCTACAACCCGGCCCCCACCGAGTTCCTGCAGCGCCTGCGCGCGCTGGCCGACAAGCACGGCATCCTGATCATCGCCGACGAAATCCAGACCGGCGTGGCGCGCACCGGCAAGTTCTTCGCCATCGAGCACAGCGGCGTCAAGCCGGACATCATCACCATGGCCAAGGGCCTCGGCGGCGGCTTCCCGATCTCCGCCATCATCGGCCGCGCCGACGTGATGGACGCCGCCTCCCCGGGCGGCCTCGGCGGCACCTATTCAGGCAGCCCGCTGGCCTGCGCCGCCGCCCTGGCGGTACTCGACGCGGTTGAAGAAGAAAAGCTGTGCGAGCGCGCCGCCCAGATCGGCACCCGCATGCAGGCCCGCCTCAAGGAAACCGCCGCCTGGGCACCGTGCATCGGCGACGTGCGCGGCCTTGGCGCGATGGTGGCGATCGAGTTCTTCCACGATGCCGAACGCACCCGCCCGGCTCCCGAGCTGGCCAAGGCGCTGGTCGCCGAAGCCTTCCAGCGCCAGTTGCTGCTGCTCTCCTGCGGCACCTACGGCAACGTGATCCGCCTGATGACGCCGCTGACCCTCAGCGACGCCCTCCTCGAAGAAGGCCTCGACGTGCTGGATGCGAGCCTCCGGGCCGTCCTCGCCGCAAAGAACTGATTCCTCCCCTTGCCGCGGCAGCCTGAACGGTGCCGCGGGCTTTTTCTGATGCGTCTTGCTGCGCAGGGACGCGCTTTGCCAAAAAACCGCCTCACCACCGTCATCCAGGAGTCCGCACCATGAAAAACCACCGACTGATTCTCGCGCTGGCCTCCGCCGGCATCCTCGCCACCCTGCCCGGCATGGCCCGCGCCGGTGAGCTCGACGAGCTGAAAGCGACCCTGCAAAAGCTGCAGTCACGCATCGAGCAACTGGAAACCGAACGCGCCGCCAAGCCTGCCGCAGCCCCCGCCGCCGCCGCGCTGAACCCGGCCGACGTCGTCACCCGCGGCTCCATGCCCGGCTCCTTCAAGGTGCCCGGCTCCGACACCTCCATCAAGTTCGGCGGCTACGTGCAGCTGGACGGTATCTACGACATCAAGGGCAACCAGGGCCGTGCGGTGAGCGCCGGTGAAATCGCCCTCGACGGCAGCGCTGACGCGAAGCGCAAGGGCACCACCACCTTCAGCGCCCGCACCTCGCGCCTCAACATGCAGACCGCCACCCCGAGCGAGCTGGGCGAGATCAAGACCAAGATCGAATTCGACTTCTTCACCAGCGAAGGCAGCGAGACCTACACCAACTCGGCCCGCCCGCGTCTGCGTCACGCCTACGGCACCGTCGGCAACTGGCTGGCCGGTCAGACCTGGTCCAACTTCATGGACCTCGACGCCATGCCCGAGACCCTGGAATTCAACGGCCCCACCGGCCAGGTCTTCATCCGCCAGCCGCAGCTGCGCTACACCACCGCGCTCGGCAGCAACGGCACCCTCTCCGTCGCCGTGGAAAACCCCCAGTCCGACGCCCGCGACAACGGCGGCAGCGTGACCGCCATCGACCGCGGTGCCGACCTCACCGCCAAGTGGCAGCACACCGGCGACTACGGCCACTTCAACGTGCGCGCCCTGGTGCGCCCGCTCAAGGTGGATGACGGCAGCGGCACCAACAAGGCTTCCACCACCGGCTGGGGCCTGGGTGCCGGCGGCTCCCTCAAGCTGGGCGCCAACGACACCGTGTTCTACCAGCTGAACGGCGGCGAAGGCATCGGCCGTTACATCCAGGACGTATACGGCGCCGCCGCCTATGACGCCGCCACTGCCACCTTGTCCACCCAGCGCGCCGTCGGTGGCTACCTGGCCCTGCAACACCTGTGGAGCACCACCCTGCGCTCGACGGCCTCCTTCAACGCCACCCAGGTCAGCAACAAGACCGGCTTCGGCCCGGTGGATGACCTGAACAAGTCCACCCGCCAGATGCACGCCAACCTGATCTGGAAGCTCGCCCCGCAACTGGATGTGGGTGCCGAGTACGTGTGGTCCGAACGCAAGGTGGAAAGCGGTGCCCAGGGCACCTCCAGCCGCATCCAGGGCGCCGTCAAGTACGCCTTTTAAGCAGCACCCGGCATCCCTCCCCGCCCGAATGGAGACACCATGAACTACCCGCTCCCGTCCTACCTCAGCAACACCGGCGCCGGCCCCTGGGGCGTCTATCTCGAACAGATCGAACGCGTCACGCCCTACCTGGGCGAGCTGGCCTACTGGGTGGAAACCCTCAAGTGCCCCAAGCGCATCCTCATCGTGGACGTGCCCGTACACATGGACGACGGCACCGTGTCCCACTTCGAGGGCTACCGGGTGCATCACAACACCTCCCGCGGCCCCGGCAAGGGTGGCATCCGCTTCCACCAGAACGTGACGCTCTCGGAAGTGATGGCCCTGTCCGGCTGGATGACCATCAAGAATGCCGCTGTCGGCGTGCCCTTCGGCGGCGCCAAGGGCGGCGTGCGGGTGGACCCGCGCAAGCTCAGCCGCGGCGAACTGGAACGCCTGACCCGCCGCTACACCAGCGAGCTCAACGTGCTGATCGGCCCGGACAAGGACATCCCGGCGCCGGACGTGAACACCAACGAACAGATCATGGCCTGGATGATGGACACCTACTCCATCAACCAGGGCCGCACCGCCACCGGCGTGGTCACCGGCAAGCCGCTCAGCCTGGGCGGCAGCCTGGGCCGCAAGGACGCCACCGGCCGCGGTGTCTTCGTGATCGGCGTGGCCACCGCTGCCGATGCGGGCGTGCCGATAGTTGGTGCCCGCGTGGCCATCCAGGGCTTCGGCAACGTCGGCAGCACCGCCGCCCGCTGCTTCCACGAGGCTGGCGCCCATGTCATCGCCGTGCAGGACGTGTCCGGCACCATCATCCATCCGAAAGGCCTCGACATCCCGGCCCTGCGCACCTGGGTCGAAGCCGGCCGCCCGCTGGTGGAATTCCCGGAAGCCGAAGCCATCCCCGACGACGCCTTCTGGGACGTGGAAAGCGAATTCCTGGTGCCCTCGGCGCTGGAAGAGCAGATCACCAAGGACAACGCCCACCGCATCCGCACCCGCATCGTGCTCGAAGGCGCCAACGGCCCGACCACCCCCGAAGCCGACGACATCCTGGCCGAACGCGGCATTCAGGTAGTGCCCGACGTGCTCGCCAACGCCGGCGGCGTGACCGTGAGCTACTTCGAATGGGTACAGGATTTCTCCAGCTTCTTCTGGTCGGAAGACGAGATCAACGCCCGCTTAGACAGGATCATGCAGGAGGCCTACCAGCACATCCGCGACACCGCCCGGGCCAGAAAGGTCACCCTGCGCACCGGCGCCTTCATCCTGGCCTGCGAACGCATCCTCAAAGCCCGGGAGATGCGCGGCTTGTACCCCTGAGCATCTGCACAACAATGCCTCACCGCTCCCTCAAGCTCTCACTCGTGGCTTGCAGGAGCGGACTGAGGAAATATTCGATCACCCGCCGTTTTCCCGTCTTGATTTCTACCGTCACCGCGATACCGGGTGACAACTGAAGCTGTCAGGATGGTGAGAGCAATAGGGCATCTACCGATGTACTTGCTTCCCAATGTAACGACACCCAATACGAGGGGCTTGGAATAGGTGGAACTTTCTATTCCACTCATTTCACTCCCCCTTTATTTTCAAAGCTTTTTCAACAAAATTTCGTGTTTGCCCTATTGTCGTGTACTGAGGACATGACCATCCTGGACTAATCTGTGCATAGGTCCACGGCTGCCTTGCACCACCCTCATTCCCAAGCGCCTTGTCAATCATGTAACCGATCCTCTCGGCGATAACTTCATTGCTTTCCGTGTCGATGACCTTCAGGGAACTGCCCGCAATCCACTGCGCACGTTCTTCAGGAGTTGTAATGTCGTCATAGGTGACGCCATAGCGGGGCGCAGAACCGGGGGCTGGCTCACGCTTGAGAAGAAATGACTCGCTATTGGTTTTTCCGACGAGTTCGGGTCGGACAGCCACGTACGCCGTGTAGCGATACCGCTTTCCGTCCGTCGGGTCGATAGCCTCGACGTAGCGGTAACCAGGCTTCTCCGCAAGAACTCGCTCTACCAGGAAGCTCTTTTCATCTCGGCCTTTAAGGAAAGTGCCAATATAGGCATCCGGCTTCTTCGAATCAAAATCCTCACCATAGGGGTCAATCGCATCCTGCTTATACGGACTGTAATTCGTTGGCCTGAGTTTCAGCAGCATGATCCCTTCCACGCCTTCCACCGTCCGATAAATCCTCTCGCCCGCCGTCTTGCATCGCTCATTGAAGATCACCTCCGCTTTGGCCAGACGCGCCTTGTGATCACGCACATACAGGGCCTCATCGACGCAGGATTTCAGCGGGAAAAAGCCGAACAGGAAGGCCACCACAACTCCACTTACTATTTTTCCAAAGCGTGTGGAGGACTTTCTGACGGACTGACGAAAAAGATAAATCGCCAAAAGCCAGTAAAGGATGACAACACCACCCAGGATGTCACCCCAGCCGGTCAATTCGAGCATTCGGACTCCTTGAAAATTTCTTCTATTCTGCATTTCGGCAGAAGACCTCTGCCGCGTCTCTTACTGATGCGCCAAGGTGCATTCGCACCGTACGCGCTGCCAGGAAAACGGTCTGCTCCAGACATTTAATCCGGGCGCCCCTGACCCCTCTTCCGCTCTGCAGGGCACGCAAAAGCGCGTGGGCCAAATCTTACCCATACAGTCTATTGCTTAATGCCATTTAAATTGCTATGACAAAGTTCATAGAACGCTTTGCCTATTTCGGGTAGAAGCACCGGACTTGACTGCTTCGGCGCAACCCCAAGCGATCCAGACGTGCAGAAACGCGCTGCATGCGCCGGAAGCGGAATGCATAGGCAAGGCCTGTCGGCCCTGTGAGTCCGGAGTAAAGGTGGGCATTGCCACCTCAGAGAAGGAGCACCTGATCGTCGGTGCCCTTGAGGCGCGGAGCGTCAAAGGTGCGCCGGAATCGCACCCGCATCGTGCCCGACGGCGTCACCGCCGAGCTGGTCGTGGTGCTCTACGAAAACGACCTGAGCCACGCCGTGAAGGCAGGCGAAAACCGCGGGGTCACGCTCCACCACGACTTCGTCGTCCGCGACTGGGTCGGGCCGCTACGCCTGCCGGCCAACGGACACCTTACGCAAACAATCCCGCTGGCCCTGCCCGCCGACAGCCAACCGGCCAAGCTCGGCGTCGCCGCCTTCGTCCAGGGCACGCGCAGCCGGACCGTGCTGCAGGCCGAAGCCCGCGACAACTGCAGCTAGATATCGTCGTCAGCCGGCTGCTCTGCAGCGGCAGCAAGCGCCCGCCCGGCCTGACGGACATCCTCTTCGTGCTGGGCGGCGTCGATGACCTCCATCACTTCATCGAGGTTCACGGCGACTTCGGTTTCCGCGAAGGTGCCGGTGAGTTCGCTCTCCGGGTGGAGGGCGCCGTTCTCGTAGAGGGCCCAGATTTCAGGGCCGTAGCGGGTCTGCAGCAGCGCCGGGGCGAACTGGCCGAAGTAGTCGGCCAGGTTGTCCACGTCGCGCTCGAGCATGCGCTGGGCGTTGTTGTTGGCTGCGGCGTCGACGGCCTGCGGCAGGTCGATGATCACCGGGCCGTTGCTGTCCACCAGCACGTTGTACTCGGAGAGGTCGCCGTGCACGATGCCGGCGCACAGCATGTACACCACCTGACGAATCAGCATGGCGTGGTACTTGATCGCCTCTTCTTCAGTCAAAGACAAGTCGTTGAGGCGCGGCGCCGGTTCGCCGTCGGCGTCGGCCACCAGTTCCATCAGCAGCACGCCTTCATGGAAGTTGTAGGGCGTCGGCACGCGCACGCCGGCCGCGGCGAGACGCCGCAGGGCATCCACCTCGGCGTGCTGCCAGGCCGATTCCTGCTCCTGGCGGCCGTAGCGCGAGCGCTTGGCCATGGCGCGGGCCTGGCGGCTGTTCTTCACCTTGCGGCCTTCGGTGTAGTCCACCGCGGTGTGGAAGCCACGTTTGTTGGCTTCCTTGTACACCTTGGCACAGCGGATTTCGTCACCGCACTGGACGACGTAAACCATGGCTTCCTTGCCGCTCATGAGCTGGCGCAGGACGCTGTCCACCAGCCCGTCGGTGACCAGCGGTTCGATTCGGCTGGGTGTTTTCATGCGTGCAGTTTTCCGTAAGCAGTGAGCAGGCGCTGGTGCATGTCGCAGCCTTCGAGGCTGAGGCCCGGCGAGGGTTGGCCGAAGAAGCGCAATTCGCCGTCCAGCAGGGCAATCGCGGTGGCTACGGTTTCGGCACCGTAGAGGCTGTTGAGGGCCGGCGCAAAGCCGATGTCACCATTGAGCCTGGTGAGGCATTCGATGCAGCTATACACCTTGCGGCGCTCGGGGTCGATCTGCTCGAAGTCGCGAATCCATTCGCAGCCTTCCACCACCGCGTCGTCGTCGCCGGCGGCCAGGGCCAGCAGGGTCTTCAGCTCGCCGACGCGCAGATCCTTCCAGAACGGGTCGTCGCCCGGGGCGAGACCGATCAGCGACGCAACCGGGCACTCATCGGCGAGGCCGCTTTCATTGAGGGTTTCGAGCAGGTCGGTACATTCCTCGTCGTCCAGGTCGGACAGAAACAGGATGGCTTCGCGGATGCCGTTGGCGACGCTGTTGTTCTCGAACTCCAGCTCGTCAAGCGGGTAGATCTCGGACATGCCGGGGACGATGATGCGGCAGGCGTAGACGCCCAGGTGGCTGAAGTCGGCCACGTAGATGTCGCGGTGCATGGCGTGGATGGCATCCACCAGCCACGCATAGTCCTCGGCGGTGGTGGTGCTGAAGTTCCAGTCGCAGAAGGGAAAGTCGGGCTCGGAGTCGAGGAAGTTCCAGCTGACGATGCCGCTGGCGTCGACGAAGTGCATCTCGATGTTCGGCGCGCTGGCGATTTCTTCGAGGTCGAATCCGGCCTCGGGGAAGCCGGCAAGCGCGTCGAGGGCGCGACCCTGCAGGAGTTCGGTGAGGGCGCGCTCAAGGGCAATCTCGAAGCGCGGGTGGGCGCCGAAGCTGGAGAAGCAGCCCTGGTCTTGCGGATTCAGCAGGGTGACGTTCATCACCGGGTACGTGCCGCCGAGGGAGGCGTCCTTGACCAGGACGCCGAAACCCGCAGCGCGCAGGCCGGCAATGCCCGCGGCGATGCTCGGGTAACGGGCGATGACCTCTTCCGGCACATCGGGCAGGCACAGGCCTTCGCTGATGATGCGGAACTTGATGTAACGCTCGAAGATTTCCGACAGGGCCTGGGTACGCGCTTCGGCCTGCGTGTTGCCCGCCGACATGCCGTTGCTGACGTACAGGTTGGCGATGATGTTGACCGGAAATTGCACCACGGCTTGGTCGCGCTGGCGCACGCAGGGAATCGTGCAGATGCCGCGCTCGAAGTTGCCGGAGTTGAAGTCCACCAGACTGTAGGCGGGAATCGTGCCGTTGGGGTTGTAGAACTGCTGCAGCTCGGCGGTCAGCAAGCCTTCCGGCCAGGCGCCGCTTTCGTCTTCCTCGTCGAGCTCGAACCACTGCTCCTGCGGGTAGTGCACGAAGCTGCGGCCGGCGGCGCCTTCGGCGTACTGCTGGCCGAGGTAGTAATGGTTCCAGAAGTCGTTGCACGCCAGGCGCTCGAAAAACTCACCCAGCGCACTGGCCCTGGCGGCCAGCTTGGTGGCACCCATGCCGTTGATAAACAACAGCGGACAGTCACTGTCACGCAGGTGCACCGACCAGACGCCATCGACCGGGTTGAGCCAGGAGTGCTCCTCCACCTGGAAGCCGAGGGCTTCGAGCTTGCCCTGCATGGTGCTGATGGCGTGTTCGAGGGAGGCGTCCTTGCCGACGATGAAGCTTTCTGTGTGCATGTATTTCCTGCTGGGTACGGCGTAAATGGGGGCCCAACGTGGCCCGCGAGGGGCGACGGAAAAGTCGCGAGGGGAAGAAAAAAAGCGTGAGCGGGAACGCTCAGATGAAGCTTCAGGCTGCCATTATCCCGCATCGGCGGCCTATTCGACACGCCCCCGGCCGGCTTTAATCGCACTGCGCTGGGCCTTGCCTTCGAGGCGGCGGGTCACCGAGCCGCGGGTCGGTTTGGTCGGGCGGCGCGCCTTGGGCACATGGGCGACGCTGTCCACCAGTTCCTGCAGGCGCCGCAGGGCCTCGCCGCGGTTCTTGTCGAGGCTGCGGAATTCCTGGGCCTTGATGATGACCTCCCCGCCCTTGCTGATGCGCTGGTCGCCCAGCTTGAGCAGACGTTCCTTCAACGGCTCCGGCAGCGACGAGGCAGCAATGTCAAAGCGCAGGTGCACCGCCGACGACACCTTGTTCACGTTCTGCCCGCCGGTGCCCTGGGCGCGGATGGCGGTGAACACGATCTCGTCTTCGGAAACGGTGTGGGGGGAGCGCATGCGGCGGGCCTCAGTTGTCGGCGCTGATCATCCAGGTCACCCCGAACTTGTCGGCCACCATGCCGAAGCACGGTGACCAGAAAGTCTTGCCCAGCGGCATCTGGACCATGCCGCCCTCACTCAGCGCGGCATGGACGCGTTCGGCCTCGGCCGCGTCGGCCACGTTGAGGGCCAGCGAGAAGCCGAGGAAGGACAGCGGGTTGCGGCACAGCCCGTCGGAGGCCAGCACCAGCGTGTCACCGATACGGAAGCTGGCGTGCAGCACCTTGTCCTCGGTATCGGGCGGCAGCATGCCGCGGGGCGGCGGACGGGGGTTGTCGCGGTTGAGCAGGAGCTTTTCCAGGCGCGCCCCGAGGGCCTCCTTGTAGAAGAGCATGGCCTCGGCACAGCGCCCCTCGAAAAACAGGTAGGTATGGACGCGCATGGGTGGTCTCCGTGACTGGCCGCTTACGCTGCGGCGAGGGTGGCGGCGAGCTGGTCGAACATGCCGCCGAAGCCGGCGGTCAGCGCGTCGATGCCGGCGGCAAAGGCCAGCTGCTCTTCAGCCGTCGCATTGTGGGCCACCGAACGCTGGGTCAGGATGGTCTTGCCGCCCTCTTCCACCAGGGTCATGGTGTTGTGCAGTTCCAGCGGCCAGCTCTCGCTCATCGGGTTGCGGGTCACGTTGCCTTCCTCGTCGGAGAAGCTGTTGATGGAAACGATGCGCTCCGGCGCGGCAATTTCCAGGTAGCGGAACTTGCCCCACATGGCAAAGCCGCCGGGCAGTTCGATGGCGTAGTGAAAGCTGCCCTCGGGACGGAAATCCAGCCCGGCAACACGCACCGGGAAGCCGGCCGGGCCAAACCAGCGGCTCAGCAAAGCTGCGTCACTGAAGGCGGCCCAGACCTGCTCGCGGGGCGCATCAAAGCTGCGGGTGATGTGGAATTCGGCGGCTTGCTGGGGTGTCGTGCTCATGGTGTTATCGCGTGTGTGCTTGAGTGGGAAGAAGTCGATATACGGGCTTCCGCCCGACAAGGGAATAGGGGCGACGCCAGAATCAGGCCAAACCCCTGAAAAGCCTCAAGAAAAAGCCTATCATTCGCCCCCTCATGCGAATCGAAGACATCCGCCAGCGCCTCGCCGAACTGGGCGCCAAGCCGGTCCACATCCAGCGCATGCTGCGCGCGTGGACCCATTCCCTGCCTCTCGACGCAGGCCCGACCCGGCGTGGACCGGCGCTGCCGCAGGCCGTGCTCGAAGCCCTGCCGGCCCTCACTGCCGAACTCGCCGGCCTCGCCCGGGTGCGCTCGGAACATCCGGGCGAAGACGGCTCGGCGCGCCTGCTCGTTGCGCTGGGCGACGGCCAGACCGTGGAAAGCGTACTGCTGCCCCGCGACGGGCTGTGCGTATCGAGCCAGGTGGGCTGCGCGGTGGGCTGCGTGTTCTGCATGACCGGCCGCGACGGCTTGCTGCGCCAGGTGGGCAGCGCCGAGATCGTCGCCCAGGTGGTGCTGGCGCGCGCCCGGCGGCATGTGAAGAAGGTGGTCTTCATGGGCATGGGCGAGCCGGCCCACAACCTCGACAACGTGCTCGAAGCCATCCAGTTGCTCGGCACCGAGGGCGGCATCGGGCACAAGAACCTGGTGTTCTCGACGGTCGGCGACCGGCGGGTTTTCGAGCGCCTGCCCGAACTTGTCGTGAAGCCGGCGCTGGCCCTGTCGCTGCACACCAGCCGCGCCGAGCTGCGCGCCGAGCTGCTGCCCAAGGCACCGCGCATCGATCCGGACGAACTGGTGGAACTGGGCGAAACCTACGCCCGTGCCACCGGCTACCCGATCCAGTACCAATGGACGCTGATCGAAGGCATCAACGACAGCGAGGAAGAACTGGACGGCATCGTGCGCCTGCTCAAGGGCAAGTACGCACTGATGAACATGATCCCCTACAACACCATTCCCGACCTGCCCTACCGCCGCCCGGCGTGGGAAAAGGCCGCCGCCATCGCCCGCAGCCTGCACCAGCGCGGCATCCTCACCAAGCTGCGCAACTCGGCCGGACAGGATGTGGACGGCGGCTGCGGCCAGCTGCGGGCGCGGGCGATTGCCGGGGAAACGCCGGTGCGGGTGGTAAGGCGGCCAGCAGGCATGGCGTAGGGGCTGTAGGGGCGACTTCAGTCGCCCATCCCGTGCTGATCAACGAAAAGGCGGGCGACTGAAGTCGCCCCTACAACGCCCCTACAACGCCCCTGCAGCTCCCTGCCGTCGGCTACTCCTCGAGCAGCAGCTTCTTCAGGCTTTCCGGGATGTTGGACAGCACCAGCGTATTGGCGTCCTTGTCGTAGTGGATCGACCCGGAGCGCAGGCCGCTGCGCTCGAACTCCAGCTTCCAGTCTTCGGCGTTGGCCTTGAAGCGGATCAGCGGGCGCAGGGCGCGCTTGTCGGGCACGAAACCGGTGGCCAGATCGAGCGCTTCATCCTGCAGGGTTTCGGTGAGCTTTTGCGGGGCATCCGGAAAAATCTGCGCGGCCATCGTGGCCATGTTCAGTGCCGAGCCGCTCTCGTTCATTTCTTCCAGCACCACGTGGGCACGCTCGAGCATCTCGTCGCGCTCGGCGCTTTCCATCTGCTGGGTGTCGGCAAAGTGGCTGAGGGTTTCCACCAGTTTCTTGGTTTCCTTCAGCGCCATCACCACATCGGTGCAGCCGAGAAAGCGCTTGAACCAGTTGGCCACATCGCCACGCCCCTTGAGGAAGCTGATGTAGCGCTCGGCGCCGGCCTGCCAGGCGGTGATGTCGATGCGCCCGGCGATCTGCAGGCCGGCCATGTCGAGGTGCGGGCTGTCGTGGATCTCGAGCGCCGAATCGATGACGGTGCCGAGGGTTTCCTTGAGCACGGCCACCCACAGGCAGTCGGCGCCAAAGACGGTGGCACGGGCGATCAGCACGAAGCCGCCGTCCTCCACCTTGTCCTCGTCCACCCGCGCCTGCAGCAGGGTGGTCATCTCGCGCGACAGGGTGGCGAAATCCATGCTCTGCTCGATGGCGTGCTGACGCACCAGGCGCGGCATCGGAAAGTTGCGCTCGTCCTGCTCGAAGTGGCCGTAGCCCTTGCCCGGCCGCTCGGCAAAGTGGCGGCACAAGCGCTCCAGCAGGCTGGCGGTGGCCTCGGTGATGACGTTGGGCGTGTCGCGCAGCTCGACCCGGGACGGCCCTTCGGCCTCGCGGATCAGCCGGTGGATGACAAGGTCGGAAATCGTGTGCAGGGACTCGGTCATGGGGGCATCCGGAAAACGAAGGGGCGCGATTCTCTCACGTCAGGGGCCGGCGGGTCGGGCTCAGAAACGCATCTTCTTGCGATTGCCGGGCAACTGGCGCAACTGCTCGCGGCGCAACTGGCTGGGCGAAACAGGCTTGGCCGGTGCTTGCGCCGCGGCCAGCTCGGGCGGAATGTTGGCACCCACGCCCCGCGGGCAGAAGCCGGTGGTGGCGCAGGTGCAATTGACGCAGGGCTTCTTGCTCTTGGTGGTCATGATCTTGATCTTTCAGGCAAACAGGACGAGCCCCCACACCGCCACCACATTCACCAGCGCGACGAACACCGCGGCGCTGCCGATGTCCTTGGCGCGCTTGGCCAGGTGGTGAAGTTCGAGGGAAATGCGGTCCACTGTAGCCTCAAGCGCCGAATTGATCAGTTCGACGATGACCACCAGCAGCACGCTGGCCACCATCAAAGCCTTGCCGATGGCGCTGACCGGCAAAAACAGGGCCAGAGGAATCAGGATGACGGCCAGCCACACCTCCTGGCGGAAGGCGTCCTCGTTGCGGTAGGCCGCGGCGAGGCCGGCCATCGAATAGCGAAAGGCATTCAGGACGCGGGTCAGGCCGGTCTTGCCTTTGAAGGGGCTTTCTTCCATGGCGGGCGAAAAAGGGTTGAGGCTAGAGCAGGAAGGTGACAGGCGCGTTATCCAGCCCGGCGAGGAAGTCCCGTACCGCGGCGGCAAAGGCCTCGGGCTCCTCGAAGGGTGCCAGGTGCCCGGCGTCCAGCTCCAGATAGGTGGCTGCCGGCATGCGCTCGGCCATCCGGCGCACCACCAGCGGCGTGGATACCGTGTCGTCACGGCCGGCAATGACCAGCGCGGCCATGCTCAGGCCCGATAGCGCGGCGCGCTGGTCGAACTTCACCAGCGCGTGCATCGCGGCCCGGTAACTGTCCGGCGGAATGTCGGCCATCAGCCGCACCGCGTCGCCCACGACTTCCGGGTCACCGCCGGGGCCGACCATGGTCGGAATCACTTCGACGGCCAGCTCGCGCATGCTTGCCCCGTCGTCCAGCGGGCCAAGGCGACGATCCAGAAACGCCTGCTGCAGCGGGCCGGCCGACGCGCCGAAGGCCGGCGTGCAGCAAGCCAGCACCAGCCCGGCAATGCGATTGGGAAAAGTGGCTGCGGCCTGCAGGGCGATCATGCCGCCCATGCTGTGGCCGACCAACACCACCCGTTCGAGCCCCGCCGCATCGAGCATCGCTTCCAGCGCCCGGGCGTAGCCGTCGAAATCGACCGGATCGATGGGCGCGCTGGCGCCGTAACCCGGCATGTCCCAGGCCAGCCCGCGCCAGCCGGGCGGCGTGATGTGCGACAGGATGTCGAGGGCACCGCCGGCACCGCCGCTGATCCCGTGCAGAAACACCAGCCCGTGGGGACCGCTGCCGGTTTCAACCCAGCGGGGGGCGGTCATGGCTCAGGCCAGGCGCCGGTAGGCACCGCCCTGGAAGACCAGCGGCTTCTTGTCGGCCTGACGGTCGAAGCGCTCCACCTCGCCGATGAAGATCACGTGATCGCCGCCCTCATGGCGGGCGAACTGGCGGCACTCGAACCACGCACAGCAGCCCGGCAGCAGCGGCACGCCGTCGAGGCCTTCCGTGAAAGCGAGGCCGGCGAACTTGTCTTCACCGCGGCTGGCAAAGCGCTGGGAAATGTCCTGCTGGTCTTCGGCAAGGATGTTGATCGCGTACACTGCGGCGTTTTCGAAGATCGGCACGCTCGGCAGGTGGCTGGACAGGCTCCACACCACGAGATGCGGCGTCAACGAAACCGAATTGAAGGAACTGACCGTCAGGCCGATCGGCTCGCCGCTCGGCGCGCGGGCGGTAATCACCGTCACACCGGTGGGAAACATGCCCAGCGTGTCGCGGAAGGCGCGTACCGCCGGGTCGTTCTTGGGAGCTGTCATGATGGAATGGGTTTGGCCGTACACCGCGAGAGCGGGCCGGATGCCGGTTTGGGGGGCAGGAATTATCGCCTTGCCGGGGCGCAGCGTCGAGGGGTGCAGAAATTGAGTACGTTTGCAGAAACCCTGATCACCTGGCAACGCCAGCACGGGCGCCACGATCTGCCCTGGCAGACGCGCGACGCTTACCGGGTGTGGCTGTCGGAGATCATGCTCCAGCAGACCCAGGTGGACACGGTGATTCCGTATTACGCCCGCTTTCTGGCACGCTTTCCGGACTTGCCGAGCCTCGCCGCCGCGCCGGTGGAGGACGTGCTGACCCTGTGGAGCGGCCTCGGCTATTACGCCCGCGCGCGCAACCTGCACAAATGCGCGCAAACCCTGATGGCCCGCCACGCCGGCGTCTTCCCGGCCGACCCGGCCGTGCTGGCCGAGCTGCCCGGCATCGGGCGCTCCACCGCCGCGGCGATCAGCGCCTTCGCCTACGGCACGCGGGCGGCGATCCTCGACGGCAACGTCAAGCGGGTGCTCGCCCGCGCTTTCGGCATCGAGGGTTTTCCGGGCACCAAGCCGATTGAAAACCGGATGTGGGAACTCGCCGACAGCCTGCTGCCGGCAAGCAACGTGGATGTCTACACCCAGGCCCAGATGGACCTGGGCGCCACCGTATGCACCCGCGGCCGCCCGGCCTGCGCCCGCTGCCCGCTGGCCGATGTCTGCGTGGCCCTGCGCGACGGGCGGGTTGCCGAACTGCCGACACGGCGCCCGAAAAAGGAAACCCGCGAACGCAGCGGACGCTTCGCCGCCATCTTGGCCGACGGGGCCGTGCTGCTCGAACGCCGCCCGCCCAGCGGCATCTGGGGCGGCCTGCTGAGCCTGCCGGAACTGCCCGAAGACGCCGACACCGCCGACTGGGTGGCCAGCCGTTATGGACTCGACGTACGCAAGGTGACCCCGCTGGCCAGCTTCCGCCACGTGTTTACCCACTTCACGCTGACGCTGGAGCCGGAATCGGTGGAGGTGGGCGCCACAAAGGGCTGCGCCGAGCCGGGACTGCTGTGGCATCCGCTGGACAAGCTCGACGAAGCCGCCCTGCCTGCCCCGATCCGCAAGCTGCTGGAGCAACTGGTGCGGCGGGATCTGTTCAGCTGATGAGCTTGTGCTGCTGCAGGTAGCTGAAGATGATTTCCAGGCGGGACACCGAATCATCCAGTTCAAGCAGGCGCTGGCGGGCCTTGCCCGGGATGGGCAGGATTTCGGCCAGCCGATAGCCGACCCAGGTGGCGTCGTCGAAACGGTGCGGTGGCGGGAACATCTCCTCTCCGGCATCCTCGACGATGGCCTTGAGCAAGGGCAGCGCGCCACTCAGGTGTTCCGGCACCGGCTGCACCGGCGGCTCGTCCAGCATCAGCACCCGGGCGCTCTGCAGGCGGTCGGACTGGATGTGGCGCTCCAGCACCCGAAAGCGCTCGCCGCCGCGGGTGGTGATGAAAAGCAGGCCGGGCTCCGACATGTCCCAGCCGACGATGCGCGCCACCGTGCCGATCTCGCAAGGCACCGCCGGAACCCCCACCTCGCCGCCCTCCTGGATCAGACACACGCCAAACGGCGCATTGGTGCGCATGCAGCGGGCCGCCATGTCGAGGTAGCGGGCCTCGAAGAGCTTCAGCGGCAGCACGCCATCCGGAAACAGCACGGTGCCCAGCGGAAACAGCGGCAAATCGACGATCTGCACGGCGGTGTTCATCGTTTTACTCCTCCGCGGCACTCGCCTCGCCCCAGCGGGGCATCAGGCTGTGGGGCACGGCCAGCTGGTCGAGAATGCGGGCGACGACAAAATCCACCAGATCGCCCACCGTTTGCGGGTGGTGATAAAAGCCCGGATTGGCGGGCAGGATCACCACGCCCATGCGCGCCAGACGCAGCATGTTTTCCAGGTGCAGCTGCGAGAAGGGCGTCTCGCGCGGCACGATGATCAGCTTGCGGCCTTCCTTGATGGCCACGTCGGCGGCGCGTTCGATCAGCGTACTGGCCAGCCCGGCAGCAATCGCCGCCAGCGAACCCATGCTGCACGGGCACACCACCATCGCGTCCGGCGGGTTGGAGCCCGACGCCGGCGGGGCAAACCACTCCTCGCGGCCAAAAACCCGCAACTGCCCATCGGCCGCACCGAAGCGGGCGGTCAGCATGGCCTCCACCTCCGCCGGACGCCCCGGCAGGGCCAGGTCCATCTCCTGCCGGGCGACGATCTGGGCCACCTGCGAATACAGCAGCCACACCTTGCAGCCGGCCGCCAGCAGGCATTCGACGAGCCGCAGCCCGTAAGGCATGCCGGACGCGCCGGTGAGCGCGACGGCGATGGTTTTGACGGGCGGGGCGGGAAGGGTCAAGAGTGAAGAGTCCTCGGTTTTGCGGAACGCGTTAGAGAATGACGCAAGCTGGCGGCCAAGGTTCCCGCGGCCCTCAGCGATGATGGTGAATCGTGCCGATGCCTTCGTGGGCGACACCATGGGCAGCGGCCGCATGATGACCGTGACGCAGGCGGTCGTGCACGTCGATGTCGTGATGCACCCACTGCTTCACCAGCGAGCCAACGATCATGCCTGCCGCGCTGGCGATCAGCCCGGCCAGCTGGGCCGGAATGAAGGGCGCCTCGCCACCGGCCAGATGCACCGCCAGCCACACCCCGATGCCGCAGAAGATCGCCACCAGCGCGCCCTGGTTGGTGGCGCGCCGCCAGTACAGGCCGCATACCAGCGGCACGAAGGCCGACACGAGGGTGATCTGGTAGGCGTTTTCGACCATCTTGAAGATGCTGGCCTTGGAAAACATTGCGTAGAGCGTCACCAGCACCGTAAAGACCAGCGTCACGACGCGCATCCAGAACAGCAGCTTTTTGTCGGTGAGATGCGGCAAGGCCGGCTTGAGGATGTTCTCGGTGAAGGTCACCGACGGGGCCAGCAACGTAGCCGAGGCGCAGCTCTTGATGGCCGACAGCAGCGCGCCGAAGAACATCACCTGGGCAAACAGCGGTGCCTTGGTGAGCACCAGTTCGGGCAGGATCATCTGCGAATCGGTGTTGATGAGGCGCGCCACCATGGCCGGATCGATCAGGGTTGCCGAATAGGCCAGGAACATCGGCACAAAGGCGAACACGAAATACAGCCCACCGCCCAGCACCGAACCCCACACGGCGATCTTCTCGGACTTGGCTGACTGGACCCGCTGGAAGACGTCCTGCTGGGGAATGGAACCGAACATCATGGTCACCGCCGCGGCCACAAAGGCAATGACTTCGCGCGGGTCGGCCGCCGGCAGGAAGGCCAGCTTGCCGTCGTTCACCGCGTGGTTCAGCACCACCCCGACCCCGCCAGCCATGCCGCTCACCTCGCCGCCAATCCACAGCATGCCGATGACGATGATGATCATCTGCAGGAAATCGGTAACCGCCACCGCCCACATGCCACCGAACAGGGTGTAGATGAGGATGGTGCCGGAGCCGATCCACATGCCGGCAAGCTTGCTCACCTCGCCCCCCGACACCACATTGAAGACCAGCCCGAGGGCGGTAATCTGCGCCCCCACCCAGCCCAGGTAGGAGATCACGATGGCCAGCGTGGTGAGCACCTCGACGCTGCGGCCATAGCGCTTCTTGTAGAAGTCGCCGATGGTCAGCAGGTTCATGCGATACAGCGGTGCGGCAAAGAACAGGCCGACCAGGATCAGGCACATGGACGAGCCGAAGGGATCGGCCACCACCCCGTGCAGACCTTCGTTGAGGAAGGTGGCCGGAATGCCGAGCACGGTTTCGGAGCCGAACCAGGTAGCAAACACCGTCGCGGTGACCATGTAGAACGGCAGATGACGACCGGCGACGGCGAAGTCCCGGGTGTTGTGGACCCGCGTGGCGGCCATGAGGCCGATGGCCACCGAGACCAGCCAGTAGGCGATGACGAACCAGAACAGCATGGGTGTGCGGAAAAGCGTTGGCGAATCCGCGGATTATAGGGGGAGCGCGGGCTTTCCTCAGCCCCGCCCAAGGCGAACGGAGAATTCCGCCGCCGGCTCGGCCTTGCCGAAGTGCCAGCCCTGCAGCGAGTCACAGCCGAGCTCGCGCAGAGTGTCCACCATCTCACCGGTTTCGACACCCTCGGCCACCAGCTCCAGGCCCAGGTTATGCCCCAGGCCGACGATGGCCGCCACGATGGCCCGGTCTTCCGGACCGACATTGATCTCGCGGACAAAGGACTGATCCACCTTCAGCTTGTCGAGGGCGAAGCGCTTGAGATAGGCCAGGCTGGAATAGCCGGTGCCGAAATCGTCGATGGCGATGGACAGGCCCAGGGCCTTGAGTTCGTCGAGCTGGCGGGCCGCCCGTTCCACGTCGCGCATGACCATGCCTTCGGTCACTTCGAGGGTCAACAGGCTGGCCGGCACCGCATGCCGGCGCAGCACCGCAGCCACCGACTCCACGAAGTCGGCGCGACGGAACTGCAGCGGCGAAATGTTGGCCGCCACCGGCACCATGTGCCGGCCCTCGGCCTGCCACGCGGCCAGTTGCCCGCACAGGGTGTCGAGGACCCAGTTGCCGATGGGCAGGATCAGGCCGCTCTCCTCGGCCAGCGGAATGAAGCGGTCCGGCGGAATGTTGCCGAGTTCAGGATGGGTCCAGCGCAGCAGGGCCTCGGCGGCGATCAGGTGGCCATCGACGGCCGACACCACCGGCTGGTAGTGCAGGGCCAGCTCGCCGCGTTCCAGCGCCCGACGCAAGGCGTGCTCGAGGGACAGGCGCTCGCTGGTCGGCGCGGCCATGCCGTCGGCGAAGAATTCGATGGCATTGCGCCCCTCCTCCTTGGCCCGGTACATGGCCATGTCGGCCCGGTCGAGGAGCATTTCCGCGTCCAGGCCGTCTTCGGGGTAAACCGCGACACCGATACTCGAGGACAGGCTGAACTCGCAGCCGGCCAAAAGGAAAGGTTCGTCCAGCGCCGACAGCAGGCGCCCTGCGGCACTGGCCAGACAGGTCCCCTCCCCCGCCTCCGGCACCACCACCACGAACTCGTCGCCCCCATGGCGCAGCACGCTTTCCCCGTCGCGCAGCACCGACTGCAGGCGCTGGCTGACCTCCACCAGAAGCTGGTCGCCGATGTGATGGCCGAGGGTGTCGTTCACGTTCTTGAATCGGTCCAGATCGAGGAAGCACAGGGCCACCCGGTGTCCCTCGCGGGCCGCTGCCGCGATGGCCCGGGCCAGCGTCGGCTCCAGCGCCGCACGGGAGGGCAAACCGGTGAGAAAGTCGTGACTGGCCAGAAAACGGATGCGTTCCTCGTCGGCCTTGCGCTGGCTGATGTCCGAGAAGACACCCACGTAATGGGCCACCTGGCCTTCGCCATCGCGCTCCACGCTGACCGAGAAATCAGCCGGAAAAGAGCCGCCGCCTGCCCGCTGTATCCATGCTTCCCCTTTCCACAGGCCGCCGCTGGCAGCGTGCTCGCGAATCATGCTGGCGAAACCCGCCGGGTGGCGCTGCGGATCGAACAAGGCCGGCTGCCGGCCGATCAGATCCTGCCCGGCAACACCGGTCAGACGGGTAAAGGCCTGGTTGGTCATGACCACCCGGCGCTCCGGGTCGACGATGACGATGCCTTCCGAATTGTTCTCGAAAACCTTGGCTGCCAGGCGCAGGGCCGCATCACGCCGGTAGTTGCGCAGCGCAAAGCCGATGTCGGCGCTCATCTCGTCGAGCAGGGCCACGGTGTGCTCGTCAAAAAAGTCTTTTTCGGCCTTGCGCAGCACCAGCGCGCCGTCGGGCCCTTCGCCCATGCGGATCGGGAAGAGCGCAAAGGAGCCGACCGGGGAATGGGCGACGCAGCCCTCGCACGCCCGCGTCAATGGCGACGCCTGCGGATCGTTGAAAATCAGTGCTTCGGCGGGCATGCCGGCGCTGGTCAGGCGGCACTCCAGGCAAGCGCTCGTGATCTCGGCCCAGTTGCCCCGGCCATAGACGGCCGTCGCCTTCAGGGTATGGCTGTCGACATCCAGGAAGCCGATCCAGGCTAGGTCGAGCTCGCCGAACTCCACGGCCACGCGGCACACCTGGGGCAGCAGCATGGCGGCGTCCCGGCTATGGACAATAGCCTTGTTGGTAGCCGACAGGGCGTGATACAGGCGCGTCATGCGCTTGATGTCGCGGGCGTTGTCGCGGGCCGGCTGCAGGTCGTAACAGGAGCCCACGTAGCCGGCGAAAACCCCGTCCCCGTCGTGCATCGGCGCGCCGTGGTCGGCGATCCAGTGGTAACGGCCATCGGCCGCACGCAGGCGGTACTCCATCGCAAAGGGCTCACGGGCGTCGAAGGCCTGCCGGTAGGTGGCGAGACAGTCCGCCTGGTCATCCGGGTGCACACCGTCCACCCAGCCTTCGCCCACCTCCTGCTCAAGGGTCTTGCCGGTGAACTCGAGCCAGGCCCGGTTGAACCAGTCACAGGCGCCGCTCAGGCCGGCCCGCCAGGCCAGGTGCGGGAAAGACTCCAGCATCGCCAGATGCTGGTCGCGGGCGCGCGCCAGCTGGCGGTTGCGGGTGCGCAGGGTGGTGAGCATGTCGTTGAGGGCCGCGGCCAGCTCACCGAGCTCGTCATGGCGGATGACCGGCACCGGCACATCAAGCTCGCCGGCATCCCGACGCCGGCCAAGGCCCTCGCGGATAGCCTCGGCCGGACGCAGCACGTAGCGGGACACCAGCACATAGACCAGCCCGGCCACCGCACTGAGGATTCCGCCCAGCCACAGGGAAAGGTGCACGACGGTGTCCCGGGCGGCCTGCCACAGGCTGCCGGCATCGAGGCTGAGCAGCAGCACGCCGTCTTCGAGCCGCCCGTTCTCGCCGCTGGGGCCGACCAGCAAAACCGGCTCAAGGACATCCAGGCGGCGCAGGTCGGCATCCATCCGGTGCTCGGCTCTGCGCGACACCATCACTTCCGCCAGACGCGCCGGCAGTGCCCCCTCGGGCAGACTGGTGACGGGCAGATCCTGCCAGCCGTGATTGCTGCTGGCGATCACCCGGGCCGGCTCGCCGGCCACCAGCACAACCCGGACGATGTCGCGGGCAGCACCGAGGGAAGACACGAAACGCCGCAGGTCGGCCGGCTCGCGGGCCGTTTCGGCAGCCGAATAGACCGCCGCCACAATCGCACTGGCACGCTGATCCACCAGGGTGCCGAAACGCTCCAGGATGCTGGCGTACAGCACGGTGACGATCAAAGCCATGCCGAACACCCACAGCGCAAGCAGCGGCCCGATGAGCCGCCAGCGCAGGGACAGGAAGCCGCCGGAACTCACCACACCCATATGCCGCTCATGCCGTCGCGCCGTTCTCGGCGATCAGCTCGCGGGCAATCATGAAGTCCTTCAGGGTGCGGCTCTGGCGCAACTGGGCAAGGGCCATCATGGCGCCCTGCAGCTTGTTGAGGGAGCGCGCCACCGGCCCGTCGGGCGCCAGCAGCGCCTGCTGCTCGCTGCGCGCCACGTAATGCAGGCCGGCAATCGTCTGGCTCAGTTCGCCCACGCTCATGTTCTCGCGCCGGGCCATGATGGCCCGGGCCTCGTCCGGATGGCTCGCCATGAAATCCATGGCCCGGTAGTAGGCACCGACAAAAGTGCGCACCTCGGCGCCGCGACGGGCCACGAAGGCGCCATCGAAGACCAGCGTATCGACTACCTCGCCGGGCACCTGCCCGCTGTGGAAAAGCACCTTGCCGCCAGCCTCGATCAGCCGGTTGGACTCCGGCGGGAAGCACACCGCCGCTGCCACCAGACCGTCGGAAAACGCCGCCGGCATGGCGTTCTGGGGCATCGGCACGAGGATCACGTCGCGGATGGTGAGATTGACGCTGGCCAGCGCCAGGGCCAGCAGCTGGATGTGCAGGGTGCCCGGCTCGATGGCCACCCGGCGCCCGCGCAGCTCTGCCGGACTGCGCAGTGAGCCGGTACCGATCAGCACATCCGCCCCGTTCGAATAATCGACCACCGAGGCGATCTGCGGGCGCAGGCCCGACTGGTCGGCCGCCAGCAATATTTCCACCAGCGTGGCGCCGCAACCGTCCACCTGCCCCCGCTCGAAGGCCCGGCGGGAAGCGCCGATGGAGGTCAGGTCGACCAGCGACACATTGAGTCCGGCATCGTCGAAATAGCCCTTGTCCCGCGCGATGTACAAGGGATCGAAGCCGGGCCACGGATTGGTCGCAAACTTGAGCGGCTCGGCGCTCGCAGTGCTGCAACCGCCACCGCTGCCAAGCAGCAGCAGTGCGGAACCGATTCCGGCAGAGAGAAAGCGCCGGCGGGGGATGGGCTCGGACATAAGCAATATCGATATAGGCAACAGCTGAAGTATGCACCGGAGTTAGTGGAAATCCCACACACCGGGAGGGGGATTGCCTCCCGGCGACCACCCCGTTGACCCCGGTCAAGGCCCGCATGGGAAGGCACGCCTATAGTCCGGCCGCGTCATTTCCGCCGTAAGAACAGCCCATGACTCCTGCGCGCCCCATCGAACTCGTCTGCCCCGCCGGCAGCCTTCCCGCCCTTAAAACCGCGATTGATCACGGCGCCGACTGCGTCTATCTCGGCTTCAAGGACGCCACCAACGCCCGCAATTTCAGCGGCCTCAACTTCGACGACAAGGCCATGGCCGAGGGCATCCGTTACGCCCACGACCGCGGCCGCAAGGTGTTGCTGGCCCTCAACACCTATCCGCAGACCGACAACTGGCAACGCTGGACCGCCGCAGTCGACCGGGCCGCCGCCTTCGGCATCGACGCGGTGATCCTCGCCGACCCGGGCCTGATGGCCTACGCCCGCAAGACCCACCCGCAGCTGCGCCTGCACCTGTCGGTACAGGGCTCGGCGACCAGCTACGACGCCATCAATTTCTACTACGAACATTTCGGCATTTCGCGGGCCGTGCTGCCGCGCGTGCTGTCGCTGGCCCAGGTCGAGCAGGTCATCGCCAACACGCCGGTCGAAATCGAAGTCTTCGGCTTCGGCGGCCTGTGCGTGATGGTCGAAGGGCGCTGCGCGCTGTCGGCCTTCGCCACCGGCGAGTCGCCCAACTGCAACGGCGCCTGCTCGCCGGGCAAGCACGTGCGCTGGGAACAAACCCCGAAGGGCATGGAAACGCGCCTCAACGGCATCCTCATCGACCGCTTCGCCGACGGCGAACGGGCCGGCTACCCGACCCTGTGCAAGGGCCGCTTCGAGGTCAACAACGAGACCTACTACGCCATCGAAGAGCCGACCAGCCTCAACACCCTGGAAATGCTCCCCGAACTGGCCCGCATCGGCGTACGCGCCATCAAGATCGAAGGCCGCCAGCGCAGCCCCGCCTACGTGGCGCAAGTCACCAAGGTGTGGCGCGCCGCCATTGACCGGGTGCTCGACGACAGCACCCCCTTCCGCGTCGAGCCGGCCTGGATGGCCGAACTCAACAAGGTTTCCGAAGGGCAGAGCCACACCCTCGGCGCCTACTACCGTCCCTGGAAATGAGTCAGCCCATGAAGCTTGCCCTCGGCCCCCTGCTCTACTACTGGCCCCGCCAGTCCACCCTGGCCTTCTATGCCGACATGGCCGACGCCCCGGTGGACATCGTTTACCTTGGCGAAACCGTGTGCTCGCGCCGCCACGAACTGCGCCTTGCCGACTGGCTCGAAATCGCCGAGATCCTCACCGCTGCCGGCAAGGAAGTGGTGCTGTCCAGCCAGGTGCTGGTCGAATCCGAATCCGACCTGAAAACCCTGCGCCGGATCGCCGGGCAGGGCAACTTCCGCGTCGAAGCCAACGACATGGGCGCCGTGCACCTGCTGACCCGCGGCGCCGCCCCGGTCGCCGACTGGATCGCCGGCCCCACGCTGAACATCTTCAACCCGGTCACCCTCGGCATGTTCGCCGACATGGGCGCCACCCGCTGGGTCGCCCCGCCGGAGATGTCGCGCCAGCAGATCGCCGAACTGCGCGCCGGCCTCGGCCATGCGGTGGAAGTGGAGATCTTCGCCCACGGCCGCCTGCCGCTGGCCTACTCGGCACGCTGCTTCACCGCCCGCCACTACAACCTGCAAAAAGACACCTGCGAATTCCGCTGCCTCGAATTCGCCGACGGCATTCCGCTGAAGACCCGCGAAGGTGCCCCCTTCCTGACCCTCAACGGCATCCAGACCCAGTCCGCCCACGTGCACACCCTGCTTGGCGATCTGCCGGCGGTGGTCGCCGACGGCATCGACATCCTGCGCATCAGCCCCCAGGGCGAGAACACGCTGGAGATCGTGAGCCTGTTCCGCAAGGCCATCGACGGCCTCGTCCCGCCCCTCGATGCCCTCCACGACGCCCTGCCCCTGCTCCCCGACGAGCCCTGCAACGGCTTCTGGCACGGCCGCCCGGGGGTCGAACAATACGTCAGCAGCTAACCCGAGGTGCCCCCCATGAAAGTCCCCGCCTTCACCCTGCCCGGCCCCTTCGCCCGCATCGGCGCCCGCCTGCCCCAGCTGCCGCCAACGCTGGTACTCGTCACCGGCCTCAACCTGGCCCTCGACCGCCTGCTGCCGCGCGACACCCTCGAACCGCTGACTGGCAAGCGCCTGCTGATGAAGATCACCGACGCCGGCCTGGCCCTGCGCTTCACCCTCACGCCGCGCGGCTTTCGCCCGCTCCTGAGTAGCGAAACGCCGGACCTGACCATTTCCGCCACCGCCCGCGACTACCTGGCCCTCGCCCTCCGCGAGGAAGACCCGGACACCCTGTTCTTCAGCCGGCGGCTGCTGATGGAGGGTGAAACCGACCTGGGCCTGCTGGTCAAGAACACCCTGGATGCGGTGGACTGGGAAGCGCTGACGGCGCGGGTGCCGTTCTTGCGGGCAGGCTAGGGGCACGTCAAGGCTGCGGGCAAGCGCCGAAACATTTCCGCCCCACCATCCCGGCTAGAATGGCCTCCATCGCGCCATTCCACCCGCCCCATGCCCCTCAACCACCGCCGCAGCTCCCCCCTCGCCGCGTATTTCGCCGCCGCCATCGGGGTGCTGATCGTCTATGCCTGCCTGCACCCCTTCACGGGCTGGCGGGATCCGGGCCTGCCGGCGTTCGACTTCCTGTCCGCCCCGTGGCCGCGCTACTACACCTGGGTGGACCTGACGGTAAACGTCATCGGCATCGTCCCGCTGAGCTTCGCCCTCGTGCCGGCCCTCGGACGGCTGCCGCGGGGCTGGGCGGTGCTGCTGACCATCCTGATCACCTTTTGCCTGAGCCTGTCGGTGGAAACCCTGCAGAACTTCCTGCCCAGCCGGGTACCGTCCAACGTGGACGTCGGCTGCAACACGCTGGGCGGACTGCTCGGCGCGCTGGCCGGCGGACGCTGGGGCGGGCGCCTGTTCGATCCGCACAGCGGCCTGACCCGCTGGCGCCGCAAGCGCATCGTCTCGGGGCATGCGGGGGAACTCGGCCTGGTGCTGATGGGCTTGTGGCTGCTCACCCTGCTGACGCCCGAAAGCCTGCTCTTCGCCACCGGCGACTTGCGCCGCCTTTTTGATCTGCCCACCCCGCTGCAATTCAACCCGACCCGCTTCGTCAAGGTGGAAGCCGCCATCGCCACCAGCCAGCTGGTCGCCGTCGGCCTGACGGCGCGCTGCATGATGCGCCAGTTCAGTCCCTGGCCGATCGTGCTGCTGGTGCTCCTCGGGCTGGGCGCCAAGACCCTCGCGGCGGCAGCCTTCTTCTCGCCGGGCGAACCCCTTCACTGGGCCACCCCCGGCGGGCAGATCGGCCTTGCCGCCGGCTCGGCGCTGCTTGGCCTGTGCCTGCTGCTGCCGGCACGCAGCCACGCCATGCTCGCCGGCATGGCCCTGCTGGTGGCCACGGCACTGGTCAACCTGGCTCCGGAAAACCCCTTCCTGCCCAGCGATGCGGCGCTGATCCGCCAGGGCAACTTCCTGAACTTCCACGGTCTGACCCAGCTGACCGCCAGCCTGTGGCCCTTCGTCACCTTCGCCTACCTGGGCCTGCTGGGGGCCAGCACCCCGCGGGATACCTTTCGCGGGCACTGAAAGCCGCCACCCGCGCAGCGATTGATTGATAATCGCGGACACAATTAAAAAACCGACCCCGGAGCGACCCGATGAGCTATTTCCAGCACCACGTTTTCTTTTGCTGCAACCAGCGCGCCGAAGGCGAAACCTGCTGCAACGCCCAGGGCGCCTCCGAGCTGCAGGCCTACGCCAAGGACCGCGTCGCCGCGCTTGGCCTGAAGGGCAAAGGCAAGGTGCGCATCAACAAGGCCGGCTGCCTCGACCGCTGCGACGAAGGCCCGGTGCTGGTGGTGTACCCGGACAACGTCTGGTACACCTTCATCGACAAGTCCGACATCGATGAAATCATCACCGAGCACCTGCAGCACGGCCGCATCGTCGAACGCCTGAAGATCTGAACATGAGTCGCGCCGCCACCGAAAACGCGCTGATCAACGGCCCCGACGGCCCGATCGAGCTGATCATCGACACCCCCGAGCACGTCCGCGGCATTGCCCTCGTGTGCCATCCGCACCCGCTCTTCCACGGCGCCAACACCAACAAGGTTGCCCACACCCTGGCGCGGGTCTTCCGCGACCTGGGCTACGCCGCCCTGCGGCCCAACTTCCGCGGCGTCGGCAAGAGCGTCGGCGTGCACGACAACGGCATCGCCGAAACCGAAGACATGCTGACCGTCATCAGTTGGGCGCAGAGCCGCTGGGGCGGCATGCCGCTGGCCCTGGGTGGCTTCTCCTTCGGCGCCTACGTACAGACTCGCGTCGCCGCCCGCCTGGCCGAAGGTGTCACGCCGGCCGGCCGTATCGTGCTGGTCGGCACCGCCGCCGGCCACGTCACCGGCGCGCGCAGCTACACGACCCTGCCGGTCGCCAAAGACAGCCTGATCATCCACGGCGAGAAGGACGAAACCGTGGCCCTGTCCAACGTGCTGGAATGGGCCGAACCGCAGGAACTGCCCGTCGTGGTGGTGCCCGGAGCCGACCACTTCTTTCACGGCAAGCTGCACATCATCCGCAGCATCATCGACCGCGCCTGGAGCCCCCTGCCATGAAACTCGTCGTCTCGCTCACCAGCCCCTACGCCCGCAAGATCCGCATCGTACTGGCCGAAAAGGCCCTGCCCTACGCGCTGGAGGTAGACATCCCGTGGCTGGCTGAAACCAGCGTGCCCGACTACAACCCGCTCGGCAAGGTGCCGGCCCTGATCGCCGACGATGGCGAAGTCTGGTACGACTCGCCAGTCATCGCCGAATACCTCGAAACCCAGGGCGGCCCGGCCCTGCTGCCCGCCGAGCGCCTCGCCGCGCTGCCGGTGCGCCAGACCGAAGCGCTGGCCGACGGCATCACCGACGCTGCGGTGGCAGCCTTCCTCGAAAGCCGTCGCCCGGCCGAACAGCAGGACGCCGCCAGCATCGCCCGCCAGCTCACCAAGATCCGCCGCGGCCTGGCCGCCCTGGAAGAGCGTCTCGCCCGGCAAAAGGGCTTTGGCGGCAATGCGCTCAGCCTCGGCGACATCGCGGTGGGCTGCGCCCTCGGCTACCTCGACTTCCGCTTCCCGCAGATCGACTGGCGCGGCACGCACCTGCCGCTGGCCTCGTGGGCCGCACAGGTCTTCGCCCGGCCGTCCTTCGCCGACAGCGTTCCGCCGCCCGTCTGATGCCGCTCGAAATCGCCGGTCTCGTCAAACGCTTCGGTGAAGGTGCCGAGGCGAAGGACGTACTGCGCGGGCTCGATCTCAGCCTGCGCCCCGGCGAATGCTTCGCGCTGCTCGGCCCCAACGGCGCCGGCAAGACCACCACCCTGCGCTGCGCCCTCGGGCTCACCGCGCCCACTGCCGGCAGCATCCGCCTGTGCGGCCTGCCGGTGCCGGAACAGGCCCGCGAGGCCCGTGCGCGGGTCGGCGTGGTGCCGCAGATCGACAGCCTCGACCCGGACTTCACCTGCGCCGAGAACCTCATCGTGTTTGCCGGCTACTTCGGCATCCGCGAAAGCGAGATTCGCCCGCGCATCCCCGAACTCCTCGCCTTCGCCGGCCTGGAAGGCAAGGACAAGGCGCGCATCCAGTCTCTGTCCGGCGGCATGAAACGCCGCCTGACCCTGGCCCGGGCGCTGGTGAACAAGCCGCAACTGCTGCTCCTTGACGAGCCCACCACCGGTCTCGACCCGCAAGCCCGGCACCTGATCTGGGAACGCCTGCGCCGCCTCACCGCCGAGGGCACGACGATCCTGCTGACCACCCACTTCATGGACGAGGCCGAACGCCTCGCCGACCGGCTGGCCATCCTCGACAACGGCCGCATGCTGGCTCAAGGCAGCCCGCGGGAAGTCATCGCCGCCCACATCGAGCCCCAGGTGGTGGAAGTGTTCGGCGACTGGAAGCCCGGCGGACAGCCCGACTCCGGCGCCGCCGCGTGGGCCGCCGCCCATGCAGGTGCCCTCAGCCGGCGCTGCGAAATCAGCGGTGAAACCGCCTTCTGCTACACCGACGACGCCGCCCCGCTCCTCGCCCACCTGGCCCATCAACCCGGCCTGCGCAGCCTGCACCGACCCGCGAACCTTGAAGACGTGTTCCTCAAGCTCACCGGCCGGGAGCTGCGCGACTAAGCGGACATGAAAGCTGACTGACCCCATGCAGCAGGGCTTCCCTCCCCTTCCGGCTCCCCTCGACTGCGCCGAGATCCTCGACCGCCTGTCCATCGCCCTGGCCCTGGTAGATGAAGCGACGGGTCGCTTCGCGCGCGTCAACCAGGCCTTTGTTGCCAGCTTCGGCCAGCCCGCCGAGACTTTCCAGGCGTGGTGGGCCACCGTTCACCGGGACCCCGACGCGGTGGACGTGCTGTGCGGCGACTGGACCCAGCGGCTCGCCATGGGCAGCCAGGAGAACATCGAGTCCGACATGCACGGCGCCGACGGGCAAGTCCGCCACATCCGCACGCAGATCCAGAGCCACGCCGGCCACCTGCTGCTGTGCTTCGTCGACCTCACCGACAACGACAACCGCCAGGACCTCCTCCGCCAGGCCCTGGCCGAGATGGAAACCCGCTCCACCACCGATCCGCTCACCGGCCTGCTGACCCGGCGGCGTCTCGAAGAAGCGTCGGCCAGCGAGATGCACCGCTTCCGCCGCTTCGGCCATCCTATCTCGCTGATCATCGCCGACATCGATCACTTCAAGATGGTCAACGACGCCTTCGGGCATCTGGTGGGTGACGAAGTGCTGGTGGAATTCGCCCTCCGTCTGGCATCCGAATGCCGCGACCTTGACGTGATCGGCCGCTACGGCGGCGAAGAGTTCGTGATCCTGCTGCCCAGCACGCCGCTGGCCGGCGGTTTCACGCTGGCCAACAAGCTGCGCCTGGCCATCTGCAGCACCCCCTTCGATGCCGTCGGCCCGGTCAGTGCCAGTTTCGGCATCGCTGAATGCCTCGAAGGCGACAGTTGGCACAGCTGGCTGTCGCGGGCCGACAAGGCCCTCTACCAGGCCAAGGCCGACGGCCGCAACCGGGTTGTCGCCGCCCCGGGCAGCGCCTTCGATGAGCACAGCCTCAAGCACCGCAACCGCCTCGACCGGCTGACCTGGGAAGAAGGCCACTGCGTCGGCGACCCGGTCATCGACGCCCAGCACCGCCAGCTCTTCGTGCTCGCCAACCGGCTCCTGTACATCGTCCGCGAAGCCGGTCCGCCGGCCGAACTGCACGCCACCATCCGCGAACTGTCGCAGGCCACCACGCGCCACTTCCGCGACGAGGAAGCCATTCTCAAGGCCCTCGGTTACCCGCGCTGCGACCAGCACGCCAAGGCCCACCGCATCCTCACCGCCAAACTCGACGGCCTGTCGAGCCAGAGCGCCCTCGGCAGCCTGCCCACCTCCAAGCTGATCGAATTCCTCGCTTACGACCTGGTGGACCACCACGCCCTCGGTGCCGACCGCGACTTCATTCCCTGGCTACGCGTGGGCGCCCGCAACGACACGCCGCCCACCGTAAACTGACACCCCCGATGTCCCTCGCCACCGCCCACTTTTCCCCGCCCGTGCTGTCGCTGCGCCTGTTTGCCGTGTGGCGGCGCAACTTCCTCGTCTGGCGCAAACTCGCCCTGCCGTCCATCGTCGGCAACCTGGCCGACCCGGTGATCTACATGCTGGGCCTCGGCTACGGCCTCGGCATGCTGGTGCCGCAGGTCGAGGGCGTGTCCTACATCGCCTTTCTGGCCGGCGGCACCCTGTGCTATTCGACGATGAACGCCGCCACCTTCGAGGTGCTGTACTCGGGCTTCTCGCGCATGCACGTGCAAAAAACCTGGGAGGCCATCATGAACGCCCCCATCGCGCTGGACGACATCGTCGCCGCCGAACTGGTGTGGGCGGCGAGCAAGTCCTGCCTGGCCGGCGTGGCCATCCTGGCGGTCATTGCGGCCTTCGGTTTCACCGCCTCGCCGCTGGCCCTGGCGGCCATTCCGGTGGTCTTTCTCACCGGCCTGTGCTTTGCCGCCCTCGGCCTGATCATGACCGCCCTGGCGCCGAGCTACGACTTCTTCATGTACTACTTCACCCTTTTCATCACGCCGATGACCCTGCTCTCCGGCGTGTTCTTCCCGCAAAGCCAACTGCCGGAAACGGTACGCAGCATCGCCGAACTGCTGCCCCTCAGCCACGCCGTCAGCCTCGTCCGGCCCCTGCTGCTCGGCCAGATGCCGGCGCAGATCGGCCTGCACCTGGCCGTCCTCGCAGCCTTCACGATCGTCGCCTTCTGGCTGGCCCTCGCCCTCACTCGTCGCCGTCTCCTCAAGTAGCCTCACCATGACAAGCACTGACGAAACCCTGCTGGTTCTCACCAGCCTGCCCGACGCCGAAACCGCCCAGCGCATCGCCCGCCTGCTGGTTGAAAAGCACCTCGCCGCCTGCGTCAACATCCTCGCCCCGTGCACCTCGGTGTACCGCTGGCAGGACGACATCGAAACCGCCACCGAAATACCGCTGCTCATCAAGACCAGCCTGCTGCGTTACCCGGCCCTGCAGGCGGCGCTGACCGAAGCCCACCCCTACGAACTTCCCGAGATCATCGCAGTCCCTATCCACAAGGGCCTGCCTGCCTACCTGAGCTGGGTCGGCGCCGAAACCGTCGAACGCCCGCTCTGATTTCCGCCTCCACACTGCCGGTCATGATCCGAATCCGCACCTTCTTTCTACCCTTTCTCTGCGCCCTGCTCGCCCTTGCAGGCAGCTTTGCCCACGCTGCCGGCGAGCCCCTGCCGCCCGATCAGGCCTTCCGCGTGTCTGCCAGTGCCCTTGACGACAAGACCGTTGAAGTGCGCTTCCAGATCGCCGACGAGTACTACCTCTATCGCCACCGCTTCAAGTTCGAGGCCGACGGCGTCACCCTCGGCGAAGCCGTGCTGCCCCCCGGCAAGCCCAAGAAAGACGACGCCTTCGGCCAGGTCGAGATATTCCGGGGCGAGCTGCGCGTCCCGCTGCCCATCACCGCCGGCCAGCCGCCCTTCGCGCTCACCGTCACCAGCCAGGGCTGCGCGGACATGGGCATCTGCTACCCGCCGCAAACCCAGGTCCTGCAGATTGCCGCTGCCAGCGCGGCAGTGCAGGCCCCTGCAACCGACGACAGCCACGACGAATCCGGCCGCATCGCCCGCCTGCTCGACGGCGGCAGCACGGCGGCCATCCTCGCCAGCTTCTTCGGCTTCGGCCTGCTCCTCACCTTCACCCCCTGCGTGTTCCCGATGATCCCGATTCTGTCGGGCATCATCGTCGGCCAGGGCCACACCATTTCAAAGGGCCGCGCCCTCAGCCTGTCCAGCCTCTACGTGCTGGGCATGGCGCTTACGTATGCCGCCGCCGGCGTCGCAGCCGGCCTGTCGGGCACGCTGCTGTCGGCGGCCCTGCAAAACCCCTGGGTGCTTGGCGGCTTCGCGCTGGTTTTCGTGGCGCTGTCGTTCTCGATGTTCGGCTTCTACGAACTGCAGTTGCCCACCGCCCTGCAAAGCAAGCTGTCCGACAGCGCCAACCACCAGAAAGGCGGCTCCCCCGGCGGCGTGATCGCCATGGGCGCCCTGTCGGCCCTCATCGTCGGCCCCTGCGTCGCGGCCCCGCTGGCCGGCGCCCTGCTTTACATCGCCAAGACCGGCGATGCCGTGCTCGGCGGCGTGGCCCTGTTCGTGATGGCCCTTGGCATGGGTGCCCCGTTGATCCTCCTGGGCGTGCTGGCGCGCAGCGCCCTGCCCAAACCCGGGCCGTGGATGGAAGGCGTCAAGCGTGCCTTCGGCGTGATGCTGCTCGGCGTCGCCGTGTGGCTGGTGTCGCCGGTGCTGCCCAGCGTCGTCCCTATGCTCGCGTGGGCCGGACTGCTCATCGTCTCGGCCATCTACCTTCACGCCCTCGACCCGCTGCCGCCCCACGCCGGTGGCTGGCAGCGCTTCTGGAAGGGCTGCGGCGTACTTGCGCTGATCGCTGGCGGTGCCCTGCTCATCGGCGCCCTGGCCGGCTCCCGCGACCCGCTGCAACCGCTGGCCATCCTGCGCGCCCAGGCCGCCAGCGCACCGACAGCAGCCGAAACGAAGTTCCAGCGCGTCGCCTCGGTTGCCGAGCTCGACCAGATCCTCAAGACCGCCAGCCGCCCGGTGATGCTCGATTTCTATGCCGACTGGTGCATCTCGTGCAAGGAGATGGAACGCTTCACCTTCGCCGATCCGGCGGTGGCCAAGCGCCTCGAACGCTTCCAGCTGATCCAGGCCGACGTCACCGCCAACAACGACGCCGACAAGGCCCTGCTCAAGCGTTTCAGCCTGTTCGGCCCGCCGGGCATCATCTTCTTCGACGCCGCCGGCGCCGAGCGCAACACCCTGCGGGTCGTCGGCTTCCAGGACGCGGAAACCTTCGGCAAGGTACTCGACGCCGCGATGTAGGGGCGATGGGGCGACTTGTAGGGGCGACTTCAGTCGCCCGCCTTTTCGTTGATCAAGCACCGATGGGCGACTGAAGTCGCCCCTACAGTCGCCCCTACAGCGCCCCAACGAGCAGCGCTAATTTCTCAAGATTCCCCGCTTCGATCCGATATAATCCTCGTCCTGTTTCGAGGAGCGCTGCAAGGCTGCCGGGTGCAATGCCCGCTGTCCCAGGCTCGATGTCAGTGCCAGATCATCGGCACCAGCAACTGCGCTCACCCGTCCATGCTTAGTTTGCAAACCCGTGCCGGGCACGGGGAGACGTGGTGAGCCCACCCGTACTGCCCCAGATCCCGGCCACATGTTCGAGGAAATTCTCATGAACGCTGTGGCTGAAAAGTTCACCGATTACGTCATCGCCGACCTGTCCCTGTCTGACTGGGGCCGCAAGGAAATCCGCATCGCCGAAACCGAGATGCCCGGCCTGATGGCCATTCGCGACGAGTTCGCTGCTGCCCAGCCCCTCAAGGGCGCGCGCATCACCGGCTCGCTGCACATGACCATCCAGACCGCCGTGCTGATCGAGACGCTCACCGCGCTCGGCGCCGAAGTCCGCTGGGCCTCGTGCAACATTTTCTCGACGCAAGACCACGCCGCTGCCGCCATTGCCGCGCAGGGCATCCCGGTGTTCGCCGTCAAGGGCGAGTCGCTGGCCGACTACTGGGATTACACCCACCGCATCTTCGAATGGACTGACGGTGGCTACACCAACATGATCCTCGACGACGGCGGCGACGCAACCCTGCTGCTGCACCTGGGCGCCCGCGCCGAGAAGGACATCTCGGTCATCGCCAAGCCCGGCTCCGAAGAAGAAACCATCCTCTTCGCCGCCATCAAGGCCAAGCTGGCCATCGATCCGACCTGGTATTCCGTGCGTCTGGCGCAGGTCAAGGGCGTCACCGAGGAAACCACCACCGGCGTGCATCGCCTGTACCAGATGCACCAGCGCGGCGAACTCAAGTTCCCGGCCATCAACGTCAACGACTCGGTCACCAAGTCCAAGTTCGACAACCTGTACGGCTGCCGTGAATCGCTGGTCGATGGCATCAAGCGCGCCACCGACGTGATGATCGCCGGCAAGGTTGCCGTTGTGGCCGGCTACGGCGACGTGGGCAAGGGCTCGGCCCAGGCCCTGCGCGCCCTGTCGGCCCAGGTGTGGGTCACCGAAATCGACCCGATCTGCGCGCTGCAGGCCGCCATGGAAGGCTACCGCGTGGTCACGATGGAATACGCCGCCGACAAGGCCGACATCTTCGTCACCACCACCGGCAACTTCCACGTCATCACCCACGACCACATGGCCGCCATGAAAGACCAGGCCATCGTCTGCAACATCGGCCACTTCGACAACGAAATCGACGTCGCCTCGATCGAGCAGTACCAGTGGGAAGAGATCAAGCCGCAGGTCGACCACGTGATCTTCCCGGACGGCAAGCGCATCATCCTGCTGGCCAAGGGCCGCCTGGTTAACCTCGGCTGCGGCACCGGCCATCCGTCCTACGTGATGTCCAGCTCCTTCGCCAACCAGACCATCGCCCAGATCGAGCTGTTCACCCGCACCGCCGACTACCCGGTGGGCGTGTACACCCTGCCCAAGCATCTGGACGAGAAAGTTGCCCGCCTGCAGCTCAAGAAGCTCAACGCCCAGCTCTCCGTGCTGACCGACGAGCAGGCCGCCTACATCGGCGTGCCCAAGGAAGGCCCGTACAAGGCCGACCAGTACCGCTACTAAGCGCCCTCCGGCGGGCTCGTTCCGCCGCTTTGCCACAGCCCGCCGACGCCACCGCGCCGGCGGGCCCGTGAGGAAATCCCGTGCCGAACAAGACCCCCTTCTCCATCGAATTCTTCCCGCCGCAAACCTCCGAGGGCGTACAAAAGCTGCGCACCACCCGGGCGAAGCTGGCCAGCCTCAAGCCCGAATTCTTCTCGGTCACCTTCGGTGCCGGCGGCTCGACCCAGGAGCGCACCTTCGAAACCGTCTTCGAGATCCAGAACGAAGGCCACCAGGCCGCGCCGCACCTGTCGTGCATCGGCTCGACCCGTCCGCACATCCGTGAAATCCTGCAGCGCTACAAGGATGCCGGCATCCGCCGCATCGTCGCCCTGCGCGGCGATCTGCCCTCCGGCGTCGGCGATCCGGGCGAACTGCGCTACGCCAACGAACTGGTCGAGTTCATCCGCCTTGAGACCGGCGATCACTTCCACATCGAAGTCGCCGCCTACCCCGAATACCACCCCCAGGCCAGAAGCCCGCGGGACGACCTGCTGGCCTTCAAGCGCAAGGTGGATGCCGGCGCCAATTCGGCCATCACCCAGTATTTCTACAACCTCGACGCCTACCTGCATTTTTGCGACGAATGCGCCGCCATCGGCGTGAACGTGCCCATCGTGCCGGGCATCATGCCCATCGTGTCCTTCTCCAAGCTGGCCCGCTTCTCCGACGCCTGCGGCGCCGAAATCCCGCGCTGGATGCGTCGCAAGTTCGAAGCCTTCGGCGACGACAGCGACTCCATCAAGGCCTTCGGCCTCGACGTGGTCAGCGAGCTGTGTGCCAAGCTGATTGCCGCCGGCGCCCCCGGCATCCACTTCTACAGCATGAACCAGGCCGGCCCCACCATCGCCCTGTGCCAACGTCTGGGCATCGGCGGCTGATACCCGGTTCAAGTTTGAAAATTCAAAGCCGATAAACCGGGGGAAGCCTAATTTCCCCCGGTCATGGATTCTCCTCCCCACTCCGCCTCGTCGTCGCCCGACAACACCCTGCAAGAACGGGAAGCCCTGTACCGGCACGTCATCGCCAGTGCCACGGACGGCTTCATGATCGCCAACAACGATCGCTGCTTCATCCAGGTCAACGCCTCCCTGTGTCGCCTCCTCGGCTACACCGCCGACGAACTGATCGGGCGCCCGGTGCTGGACTACGTCACCGATGCCGGCAAGGCCATCCTTCTCGAACAGATCGCCCGCATTCCCCTTGAAGAGCGGCGCACCTACCGGGTGGACCTCCTGCCCCGCGACCACCAGCCGATTCCGGTGCTCATCAACACCGTCACCAATCGCAACGCCCACGGCGAAATCATCGGCTCCTTCGGCTTCATCACCGACCTGCGCGCCATCGAGGCCACCACCGCCGCCTACGAAGCCGAGCTGCGCGCCATCCTCGACAACCTGCAAGACACCTACTACCGCTCCGACGCCAACGGCCGCCTGATCCGCCTGTCGCCGTCGGTCAAGCAACTCCTCGGCTACCAGCCAGAAGAACTCATCGGCACCTACAGCATTGCCCTCTACGTGGGCGGCGAAGCCACCCGAAACGCCTTCCTGCAAGCACTCGACGCTGCCGGCGGACGGCTTCTCGGCTACGAATACGGCATGCGCCACAAGGACGGCCACGAAGTGTGGATGTCCACCAACGCCCACTACCTGCGCGACGCCCACGGCACACCCATCGGCGTCGAAGGCACCGCCCGCGACATCACCGCCTCGCGCCGCCAGCAGGCCGAACTGCAACTGGCCGCCACGGTGTTCAGCGACACCCGCGAAGCCATCATGATCACCGACGCCGACAACCGGATCATCTCGGTCAACCGCGCCTTCAGCACCGTCACCGGCTACAGCGCCGACGAAATCATCGGCACCAGCCCGCCGCTGGTGTCCGCGTCCCACCACGACGCCGCGTTTCGCGAACAACTGCGCGACGAACTCTTCGCCACCGGCCACTGGAGTGGCGAAGCCTGGAGCCGCCGCAAGAACGGCGCCATCTTCCCCCAATGGCTGTCCATCTCCGCCGTGCGCAACGAAGCCGGCGACATCCTGCAGTACGTCGCCATCTTCTCCGACCTGAGCGAACGCAAGGCCGCCGAAGAACGCATCGAATTCCTCGCCCGCCACGACATCCTCACCCGCCTGCCCAACCGCTTCCTGCTGCGCGACCGCGCCGAACAAGCCTTTGCCCACGCCGAACGGGCCCACACCAAAGTCGCCCTGCTGCTCCTCGATCTTGACCACTTCAAGCACATCAACGACAGCCTCGGCCACCCCGCCGGCGACACCCTGCTGCAAACCGTCGCCGACCGCCTGCGCAGCAGCACCCGCGACACCGACACCGTCAGCCGCCAGGGGGGCGACGAATTCCTCGTCCTCCTCACCGACATCCACGACACCGACGACATCGCCTCCATCGCCGAAAAGATGATGCAGACCCTCGGCGCCCCCTGCCTCGTCGCCGGTCAGGAAATGAGCATCTCCTGCTCCGTCGGGCTCGCCGTATACCCCGAAGACGGCACCGACTTCGACACCCTCGTCAAAAACGCCGACGCGGCCATGTACCACGCCAAGGAATCCGGCCGGAACACCTTCCGCTACTACTCCCAGCAAATGAACGAGGACGCCGTCGCCCGCCTCGACATCCAGAACCGCCTGCACCGCGCCCTCGACCGCGACGAATTCGTCCTCCACTACCAGCCCCTCATCGACCTCAGCAACAACAGCATCGTCGGCGCCGAAGCCCTCGTCCGCTGGAACTGCCCCGAACTCGGCATGCAGCCCCCCGGCCTCTTCATCCCCGTCGCCGAAGACACCGGCCTCATCGTCCAACTGGGCGAATGGGTACTGCGCGAAGCCTGCCGCCAGGCCCGCGCCTGGCACGACGCCGGCCACGGCCGGCTGGTCATGGCCATCAACCTGTCACCCATCCAGTTCACCCGCGGCGACCTCGTTGCCACCATCCGCAGCGCCCTCGACGACAGCGGCGTCAACCCCGCCCAGATCGAACTCGAAATCACCGAATCGGTGCTCATGAAAGACACCGAACACGTCCTCGCCACCGTGCGCCAGCTGCACGGCATGGGCCTGCGCCTGGCCATCGACGACTTCGGCACCGGCTACTCCAGCCTCGCCTACCTGCGCCGCTTCGCCGTCGAAAAGCTCAAGATCGACCAATCCTTCATCCGCGACCTGCCCACCGACCCCGACGCCGGCGCCATCGTCCGCGCCGTCATCCAGATGGCCAAAAGCCTCAAGATCGCCGTCCTCGCCGAAGGCGTCGAAACCGCCGAAATCGCCCACGACCTCGACCTGCTCGGCTGCGACTACGCCCAGGGCTACTACTTCGGCCGCCCCATGCCCGCCGAAGCCTTCCAGAAGCTCCTGTAACGACAGCCTGTAGGGGCCAACTGTAGGGGCGACTTCAGTCGCCCTCGCACCCTCGATCAACGGCATGCCTACGACCTACCGGGAGCCGGGCGACTAAAGTCGCCCCTACAGTCGCCCCTACAGCCCTCCACACCCCAAATTTCGACCTCCACCATCCAAATTTCGGCCTCCATCACCCAAATTTCGGCCTCCATCACCCAAACTTCGACCTAAAAGATCGAAAAATCGACCTTTTCCACCGAAATTTCAATCTCCGAGTTCGAAGTTTCAACCTCTGGATCCGATTTTTCGACCGTTGAGGTCGAATTAATAATGAAAAAGTTCGATTAATCGAACTCCGAGGCCGAAAAATCGAACTAAACGTCCGAAACTTCGACCTCCGAGATCGAAACTTCGACCATTGCGGTGCGCTGCACGACAAACTCCGCGTCGCCCAGGAAGCCGAAGCACGCCCAGAACGTCGCCGCCGCCGCCCGCGACGCCCTCGTCGCCCTCCAGTGGAACGTCCACGACCTCATCCTCGGCGTGAAAAGCCAGGTCAAGGCACTTTATGGACCGGACTCGGACGAAGTGGCAGCGCTGGGGCTGAAGAAGAAATCCGAACGCAAAGCCCGGCCGCGGGTAATCAGAGCTGCGGCGGGGATGTAGTCAGAAAGATGTGCCGGCCTCTGCGGAAGCGGGGGCTGGATGGGAGGAAAGCAACGGCGACCGGGGGTTGGGTCACCGTTGGTGCGTTTTGGGTAAGGGCTTGGTGTAATGGCAGGCCCGGCAATTGATCACATCGCATATGTAAAGCACGTGCCTTATCAGGCAGCCCGCAATCGCAGTAGCATCTACAGTGCCCCTCTGACGATCTGAACAACATGGGCAAAGCCCACTGGTTAGCCTGCAGAAAGGCCATCTTCATTGCATCTGGACGATGCCGACTTCTCGACCCGGTGGCGCCTGCTAAAAACCAGATTCACCAAACATTGACCGGACACACTCCGGACGCAGCACGATTGGCAAGAGGCGAACACGCCATCTGGCAACACAGATACTGAAAGCATAAAATACGTGATGAAAGCGACTTTGGCCGCTACGTTAACGCTGGGGTTCATGCCTCGGATTGGGGGGCGATTCAATGTGCTTTGAGGGCATCGAACATGAGTCGCTGTTACACAGCGGGGCTGTCGCCAAAAAACAAAATTACGTCCTTTCACTCACCCTGGAGGTTCATGATGAATAAGTTTATTGTTTCGATTCTGCTAGTGGCGGGGTTGTCCGGATGCGCCACGCCCGCCCGCGTCGATCAGATGACGGCAAAGAAGATCGACGCATCGAAGGTCGTCAATGAATCCCCACTCAGAAACAACGTGTCGCTCAAGGGCGTTAGTGGCGGCGAATCGACGAACCCGTTGTGGCTCTCGAAAGTGGGGAATGATGACTTTAGACAGGCGCTTGAGCAGTCCTTGAAGACCGTGATGCTGCTTGCTTCCGATCAAAGCAAGGGCAACTATTTGCTGCATACGACGCTGATGAGTCTGGATCAACCGTGGGTCGGATTGGACCTTAAAGTCATCGCAACCGTTGAATACTCGCTGGAGGAGCGAGCGACCGGAAAGAAGGTTTTTTCAAAGGTGATTTCGACTCCGTTTACGGCTACATTTTCTGATGCAGTGCTTGCTTTTGAGAGGCTGAAAATCGCAAATGAAGGGGCCGTAAGGGAGAACATTGAAAAGATCATTGATGAGTTGCTGTCGCTGAATATTTCAAAGCAGCAGATTTCAGTGAAGTAGCGTTGGCATAGCCAATCACACCGCCGGACGCTGCGCGATAAAGCCGCGCTGCGTCCTTGGAGCCATCAACGGCTACAAGCCCTACGACAACACCTACGCCCTCGAAACCGTCGGCGCCCTGCACGACAAACTCCGCACCGCCCAGGAAGCCGAAATCCACGCCCAAAACGTCGCCGCCGCCGCCCGCGACGCCCTCGTCGCCCTCCAGTGGAACTTCCACGACCTCATCCTCGGCGTCAAAAGCCAGGTCAAGGCGCTGTATGGACCGGACTCGGACGAAGTGGCCGCGCTGGGGCTGAAAAAGAAGTCCGAACGCAAAGCCCGGCCGCGGGTGGCAAGGGCTGCGGAAGGGGTTTAGTCAGGGAGATGGTCTGGCCTCTGCGGAAGCGGGGGCTGGATGGGACTGAAGCGACGGCGACCGGGGATTGGGTCGCCGTTGGTGTTTTGGGGGGTCAGTTGCTAGCGGAATGTGGAGAAAAATCGGGTAACGTGACATTCACTCGCCCTTGCTTCTGGCGTGTAGTCGACTAGTTACGGGTGAGCAGACGGTATTGTCATCATGTTTTTACACACAATTGTGATTGCTCACACTCCATCCACACCGACACGCCCGGACATAGACAGAAAACCGACAGTTAGTCGCTCGCAGGAGGGAAACAGGTGCTATCGGCATACACGCAAATCAGCTAAAATTGCAAGCGGAGGCGGGATAATCCTCTTACCTCGGTAAGGGTGGCTCTAATAAAAAACAGCGAAAGCTGTTGCAATCGCGTAATGCGTTGCTGATTCCGAAAGGAATATTTTTTCTCTTTTGTTTTTCCTCGCCTCCACCAAACAGCAACGTAAGGAGTTAACGTGAAGGACAGTGTCTGGTTCACTTACAAGGCGCGCATCCAAGCGGCGAACAGACTGACTCGCAGGGACTTCCACTCGCAAACATTGCTCGTCTGGTACGCGCTGGCAAGCGCGGCCCTTGCAATTATCACGTTAAGGTATCCACATCTGCTAGGCAGCGATACAGATTTAGTTTCTGCAGTAGTGGGTGTCGCTCTTTTAGTAGTATCCACATTCGTAACCAGCCAAGATTTTCGTGGCCGCGCCATCGCAATGCGCTCCAATTACATTGCCCTCCAAGCACTGCACGACACCCTTGAGCATGCAGTCACCCCCCCTACGGCAATTGAAATTGCAAAGTATGGAGAGCTTCTAGCATCAGTCGAAAATCACATCGAAATGGATGACAAGCGTTTTCGGGTTTTTTATACCCAAAAGACTAGTCGACCGCCCTCTACTAGGGAAAAGGTCGAGGTCTATCTATACCTTTCAATTCAGGCTGCAATTCTTACCTTGCTATATGCGGCACCTCTCGCGCTGCTTACCCCGCCTCTCTACAGATGACCGCCAGCAGTGAGTTCTCCAAAAACTTTCGCATCAAGCACCTTCGAAACATATATGTGGAAAAAATTCGTGACTCGCAGGCCATTGGCATCGACCGAATGCGTCCGAGCAATCTCCACAAGGTGCTCAACGAAGAACTTCGTATCATCATCAAAAAAGCAAGATCGGGAACATACGAATTCACGAAGTACAAGCAAAAGCTAGTATCAAAAGGGGCGACAAAACCCCCTAGAATTCTCTCTATTCCAACAGCTCGTGACCGCATCGTTCTTCGAGCTTTGTGTGAACTGTTACAGGCGACTTTTCCTGAAGCAATACAAGAAATTCCTCAAAAAAAAATTGAGGATTTGAAGAGTGCTCTGGACTCTGGAGTATATCAAGAGTTCGTCAAGCTTGACCTTCAGGACTTCTACGGCTCCATTCAGCACGACAAACTAATAAAAGCGCTAAAAAAGAGGATTCGAAAAAAAGAAATACTTTCAATTTTGACTCGCGCCATTGAAACGCCATCAATCCCCGAAGGCACCTCATCATCGAAGGTCGCCAAAAAAACTATTGGCGTTCCGCAGGGGCTATCAATCTCCAATCAACTGGCAGAAATAACCATAAAGGAAATTGACAATATATTCTCAGCAAGGCCAGATGTCGCATATTTTCGATACGTAGACGACATACTAATACTAACACCTAAAAACCTTTCACTTCAGATCGCCAACGAAGCCATTGAAGCATTGCAAGAAAATGGCTTTATCGTTCACGATCCGAAAAAACAGAACTCTAAGTCGCAGATAGGACCTCTAACGGAAGAATTTAGCTTCTTGGGGTATAGAATATGCGACAACCTGCTTTCCGTTCGAAAAGAGAGTATTCGAAAACTAGAGTCGGCCATAGCTGCGATATTGACCTCTTACAGGCATAGGGTGTCTTTAGCGAAGTCACCCGAGCAAAGAGACGCAGCAATTTCTCTATGCAAATGGCGATTAAATCTAAAAATAACGGGCTGCATTTTTGACGGGCAACGGCGCGGCTGGGTTTTCTATTTTTCCCAAATAAACAACACATCTTGCTTGCGCGCTTTACAGCACACAGTCACAGCCCTTTTGCAGCGCTTCGGAATGGCCAAGACCTTGAACCCAAAGTCGTTCATAAAAGCTCATTACGAAAGCAGGCGACAAGACAAGACAACACACAGATACATCCCAAACTTTGACGAAATGTCTATTTCTGGAATGAGAGAAGTGCTGTCGTTGTTTTTAGGGGCCGCGCAAGTAAGCAAACTATCCGACAAACGGGTTGAACAGTTTTTTAAAATGCGAATTCGCCATGCAGTCAAAGAGCTTGAGGCTGATTTGGCTGGCGTCTCATAAAGCAGCGCGTCCTCACCCCCCTACCCAATCGTCCCCGGCTTATTCCCCAGCATCGCCCTTAAATTCGCAATCCGCGCCTTCGCGTCTTCCTTCGTCACCGGCTCAGCGGATTTGCGGTCGTTGCGTTTGATGCCGTCTTCGCCCATTTCATCAATGAAGCGCGAGGGGTCGCAGGTGCGCACGTCGCGGCCGGATTTGCGGCGGTCGCAGTAGCTGATGGTCAGGCTGCGCTGGGCGCGGGTGATACCCACGTACATGAGGCGGCGTTCTTCTTCGAGCGTGCCTTCGTCGATGGCGGACTGGTGGGGCAGCAGGCCTTCTTCGACGCCGACCAGAAAGACGTGCTTGAACTCGAGGCCCTTGGAGGCGTGCAGGGTGGCCAGCTGCACCTGGTCGAGTTCTTCGTCGTCCTTGTCGAGCATGGTGATGAGGCTGATGGTCTGGATCATGTCCATCAGGGTCTTGCCGTCGTCCTCGCCCTTGCGGCCGAGCCAGCCGGTAAAGTCGCCGACGTTGCTCCACTTGGTTTCGGCTTCGCGCGGTTCGCAGCTTTCGTACAGCCAGGCTTCGTAGTTGATGGCCTTGAGCATGTCGTTGATGACCTGCCCGGCGGGCTCGCGCGGGGCGCGGTGGGCCATGCGGTTGATGAAGTGGCAAAACTCGCGCACGGTGTCGAGCTGGCGGGCATTCACGTGCTGGGCCGCGCCTTCCTCGAAGGCCGCGGCAAACAAGCTGAGCTTGCGGTTGGAGGCGTAGTTGCCCAGGGCCTCGATGGCGGCCGGCCCGATGCCCCGCCGCGGGATGGTGATCGAGCGGATGAAGGACAAATCGTCGTCCTCGTTGGCGATCAGGCGCAGGTAGGAGCACAGATCCTTGATCTCGGCGTTCTCGAAGAAACTGCGCCCGCCGGAGATGGCGTAGGGGATCTTGTGGTTGCGCAGTTGCTGCTCGAACAAGCGCGCCTGGTGGTTGCCGCGGTAGAGGATCGCGTAATCCTTGAAGTGGGTGCGGTGCTCGAACTTATGGGCGGAGAGCTTCATCACCACCGATTCGGCTTCGTGCTCGGGCGTCTGGCAGGCCACCACGCTCACCGGCTCGCCGGCGCCGTGCTCGGACCACAGTTTTTTCTCGAAGAGCTTTTCGTTGTTGGCGATGACCGTGTTGGCGGCGTTGAGGATGCGCGTGGTGGAGCGGTAGTTCTGCTCCAGCTTGATGACCCGCAGGCTGGGGAAATCCACCGGCAGCTGGCGCAGGTTTTCCACGTCGGCGCCGCGCCAGGCGTAGATCGCCTGGTCGTCGTCGCCCACCGCGGTAAAGGCGCCGCGCACGCCGGTGAGCAGCTTGAGCAGGCGGTACTGGGCGCGGTTGGTGTCCTGGTATTCATCCACCAGCAGGTAGCGCAGCTTGTTCTGCCAGCGCTCGCGCACTTCGGGGTGCTCGTCGAAGATCTTTACCGGCAGGCGGATCAGGTCGTCGAAGTCCACGCCCTGGTAGGCGCGCAGGGTCTTGTCGTATTCCTGGTAGAGCAGTGCGGCCGAGGAGGCGACTTCATCATTGGCCAGCTGGGCGGCTTCGTTGGGCTCGATGAGGGCGTTCTTCCAGCTGGAGATCTGCCACTGGATGGCCTTGGCGCGGTTCTTGTCGGTGCTGCCGATCATCTCGGAGATGATCTGCGTGGTGTCGGTGGAATCGAGGATGGAGAACTGCGGCTTGAGGCCGAGCAGTTGCGCTTCCTGCCGCACGATGCGCACGCCGAGGGCGTGAAAGGTGCACACCACCAGCCCCTTGGTGGCGCGGCCGCCCATCAGCTTGTTGATCCGCTCCACCATTTCCTTCGCCGCCTTGTTGGTGAAGGTGATCGCCGCAATGTTGGCCGGGTTGAAGCCGCATTCGGTGATCAGGTAGGCGATCTTCTGGGTGATCACCCGCGTCTTGCCACTGCCGGCTCCGGCCAGCACCAGGCTGGGGCCGTCCAGGTAATGGATGGCTTCACGTTGCGGGGCATTGAGCAGGAGGGCGGACATGGGGGGTGTACATCGGGTGAAGCGGGGAGCGCATTCTACCCCTCCATGTAGGGGCGAATTCATTCGCCCTCAGTCGGTTGATCGAAGTCCGCGGGCGAATGAATTCGCCCCTACATGAGGTAAGCTCGACCCATCATGTCCGTATTTACCCCCGTCACCGACGCCGATCTTGCTGATTGGCTGAAGAACTACGCCATCGGCCGCCTGGATGCCCTGCAGGGCATTTCCGCGGGTGTGCAGAACAGTAACTTCTTCGTTACCACCAGCCTTGGCCGCTATGTGCTCACGCTGTTCGAGACCATGCCGCGGGCCGAGCTGCCTTTTTACCTTCACCTGATGGCCCATCTGGCGCGCCACGGCCTGCCTGTGCCGGCGCCTATCGCCAACCGGGACAACGAATACCTGGGCACCCTGTCGGGCAAGCCGGCGGTGCTCGTCACGCGGCTGGCCGGCAAGTCCGACATGGCGCCGGACGTGGCGCGCTGCACGCGCATCGGGGCGATGCTGGCCGGGCTGCATCTGGCCGGCCAGTCTTTCGGGCGCAAGCAGGCCAACCCGCGTGGTGCCGAGTGGCGGCAGAGTTGCGCGGCTCGCGTGCGCGCCCATCTGCCGGCTGATGAACAAACCGAACTCGATGCCGAGCTGGTCTTTCAAGCCGGCTTCGATCTGAATGCGCTGCCCCAGGGCGTGATCCACGCCGATCTCTTCCGCGACAACGTGTTGTGGGACGGTGACTACGTGGGCGGCGTGATCGACTTCTATTTTGCCGGGCAGGATGCGCTGCTCTTTGACGTGGCGGTGACGGTGAACGACTGGTGCGCCGATGCCGACGGTCAGCTCGACGCGGCGCGCACTGCAGCATTGCTGGGCAGCTACGCCGAATCGCGGCCCTTTACGCCGGCCGAGCACGCCGCGTGGCCGGCCATGCTGCGCGCGGCGGCACTGCGCTTCTGGCTGTCGCGTCTGGAGGATTTCCACCTGCCGCGCGCCGGTGAAATGGTGCTGGTGAAGGATCCGGGCGAGTACCGGCGCATTCTCCGGCTGCGTGCCGCGGCCGATGCCGCACTGGCGCTGCCGACGTGAATTTGCATGCATTCCCGACACGCGGTTTGAACTTCATGACGGATTTGGGCTAGCATCGCGTCGCAGTGCAACATCCTGATTTTTCATCCCGTTTTCCATTCGTACAGCCATGACCGAACCGGCCTCCCCGGCAGCCCATCCCCACAACGCTGCTCGCCATCCGCACCCGCGCCACGTCTCGCCTGCCGAGAGCCTGGTGTGGCTGAAAGCAGGCTGGTCCTATTTCGTGCGCGATCCGGGCGTGTGGGTCGCCATCAGCGTGATCTTCATCGTCATGCTGTTCGTCCTCGGGCTGGTTCCGCTGCTGGGCTGGGCCGTCGTGCTGATCGGCTTTCCGATCATGGTGGCGGGCATGGTGCTGGGTTGCCACGCGCTGGCCGAGGGCAAGCCGCTGCGCATCGAGCACCTGTTCGCCGGGCTCAAGGTGCATGCCGGCAACCTGTCGCTGGTGGGCGTGTTCTATCTGCTGGGCGGGCTGATTGCCGGTTTCGTGTCGGTGGTGGTGGGTGGCGGTGCTTTGATCACCGGTTACATCCTCGGCGCCCTGGCCGGGCTTGGCATGGGTCTGGTGAGTGGTGTGGTGCTGGGCAGCGTGGTGTTCTCGGTGCTGTGGGTGCTGCTCATCACCGCCCTGTGGTTTGCCGCGCCGCTGGTGGTGCTGCGCGACACCCCGCCGCTGGACGCGATGAAGATGTCCCTGTCGGCCTGCTTCCACAACATCGGCGCCTTCATCGTGCTGGGCGTGCTCATCTACGTGCTCATCTGGGTGGCGATGATTCCCGCCGGGTTGGGCGTGCTGGTGCTCATCCCGGTGCTGGCCGGCACGCTCTACGCGTCCTATCAGGACATCTTCGGCGACGCTCCGGTGCTGCCGCCGGCCGTCATCGACGCAGCGGAATAAACGGATGCAGGCGCGCACTTTGCCAGCCCCCCGCGGCTGGATGTGGATCCTCGACGGTTTTGCGCTGTGGAAGCGCAACCCGGCTCTGATCACCTTTCTCGTCTTCGGCTACTGGTTCTGCCTGCTGGTGATTGCGGCGGTGCCCTTCATCGGCCAGGTGCTCATGTCGCTGGCCATGCCGGCCTTGTCGCTGGGCATCTTCAATGGCTGCAAGGCCGTGGCCGAGAAGCGCAAGGCGGGGCCGGAAATCCTCATCTCGGGCTTCAAGCAGAACCTGCCCGAGCAGGTGAAGATCGGCGGCATCTACCTGATCGGCACCCTGATCGTGCTGGGCCTCACGGCGCTGGCCGACGGCGGCATTCTGGCCGAACTGATGCTCGGCAAGCGCAAGCTCGACGACGCTACCGCCGAAGATCCGGCGCTTACCTTGTCGCTGCTCATCGGCACGCTCGGCTCGACGCCGCTGATGATGGCCTACTGGTTTGCGCCGCTGCTGTGCGGCTGGGGCCGCATGTCGGCGCCCAAGGCCATGTTCTTCAGCTTCGTGGCGTGCTGGCGCAACTGGCGGGCCTTTCTGGCCTACGGTATGGGCCTGATGATTGCCGTGCTCATCCCGGGCCTGCTGATCAGCCTGCTCGGCCTGCTCTCGCCGATCCTCAGCACCCTGCCGGCGATTGCCCTGCCGCTGATCTTCATTCCGGTAGTGTTTGCCAGCTTCTACGCCAACGCCTGCGACGTGTTCGACCACATCGGGCCCGATGACGCAGCCTGAGCACGCGCTGGGGCTGTTTGGCGGCACCTTCGACCCGATCCATTACGGCCACCTGCGTCTGGCCGAAACCGCGCGTGAAGCCCTCGGCCTCGAGCGGGTGCGCTTCGTGCCCGCCGGGCGCCCGCCGCACCGGGGCACGCCGGGCGCCAGCGGCACTGACCGCCTCGCCATGGCGCGCCTGGCCACCGCCGACAATCCCGCTTTCGACGTGGACCCGGCCGAGGTGGAAGCCGCCCAGGCCAGCTTTACCATTCTGACCCTCGAACGCCTGCGCCTTGCCCTCGGGCCGACACGCCCGCTGGTGCTGCTGCTCGGCGTCGATGCCTTTCTCGGCCTGCCCGGCTGGAAGCGCTGGACCGAGTTGTTCGACTTTGCCCACATCGCCGTGGCCAACCGGCCGGGCTACAGCCTCGACGCGGCGCAGATGCCCGATGCGCTGGCAGCCCTCGTCAAACAGCGCCAGGCCACCCCGGAAGCCCTCGAAACCCGCCCCCACGGCGCCCTGGTGCAGTTCGCCATGACGCCCCTGGCCATCTCGGCCACCGACATCCGTACCCAACACAGCGCCGGCCACAGCTTGCGATATTTGCTCCCCCCGCCGGTTCTTGACTATATTTCCCGGCATCAACTCTATATTTGAATCAATGAACATCACCGAATACGAAAAGCTCGTCGTCTCCGCCCTGGAAGACATCAAGGCCAAGGACATCCTGGTCATCGACACCTCGCGTCTCACCTCGCTCTTCGAACGGGCCGTCATTGCCACCGGCGACTCCAACCGCCAGACCCGCGCGCTGGCCCGCCACGTGGCCGACAAGGCCCGCGAAGCCGGTCAGGAAGTGCTCAGCATCGAAGGCGAAGGTACCGGCGAATGGGTGCTGCTCGACCTCGGCGACATCGTCGTGCACCTGATGCAGCCGGCCGTGCGCAGCTACTACAACCTCGAAGAACTGTGGGCTGCCTCGTCGGCCCGTCCGCTTCGCCCCGGCAACGCCGCCGCGCACGCCGCCTGACCTTCTGCACCCGCGGCGGGCATCCGTCCGCCGCCCCTTCGCCATGAAACTCCTCCTGGTAGCCGTCGGCACGCGCATGCCTGCGTGGGTCGACACCGGTTTCGACGACTTCGCCAAGCGCATGCCCCGCGAGCTGCCCCTGCAGCTCATCGAGGTGAAGGCCGAGCCACGCACCACCGGCAAGACCGTCGAAGCCATGATGGCGCTGGAAGCCGCGCGCATCGAGGCCGCCCTGCCGCCCCGCTGCCGCCGCCTGATCCTCGACGAACGGGGTGAAGACCTCACCACCAAGGCCCTCGCCAAGCGCATGGAGCGCTGGCAGGACACCGGCGACGACGTGGCGCTGATCGTCGGCGGACCGGACGGACTCGATCCGGCCCTCAAGTCCACCGCTCACGAGACGATGAGACTATCCAGCCTGACCCTGCCCCATGCCATGGTTCGCGTGATGCTCGCCGAAGCCATCTACCGGGCGTGGAGTCTGTCGAAGAATCACCCTTACCACCGGGAATGACATGAGCCACGCCGCCATCTACCTCGCCTCCAACAGCCCGCGCCGGCGCGAGTTGCTCAAGCAGATCCACGTCAGCTTCGAACCGCTGCTGTTCCGCGGGCCTTCGCGCGAGGATCACGACATCGCCGAACACATCCTGCCCGGCGAGGACGCCGTGGCGTATGTGCGCCGGGTGGCTCTGGCCAAGGCCGAAGGCGGTATCAACCGCGTGCTCTGGCGCAGCCTGCCGCCGCGCCTGCTGCTGGCCGCCGACACCACGCTGGAAGTGGACGGCGAAATCATCGGCAAGCCCGACAACGACGAGCACGCGGTCTCCATCCTGCGTGATCTGTCGGGCCGTACCCATCAGGTTCTTACTGCCGTGGTGGTCACCGACGGAACCCGTTACGAGCAACGCCTGTCCACCAGCCAGGTGCGCTTCCGACGCATGACCAACGATGAAATCCGCCATTACGTTGCCACCGGCGAAGCGGCCGACAAGGCCGGCGCCTACGGCATCCAGGGCCGGGCCGCAGTCTTCATCGAAGAGATCCGCGGCAGCTACACCGGCATCATGGGCCTGCCCCTGTTCGAGACGGCGGCCCTGCTGAAGGAATTCGGATATCCTCTGTGACAGTCAGAGGGGATCGCTGATGGACTGACTGCAGCTGGCAGGCGGGTCATCACCCATCTCCGTTTGCCGCCTCCGCCATGTCCGAAGAATATCTGATCAATTTCACCCCGCAGGAAACCCGCGTCGCCCTCATGCAGCAGGGCGTCGTCCAGGAGGTGCATGTCGAACGCACCGCCAGCCGGGGCATCGTCGGCAACATCTACCTGGGCAAGGTCGTACGCGTACTGCCGGGCATGCAGTCCGCCTTCATGGACGTGGGTCTCGAGCGCACCGCCTTCCTGCACGTGGCCGACATCTGGTCCGACCGCCACGCCGGCGACCCCGTGCGGCCCATCGAGCGCATCCTGTCCGAGGGTCAGAACCTCATGGTGCAGGTGCTTAAAGACCCCCTCGGCACCAAGGGCGCGCGCCTGTCCACGCAGATCTCCATCGCCGGCCGGATGCTCGTTTACCTGCCCCAGGACAAGCACATCGGCATCTCCCAGCGCATTGGCGACGAAGCAGGCCGCGAAGCCCTGCGCGAACGGGTCAGCCGCCTGCTGCCCAAGGACGAAACCGGTGGCTACATCGTCCGCACGATGGCCGAAAATGCCTCCGACGAAGAACTCGCCGCCGACATCGCCTACCTGAAAAAGCTGTGGACCGAGATCAAGAACCGCACCGTCGGCGCCCGCCCGCCCTCGGTGCTGTACCAGGACCTCAACCTCGCCCAGCGGGTCATGCGCGATCTGGTCACCGAAGACACCACGCGCATCGTGGCCGACTCCCGCGAAAACTTCCAGAAGCTGTCAGCCTTCGCCACCGAATACATGCCCCAGGTGGCGCCACTGCTCGATCACTACACCGGCGAGCGGCCGCTGTTCGACCTGCACGGCGTCGAGCCGGAAATCGAAAAGGCCCTGGCCCGGCGCGTCGATCTGAAATCCGGCGGCTACCTGATCATCGACCAGACCGAAGCAATGACCACCGTCGACGTGAACACCGGCGGCTTCGTCGGTGCCCGCAACTTCGACGACACCATCTTCAAGACCAACCTCGAAGCGGCCCAGTCCATCGCCCGCCAGCTGCGCCTGCGCAACCTGGGCGGCATCATCATCGTGGACTTCATCGACATGGAAAGCGCCGAGCACCGCAGCGCCGTGCTCGAGGAGTTCCGCAAGGCCCTGTCCCGCGACCACACCAAGATGACGGTGAACGGCTTCACCACCCTCGGCCTGGTGGAGATGACCCGCAAGCGCACCCGCGAATCCCTCGCCCACCTGCTGTGCGAGCCCTGTCCGACCTGCGGCGGGCGCGGCGAGGTGAAGACCGCCCGCACCGTGGCCTACGAGATCCTGCGCGAGCTGCTGCGTGAGGCGCGCCAGTTCAATGCCCGCGAATTTCGCGTGCTGGCCGCCCCCAACGTCATCGACCTGTTTCTCGAAGAGGAATCGCAGGCGCTTGGCATGCTTTCGGACTTCATCGAAAAGACCATCTCACTGCATCCGGAAGCCAGTTACGGGCAGGAACAGTTCGACATCGTGCTGCTCTGAGCGGCAGTTTTTGCCCCGTTTTTCGCGGGGCAAAAACGCCATACAGATAGTCGCACCAATGTAGTGCAAACCCAGTATTTACGCGGGTTTTGGCCGTTTTCCGCACCTCTTCGGTGCATTCAAATATTCAATCGCTGCACGATTGACGCTGCCATCCCTACGCCCGCAAAATCCGGCGCCTAGATCAATGTCAGGTACTCAACAGATGCACACCCAGAACACCCTCCAGGCCGCCTCCGGCCTCACGTCCAGCGCCGTCCGTATCGGTTCCGACCATGGCTACGCCTTCGACGGCGACAGCGTCCGCCTCGACGCCGAACTGCTGATCGGCAACCCGGAAGCCGCCGCGACCCGGGACTGGGCACTGCAACTGTGGGCCTGTGAAGCCCCCTTCGACGGCGCCGCCATCCGCGGCACCAAGGTGGCCGAGCTGCCCGTCGGCAACCAGGCCTGGGTGAGCGCAAGCACCCCCGCCTTCCCGCCCGCCGGCCGTGCCGAGCACGCGATGGTGCTGGTGCTCGCCTCCGGCAAGGACGGCAGCTTCGATCAGGTGCACGACTACGCCAACTTCCCGCAGACCGAAACCTTCGTGCAGCCGCGCCTCACCGGCGCCACCGGCTTCAGTCTCGCTGACGACAGCGTCACCCTCAACGTGGACGCCATCGACAACCCGCGGGCCGCCGACAACCTGAGCGGCTCCCTGTCCCTCGAACTGTGGGCCTACGCCGACAGCAAGCCGGAAGGCATCCAGCTGGCCGCCGCCAGTCTCGGCAGCCTGGCCGGCCAGAACAGCTGGTACGAGCTGGCCATCGACACGCCTCTTCTCGCCAAGCCTGCCGGCACCTGGAACATCGCCCTGCTGCTGCGCGAATGGACCAACGCCGGCTACGTGACCCGCGACTTCGCCAACTTCGCCCTGCCGGTCAGCTGGGCTGCCGAAGCAGCCCCTGCCGCCGAAGTCGCTACTGAGGCCGCTGTCGAAGCCAAGCCCACCGCATCGGCCAAGGCGGCCCCCGCCCCCAAGGCTGCAGCCCCGAAAGCCGCCACACCGAAAACTGCGGCTCCGAAAGCCGCTCCGGCCAAGGCCGCCCCGAAGGTCGCCGCCGCGCCCGCCAGTGTGTCGATCAACAAGGCCAGCGAAGCCGAGCTCGCCGCCGTGAAGAGCCTGCCCAAGGCCGTCGCCGCCGCCATCATCGCCGCCCGCCCCTTCAAGACCCTCGACGAACTGGTCAAGGTCAAGGGCATGGGCGTGAAGATGCTCGACAAGCTGAAGGGCAGCCTGAGCCTGTAAGCCGCAAGAGCACAAAAGCCCTGCGCCGGTGAATGCCGGTTCAGGGCTTTTTTTCGTTCACCGCAGGCAGCCACAAGCCTTCACCGGTCGCCTCCATCAGCGTCAGCCAGGCCCGCACGTCGAATTCGAACTGGTGGTAATCCGGCTCCATCCGGCAGCACAACTGGTAAAAGGCCTTGTCGTGCTCGCGCTCCTTCAGGTGAGCCAGTTCGTGCACGACGATCATGCGCAGGAATTCCGGCGGGGCCTCGCGGAACAGCGTGGCGACGCGAATCTCGCGTTTGGACTTGAGCTTGCCCCCCTGCACCCGTGACACCGTGGTGTGGGTGCCCAGCGCCTTGTGAATGGTCTGCAGCTTGCCGTCGTAGGCCACCTTGCTCAGCGGCTCGGCGTTGCGCAAGTGGCGGGCCTTCAGTTCGCCGACATAATCGTAAAGCGCCGTGTCGTTGCGCACGGCATGGGGCGCCGGATACTTCTTGAGCAACAGCGGGCCGAGGCGATTCTCGTCGAGCAGCGCGCGCACCTGGGCCACCAGGTCTTGCGGGTAGCCGTGCAGATAGCGGAGGGGAAGTTGGCTGGACATATGGCGCGGATTCTAACCCTTCCGCCACGCGACTTTGATCTGCCGCAATGCTGCATCCCGATGCTTGGGTGTAGCTTAATGACCATCTAGTCATTAACTCCCGATGGAGAGTGTAATGAATGAATATCCCGTCCGGCGAGGCCCGCCACCCCTGCGCTGGACCATCCTCACCCTCAGCCTGCTCGTCGCACTCCCCGCCCCCGCTGCCGAAACCCTTGCCGATGCCTGGCGCTTGGCCCTGTCTGCCGATGCCCGCCTGCGCGCCGCCGACGCCGACAGCGACGCAGCCCGCGCCACCCGGGAAGCCGCCCGCGGGCTGGCGATGCCCAGGGCGAGCATCAGCTCCAGCTACACGGTGCTCAGCAAGGAGCCCGCCGCCCGCATTGACCTGCCCTCCATCCCCGGTTTCAGCCTGCCCAACCAGCTGCCCCTGTCCGAACGCAACTACGCCACCCATGCGCTGCAAGCCAGCCTGCCGGTGTATACCGGCGGACGCATCAGCGCCGCGGTAGCCGCCGCCGACACCGGCGTACGCGCCAGCGGTTTCGAGCGCACCCGCACCGAACAGGCCGTGAAACTCGACGTGGTCGAGGCATGGCTCAACGTGTTGCGCGCCCGCCGTGCGCAGGCCGCCGCCGAACGCCATCTGGCCGCCCTCGACGCCCATGCGCTGGATGTGGGCAACCTCAGCAAGCAGGGCCTGGTCGCCCGCAACGACGTGCTGTCGGTGGCCGTTGCCCAGGCCGACGCCCGCCAACGCCTCACGCAGGCGAAGAACGCCGTGGCACTGAGCGCCGCTGCCTACAATCGCCTCCTCGGCCGCCCGCTCGACGAAGCCGTCGATCTGGTCGAACCGCCGCCCCCCGAAGCCTGCCGCGAAGACATCGCCGCCCTCGGCGCCCGCGCCCGCGCGCTACGCCCCGAGATGGCCCTGCTCGGCGCCCGCGCCGAAGCCACCGACCAGGAAGCCGAAATGGAACGCGCCGGCCGGCGCCCGCAGGTCGGCATCACCGGCGCCGTGATGCACGAAGACAACCGCTACCGGGTGAACCAGGACATCGCGCAGATCGCCGTCGGTGTGCAGTGGGAAATCTTTGACGGCGGCGTGCTGCGTCAGCGCACCGATGCCGCCATCGCCCGCGCCCGCGCCGCGCGCGAACGCCAGAGCGACACGGCCAGCCTGATCGAACTGGAGGTGCGCCGGGAGTGGCTGGCCGTCGACGAAGCCGCCCAGCGCTTCGCCACCACCCGGGCCGCCACCAGCCAGGCCGACGAGAACCTGCGCGTGGCCCGCGACCGCTACCGCAACGGGGTCGGCACCCACACCGAAGTGCTCGACGCCGAAGCCCTGCGCAGCCTCACCGACTACAACCACCTGAACGCCCTCTACGACCACCACCTCGCCCGACTCCGGCTCCGCAAAGCCGTCGGCGAGCTATAAGCGGAGCCCAGCATGAGCCTCAAGCGCAACTACCTGTACGCCGGCCTCGCCACCCTTGCCGTGATCCTTGGCGGCGTGTGGGCCTGGCAACACCTGGCCGGCAGCCATGCCATGCCCGAAGGCCTGATCCAGGCCAACGGGCGCATCGAGGGCGACCACAGCACCGTCGCCAGCAAGCTGCCCGGCCGCATCGCCGTGCTGAAGGTGCGCGAGGGCGACACCGTCACCGCCGGGCAGATCCTCGCCCAGCTGGAAGACACCCAGCTCGCCGCCAGGAAACGTCAGGCCGATGCCGCCGTCGCCACCCTTCAGGCCCAGCTGCAGGCGGCCCGCGCCCAGCTGGCCATCGCCCGCCGCGAAGTGCCGCTGGCCGAGGCCAGCGCCGACGCCGTGCTCGGCAAGGCCCGCGCCGCCGAACTGCAAGCCGCAAAGGACGCAAGGCGCTTCGACGAACTGGCCGAGCGCGGCACCGTCGAGCCGCGCCGCGCCGAGCAGATGCGCCTCGCCCACACCGCCGCCGCCGCCGACCTGCGCCAGGCCGAACAGGCGGTGCGCTCGTCGCGCCTCGGTGGCGACAAGGTCAAGGCCCGTGACAACGATATCGCTGCGCTGGAAGCCGGTCTGCGCCAGGCCGAAGCTGCCGCGCAGGAAGTTGGCGGCCTGGTGGACGACCTGACCCTGCGCGCGCCCATTGGAGGCGTGGTCATGAACCGCCTGCGCGAAGCCGGCGAGATGGTCGCGGCCGGCACGCCGGTGTTCGATCTGGTCGACCTCGACAAGCTCTTCCTCAAGGTCTATGTGCCCGAAAAGCAGATCGGCCAGCTGCGCCTCGGCCTGCCGGCCAAGGTGTATACCGACGCCTTCCCCGGCCAGGAATTCACCGCCACGGCGCGCTACATCTCGTCGCAGGCCGAGTTCACGCCGAAGGAAGTGCAGACCCCCGACGAGCGGGTCAAGCTCACCTACGCGGTAAAACTCTACTTCGACGCCAACCCGCAACGCCGCCTGTCGCCCGGCGTGCCTGCCGACGCGGTGATCCGCTGGAAGGACAGCGTGCCCTGGCAAATGCCGAAATGGTGACCGGCCCCGACTGAAGCGTATGTCCCCCTCCGAACCCGCCATCCAGGTTGCCGGCTTCACCAAGCGCTACGGCAAGCGCCTCGCCGCCGACGGCCTGGCGCTCACCGTGCAGCGCGGTGAAATCTACGGTCTGGTCGGTGCCGACGGGGCCGGCAAGTCCAGCCTGATGAAGGCCATCGCCGGCGTGCTGTCTTTTGACGGCGGCACGGTGGATGTCTTCGGCTCCCGCATCGACTCGGCCCGCGCCGCCGAAAAGGTGAAGGACCGCATCGGCTTCCTGCCCCAGGGCCTCGGCCTCAATCTCTACCCCGATCTGTCCATCGACGAGAACGTGGACTTCTTCGGCCGCCTGCGCCTGGTGCCGGGCCGTGAGCTCGCCGAGCGCAAGCGCCTGCTGCTCGAGATGACCCGCCTCGACGCCTTCCGTGACCGCCCCATGCGCCAGCTCTCCGGTGGCATGAAGCAGAAGCTCGGCCTGGTATGCACGCTGATCCACGAGCCGGATCTGGTGATCCTCGACGAACCGACCACCGGCGTCGACCCGGTGTCGCGCCGCGACTTCTGGGCCATCCTCGGCAAGCTGCTCGAAGAAAAAGGCATCACCGCGCTGGTGTCCACCGCCTACCTCGACGAGGCCGACCGCTTCCATCGCGTGTCGCTCTTCCACGAAGGCAAGGTCATGGGCGAAGGCACACCGGCCGAACTGGTTGCCCGCGTGCCCGGCACCCTCGCCCTGTTTCGCGCCGAGCCCCAGGCCACGGCCCTGCCGCGCCTCAAGGCCGCCTTCCCGCAGACCGAGGCGATGGGCAGCTGGCTGCGCGTCTTCGCCGACGGGCTCGATGCGGCGGGTGCACGCGCTGGCATCGATGCGGCGCTGGCCGGCATTCCCGCCACAGACTGGTTCGCCCGCGAACCGGAGCTGGAGGATGTCTTCGTCGCCATGCTGCGCCAGCGCGGCGCCCGGCTCGACACGCAGTTGCAGGACGACGACGCGCCCCGACCCCTGGCGACAAGCCAGACGCCCGCTCTCGCCATCGAAGCCCGCGACCTGACCCGCGTCTTCGGCGACTTCCGCGCTGCCGACGCAGTGAACTTCAGCGTGCCCCAGGGCGAGATCTTCGGTCTGCTCGGCGCCAACGGTGCCGGCAAGACCACGGTCATCAAGATGCTCACCGGCATCCTCAAGCCGTCCTCCGGCAGCGGCCGCGTGGCGGGCGCCGACATGCGCAGCGCCGGGCTGGCCATCAAGGAACGCATCGGCTACATGAGCCAGGCTTTCTCGCTCTACCACGACCTGTCGGTGGTAGAGAACATCCGCCTCTACGCCGGCATTTACGGGCTCGACGACCGGCAGGGCAAGCGCCGCGCCGACTGGGTGATCGGCATGGCCGGCCTCGCCGGTTTCGAGAACGACGCCGCCGGCCGCCTGCCCATGGGCCTGCGCCAGCGCCTGGCCCTCGGCTGCGCGCTGGTGCATCGGCCGCAGGTGCTGTTTCTCGACGAGCCGACTTCCGGCGTCGATCCGATTGGCCGGCGGGTTTTCTGGGACATCCTCTTCCACCTGTCGCGCAATGACGGGGTGGCGATCCTCGTCACCACCCACTACATGAGCGAAGCCGAGCACTGCGACCATCTGGCCCTGATGTTCGCCGGCAAGGTCGTCGCCGACGCCTCGCCCGAAGCCATGAAAGCAGCCGTCGCGCGCGAGGCCGGCCAGCTCCTCGAGCTGCGCGTCGACCGCCCCGCCCCGGCCCAGGCTGCCCTGCGCGCCGCCGGCTACGCCAGCGCCGCCCTCCACGGCCGCGCGGTGCACCTGCTGTCGAAGGACGTGGACGGCGACCGGACGCGCCTGCCGGCCCTGCTTGCCAGCGCCGGCGTGGCCGTGCAATCGGTGGTGCTGCGCCCGCTGTCGATGGAAGACGTGTTCGTCCAGCGTGTCACCGCCCTCGAAGACGCCCAGCGGAGGACGCCATGAACGGCAAGCGCATCGTCGCCCTGGCCTGGAAGGAATGGCGCGAGATCGTCCGCGACCGGCTGTTCTTCGCGCTGGCCTTCATCGTGCCGACCATGCTAATGCTGCTGTTCGGCTTCGGCCTGAGCCTCGACGTGGAGCACCTGCCCTTTGCAGTGGTCGATTACGACCGCAGCGCGGCCAGCCGCGACTACACCTACCGCTTCATCTCGTCGCGCTATTTCGACTTCAAGGGCTACGCCGGCGACGCCCGCGCGCTCGACAGCCTGCTCGCCGACAACCGGATCCGCATGGCGCTGGTGATCCCCCCGCGCTTCGACGAACACCTGGCCCGCGGTGAGCCGGCACCGGTGCAGGTGCTCATCGACGGCACCTTTCCGATGCGTGCCCAGACCACCCAGGGCTACGTGGTGGCCATCAACAGCGCGGTGAGTCTCGACAACATGGCCCGCGCGCTCTCTGCCGGCCGCGGCATTCCCCTCGACGAAGCCCGCCGCCGCGTCCAGCCGGTGAAACTGGAGGTGCGCTACCTCTACAACCAGAGCGTCAAGAGCATCTGGTCGCTGGCGCCCAAGCTGATCATGCTCATCATGATGCTGTCGCCGCCCTTCCTCACCGCACTGGGGGTGGTGCGCGAAAAGGAATCCGGCTCCATCTTCAACATCTACTCGTCCACCGTGTCACCGGGCGAGTTCCTGCTCGGCAAGCTGGCGCCGTATGTGTTCATTTCCATCGCCAACGCCATGGTGCTGTGGGCGCTGGCGGTGTGGCTGTACGACGCGCCCTTCAAGGGCGACCCTTTCTTCTTCGCCTTTGCCACGCTGCTTTACGTGATCTGCACCACCGGCATCGGGCTGGTGATCTCCATGCTGGTGCAAACCCAGGTGGCGGCGATGATCGTCGCCAGCATCGTCAGCATCATTCCGGCGGTGCTCTACTCGGGCATGTTGCTGCCGCTCACCTCGCTGTCGCCCGGCGCCTCGGCCATCGCCCATTCACTGCCGACCATGTACTACACCAACATCGTCGTCGGCAGCTTTCTCAAAGGCGTGAGCTGGAGCGCCCTGTGGCCCGACGTGCTGGTGCTGGCGGCCTACGCCGGCAGCCTGTTCGGGCTGGGCTACCTGCTGTTTTCCAAGCGGCCCAAGTCATGAAGAACGGATTTTTCTCGCTGGCCGGGCTGCGCCGCCTGCGCGTGATGACCTGGAAGGAACTGCTCCAGCTGTTTCGCGACACCGCGCTGATGGTCTTCTTCCTGTACAGCTTCACCGGCGACATCTACATCGCCGCCTCGGGCGTCAGCATGCAGCTCAAGAACGCCGCCATCGCCACCCTGGACGGCGACCGCAGCGACGCATCAAGGGAACTGCTGAGCCGCTTCCAGCCGCCCTATTTCCGCCCTATCGGCGAGCTGGCCGCAGCGCGCGACAGCATCACCCTGCTCGACGATGCGGGGGCGATGGCCGTGCTCGACATCCCGCCGCGCTTCCAGGAACGCCTGCAGCGGGGCGAGCAAGTGAGCGTGCAACTGCAGGTGGACACCACCAACTCGGTGCTCGGCTTTCTGGCCTCGAGCTACGGGGCGCAGATCGTCGGCAAGTACGGGCTCGAAGCTGCCGCCCGACGCGAAGGCCTGGGCGGCATGGCCGGCCCGGTGCTGCAGGCCGACACGCGCATCTGGTACAACCCCAACCAGAACGACGCCTGGTTCATGGGCATTTCGGAACTGCTCACCGTCGTCACCCTCTTCGCCATCCTGCTGCCGGCAGCAGCAATGGTTCGCGAAAAGGAGCGCGGCACCATCGAGCAACTGATGGTCACGCCGCTGAGCGCCTTCCAGATCCTCTTCCCGAAGGTGATTGCGATGACGCTGGTCATCCTCGGCGGCAGCGCCATCGCCCTTTTCGGCATCCTCGGCCCGGTTTTCCACGTACCGATGCGCGGCAGCCTGCTCACCTTCTTCCTGATCACCGCGCTTTACGTCTTCACCACTGCCGGCCTCGGCCTGCTGGCCGCCACCGTGGCCCGCAACCTGGCCCAGGTTGGCATGCTCACGGTGGTCATCCTGATGCCCATGCTGCTGCTCTCCGGCGCATGGACGCCGCCGGAAGCGATGCCCGACTGGATGCGCATCCTGGCCTACATCTCGCCGCTGCATTACTTCCTCGATGCGGCCTACGGCATCCTGCTGAAGGGTGCCGGCATGGACCTGCTGTGGGATTCGGTGCTGGCGATGGCTACGCTGGGCGTCTGCGTCTTTGCGCTGGGAATGGGGCGCTTCGGGCGGCAGTTCGGCTAGCCCGGCTGCCCGATCAGGGCTGCCAGCGGTCCCAGCACCTCTTCGCCCACCGGCTCGAAGCGCTCGAAATGCAGGTCGTCGAGCACCCGCTTGCCGGACGGGTCGAGATGCATGTTGCACAGGATGCGCTGGATCGCCTCGCGCTTGTCGTCCCACTCGGGCGACACCATGAAGCAGTGGAAGGCCCGGCCGCCCTGGCTCTCGCCCACCACTTCCAGCTGGGCACGCGTCGCAGCGGCAAGGCCGGCCCAGGTTTCATTGAAGACAAACCCCAGATCGGCTTCGTCCTGCAGCACAGCCTTTGCGGCATTCAGGTGGTTGCCGACGAACTTGAAGCTGGCCCGGGCGGCATCGATGTCCAGCGCACGCAGCACATCCAGCCCCAGGTCGTGGATCACCAGCTTGTCGGTGGCGCTGGCAATGCGCGGGCCATCCACCGGCGCGGCACCTGCCTTGCGCACCACCACCGTCTCATCCACCACACCGGCCGGCCGGGCGACCGGCACGAAACCCTTGTCGCGGGCAAAGCACAGGGCGCTATAGGGGTTGGCATAGACGACGTGAAAGGCATGGTCGAGCACCGCCTGGCGCTCGACCAGAAAGTTGTCCTGCGGCTCGAAATGGATGCCGGTGCCGAGATTGCGCTGCAGATAGGTGTTGAGGGTGAACCAGCCAAGCAGGTTCTTGGCCGTGTCGTGGGGGCAGACGCTGAGTTTGAAGGGGCTTGCCATCGGGACGGGGATCTCTCTCGGGACTGGATTTCCGGCAAAAAAGCCGGGCTCGCATGATGTTAGCAAATCCCGTTGCGATTTTTCACCCTACCTACATCCAGTCCACCAGCGACACCCCCGCCCCGAAGGTTGTCTGGCGGTGGTTGTAGTCGATCAGCGTTTCGCCATAGCCGCTGAACAGCTGCACGAAGCCCTTCAGGTTGCGGTGGATCGGAAAACTCCAGTCGAGCTGGGCGGAGCCGCGCTCATTGAGCAGATTGCCGCGCAGATTGAGGCCGATGCCATGATCGCCGAGCTTCCACATGGCCTGGATGTCGCCGTGGCCGAGGTAGCGGGTAATGTCCGGGTTGTCGTCGCTGCTGGCTTTTTCATGGACCCGCACCCACGGGCGCAGGACCACCGCAAAGTCGCCACGCTCGATGCCCACCTGGGCAGTCAGCCGGTTCCAGCTGCGCGACAGGGGCTCGGGACGGCCATTGGACTGGTGATTGAAGCCGACCGACATCATCTTCAGCTTGAAGCCGGCGCCCACGTCCAGGTTGGTACGGAACACCGCCATCAGCTCGGGCTCGTAGTCCGTCTCGCGGAAGGGCGAAGAGTCGCTCTTGTTGTAGATCTGCCAGCTGGATTGCTGGGTGTAGCCGAGCCACAGGTCGCCGTGACGGCCGAACAGGCCCTCCCACAACTTGGTCTTGAAGCTGATCTGATACTTGGATTCGACCGCGTTCACGTCCATTGGCGCGGCCAGCGTGTTCGACGGGTTGGCCGAGGTGGGCCGGGCGTTGGGTGAATTGCTGACGCGCCCGAGCAGGATGTAGGTGGGCTTGTAGGGCTTGATCAGGAAGGAGCCCTTCTTGTCCTCCGCGTCCAGTTCCCAGCGCGCCGAGAAGGGGCTCGTCTCGGCAACCTGGGGCGGAGGGGCTTCCTTGTGCGGCCGGCCGGCGGCCTCGTCGTAGCAGGCCAGGCGCTCGGTGTTGTCGGCGATCACAGCACAGGCTGCCGCATCGCCGGCGAACGCCCTGCCCGCCATGGTCAGCAATACTGCTGCACAGCCACCCGGAGCTAATTTCCTGTTCATTCTTTCATCCTCAGTGGGCGCGGCGCGCAAGCAGAAACTCTCCAAGGATACGCCCCGTGTGCGAGCGCGCCACCTTGACCACCGCTTCCGGGGGCCCTTCGGCGACGATCTCGCCACCGCCATCGCCGCCTTCCGGCCCCAGATCGATGATCCAGTCGGCCTCGGCCATCAGATCAAGATCATGTTCGATGACCATGACGGTATGACCAGCGTCGGCCAGGCGATGCAGCACGTGGATGAGCTTTTCCACGTCAGCCATGTGCAGCCCCACCGTCGGCTCGTCGAGCACGTACAGCGTGTGGCGCTCCGGCGGCAGCGGGCGGCCCGGGCCGGTAGGCGATTCACCGGCGCGGCCGCGCACCTTGGAGAGTTCGCTGACCAGCTTGATGCGCTGGGCCTCGCCGCCGGACAGGGTCGGGCTGGGCTGGCCGAGGGTCAGGTAGCCGAGGCCCACATCCTGCAGCAGCCTGAGCGGGTGGGCGATGGACGGGTGGGCGGCGAAGAAATCCACCGCATCCTCCACCGGCATGCGCAGTACCTCGGCAATGCTCTTGCCGCGCCACTGCACGGTGAGGGTTTCCGGGTTGAAGCGGGCGCCGCCGCAGGCCTCGCAGGGCAGCTTCACGTCGGGCAGGAAGTTCATCTCGATGGTGATCTGGCCCTGGCCCTCGCACACCGGGCAACGCCCGGCGCCGGTATTGAACGAGAAGCGCGAGGCCGCCCAGCCACGCAGCTTGGCCTCGTTGGTTTCGGCGAACATCTTGCGGATGGCGTCCCAGAAACCGATGTAGGTGGCCGGGCAGGAGCGCGGCGTCTTGCCGATGGGGGTCTGGTCCACTTCCAGCACGCGGCCGATCTGCTCGCGCCCGTCGAGGGACGCACAACCCACCGGGCCAGCCGCCACCAGGCTGGCGTGCAGCACGTCGCGGGCGAAGGTGGACTTGCCCGAGCCGGACACGCCGGTGACGACCGTCAGGCGCCCCAACGGCACGCGCCCGGTAACCGACTTGAGGTTGTGCAGCGTGGCGCCCTTCACCACCAACGCCGGGTGATCGGCCGGCACCGGCCGGCGCGGCGCCAGCGGGTGCACCAGCGGCGTGGCGAAGCAGCGCCCGGTGGCCGACTCCGGCGCTGCCATCAAATCGGCCAGGCTGCCTTCGGCCACGATGCGCCCGCCGCGCACGCCGGCACCGGGGCCGATGTCGATGACGTGGTCGGCACGGCGGATGGTGTCCTCGTCGTGCTCCACCACCAGCAGCGTGTTACCGCGGGCGCGCAGGGCTTCCAGCGTGTCGAGCAGCAGGCGGTTGTCCCGCGGGTGCAGGCCGATGGTCGGCTCGTCGAGGATGTAGCACACGCCGGTCAGGTTGGAGCCCAGCTGGGCGGCCAGGCGGATGCGCTGGGCCTCACCGCCGGACAGGGTCGGCGCAGCCCGGTCGAGGGCCAGGTAGCCAAGGCCGACCTTCTGCAAAAAATCCAGCCGGCCGCGGATCTCGGTAACCAGATCACGCCCGATGTCCACTTCGCGGGCCACCAGTTCCAGCCCGTCGAAAAAGCCCGACACCTTGCCCACCGCCAGCGAGGCCAGCTCGTGCAGGCCCAGGTCGCGGAAGCGCACGGCGCGGGCCACCGGGTTGAGGCGGGCGCCGTGGCAACTCGGGCAAGCCTCATCGGTCTCGCCCTCCAGCTCGCCCAGGTCGAGTTCATCCGGATTTTCGACCTTGCTGTCGATCTTCAGGCCGGTGCCGTAGCAGTCAGGGCACCAGCCGTGCTTGGCGTTGTACGAGAACAGACGCGGGTCCGGCTCGGGGAAGCTGGTGCCGCAATCCGGGCAGGCGCGCAGCGTGGACAGGGTAAGCAGCGCGGCGCCCTCGCCCGGCTGCAGCACCTTGAGCACGCCCTTGCCGTGTTCGAGCGCCGCCTGCACGTGCTCGCGCAGCGTGGCTTCGGTATCGACGCCAACCCGTAGCGTGCCCACCGGCAGCTCGATGTTGTGTTCCTTGTAGCGGTCGAGGCGCGGCCACCCCTTGGTCGGCAACTCGTCGCCGTCGACACGCAAGTGCTCAAAACCCTTGCCGCGCGCCCACTTGGCGAGGTCGGTGTACAGGCCCTTGCGGTTGATGACCAGCGGCGCCAGCAGCGTGACGGACTGGCCTTTGAAGTCGCGCATGATCTGGGCGACGATGGCCTCGAAGCTCTGCGGCGACACCGGCACGTCGCAGTCCGGGCAGTACTGGGTGCCGAGCTTCACATACAGCAGGCGCAGGAAGGGCTGGATCTCGGTGAGGGTGCCGACCGTGCTCTTGCGCCCGCCGCGGCTGACCCGCTGCTCGATGGCCACGGTGGGCGGAATGCCGAAGATGGCGTCCACGTCGGGCCGTGCCGAGGGCTGGGCAAACTGGCGGGCGTAGGCGTTCAGCGACTCCAGGTAGCGCCGCTGCCCCTCGCCGAAAACGATGTCGAAGGCCAGCGTCGATTTACCGGAACCCGACAGGCCGGTGATCACCGTGAACTTGTCGCGGGGAATCGACAGGCTGATGTTCTGCAGGTTGTGGTGGCGGGCGTGATGGATGCGGATCGCGTTTTCGGCCACCGGCCGGTAGCGCACGGCCGGCTCGGCGACCCGCGGGGCCGCGTTCATGGTGGCCAGTTGCGCGGCGTAGTCGGCCAGCGCCTGGCCGGTGTAGGAGCCGGGCGCGGCGATCACCTGCGCTGGCGTCCCTTCAGCCACCACCAGACCACCGCCGGCGCCACCTTCGGGGCCGAGGTCGATGAGCCAGTCGGCAGCGGCGATCACGTCCAGGTTGTGCTCGATGACGACCAGCGAATGGCCGGCATCAAGGAGCTTTTCGAAGGCCGACAGCAGCGTCGCCACGTCCTCGAAGTGCAGACCGGTGGTCGGTTCGTCGAAGAGGAACAGCAGGCCGGGCTCGGCATCGCCGGCGGCGCCCTTCTTGGCCTTCTTGGTGGCCAGTTGGGCCGCTTCGGCCAGGTAGCCGGCCAGCTTGAGGCGCTGGGCCTCGCCGCCCGACAGGGTCGGCACCGGCTGGCCGAGGCGCAGGTATTCGAGGCCGACATCGGCCAGTGGCGCCAGCGCGGCCTGCACGGCCTTCTGGTCGGCAAAGAAAGCCAGCGCTTCGGAGACGGTCATCTCGAGCACGTCGGCAACGCCCTTGCCGCGCCACGACAGGGCCAGGATTTCCGGCCGGTAGCGCTTGCCATCGCAGTCCGGGCAGCGCAGGTACACGTCGGACAAGAACTGCATTTCCACGTGCTCGAAGCCCGAACCGGTGCAGGTCGGGCAACGCCCGGTGCCCGAGTTGAAGCTGAAGGTGCCCGGCGTGTAGCCGCGCTCCTTCGATTCATCGAGGTTGGCGTAGAGCTTGCGGATCGCGTCCCAGGCGCCCACGTAGCTCACCGGATTGGAGCGGGCGCTCTTGCCGATGGGCGACTGGTCCACCATCACCACGCCCTTCAGCTGTTCCAGCCCGGCCAGGCCGGTGAAGGCGCCGGGCACTTCGGAAGGCTGGCCGAAGTGCTTGGCCAGCGCCGGAAAGAGCACGTCCTGGATCAGCGTCGATTTGCCCGAGCCGGACACGCCGGTGATGCCCACCAGGCGTTGCAGCGGGATCGCCACATCGATGCCCTGCAGGTTGTGCTCGCGGGCGCCCTGCAGCGTCAGGCGCGGTGCTTCGGCCGCCACCGGGCGGGGCACGCGGCGCGCATCGACGCGCTTCCGGCCGGACAGGTAGGCGCCGGTCAGCGAGTCCGGATCGGCGGCGATCTCCCCCGGCGGGCCGTAGGCGACGATCTCGCCGCCACGCTCGCCGGGGCCGGGGCCGATGTCCAGCAGACGGTCGGCAGCCAGCATCAATTGCGGGTCGTGTTCGACGACGACCAGCGAGTTGCCCGCGTCGCGCAGGCGCTCCATCACCCCGAGGATGCGCCCGATGTCCCGCGGGTGCAGGCCGATGGACGGCTCGTCAAGCACGAACAGGGTGTTCACCAGCGAGGTGCCGAGCGCCGTGGTCAGGTTGATGCGCTGCACCTCGCCGCCGGACAGAGTGCGCGACTGGCGATCGAGGGTGAGGTAGCCGAGGCCCACGTCCTGCAGGTACTTGAGGCGGCCCTTGATTTCGACCAGCAGCAGTTCGGTGGCTTCATCCAGCGGCGCCGGCAGCTCCAGCGCGGCCACGAACCCGGCCACGTCGCTGATCGGCAGGGCCATCAGCTCATGCACGGCCAGCGCGCCGCTGGCCGCCGGCAGGCGCCACAGCAGCGCGTCGGGCTTGAGGCGGGCGCCGTGGCAGGCCGGGCATTCGGTGTAGCTGCGGTAGCGCGACAGCAGCACCCGGATGTGCATCTTGTAGGCCTTGCTCTCCAGCCAGTCGAAGAAGTGGCGCACGCCATACCAGTAGCGCGGCCACGACGAATCCCAGCTCTTCCACTTGGGGTCGCCTTCGAGCAGCCATTCCCGGTGTTCGGGCGGCAGGTCGCGGAAGGGGATGTCCATGGCCACGCCGTACTTCTTGGCCATCTTTTCCAGGTCGCCCTGACATTCCTTGAAGCTCGGGCTCTGCCAGGGTTTAACGGCGCCCTCCTCCAGCGTTTTCGATTCGTCCGGCACCACCAGACTGAAATCCACGCCAATCACCCGCCCGAAGCCCTTGCAGGTTTCGCAGGCGCCGATCGGCGAGTTGAAGGAGAACAGGCTCGGCGTCGGGTCGGAATAGGAAATATCGCAGTCGGCGCAGTGCAGGCCGGCGCTGAACCTCCAGCGGGTTTCGCCGGTATCACCGACGGCATGCACGCTGATGTGTCCATTGCCGGCGCGCAGGCCGATCTCCAGCGCCTCCATGACCCGGGCGTGCTCGGCGTTGCCGAGGCGGAAGCGGTCCTGCACCACATCGAGCACGTCGCCGTCGCGAGCGTGGATGCGCGTGTAACCCTGCCCGGCCAGCAGGCTGGCGATTTCGTCGGGCGTGAAGTTGGCCGGCACGGTCACCGGAAAGCTCACCACCAGACGTGGGTCGCCCGCCGCGGCGGCCTTTTCGGTGAGCTCGGCAAAGATCGTCGCCGGCGTGTCGCGCGTCACCGGCTTGGCGCAGCCACGGCAGTGCAGGCGGGCCCCGCGGGCGTAGAGCAGCTTGAAGTGATCGGCCAGCTCGGTCATGGTGCCGACCGTCGAGCGCGAGGTGCGCACCGGGTTGGTCTGGTCGATGGCAATGGCCGGCGGCACGCCTTCGATGCGATCCACCTGCGGCTTGTCCATGCGGTCGAGAAACTGCCGCGCGTAGGGCGAGAAAGTCTCCACGTAGCGGCGCTGGCCCTCGGCATACAGGGTGTCGAAAACCAGCGAGCTCTTGCCCGAGCCGGACACCCCGGTCACCACCACGAGTTCGTTGTGGGGAATGTCGAGGGACAGGTTCTTCAGGTTGTTCTGGCGGGCGCCGCGGATACGGATGGCGTTCGCTTCGGCAGGATCGGAGCTCATGGGAGGCGGGTCGGAAAAAAGGGGGCAGGATCGAATTGTAGGCCTGTGGGCAGACCCGTCGATTCTCCATCGGTTCCCCCGGCCGACCCGCCGGAGAAAACCGCCCCTCAAGGCTCAGGGATTGATGAGCTTTTCCGTCGCCGCCTCATCCACCAGGGAATCGTCGTGGAAGGGGCGCGTATGCGGCGAGCCGATCTGCTGGGCAAGCGCCCGGCCGGTGATGGCAAGCACCGCCTCGCTGTCACCATCAGCCAGCAGCAGGATGTGCTGCAGCGGCCCGATGAAGGCCACGAAGCCGCGCATCACCGTGCCGTCCGGCAGGCCAACGGCGACACAACCGCCCGGCTCCACCTCGGCCCATTCGGAGGCCAGGGGAAGTTCGCCGGCAAAATACTGCTTGTGCTTGAGCACCCGGAAATTCGGCAGTTCGCCCACCGGGCCAAGGAACGGCGGCACCGGGCGCCGCCGGGTGGATACCGGCAGGGGGCGCCCGGCAAGAATCGCGGCGTGCATCTCGCGGCACGCCGCCAGGCCGTCCTGGATCTTGTCCGGCGTCAGGCCGATGTAGGCCAGCCCCTGCTCCAGATCGCGGATCAGCCCGGGCAGCTGGGCCTGGAGCGACGGACGGACCACTGGGTCGGGGTTGGCGCTGGCCAGCAGGCGGCTGGCGATCTGCACCCGGGCCGCCCACTGGGGGCTTTCGGTGCCGTAGCGGTAGGCCGCCTTGGCGAGCACATGTACCCAGAATCCCTCGATGAAATCCCGTGCCACGGTGCTGACCTCGTGACCGACCATCAGGTAGATCGCCCGGCTCGCCTGGTGCAGGGCCACTTCGCGGCGCTCCAGGCGGCAGGCTTCTTCCTCCAGGGCTGCGGCCCGGGCCAGGGCGGCCCGCTGGCGGGAACGAAGCAGGTTCTCGGCGCTGTCGAGGGCTGCGGAAAAATCCTTCTCGGAAAGACGCGGGGCCTTGCCGAGGTCCTGGACCAGCAGCAGCAGCGCCCGGCAAACCGGCAACTCGGGTGGGCAGTTGGCCGGCAGGGTACGACCAAGGTTGGCAATCAGATCAAGCAGCAGCAGGGCCGGATGGCGCTTCGACGCCAGCAGGGTTTCGCTGCGCAGGGCCAGACGCAGCAGCGGCACCCGCAGCTGGGCAAGAATGGCCCGGATCGTTGCTGGCAGGCGCGGGTTGGCCGACGCATAGGCACAGACCGCTTCGACCACCTCGACGGCCGCAGCCTTCGACGGGGCCAGCAGCGCGCTCAGTTCGCTCGCCCCCAGAGACGCCGGTACGCCTTCTCCGTATTGCTGGCGCTCGCCGAGCCACGCTTCGATGCGCGCCAGCAGGGCTGACGCCAGGCCGGGATCAAGATTGACCGCGTTCTGCGGCATGGCCTCGCGGCGGGCCAGCGCGGCCAGGCGCAGGGCATCGAGCGGGTGAATCGGCAGACTGCGGCGGGCGGCGGCAGACTCCGCCCAGTCTTCGGCGATACTCAGGGTCGGGTTCGGCGTGGGCGCCGCCCGGTAATGCGATGCGATGCCCGCATCGGCGAGCTGGTGCTCCAGATCCCGGTAGAAGCGGCCCAGGTGGCGCTGCAGGGGCTCTTCCAGCTGGGCCAGCAGCTTGAGTGCCTCGGCCGGGTTCAGGCGCTCTGCCTCCTTCAGCGCCCGCAGGGCGCGACACACGCTCTCGGCACCCACCGGCGACTCATCTTCCAGCTCCGTGTCGCTACCGGCCAGGAGGGTCCGCATGCGCAGGTGAACCGCGGACAGCTCCCGCACGCAACGATCGCGCAGGCGCTGGTCCAGATTCATCAGTTCGATGGAGTAGTCCATATCCTCGTCATGCACCAGGCTGATCCGCGACGCGGTCATCCCGTGCGCCTGCTCGAAACCTTTGCGCTCCGTCAGGCCGGCGAGCTCGTCGAAACACTCACCGGCGGCACGGGTGAGCTCATCGAGCCAACCGGGGTGACGAATGACTTCACCGGCAGCCTGCCTGAGCGTCGCCAGGAAACTGTCACGGGAATAAGCAAGGAGCGAGTCTGCACGGATGGCAGGCTTGCCGCGGGGTCGGAGCGCTTGGGACATGGAGTGTGGAGGATTGGCTTGTTAAACAATGTTATACACAAGCCCTGTTAACGGGAAAACCGCAGCAAGCTTCAGCGTGATGAACGCCCTCTCCCGGGAAAATTGCAGGCCGCACGACGAATACCGGCAAAACGCGCTAAAAATTAGCTGAAGACTCGGAATATCCGGCCGTAATTACTGGAGCAGAAACTTCCAGCCCCTCACTGTCCGCGCCACTCCGGACGTGGAATCGTGACGCATTCCCGCGGATGTGCCCTTGAGATCGCACCCCGGGCCACGAAATGCTAAAATTGATATTTTTTATAAAATCAACAATCTTTACCACCGCCGCCGGTAAATACTGTCATGAATACAGCCACCACCACTCGTCCGATCACCCAAGCAGAGCTTGAAGAAACCCTTGGTGCGATCCGTATTCCCGCCTGTCCGGCGGCCGTCACGGAAGTCATGCGGGAAGCTGACAAGGAAGAGCCGCAACTGAAGGTTCTCGCCCGCATCATCGCGTCAGACGTCGGCATGTCGGCGATGGCGGTAAAGCTCGCCAATTCGCCGATGTTCAGCTCGGGCAGCAAGGTGAAGAGCGTGCAGCAGGCGGTCAACCGGCTTGGTACCGCCAACATCCGTAGCGTCGCCGTGGCCGTGGCCCTGCGCAATACGGCCGGCGACCTGCCGATCGACATGATGGAAAAATTCTGGGCACGGGCGTCGACCCTCGCCCTCGCGGCCGGCGTCCTGGCGCGCAAGCACGTGGGCGTTTCACCGGAAGCGGCATACACCTACGCCCTTTTCCAGGATGCAGCGATTCCGGTGATGATGCTGAACTTCCCCGAGTACGCAGCGATTTACGCCAGTGCCGGAGATTGCGGCGACCACCTGATCGAACAGGAACGGGAGCGCTTCCACTGCGACCACGCTGTCGTCGGCTGGCTGCTGGCCCGCAACTGGGGCCTGCCGGCCAGGATTGCATCGGCAATCCGTTACCACCACGATCCGGAGCGCTACATCCTCCCCGAGCAGGAGCTGCCCTCGGACGCCCTGGCCCTGATCGCCGTAACGCTCATCGCCGAGCATGTGATCACCGACTTCATTGAGGGCGCAGCCCCGGTCGAGGGGCGTGCCTTTGAAAACGCCAAGACCTTCCTCGGCACCTCGGAAGGCGATCTCGACGAATTCCGCGACATCATCGCCCACGCCCTGGGCTGAAAACGGGCGCCTGCCAGCCGACCGCAGATGTAAAAATGCCCGCCGGAAGGGCGGGCATCGGATGGCTTGCCGAAGCGCCTATTCAGCCGCCGCAACCTTCTTGCGGGTTGCCGGCTTCTTGGCCGCAGGCGCCTTCTTTACTGCCGCTACTTTCTTCGGAGCGGCCTCTTTCTTCTCGACCGGCTCCTTGGCTGCAGCAGCCTTGCCAGCCGCCGGTGCCTTGGGCTCCTTCTTCTCGAACTCGAAGCCTACCTTGCCATCCTCCCCACGCACCAGGAAGGCCGAGAACTTGCGCTTGGTACGGCTGGAAACAAAACCCCTCAGCAGCTCGGTACGCCCGGTGTCGAGGAGCTTGTGCATCTGCTCCCGCTCAATGGGCTGCTGCAGAATGATCTTGCCCGACCGGAAATCACAGGATTTTTCAGGGCCTACGGACTTCTCGCAGACGTAGGACAAGCCATGTTCATAAACCTGGGCGCTGCACTTGGGGCACTGACCGAGGGAGTCCTGACCCGAGAAATCCACCGGCTCGGCCGTTTCGTCGTCCTTCGGCTGGCCGAAGTCGAATTCGGGCAGCTTGTCGTCGTTGAGGCGGATCTCGGCGTTAAACAGCCGGCCCATCTTGTTGCGAAAACCCAGCAGCGGCCCGACGCGGCCAGTGGACAGCAGGGCTTCGATTTCCGGGATCTCGAACTGACGACCGGCGACGATCTTCCAGGCTTGCCAGTCGCAGGCCTGGCAGGCGAACTTCTTGTAGTTCTCCTTCACCAGACCACCGCACTTGGGGCAGGGCGTTGAAAGCGTTGCAAAGTCGCCGGGAACGGTGTCGGACTCGTAACGCTTGGCGCGCTCGACGATGTCCCGGGTCATGGCCTGGATGTGGCCCATGAACTCGGCGCGCGACAGGGCTCCACGCTCCATCTGGCCGAGCTTGTGCTCCCACTCGCCGGTCAGTTCGGGCGAGGTCAGTTCGTTGGTTCCGAGACCGCGCAGCAGCGTGATCAGCGAGAAAGCCTTGGCGGTCGGGATCAGCTCCTTGCCATCGCGGATGACGTAGATTTCGCCGATCAGGTTCTCGATGATCTGGGCCCGGGTGGCCGGCGTACCGAGGCCGCGGCCCGCCATGGCGGCACGCAGTTCCTCGTCGTCCACCATCTTGCCGGCACCTTCCATGGCCGACAGCAGTGTTGCTTCGTTGAAGCGTGCCGGCGGCTTGGTGACCAGTGCCTTGACGAGGATGTCGTCCGTGCTGACCGTCTCGCCCTCGGCAACCGCCACCAGCTGGGGGGCTCCACCTTCGTCCTCGCTCACCGCCGCAGCCTTGCCATACACGGCCAGCCAGCCCGGATTGACGAGGATCTTGCCCTCGGTCTTGAAGGCTTCGCCCTCGACGCGGGTGATGCGGGTGGTGATGCGGTATTCGGCAGCCGGGTAGAACACGGCCAGGAAGCGCCGGGTCACCAGGTCGTAGATCTTCGCTTCGGCTTCCGACAGGCTCTTGGGAGCGGTGCCGGTGGGGATGATGGCGAAGTGATCGGATATCTTGGTGTTGTTGAAGATGCGCTTGTTGGGCTTGGCCCAGCCATGCTTGACGATCTCGTTGGCAAACGGCGCGTAGGCGTCCGGCAAGCCACCGAGAATGCCCTTCACCTGGCCGACGTAGTCCTCCGGCAGCGCGCGGGCGTCGGTCCGGGGGTAGGTCAGCACCTTGTGCTTTTCGTACAGGGCCTGGGCCAGCTGCAGCGTGGTGCGGGCCGAGAAGCCGAAGCGGCCGTTAGCTTCCCGCTGCAGGGAGGTCAGATCGAAAAGCAGGGGCGAGAGCTGCGTGGTGGGCTTGGACTCTTCCTCCACGATGCCCGGCTTGCCTTCGCACTTGGCCTTGATCGCCTCGGCGCGGGCGGCGGTCCACAGGCGGAAGGGGGTGGCGTGCTCAGCCAGCGGCGTGCCCTCGTCGGGCTTCCTGAAGCCTTCGTCGAACCAGCGGCCGGCGTAGGCACCCGCCTGGCAGCCGAAGCTGGCTTCCAGTTCCCAGTAATCGGTGGGACGGAAGGCGCGGATCTTCTCTTCCCGCTCGACCATGATGGCCAGCGTCGGGGTTTGCACCCGGCCGACCGTGGTCAGATGGAAACCGCCGGTCTTGGAGTTGAAAGCGGTCATCGCCCGGGTGCCGTTGATGCCGATCAGCCAGTCGCTCTCGGCGCGGCACACGGCCGCTTCGCGCAGGCCTTCCACGTCCGAGGCGGGGCGCAGCTGGGCAAAACCGTCACGGATCGCGCCGGCGGTCATCGATTGCAGCCACAGGCGCTGCACCGGCTTGTTGGTGCCGGCATGCTGGGCGATGAAACTGAAGATCAGTTCCCCCTCGCGGCCCGCGTCACAGGCGTTGATCAGGCCGGTGACATCCTTGCGCTTGATGAGACGGGTGAGGAGCTTGAGGCGGTCCTCGGTCTTCTCGATGGGGTTCAGTGCGAAATGCGGCGGGATGACGGGCAGGTGGGCAAAGGACCACTTGCCGCGCTTGACTTCGAACTCCTCCGGCACGGTCAGCTCGAGCAAATGACCGACTGCCGAGGAAAGCACGTAGTGCTCGGACTCGAAGTAATCCTTTTCCTTGGTGAAGCCGCCGAGGGAGCGGGCGATGTCCGCCGCAACCGAAGGTTTTTCCGCGATGATCAGCTGCTTGCTCATGCCTGTAGTGCGTTTTGCAACGCCTGACTCAGGTTATTGGGGGAGCGGCGCATCATACGGAAGCCTGCGCCGGGCATGCAAGCAGCCCGCCGATCAGTGCAGCGCGTATGAAGCCGTCTCTTCTTCGTCTTCGTCGGACTCGTTGAGCAGTTCGTCGAGGATCAGGCCATTGATCGGGCGATCCTGCTGCCACAGCACCATCAGCACGATGACTTTGAGATTGTCGAGTTCGATCTCGGTTTCGCCAAGCGCCAGCGCCCGCTCGACAATCATCTCGCGGCATTCGGCATCCAGGATGCCTGCGTTTTCGAGAAACAGCAGGAAACCGCGGCACTCGACACCCAGCCGGACGAGTTCGTCGTCGGCGTAGATGCGCAGCGACCCGGGCCGTGCGCACTGGGCCGGGCCTTCGCCGTCGGACAGCTGGCGCAGGCCGGACAGCCAGTCGAGGGCTTCGGCGATTTCTTCTTCCTCGAAACCGGCTGCGGTAAGTTTGCGGGCCAGTTGCGCGGGTTCCGGGCACGCGTCGGCGTGAACGTAGTTCTCGAAGAGGTACACGAGGATATCGAACATGGCGCGTGGGCCTGAGGCCGGTCGTTTTTTCAGAGGCGCTGGAGACGCCCTCCGGGCAGGCGTGACACGCGCCCGTCGAGTTCCAGCGCAAGCAGAATGGCGTAGAGCGCTTCCGGCGTCAAGCTGGTGCGGTGCACCAGCGTGTCTACGTCTACGGGATCGTGGCCCACGGCGTCGAGCACCCGGGCCTCCTCCCCGCTCGCCTCGAAAAGGGCGAGATCACGGGCTGGCGCCGCTTCCGGAGGCGCCAGGCGCAGCTCTTCGAGTATGTCGGCGGCAGATTCGACCAGTTTTGCACCGTCGCGGATCAGGCGGTGGCAACCTCGCGCCAGCGGCGAATGGATCGAGCCCGGGATGGCGAAAACCTCGCGCCCGCAGTCGGTGGCCAGACGTGCGGTGATCAGGGAGCCGCTCTTTACCGCAGCCTCGACCACCAGTACACCGCTGGCGAGGCCGGCGATCAGACGGTTGCGACGCGGAAAGTTGTGGGCCAGCGGGCCGATGCCGAGGGGGAACTCGCTGATGATCACCCCGCTCTCGGCAATACGCCGGGCCAGTTCGGCATTGCGAGCCGGGTAGATGCGGTCGGCACCGGTGCCGATCACGGCCACGGTACTGCCGGAACCGCTCAGACCACCCCGGTGGGCCGCGGCATCGATGCCCAGGGCCAGGCCGCTGACGATGGTCAGCCCGGCAGCAGACAGGGCCGTGGAGAAGGCTTCGGCGTTGGCTTCCCCCTGGGGCGTGGCGCTGCGGGCGCCCACCACGGCGATGGACGGCCGGGACAGCAGGGCCGTATCGCCCTTCACGTAAAGCAGCACCGGCGGATCGGGGATTTCGAGCAGGGACGCGGGATAGGCCGCATCGCCGAGGGTCAGGATGGCATTGCCCGGCCGGGCTTGCCATTCGAGGGCCAGATCGACGGCGGCGGTCGCGTCGTGGTCGAGCAGTTTGCCGGCAAGGGGCGCGCCGACCACCGCCGCGACGGGACCAAACCCTGCGCTGTAGATGCCTTCGGGCAGCCCGAAGGCGGCCAGCAACTGGCGCTGGGCGGCGGCGCCCAGACCCGGCGTGAGGGTCAGGCGCAACCAGGGGGCGAGCGGGTGCTTATCCGGCAAGGGCAACAGAGAGGCTCAGGGCTTGCGGACGCTGTCGGCGACCGTCACCGGACCATTGCTGTCCATCACCAGCGCGTAGGAAAGGCGCTCGAACACGCGGAACACGAAAACCACGCCGTAGCGATGCTCGGGCAGCCGGAAGCGCTGTGCCGGGCCGACGTTGTCTTCGCGGTACTCGGTTTCACCACGGTTGCGATGCAGGGCCAGCACATGACCGATCTCCATGCCATCACGTTTGCCGAGGCTGACCGACACCACGTTGTAGCGACCGGTTTCGGCCACGCCGTTGTAGATCGACACAACCCGGCCGGCAACTTCCTTGTCGGGAGCATGGGGCACGTAGCTGAGCAGATCGGGGCGCCCGGCCGGCAGCAGGCGGTCGCCCTTGCCGATTTCGTGCTTGGAGCTGGTCAGGATCAGGCTCGTCGGAATCGGCAGACGCGGCTTGCCGTCAGTCGATTTCTGGGGCTCGGCGGATGCATCCTGCGCATCCGGCGCAAGAACACCCGCCTCGGCCGTCACCCGTGCCTGTCCGAGGTAGGTAGCTTCGTAACCGAGAATCTCGCCGCTTACCGGCTCGACAAGGGGCTTGGCCTTGCGATAGATGTTCCAGTTGTGCACCTCCGGCGCCAGGCGGGTCGCAAAGACCGTGTCACCCGGACCGGTGAATACACGCCCCTCCTGGGTGGCCACGACGATCCCGGCGGCGGCATCCTCCTCCTCGGTAACGACCAGCGGCTCGGACAGGAAAGGCGTGATGGCACGCACCGGAATGCTCTGGATCGCGGCCTGGTCGGGCGTGGAATAGACCTGCGGGAAGCGCTTCTCGTAGAGCGGCTTGCCCACCGGCTGGCCAATCCGCTTGCCGAACTTGAGTGTCGGACCGTTGCGGTCTAGAACGATGATCTGCCCCGGGTAAATCAGGTGCGGATTGCGGATCTGCTCGCGGTTGAGGCGCCAGACTTCGGGCCAGCGCCAGGGCTCCTTGAGGAACTTGCCGGAAATGCCCCACAGGGTATCGCCCGGCACCACTACGTGGCTGTCGGGCGCATCGTCGGCAAGGCGGATCGGGCCGGTGGCCCCTGCGCCCGCCGGAACCAGGGCGGCGACGCCGATGAGGAGGGCGGATATAATGCGCATCATTGGAAGTGCACTCGCTTTCGGCGGACAGATTCGCCGCATCAATGGGCAGTCTGTGTTGCGGAGCCCGACGCCTGCTTCTTCAAGACGCGGGCATCGTAGATTTGGCTCAAAATTCTGCACGTAAAGTCTTCATCCGGCAATATTTATGGCTCTGCTACCCATTCTCCGTTTTCCCGACCCACGTCTGCATACGCGCGCAAGCCCCGTGCGCGCAGTGACCGACGAAATCCGCAAACTGATCGCCGACATGGCCGAAACCATGTACGAGGCGCCCGGCATCGGCCTGGCCGCCACACAGGTGGACGTGCACAAACGCATCGTCGTCATCGACGTGTCGGAGGACAAGTCCGGCCTTTTGGCCCTCATCAATCCCGAGATCATCGCCCGCGACGGCGAGCAGATCTGTGAGGAAGGGTGTCTGTCGGTGCCCGGCATCTACGACAAGGTCAGCCGCGCCGAGCACGTGCGCGTGCGGGCCATGAACCAGCAGGGCGAAACCTTCGAGTTCGACGCCGAAGGCCTGCTCGCCGTGTGCGTCCAACACGAGCTGGACCACCTCGAAGGCATGGTTTTCGTGCAGCACCTGTCCCAACTCAAACAGACCCGGATCAAGGGCAAACTGGCCAAACAGGCCCGGATCACCGCCTGATGAAAGTCGCCTTCGCCGGAACCCCCGAATTTGCCGCCGTGGCGCTGGAATCCATCCTCGCCGCCGGTTTCGAAGTCACCCTCGTGCTCACCCAGCCCGACCGCCCGGCCGGTCGTGGCATGCAATTGCAGCCCAGCCCGGTCAAGCAGGTCGCCCTGGCCGCGAACATCCCCGTCCATCAGCCCGAAAAGCTGCGCACGCCGGAACAGCAGGCGCCCCTCGCCGAGGCCGACGTGGACGTGCTGGTGGTGGCCGCCTACGGCATCATCCTGCCCCAGGCCGTGCTCGACATGCCGCGCCTTGGCTGCCTCAACATCCACGCCTCACTGCTGCCGCGCTGGCGCGGCGCGGCGCCCATCCACCGGGCGATCCAGGCCGGCGACCTTGAGACCGGCATCACCATCATGCAGATGGACGCCGGCCTCGATACCGGCCCGATGCTGCTCAAGCGCACCGAAGCCATCCACGCCGACGACACCACCGGCAGCCTGCACGACCGCCTCGCCTGGCTGGGTGCCGAGATGATCGTCGAAGCCCTTAAGGCCCTGCCCGACGGCCTCACCGCCACGCCCCAGCCCGCAGAAGGCGTCACCTACGCCGCCAAGATCGGCAAGGCCGAAGCCGCCGTAGACTGGACCCGCCCGGCGGTCGAGATCGAACGCACCGTGCGCGCCTTCAACCCCTTCCCCGGCGCCCTCGCAACCTACACGGGCACGCCGATCAAGCTGTGGCGCGCCCGCGCCATCGACGCCAGCGGAACCCCCGGCGAGGTCCTGCTGGCCGAGGCGGCCGGCGTGATCGTGGCCTGCGGCGAAGGCTCCCTGTGCATCACCGAACTGCAGAAGCCCGGCGCCAAGCGCATGCCGACCGCCGACTTCCTGCGCGGCATGCCGATTGCGGTGGGCAGCCGCTTCGCCTGAGGGCAGGCATCGCCCGATTGAATTTTCGGGCAATGCCCGCATCTAACCGTTCGCGCACTTCGCGCGAACTCGAAAGGACGGATAAGCACAATGTTCGGTAACTGGCTCAAGACCTCGATCCTCATGGCCGGGATCATCGCCCTCTTCGGGGTGATCGGCGGCATGATGGGCGGCAAGTCGGGGATGCTCCTCGCGCTGGTCTTCGGCGGCGCGATGAACATTTTCTCCTACTGGTTCTCCGACAAGATGGTCCTGCGCATGTACAACGCGCAGGAGGTCGATGAAAGCAGCTCGCCCTACCTCTACAACATGGTTCGCGAGCTGGCCGAGCGCGCCCAGCTGCCGATGCCCAAGGTCTACATCATCCACGAAGACCAGCCCAACGCCTTCGCCACCGGCCGCAACCCGGAGCACGCGGCCGTGGCGGCCACCAGCGGCATCCTGCAGATGCTCAGCCAGCGCGAGCTGCGCGGCGTGATGGCCCACGAACTGGCCCACGTGAAGCACCGGGACATCCTGCTGTCGACCATCTCGGCCACCATGGCAGGTGCCATTTCGGCCCTCGCCAACTTTGCCGTGATGTTCGGCGGGCGTGACAGCGAAGGCCGCCCGGCCAACCCCATCGCCGGCATCGCCGTGGCCCTGCTCGCCCCGCTGGCGGCCAGCCTGATCCAGATGGCCATTTCCCGCGCACGGGAATTCGAGGCCGACCGGGGTGGTGCCGAAATCTCCGGCGACCCGCTGGCGCTTGCCGACGCGCTGACCAAGATCGATGCCTTCGCCCGCGGCATTCCGATGCCCACCGCCGAGGCGCACCCGGAAACCGGCCAGATGATGATCATGAACCCCCTCTCCGGCGGCGGGCTGCGCGGGCTGTTCAGCACCCACCCGGCCACCGAGGAGCGGGTTGCCTGCCTGCGGGCCATGGTTGCCCGACGCTGATCCGCCAGCATTCGGCTTAACCCAGAAGAAACCCGGCTCAGGCCGGGTTTCCTTGTTTCAGGCGGGGGCTTTCAAAGGCAGCAGCACCCGGAAGCGGCTGCCCTTGCCGGGCGTGCTGCCCACCTCGATGCGCCCGCCGTGCTGGCGCACAATCCGGTAGGCCGACGACAACCCAAGGCCCCGCCCCTGCCCCACCGGGCGGGTCGTGAAAAAGGGCTCGAAAATGCGCGCCCTGGTTGCCTCGTCCATCCCGCAGCCGGTGTCTTCCACGTCAATGACCAGTTCGGCCCCCACCTCCCGGGCCCGGAGGGTGAGCGTGCCCGGCGCACTCCCGAGGGCCCGGCCGGCGTTGTCGATCAAGGCCTTGAAGGCCTCGCCGAGCAGCGTCGGGTTGACCGCCATGCTGGGCAACACCCCGTAGCCGCGCACCACCTCCTGACCGGGGCAGCGACTGCCGGCAGTCGCCTTGATGGCGCCATCCAGCAGCGCATGCACGGACACCTCATGCAGCTCCGACGGCCCGGGCGAGGCGAAATCCTGCAGGGACTGGACAACTTCGGCCACCCGGCCGAGGCCGCGCATGGACTCCAGGACCAGGGTCGGCAGGTCTTCACGGATGAACTCCAGGTCAGTCTCGGCGCGAGCGGCCAGCCAGGCGTCCCGATTGACGGAAGTCGCGGCCAGGCGGTCGGCGGTATTGACCAGCGCCAGCATGCGCTCGGCGTACTCCCGCAGGGTGCCCAGGTTGGAGGCGACGAAGGCCAGCGGATTGTTGATTTCGTGGGCCACCCCGGCGGCGAGCTGTCCGACTGCGGCCAGCTTGTCGGCCTCCTGCAGGCGGTTGCGGGTCTCTTCCAGGGAGTCGAGGGTGTGATGCAAGGCCTGGTTCGCTTCAGTCAGCGCCACTGTGCGCTCGGCCACCCGCGCCTCCAGGCCGGCATTGATCCGCGCCAGTTCATCGTTGCGTTCGGCCACCAGACCCAGCAGGTTGCGTACCGCTCCGATCAGCGCGGTGTTGCCAGGGTCGCCGCGGTGTCCGCTTTCGGCCTCGAAGGCTTCCTCGGGCGTGCTGCCGGCGGCCACCGCACGCATCTGGCGGGCCATGCTGTGATCGGTGTCGAGAATGTGGAAGGTCAGCCAGCTGGTGACAAAGCGGTACAGCACCGGCACCACCCGGGCCGGATCGGCGGTGCTGCGCATTTCCTCCACCTGGGTGACAAAGTCCACGTGCAGCTGGCGATGCGTGCGCAGGTGACGCGAATCGAGCCCGGCGCTCTCCATCAGCGCCTCCTCGGTGGCAAAGTGATGCTGCGCATAGCGCGCCAGCCCGTCGAGCACGTGAGCCAGCTCCGCCGGCAGCAGCTCGGCGCCGCTGACCGCCCGCTGGGCCAGCACATTGATCAGGTCGACAAGCTTGTGATGCTGGCCGTCCACGTCGCCAAAGCCGGTTTCGAAATAGTCCGCCCACTGAAAGGGCACGATGCGCGATGCGCCGTTCATTGGACCGGCTCCCCGGATTCGACGCGACGCTGACGAATCGCTGCAAGCAGCGGCGGCATGGTCTCGGTCAGCGCGGCCAGCAGGTCGGCGAGGGCCTCCGCCCCACTCCCCTCACGCACCCCGTTGCAGATTGCGGTGGCAAGGGCGAACACCCCGGTCGCCCCCACGTTGCCGGCGGCCCCCTTGAGGGAATGGGCAAGGCGCCCGATCTCCTCCAGCTCCCCCGCGGCCAGGCAGGCATTCAGACGCTCGACCACGTCGGCATGGGTATCGGCAAACAGGCCGAGGAGGCGAACGTAGGTGGGCCACCTGCCGCGTACCACCCGCAGCCCGCGCTCCGTGTCGAGGCCGTCCATGCCGCTGTAGCGGACGGCCCAGTCGATCTCAGAGACAGACAGCGGCACGGGAAGGGGCCCAGACGCCGCCGCGTCAGGCTCCCGGAACGCCGGCCCCAGCCACTTGTAGATCATCCGGAACAAGGCTTCCGGCTCCACCGGCTTGGCAATGAAATCATTCATGCCGGCGCCCAGACAGGCCTCCTGGTCTTCATCGAAGGCATTGGCGGTCATGGCGACGATCGGCGTGCTCTCCCGTCCCGACAGGCGACGAATCCGCCGCGTCGCTTCCAGTCCATCCATCACCGGCATCTGCATGTCCATCAGGATCACGTCGTAAGCGGCCACCCCGGCCAGATCGACGGCCTCCATGCCGTTGTCGGCCCGATCGATGAGCAGCCCCAGATCGCTGAGCATGTCCACCGCCACCTCCTGGTTGAGCAGATTGTCTTCGACCAGCAACACCCGGGCCCCGCGCAGCCGGGTGGCGATGGCGGCGGCCGTTTCCGCCGGCACTTCCGGCGCGCTGACCGGCAGCATGACGCCGGGGCGTTTCTGCAGGCGCGCGGTAAACCAGAAGGCACTGCCCCGCTCGGGCTCGCTGTCGACCCCGGTCTCGCCGCCCATCAGGGCCGCCAGGTGACGAGTCAGCGCCAGACCGAGGCCGGTACCGCCATATTTGCGGGTGGTCGAGGCGTCGGCTTGTTCGAAAGGCTGGAACAGGCGCGGCAGCTGGTCTGCAGCGATGCCGATGCCGGTATCGACCACCTCGAAACGGACCAGCAAATCGCCCTCATCCTCCTCGAGCACCCTCGCCTGCAGCACGACGCCCCCCTGCTCGGTGAACTTCACCGCATTGCCGAGATAGTTGAGGAGAGCCTGGCGCAGGCGCGTCACATCGCCCCGCAGAACCGGCGGCAGGCCGTCGGTGTCCGACCGGAAAGTCAGATGCTTGGCCGCCAGCCGGTCGTGAATCAGGGAGTGAGCCTGATTGAAGAGCGCCTCCGGCGAGAAGTCGATGGACTCCAGGTTGAGCTTGCCGGCCTCGATCTTCGAGATGTCCAGAATGTCGTTGATGATCGACAGCAAGTGGGTGCCGGCATTGCGGATCTTGGCCAGGCGGTCCTGCTGGGCGGCCGCCAGGGGGCTGCGCTCAATGATCCGTGCGAGGCCGAGGATGGCATTCATCGGCGTGCGGATCTCGTGGCTCATGTTGGCCAGAAAGGCACTCTTCGCCTCGTTGGCGGACTCGGCCCGCTGGCGCGCCTCGGCCAGTTGCCCGGTACGCTCGGCCACCAGATCTTCCAGGTGGTGATGGTAGAGCTCCAGCTGGGCATCCAGCTTGCGCATCTCGGTAATGTCAAAGAAGGTCGCCATGAACATCTCGCCAACGACGGAGCCGGAAACCAGCAAGGTGCGCACGTCGCCGCTCTTGCAGGTAATCCTGAACTCCATGGGCATTACCGGGCGTTGCGCAGCGCGGGCCTCATCGGCCGCCGCCCGCCACGTCGCCATGACCCAGCTGCGATATTCCGGATCGGGATAGGCCAGCGGCCACCAAGCTTCAAGACTGGGCAAATCCTTCCGGTCATAACCGAAGGTTTCCACAAAACGGCGGTTCACATCCACCAGTTCGCCGCCGGCATGGAACAGACTCAGGGGCATCGGCGCCACTTCGAACAGTTGCCTGAAGCGGGCCTCGCTGGCACGCAGCGCCGACTCCTCCCGATAGCGGGTGATGGCGATGGCCGCCACGTCGGTAGCCAGGGCAACCTGCTCCAGATGCGCCGCAGTCGGGCGGGACGGGTCGCCCGGATAGAGCGCAAAGGTGCCCAGCACCCGCGCATCGCTGTTGAGGACAGGAAAAGACCAGCAGGCCACCAGCCCGTGACTGGAAGCAAGGGCACGGTAAGGCTGCCACAGCGGATCGCTGGCGATATCCTCGACAACCACCGGCTCGCCACGCCAGGCCGCCGTTCCACAAGAACCGACGCCCTCCCCGATGGCGATGCCATCGATAGCTTCGATATAGCCTTTCGGCAACCCGGGCGCCGCACCATGGCGCAGATGGACACCGTCCGGATCCAGCAGCAAAACGGACGCCCGAACGCCGGGCATCTGCGCCTCGAAGCCCCGGACAAGTGCATCCAGGGTATCCGCCAGCGCAGCTCCCGACGCCACCATTTCAAGTATCTGGCGCTGGGTTTGCAGAGCCAGCTCGATGCCCTTGCGGGTGCTGATGTCGGTCCATACGCCCACAATCTCGATGTCCTGTGCGCCGGGTCGTTCTTCGACGCGGACCTCGTCCCGCACCCAAATGTAGTGGCCATCCCGGCGGGCAAAGCGATATTCATGGCCGACCTGGCCCTCGGACAGCAGGCGTGCCGACGAACTCAGGGCTCCGGCCCGATCGTCTGGATGAATCCGGCTTGCCCACCAGTCCGGAGTCATGACTTCATCGGGAGAAAAGCCGAAAATCCGCTGGATATTGTCACCTACCATCAGCGGTACAAAGCGCCCGTCCACCACCCTCAGGGCATACAGGATGGTCGGGCTCGCCTCCAGCACGTGGCGCAACTGGCGCTCGGCATTCAACTGCATGCGCTGGGCTTCATCCCGTGCAATCCGGTCGCGCAGGGCCCGGATCCCGAAAGCCAGGTCACCGCCCAGATCCGACAAGAGCCGGACCTCCTCCTCATCGAAGGCGTCCGCTTCAGCCGAATAGACGCTCAGGGCACCGAAGCACCGCCCGTCCTCGCCAAGCAGGGGCAGCGCGCAGGACGACGCGTAGCCATTGCGCGTCGCGGCATCGCGCCAGCGGGCAAAGCGCGGATCAGTATGGATGTTGCGGCACAGGATCGGCCTTCCTTCGCGAATCGCCGTGCCGGTCGGGCCTTGTCCCTCCACCGCCTCTGCCCAGGAAAGATTCAGTGTGTCGAAGTAGCCGTCCGCAACACCGGACTCCGCGACCACGCACACCGATTTCCGTGGATCGTTCTCGGCAAAACCGACCCAGGCCATCCGGTAGCCACCGAAGGCCACAATCAGGCGGCAAATGTCCTGCAGAAGCGCGTTCTCGTTCGTAGCCCGTGCCAGGGCCTGGTTGCACTCACTGACCGTGCGCAAGGCACCGTTGGCGCGCTTGAGGCTGAGCTTGGCACGCCGGGCCTCCGTCACATCACGCCCGATGCCCAGCACACCGATGAGCCGACCATCAGCATCCAGCATCGGCGACTTCATGGTCTCAAGCCACTCCCGGTGACCATCGACCGCAAAGCAGACCTCCTCCTCGTTACGCCGGACCTGACCGGAATGAATGACATTCAGATCGTTGTGGCGAAAGAGATCGGCCTGTCCGACGGGCACGAAATCGTAGTCGGTCTTGCCCACGATCTTCGCTTCGCAGGCGCCGAAAAACTGCTCGAAGCGCGAGTTGCAGGCGAGATAGACCCCGTCCAGATCCTTCAGCCAGACCAGATCCGGCAGACTCTGGACGAGCGCCTTGAGAAACTTGTGCTCCTGTACCCCAGCGCACTCGGGGCTGGGGCTTGAGCGCTCCGGGGGAAGAGACATGAGACAGAACCTTTTGAGATCGCGGGGTTGTGCCAAGAGTGGATTGCGTGGCCTTCCAAGCTTAACGGCCTTACCCCCGGGAGATTAAGGCTACGCATGCCAAAAGCCCGCATCCACCCGCCAGCGGCGGAATCAGGCCGGATGCCGCGGTGCCCGGCTCCAGGCCACCAGGCCTGCGCCGATGTCATGCAGAGGCAGCACGCTTTCCACCGCCCCGCGCAGCATGGCCTCCTTCGGCATGCCGAAGACCACGCAGGTCTCCTCCGCCTCGCCGATGGTCGCGGCCCCGGCATTGCGCATTTCCTTCAGGCCAAGGGCTCCGTCGTCGCCCATGCCGGTCATGATGATGCCCAGTGCATTGCTGCCGGCCATGCGCGCCACCGAACGGAACAGCACATCCACCGACGGCTTGTGGCGGTTGATCAGCGGGCCATCCACCACCCCCACGTGATAACCCCGGCCATCACGGGCCAACTGCAGATGCCGCCCGCCCGGTGCGATGAGCGCCAGACCGGGCTCGACCCGGTCGCCATGGCGGGCCTCGCGAACGCGGATGTGGCACAAGCCGTCGAGACGGCGGGCGAACATGTCGGTGAAGCCAGCCGGCATGTGCTGAACCACGACGATGCCCGGCACATCGTCCGGCAAGGTCGTCAGCACGGCTTCCAGGGCCTGGGTGCCGCCGGTAGAGGTACCGATGGCGACCACCCGGGCAAGGTCGCCTGCCGGGGCCAGACGCGGCCCGCGGGGCAAGTCATCGAGGGTCAACTTGGGACGCGGCGCCACAGCCACCTGACGCACGGGCGGCAGACGAGCGCTGGCAGCCGCCCGCACTGCCGCCACCAGGCTTTCGCTCTCGTCCTGCAGAAACTGCTTGACGCCCACCTTGGGCTTGGCCACCACGCTCACCGCCCCTGCCGCCAGCGCATCGAGGCTCGAGCGGGCGCCCCGCCCCACCAGCGACGAGCAGATCACCACCGGCGTCGGCCGCTCGGCCATCAGCTTGCGCAGAAAGGTCAGCCCGTCCATGCGCGGCATCTCGATGTCGAGGACGATCACGTCCGGCCACGCCTTGCGCATCTTTTCGATGGCAAAGAGCGGGTCGGCGGCAGTGGCCAGCACCCGCATGTCGGGCTGGGCGGCAATGGCCTCGCTGGCCACCTGGCGCACGATGGCCGAGTCGTCGACGATCATCACGCGGATCGGCGCGGACGCCATCAGGCCGCGGTGCCCAGGGGCCGATGGGCCAGCCACACATGGCCGGTCCACAGATCGAAGATCAGCTTGCGATGGCCCTTGCCGCCGCAGTGGGCGAGGGCCGCCGGCCGGTAGCCGTGGCGGGCCAGCAAGGCATAAGCCGATTCGACGTTGCGGGCGGCAATGTCCATCACTTCGGAACTGTCGTCCGGGCGGGTCAGCATGTTGCCGCCGCCGAAGACCTTGACCTGGTAGTCGGCCGGACGACTGGCCAGCCTCGCCACCTCCCGGTCGAACAGTTCAAGGGCCTCGTCGGCGTAGCGTCCGTCGGGCGCGGCACCGGCAACCCGGCCGCGGGAGGGCAGCATGAAGTGGCACATCCCGCCGACGAGCCGGGCCGGATGCCACAGGGTGATGGAAATGCACGAGCCGAGCAGCGTCGAGATGCGCGTGCGACCGCCGCCGAAATGGAAACCGCCGGGCTGCAGGAAGACTTCGCGGATATCGTCGCCAAACTCGATCATGGCTTGCGATAGATGGTCGCCCGCACCGGCTCCAGGCCCTGCTGGATGCCGTTGAGGGTTTCCGAGTGGCCGATGATCAGGTGACCGCCCGACTTGAGGCGTGGCAACAGGTTGGCGACCACCTTGCGCTTGGTTTCCATGTCGAAATAGATCATTACGTTACGCAGGAAAATCACCTCGAAATCGCCGATCCCGGCATCCACCGGCAGGGTCAGGTTCACCTGCCGGAAGCGCGTCCGCCGCTTCAGCTCCGGCGAGATGAGGAAGCTGCCGCTATGGGAGCGCACGCCCTTGAGACAATACTTGCTCAGGTAGCCCGGTGGAATACCTTCGTTACGCTCGAGAGGGTAATGGCCCGCCTCGGCCTTGGCCAGCACCTGGGTGCTGATGTCCGAGCCGAGCACCTCCCACGGGGCGCTGGTGAGCGTGTCGGAGAGCAGCATGGCGAGGGTGTAGACCTCCTCGCCGGTCGAGCAGGCCGCGCTCCACACCCGGAAAGGGGCCGGACTGCGTCGCGGCACGATGATCTCGTCGCGCAGGAAGTGGAAATGGCCCGGCTCGCGAAAAAAATAGGTTTCGTTGGTGGTCAGCAGATCCACCATCACCTGCAACTCTTCGGAGTGATGGCCGGTAGCCAGCATCCGGTAATACTGGGAAAAGGTGCCGAACTGGTAGTGCTTCAACCGCTTGGAGAGGCGCCCGACCAGCAGCACCTTTTTGGCGTCCGACAGACTGATGCCGGCGATCTTGTAGATCAGGCGCTGAAAAAGCGCGAACTCCTGATCGGTGATGGCGGAAACCATCGGGTTTCCGGCGGCGGCGTGGGCCCTGTGCATGGCGGAATTCAAAACAGTTCGACCTTGTTGTCCGGCGCCCCGGGCGTGACGAGGGTGGCCGCGTAGGCGCGCTCTTCCCGGGCGATGACCTCGGCGGTGGCATGGGAGGTGACCATGCGCTTGCACCAGGCATCGCCGTTACTGGGCACAAAAAGCAGCTTGCGCGACCAGGGACCGAGAAAATCCGACGCGATCACCGGAATGCCCTCCCGCTGTAGCCAGTCACGGGCAAACCTGGCGTTGCGCTGGCCGATGGCAAAAGGCTGGCCGGCGGTATCGATGATGGTGCCGCCACCAAAGGCCTTGGCCTGGATGCGCGCCTTGCGGGCACCCTGGGCGAGCAGGGCATTGAGCAGCGCTTCCATCGCGTAATCGCCCGCCAGCAGCGAATCCACCTCGCTGTTGGCACTGCGCTGCATGTTGGGGAGCATGAAGTGGTTGAGGCCGCCGACCCGCGCCTGCAGGTCGAACATGCATACCGCCACGCAGGACCCAAGCAGCGTGGACAGCGGGCGTTCCCGCTCCACCGCCCATGCGCCGGGCGCCACGTTGCGGGACAGGCGCTCGATCTCGCGGGCGGGCAGGCTGGCGTAATCCATGGGCGTCCGGCCCTCAGGCCGCCGGCACGCCTCCGGCCAGGGTGTCGACGGCGCCATCGGTCACCATTCGCGACAGCGAGGCGATTTCATCCACCGACAGCACCTTGTCCACTTCAAGGAGGATGACGAACTTGCCATTCACCTTGCCCATGCCCTGGATGAAGTCGGCCCGGATGCGGGCGCCGAAGGACGGCGGCGGCTCGATTTCGGAGGCCGGAATTTCCAGCACTTCCGACACCGCATCCACCACCACGCCGATATCCTGGCGCTCATCGTTCTCGGTGAGTTCGATGATGACGATGCAGGTGCGCCGGGAGATTTCCGAGCGCTTGCCGCCGAAACGGCTGGCCAGATCGATCACCGGCACCACCGCCCCGCGCAGGTTGATGACCCCGCGGATGAAGGGCGGCACCATCGGAATCTCGGTGACGGCACCGTACTCGATGATTTCCTTGATGTTGAGAATGCCGACGGCAAACATCTCGCCGCCGAGGAGAAAGGTCAGATACTGGGCCGGGCTCGACTCGGCCGGCGAAGCGGGCAGCGCGGACATGTTCAGGCTCCTTTCGCTGCTCAGAACTTCTCGAAATCATTCTCGTTGAACGCGAAGCCTGCCACGCGGGCACCGGCCCGCGGCTTGCCGGCGGTGCTCCGGGCTGCGGCGGCGGACGCCGGGTAGGCCATGCCACGGCCCATGTTGCGTTCATCAATGGTGAAGAACTGCATCAACTGCTGGAGCTGCTCGGCCTGCCCGCCCAGTTCCTCGGCCGTCGCCGCCAGCTCTTCGGAAGCCGACGCGTTCTGCTGGGTCGCCTGGTTGAGCTGGTTCATGGCGTTGTTGATCTGCGCCACGCCGGACGACTGCTCCTGGGACGCAGAAGCGATCTCCTGCACCAAGTCGGAGGTCTTGCGGATGGACGGGACGATCTCGTCGAGCAGATGCCCGGCGCGTTCGGCCAGACCCACCGAATCGCCGGCCAGGCCGCCGATTTCCTGCGCTGCCACCTGACTGCGCTCGGCCAGCTTGCGCACTTCGGCCGCCACCACCGCGAAGCCCTTGCCGTGCTCGCCGGCACGGGCAGCCTCGATGGCCGCGTTAAGCGCGAGCAGGTTGGTCTGGTAGGCGATGTCGTCGATGATTCCGATCTTCTGGGCGATCTTCTTCATCGCATCCACGGTGTTCTTCACCGCACCGCCGCCTTCGGTGGCTTCCACCGCGGTCTTGGAGGCGAGGTTGTCGGTCACCTTGGCGTTCTCGGCGTTCTGGTTGATGGAGGCCGACATCTGTTCGACCGAAGCCGACGACTCTTCCACGCTGGCCGCCTGTTCCGACGAAGACTGGGACAGGGACTGGGCGGTGGCCGAAACCTGGCCGGAGGCGTTGGTCAGCGCATCGGCGGCGGTACGCACCTGGGTGATGGTGTCGGAGAGCTTGCCGACGGTGTTGTTCACCGCTTCCTTCAGGGCCTTGAAATCGCCCTGGTAATCCTGCGTGATGCTCTGGGTCAGATCGCCCTGCTCGATGGACGTCATGATGCGACGCACTTCGTTGATCGGACCGACGATGGCATCCAGCGTGCCATTGACGCCATCCACGATCTTGCGGAAATCGCCCTGGTGCTGGCTGCCGTCGGCACGGGTTTCGAGCCTGCCGGCAATCGCCGCGGCAGACAACAGGCTGGCATCGGCCACCAGCTTGCCGACCGCGTCGATGCAGGTGTTGAGGTTGTTCTTGATGGCATTGAAATCGCCGTTGTAGCTGTCGGTGATCTTGGCCGGGATGTCGCCCTTGGAGATGCGATCCACGTAGTTGGCCGCCACGTTCAGCGGGCCGATCACTGAATCCAGCGTCTGGTTGACGCCTTCGACGATCTTGCGGAAATCACCCTGGTGCTTGCTGGCATCGGCACGGGTAGCCAGACGGCCGTCAATTGCCGCGGTAACCAGCAGAGTGGCATCCGCAGCCATGGACTGGACGGCGTGCTGGATCGCCTCGACGGCCTGCACCACCTGGCCGATCTCGTCACGGGCCTCGCTCTTGAGGGAAAAGTTGAAATCGCCGGCAGCCATCTTCTTGGCGGCATCCACAACCTGGTTTACCGGCCGGGTGATGCTGCGGGTCAGCCACAGGGCAAACAGGGCGGCGAGCACGAAAGCCACCGACGCCAGGGTGATGACCAGGCTGCGCGACGAGCTGGCCAGCTCGACCGCATGGGTGCCAGCCTTCTTGGCGCCATCGATCTGGAAGGCGGAAAACTCCGCCAGCACCGCGTTATATACGCCAGCCACCTCGGTGTATTCGCCAAACAGGAGCTGGACCGCCTTGTCCTGGTTGTACTGGGACGACGAGGTATCTGCAAGGAGGAGCAGCTTGTCCGTCACCGCGCTGTACTTGCTGCGAGCCTCGGCAGCCTTGGCAAGAATCGCCTTGCCTTTCTCTGTCTGCACCAACGGCACAACCTGCTGGTAGATCTCGCTGTTGCGGCTGCGGGCCTTGGCAATCGCCTCAAGCTGCAGCTTCTCGACGCTCTTGTCAGTGGTCATGATCATGTTGCGCACGCCCCGACCGACAAGCTGGACGTTAAAGGCGAGTTCATCGGCCATGACGATCTTGGGAATCCGCCCCTCCGCCAGCTCGTCGATGCCGGCGTTGAGTTCATTGATGCGCGTAATCGACAGGATCGAGATCGCCGCCAGCATCAGCAGTACAAAGGCGAAGCCGAGCCCGAGGCGCACACCGATCTTCAGGTTGTTGAACATGATTGGTTCTCCGGATGATGCAAAAATGTCAGGCGTTACGTAATTCGGGACGGGCAATCAGGCGCTGCTCTGCCTGACCCGAAATCTTGATGAGGGCGGAAATATCGAGAATCAGCGCCACCTCCCCGCTGCCGAGGATGGTTGAACCACCAATGCCCTGCAGGTGCCGGAAAATCGCGCCCAGGGGTTTGATCACCGCCTGAAGCTCGCCGGCCAGGCGGTCCACCACGATGCCGGCGCGCTGGCCGGCGTACTGCACCACCACCACGCTTTCGCGCGCAGGGCGCTCGCCGGGCAGGCTGAAGCTCTCGCGCAGGCACACGGCCGGCAGCACCTGACCACGCAGGTTGAAATAGTTGCGGTTATGCTCGGACTCGGGCCGCTCGATGCACTCCACCACTGCGTCGAGGGGGATCACGTAGGAGCGGTTGCCGGACACCACCAGGAAGCCGTCGATGATCGCCAGGGTCAGTGGCAGGCGCAGGGTCAGGCGGGTGCCCTGGCCGGAATGGCTGTCCACATTGATGGTGCCGCGCAGGGCCTGCAGGTTGCGGCGTACCACGTCCATGCCTACACCGCGGCCCGACAGGTTGGTGACCTGCTCGGCGGTGGACAGGCCGGGGGCGAAGATGAGGTCGAAGATTTCCCGGTCGGACAGATGCGCTTCGGCATCCACCAGCCCGCGCTCGATGGCCTTGGCGAGAATCCTGTCGCGGTTGAGGCCAGCCCCGTCGTCGATCACCTCGATGACGATGTTGCCGGCATCGTGGCAGGCATTGAGGGTCAGCGTGCCGCGCGGGTTCTTGCCAGCCGCCTCGCGCACGGCGGGTAACTCGATGCCGTGGTCGAGGGAGTTGCGCACCAGGTGCATCAGCGGGTCGCCGATCTTCTCGACAATGGACTTGTCGAGTTCGGTCTCGCCGCCGTTGATCACGAGCTGCACATCCTTGCCCAGATCCTTGCAGGCATCGCGCACCAGGCGGTGGAATCGGTTGAAGGTTTCGCCGATCTGCACCGTGCGCAGTTGCAGCGAGGCATCGCGGATCTCTTCCACCAGCCGGCTCAACAGGGACGAGGACTCGATCAGTTCGCCGTCGCGCCGGGTATGGGCCAGCAGGCTGGTCGCCGCGCCGGCAATCACCAGCTCACCGACCAGGTTGATGAGGTGATCAAGCTTGTCGGCCGGCACGCGGATCAGTTTGGCGTCCTGGGCCTTCTTCTCGCTGACCTGGGTTTGCTTGGCGACCGCCGCGGCAACCAGTTCCGGCTGCACCACCTGCTGGGCGACGAGAATTTCGCCGATCTGCAGCACATCGGGCTGCTCGGCCGCCGCCGGAATGGCCTGGGTGCGCAGCCCTTCAGCCAGCTCATCGGCGGTCAGGGCGCCCACCCGGACGAGAATCTCGCCCAGGCGCAGGGTGTCTTCGGGCAGGCTTTCGATCAGTTCGAGGTAGTCGGCTACCTTGCTGTTGGGCGGCAAAATGGCCAGCCGGCATTCGTCGCGAACGAAGGCAAAAATATCCTCGATGGCCTGCTTGTCGACGCTGGACTCCAGGGAGATTTCAAAGCCCAGGTAGCACAGTTCCGGGTCCATCTCGGCCACCGGCGGCATGATGTCGGTCAGGGTTTCCATGTGCTGGATGTGGCCCAGCGTTTCCAGAAAGCGCAGGAAGTTTTCCGGATCCATGCCCTGGCGCAGCACATCCGGCCCGAAGCGCACCGAGATGTGCCAGCAGTTGTGGCCGGACCGGTTCGAGGGAATGCGCTCGACACCCGCTTCAGCCGCCTTCGGCGTGGCAAAAACCTGCCCGCCCGGGCCGTACTGGCCGAGTTCGGCGAGCAGCCTGGCGCCTTGCGCCTCGATCCATTCGATGGTCACCTGCGCCACCCCAGCCTCGTTGGCGACCAGCACCCGCAGGTGGTCGGTGCAGCCAAGCATGAGGGCCGCGAGTTCGGTGGTGACGGCGATTTCGTGATTGCGCAGGCGGTCGAGCACGTTCTCGACCACGTGGGCAAAGGACTCCACCGCTGCACACTCCACCATCCCTGCCGCACCCTTGATGGTGTGGGCGGCGCGGAAGATGCCGTTGAGGGTGGTTTCGTCGTCCGGCCGGTTTTCCAGCTCAAGCAGCAGGGTTTCGAGCGCATCCAGCTGCTCGTTGCTCTCCTGCAAGAAGACTTGTTTCAGTTCGTCCATGATGGGTCGCCGGAGCTATTCCGCAGATACGACGAGAGGGTCGCCAAACCAGGCGGCAAGGTTGTAGAACTCGATCAGGGATTGCACGGCCGGGCTGTGGGCAACAATCGCCAGGGTCTTGCCGGTGGCACTGGCTTCGCGCTTGGCAAGGATCAGCAACTGGCAGCCGGCCGAATCGATGCGCTCGACACCCGACAGGTCCAGCTCAAGGCGCTCGCCTTCGCCAAGGGCAGCCAGCAGCGCGGGCTTGAGTTCGGCCACCCGGTAGATCGTGAATTCCTCGGTGAAGGCGCGACGGATGGCATTCATGGTGATCTCCGGAGTTTCAGAACAGTTCGACCGCAGGGCCGTTCCGGCTGCCCGACGAGGCGGCCGGGGCGCTGCGGCCGCTGCGGCGCTGGTGCTCATCGCGCTCGCGTTCCATCACGTAGCTCTCGAAAAGCCGGTCGATCTGCTCGGTCATGGCCGGAATGTCGGCCACGGCAGCCTTGTCGGTCAGGCAGTCGGCAAGCTTCTGCACGTGCTCGTCAAGACGTTGCAGGGCCTCGATGACGTGGCCGATCTGCTGACGGGTCACATCCTGGAACTGCACACTGGCCATGGTTTCCATGAACATGTCGGCCAGGCGCGAGCTGGACTCGCGGAACACGCCGAGAATCCGGTTCTCGTGGTCGAGGAGTTCGGCGTAGCTCTGGCTGACCTCGTTGAACTGCTCGGCCACGGTGTGCAGGGCGCTTTCTTCGGCGTTGGAAATCGACTGGTCGAGCTGGGCGCTGAACTTCGACTCGATGGTCTTGATCACCCGGTCGATGCCCTCGTTGATCTTCACGACGGCCTGGTCGGTCTGCCCGGCCAGCTTGCGGACTTCATCCGCCACCACCGCAAAACCGCGCCCGGCCTCGCCGGCCCGGGCGGCCTCGATCGCCGCATTGAGGGCCAGCAGGTTGGTCTGGCCGGAAATGTCGCGCACCAGTTTGACGAACTGGGACAAGGACTTGGCCTCGGCGAGGGCCGACATGACGTGCTCCTGCTCCTCGCCCACATTGGTCAGGCGCCGGTGAATGTAGGCCTGCAGATCTTCGAGGGTGCGCTGGTTGCGGGCCGCACGGGTGTTGGCCGCGGCGACGATCTCGCTGGATTCCCGCGAGAAGGACTGGACCACGCCGTCCAGATCCTGCACCACCGAATCCACCCCCTGCAGGCGCTCGACCATGCCCAGCGCGGCCGCTTCGGTCTGCTCGGTCACGGCATTGAGCTGGCCAACCAGGATGCTGTTCAGATGTGGCACGTCATTGAGCGAACGGCTGACTTCGGCCGCCACCTCAACTCGCCGGGCGGCTTCCTCGCGGGCATGGCGCAGGGCGTTTTCGGCGCCATAGGTGGCGTCCCGGTAGCGGGCGATGGACAGCAACTGATGGACTTCGAAACTCACCAGAACCGCGGCAAAGGCCCCCAGCGCATCCACCAGGGCCTGGCTCAGGCCGAACTTGCTCAACAGCAGCTCGTGATAGGCCGAGTTGGCGAAATAGACGACGACAAACGCGCCTGCTGCCGTCACGCTGGCAAGCAAAGCCTTCCGCCGCCGGGACTTGTTCCGGATTTCCATGATGGATCGACCGGCCTAGCGCAAGACGAGCTTGATCGTGCTAAGCAGGGTCTCGGCGGTTGCCGGCTTGACGATCCAGCCCGAAGCGCCCGCCGCCTTGGCTTCGACGCGCTTGCTCTGCTGGGACTCGGTGGTCAGGAACAGGATGGGCATGAAGCGCAGGTCAGACCTCTGGCGCACCACCTTGATGAACTCGATGCCGTTCATGCCGGGCATGTTGAGATCGGTGATGAGCAGATCCGGCTTGGTGCCGGCGGCCAGCTTCTTCTGACCGTCTTCGGCGCTGTTGGCAGTCACGACCTGAAAGCCGGCCTTGGCGAGGATGCCCGAGATGGAGAGCAGCACCGTGGCCGAGTCATCGACCAGCATTATTGTTTTCACTTCTTGACTCCCAGCTCCACCGGCGCGGGTTCGGAGCGACGATATGGACCCATGAAGATGCCACTCCGTCGCCCATTGCCGAGCGTAGCGGGTGGCACCCCATGTACTGCTAGGCTCAACGGACGGGCGTCGGCAAACTTGAGGTAAATCGTCGAAACTTTGTTCAATGCAGCAATGAAAGTTTTTGATCGCCCGGCCGCGTCAGGCCGGGGCCCCGAAGACGCACCAGAAAATTCCGAAAGCTGCAGATAAGCCGTTGTAAATCCGCTGGTTTTCTCCCGCACTGCGGAGCGCGGCGCTATATTTTTGCAGCGCAAGGTCGTATCATTCGGCTCCCCCGATTTACCTTTCCCCGGTTTCCCCATGCTTCATCCCACCCGATTCGACGTCATCGTTGTCGGCGGCGGCCATGCCGGCACCGAGGCCGCGCTGGCAGCGGCACGGGCCGGGTGCGCCACCCTGCTGCTCACCCACAACATCGAAACCCTTGGCCAGATGAGCTGCAACCCGTCCATCGGCGGCATCGGCAAGGGGCATCTGGTCAAGGAAGTGGACGCCCTCGGCGGCGCCATGGCCGCGGCCACCGACGAGAGCGGCATCCAGTTCCGCATCCTCAACGCCAGCAAGGGCCCGGCCGTGCGCGCCACCCGCGCCCAGGCCGACCGGGTGCTCTACAAGGCCGCCATCCGCCAGCGCCTCGAAAACCAGCCCAACCTGTGGCTGTTTCAGCAGGCGGTGGACGATCTCACCGTGGTCGGCGACCGGGTGACCGGCGTGGTAACGCAAATCGGCCTGCGCTTCGAGGCCCCCGCCGTGGTGCTCACCGCCGGCACCTTCCTCAACGGCCTGATCCATGTGGGGATGCAGAACTACGCCGCCGGCCGCGCCGGCGATCCGCCAGCCATCAGCCTCGGCCAGCGCCTGAAGGAACTCGCCCTGCCGCAGGGCCGCCTCAAGACAGGCACGCCGCCGCGCCTCGACGCCCGCACCATCGACTTCTCGGTCATGCAGGAGCAGCCCGGCGACGATCCGGTGCCGGTGTTCAGCTTCCTCGGCAACGCGGCCCAGCACCCGCGCCAGTTGCCGTGCTGGATCACCAACACCAACAGCCGCACCCACGACATCATCCGCGCCAACCTCGACCGCTCGCCGATGTATTCCGGCGTGATCGAAGGGGTCGGCCCGCGCTACTGCCCGAGTATCGAAGACAAGATCCACCGCTTCGCCGACAAGGACAGCCACCACGTCTTCCTTGAGCCGGAAGGCCTCGACACCCACGAGATCTACCCCAACGGGATCTCGACGAGCCTGCCCTTCGACGTGCAGCTGCAGATCGTCCAGTCGATCCGCGGTCTCGAAAACTGCCACATCCTGCGCCCCGGCTACGCCATCGAGTACGACTACTTCGACCCGCGCAACCTCAAGTCCAGCCTGGAGACAAAATCCATCGGCGGGCTGTTCTTCGCCGGCCAGATCAACGGCACCACGGGCTACGAAGAAGCCGCCGCGCAGGGCCTGCTGGCCGGCATCAACGCTGCGTTGCAGGTCAAGGGCCAGGACGCCTGGTGCCCGCGCCGCGACGAAGCCTACCTCGGCGTGCTCGTCGATGACCTGATCACCCGCGGCGTCACCGAGCCCTACCGCATGTTCACCTCCCGCGCCGAGTTCCGCCTGAGCCTGCGCGAAGACAACGCCGACCTGCGCCTCACCGAAACCGGCCGCAAGCTGGGGCTAGTGGACGATGTGCGCTGGGCCGCCTTCTGCACCAAGCGCGAAGCCATCGAGCGCGAAACCGCCCGCCTGCGCGCCACCTGGGCGACCCCCGCCAAGGTGCCGGCCGAAGCCGCCGAAGCGGTGCTCGGCAAGGCCATCGAGCGTGAATACGCCTACTTCGAGCTGCTGCGCCGCCCGGACGTGCGCTACGCCGCGCTGATGAGCCTGCCCGGTGCCCCTGAAGGCCTCGAGACCGACCCGCAAGTGGTCGAACAGCTCGAAATCGCCGCCAAGTACCAGGGCTACATCGACCGCCAGCTCGACGAAGTGGCCCGCCAGGCCGGTGCCGAAACCACGCCCCTGCCCCCCGACCTCGACTACACCACGGTGCGCGGCCTGTCGAAGGAAGTACAGGGCCGTCTCAACCTGCACAAGCCGGAAACCATCGGCCAGGCCAGCCGCATCCAGGGCATCACCCCGGCGGCGATTTCGCTGCTGCTGGTGTGGCTCAAGCGCGGCCAGCTGGCCCGGACCACGGAGCACAAACCCGCATGAGCGCCATCGACACCCTGAAAAAGGGCATTGCCGCACTCGGCCTCGACCTGCCCGCCGACGCGCCGGAGCGCCTGCTCGCTTTCGGCCACCTGCTGATCAAGTGGAACAAGGTCTACAACCTCACCGCCATCCGCGACGAAGCCCAGGTCGTTACCCACCACCTGCTCGATTCGCTGTCAGTGCTGCCTCACCTTGCCGGCGTGAATCGCCTGGTGGACGTAGGCTCCGGCGGCGGCCTGCCCGGCGTGGTGCTGGCTCTGTGCCGCCCCGACCTGCAGGTGGATTCCGTCGAAACGGTGCAAAAGAAGGCCACCTTCCAGAACCAGGCGAAAATCGAGCTCAAGCTTGGCAACTTCCGCGCCCACCATGCCCGCATCGAAAATTGGCAGCCGCCCTATGCCCCGGAACTGCCCGTGGATGGCATCATTTCGCGGGCTTTTGCCGATCTGGCCGACTTTGTAAACCTCACAGCCCATCTGGCCGGACCGGAAACCCGCCTCCTCGCCATGAAGGGCGTGTACCCTGCCGATGAAATCGCCCGTATCCCGGCCGGTTTCGTGCTCAAGCGCAGCGTGGAACTCCATGTTCCCGGCCTCGACGCGGAACGCCACCTCATCACTGTGAAACGGACCTAAGATGGCCCGCATTTTCTGCATCGCCAACCAGAAGGGCGGCGTCGGCAAGACGACCACCTGCGTTAACCTCGCCGCCGGCCTCGCCGCCGCCGGCCAGCGCGTCCTGCTGATCGACCTGGACCCGCAGGGCAACGCCACCATGGGTAGCGGCATCGACAAGCGCGAACTCACCAAATCGGTCTACCACCTGCTGGTTGGCCTGTGCACCGTGGCCGAAGCCCGCGTGCGCTCCGAAGCCGGCAAGTACGACGTAATCCCCGCCAACCGCGACCTGGCCGGCGCCGAAGTCGAACTGGTCGGCCTCGAGCGGCGCGAGAACCGCATGCGCGACGCCCTCGCCCTGCACTCCGAAGAATACGACTTCATCCTCATCGACTGCCCGCCGTCCCTGTCGCTGCTGACCCTCAACGGCCTGTGCGTCGCCCACGGGGTCATCATCCCGATGCAGTGCGAGTACTACGCCCTCGAAGGCCTGTCCGACCTGGTCAATTCGATCAAGAAAGTGCACGCCAACCTCAACCGCGACCTCGGCATCATCGGCCTCTTGCGGGTCATGTTCGACCCGCGGGTCACGCTCCAGCAACAGGTTTCCGCCCAGCTCGAAGCGCATTTCGGCGACAAGGTCTTCAAGACCATCGTGCCGCGCAACGTGCGCCTCGCCGAAGCCCCCAGCCACGGCCTGCCCGGCGTGGTCTTCGACCGCAGCGCCAAGGGTGCGCAGGCCTATCTGGCCTTCGCCAAAGAAATGATCGAACGGGTCCAGACCCTCTAAGCGACACCATGGCAACTCCCAAACTCAAAGGCCTCGGCCGCGGCCTCGACGCCCTCCTCGCCGCCAACAACGACGCCGACAAGACCGAAGGCGAGCTGCAAACGCTCAACGCCTCCGAGCTGCAGCCCGGCAAATACCAGCCGCGCACGCGCATGGACCCGGGCTCACTGGAAGAGCTGGCCGCCTCGATCAAGACCCAGGGAGTCATGCAACCCATCCTGGTGCGCCCGATCGGCAGCCTTTTCGACGCCAAGCGTTACGAGATCATCGCCGGCGAACGCCGCTGGCGCGCCGCCCAGATCGCCGGCCTGAACAGTGTGCCGTGCCTGGTGCGCGAGATTCCGGACGAGGCCGCGCTGGCCATGTCCCTCATCGAGAACATCCAGCGGGAAGACCTCAATCCGCTCGAAGAGGCCGCCGGCATCCAGCGCCTCATCGACGAATTCGGCATGACCCACCAGCAGGCCGCCGATGCCGTCGGACGCTCGCGCCCGGCCGCCTCCAACCTGCTGCGCCTGCTGCAACTGGCGCCCCAGGTTCAGGAACTGCTGATGGCTGGTGACATCGACATGGGCCACGCCCGGGCACTGCTGCCGCTGGACGGCGCGATGCAGGTCGGCCTCGCCAACCTGATCGCCGCCAGGGGCCTGTCGGTACGCGAAGCCGAGCGCCTGGTGCACAACGAACTCAATCCGAAGGCCAAGCAGATCGCCCCGCCGCCCGACCGGGACATCCTGCGTCTGGAAGAGGAAATCGCCGACCGCATGGGGGCGACGGTCAAAATCAAGGCAAACAAGAAAGGCGCCGGCGCGGTAACCATCCAGTTCGGCAGCCTCGATCAGCTCGACGGCCTGCTCGAAAAGCTGCGCTAGGCCTTCACTCGCAGCCGGTTGACCACGCGCTCAGACCTGCTGATGCGTGTGCCCCGCCTCGGCCATCGCCAGCTCACCCAGCGTGGCTTCTTCGGTCACGCCGGAAATCTCGGCAAAGCAACCATCCAGCGGGCAATTGCGGCCTGGCGGACATCCGTGTTCAAGCGCGCATTGATGTTGAGTCTGGTCGGTCAGGACCATCTCGCGAACCGCTTCGCAGCGGCTGATGGGCGTATCGATGAAGCTCATGATGTCTCTCCCCTTGTTTATTTCAGTGTAGTCAAAGGGAGAGAAATTGCCTTGTTTTCAGTAGGGTTTTTACTGACGCCGGGCTACCAGTGGCGGGGCAGTTTCTTGCGCAGCAGGATGCGCTGCTGCTCGATCTCGATGTAGCCGCCAGCCACCAGATCGCGCAGGATGCGATTCACCATTTCCCGCGAGGCGCCAACCATGTTGGCCAGATCCTGCTGGGTCAGGCGGCGCTCGATGACGCTTATGCCGTCCCGCTCCACAGCCAGGGAATCGAAGACCCGCGAAATCCGCCCGAACACATCCACCAGCGCCAGCGAGCGCACGTTCTCGGTGAGCAGGCGGATGCGCGCCACCAGATTGCGCACCACCAACTGCATACAGGCCGGGTAAGCTTCGACCAGGGCCATGAAAGCCGTGCGCGGAATCTGCAATACTTCGCTGCGCGTCATTGCAATCACCGACGCCGAGCGGGGCGCCTCATCCAGCAGGGCGAGCTCGCCGAAATAGTCACCGGGATCGAGAAATGACAAAGTCACCTCCCGCCCGACGTTGTCGGTGAGGAACACCTTGAGCGAACCGTTCTGGATCACGAACAGGCTGTTGCCCTCGTCCCCCTCGCTGACGACGATGGTATTGGCCGCAAAAACGCGCATGCGCGAACGATCGACCAGCGCATTCACCTGGCTCTCGGTCAGGCCCTCGAACAAATCAACCCGATCCAGATAATCCACAGCCTATAGCCTCCCTTGACGGCGCAACCTTGACACCTTTTTCCGTGCCACGCCTCGAAAAATCCTTCTTCGTATTTCTGCTGGCCTCGCTGCTGACCATGGCTATGGTGCTGCTTTCACCGCTGCGGGAGCTCGAATACAGCACGGGGCTGGACCATCTCTATAACTTTAGAGGTACTCGCCCCGCCCCCCCGGCGGTCGTGATTATAACCCTCGATTCGCAGTCGGCCCGCGCCCTTGGCCAGTCGGAGCGCCCCGAGCGCTGGCCCCGCGGCCTGCACGCCCGGCTGGTCGACGGGCTGACCGAACGCGGCGCCCGGGTCATCGGCTTCGATGTGCTCTTCGAGCGCGCCCGCGAACCCGACCAGGACCAGGCCCTCGCCCGCGCCATCAAGAAGGCCGGCAACGTGGTGCTCGTCGAAGGCATCACCCGCGAAGCGGTCACCGGGCCGGGCGGCGCAACCCTGGCGACCATGGACCGGCTCACCCAGGCCCTGCCCCTGCTGCGCGATGCCGCCTGGGCCAGCGGCCCCTTCATCATGCCGAAAACCCCCGACGGGGTGATCGAATTCTGGGGCTTTGTGCCCAGCGCCGGCGACCGCCCATCCCTGCCCGTGCTGATGGCCCACCACATGACGAGCACCCGCCCCGCCCCGGCAGGCCTCGCCCCCGACACCCGGCGCCACACCCTCAACCTCTACGGCCCCATCGGCAGTGTCCGCACCATCCCCTACGCCGAAGCCCTCCAGCTAGTCGCCGACCCCCTCGCCGGCGACACCGCATTTCGCGGCAAGGCGGTACTGATCGGCTTCTCCGAATTCAACCAGTCGCGCCAGTCAGACATGTTCCGCACCCCCTTCAGCACCCCGGACGGCCTCGACATCAGCGGCGTCGAACTGTGCGCCACCGCCCTCGCCAACCTGCTCGAAGGGAGCAGCCTGGAGCGCCCCGACGAAGCCCCCATGGCCGCCGCCCTGCTCGGCTGGATGGCCCTGCTGACCCTGCCCTGGCAACTTGCCCGCACCCGCCGCGCGCTGCTCGTCACCGCGGCCATGGCCCTTGCCTGGGCCGCGCTGGCCGGCTGGAGCTTTGCCCACCTGCACCTGTGGCTGCCACTGATCCTGCCGGCGCTCGTCGCCCCGTTGATCGCCACCGCCGGGGGAATGGTCCTCCACACCCGCGCCGCCCGCCGGCGCGAGCGCCACCTCGAACACGCCCTCGAACTCGGCCTGACCCGCCAGGGCAGCGACAAGCTGGCCGCCCTGCTCAAAGGCCACGAAGGCGGGCGCACGGTGCACGGGGTGTGCCTGTGCAGCGACATCGAGGCCTATACGAGCCTCTCCGAAACCCTCAGCCCGGCCGCCACCCGCGACGCCCTCAACCGCTACTTCGACCGCTTCATCCCCGTCATCGAAGCCCACGGCGGCCACGTGATGGACATCGTCGGCGACTCCAGCATGTGCCTGTGGCTGGCCGACGACTCCGCCAGCGACGCCTGCCGGCAAGCCCGTGCCGCCGCCCTGGAACTGCACCGCCTGATGAACGGCCCGGCGCACGACGACAGCGCCCTGCCGACCCGCTTCGGCCTGCACTACGGCCCGGTCTTCCTTGGTGAAGTGGGGGCCAGCCAGCACCGGGAACTGCGCGCCGTCGGCGACATCGTCAACACCTCCAGCCGCATCCAGAACGCCAACAAGCCCCTCGGCACGCGCATTCTCGCCTCCGGCGCGGTCACCGCCCACGACGGACTGGGCGCCGGCCACACCCGCGCCCTCGGCCCCTTCGTGCTGGCCGGCAAGCGCAGCCCCATCGAGCTCCACGAAATCCTGGCCAAGCCTCTGCCCGCCGAAGCCGCCCGGGCCTTCGACACCGCCCGCACGGCCTACGCCTGCGATGCCACGCATTCGGCGGCCGAACATTTGCAGCAAGTCCTCGCCCTGTGCCCCGACGACGGTCCCGGCCGCTTCTACCTGCAGCGTTGCCAGGCCCGCCTGGCCGGCGCTACCCTGCCCGACGCCGATGGCTGTGTAATGCTCACCGTCAAGTGAGTTACATCACTTTACAGTTAATATTCGTACCAAAAGCATCCTGCCTTCCCCAGACATATCCTTCCGGTGTAACAACAATGCAGCACCCTGCTCATTTGCCTCAGCATTTCGTCCTGCGGCCGGTTTCTCTGTGCCTTAGCCTCGCCCTTTCCGGCCTTGCCCTCGACACTTTGGCCTGCGACCCCCAGGCCGGCCGGCTGAGCGCCATTGAAGGCCGCGTCGAAGTGCGCGCGGCGGCTGGCGGCGCCTGGCAACCCGCCACGGCCCGGCAAATCCTGTGCCCCGGCGACCAGATCACCGTTCGCGGCCCCGGCCGCGCCGCCCTTGTGCTGAGCCAGGACGTCCTCGTCCGCGTCGACCAGAACACCACCCTGACCCTGCCGCCGTCCGCCAACAGCGGCGAACTCGGCCTCGGGCGGGGCGTGGTGCATGTGATCAGCCGCTTCACCAAGCGCTTCGGCGTCATCACCCCCTTCGTGAACGCACTGGTGGACGGCACCGAATTCACCGTTGCCAGCGATGACACCGCGGCCCGCGTCGTCGTGGCCGAAGGCCGCGTGCGCACCGCCAACAGCACCGGCGAACAAAGCCTCGGCGCCGGCGAAGCCATCGAAGCCCGCGCCGGCAGCGCCCCCGGCAGCATCGCCGTACGGCCGCTGGATGCCGTCGCCTGGGCCATCCATTACCCCGCCGTGGTGCGCCTGTCCGACGCCGAACTGGCTGCCTGGCCTGACGCCGTCCGCCAGCAACTCGCCGCCGCCCGCCGCGATGCCGACCGCGGCCGCTTCCGCGAAGCCCTCGACACCCTTTCCGCCCTGCCTGAAACCAACACCCAGCCGAGCCTTGCCGCCCTCAAGGCCGGCGCCCTGCTGGGCCTTGGCCAGGTGGACGAAGCCCGCGCCCTGATCGCCCGCTTCGCCCCGGATGCCAGCGCCTCCCTGGCTGCCGTCGACGCCGTCGTGCTGGTCGCCCGCAACGACACAACAGCAGCCGAAGCAGCCGCCCGCCGCGCCGTCAGCCTCGACGCCAGCTCCGCCGCCGCCCGGCTGGCCCTCAGCTACGCGCTGCAGTCGGCCCGCCAGTTGCCCGCCGCGCTGGCCGCCGCCGAAGAAGCCACCCGGCTCGACAGCACCGACCCGACTGCCTGGACCCGCCGCGCCGAACTCGAACTCAGCCTCGGCCGCAGCGAAGCCGGCGGCGACTCGGCCCGCCGTGCCGTCGCCCTCGGCCCCGACACCCCCCGCGCCCGCGCCATGGCCGCCTTCGCGCGCCTCATCGCCGGCGACACCGGCGCCGCCACCAGCGACTTCCAGAACGCCCTCGACAGCAACGACGCCGAACCCCTGGCCCACTTCGGCCTCGGCCTCGCCCTGCTGCGCCAGGGCCACACCGAAGCCGGCCGCCGTGAAGTCGAAATCGCCGCCCTCCTCGACCCGGGCAATGCCGAACTGCGCAGCTACCTCGGCCGCGCCTACATGGAAGAAGCACGCAGCAAGGTGGCCGGCAGCCAGTTCGAGCTGGCCCGCCGCCTCGACCCGGCCTCACCGACGCCCTGGTACTTCGATGCCTTCCGCAAGCTGCGCGATCGCGAACCGCTGGCCGCCATCGCCGACGGCGAGCAGGCCCTCGCCCTCAACAATCAGCGCGCAGTCCTCCGCTCCGCCGCGCTGCTCGACCAGGACCGGGCCGCCCGCGCCGCCAGCCTCGGCGCCGCCTACCAGCAAGTCGGCTTTGCCGCGCCGGCCCAGGTGGCCGCCATGCAGGCCCTCGACGACGACAATCAGAACGCCGCCGCCCACCGCCTGCTGGCCGATGCCTACGCCGACACCCCGCGCTACGAAGGTGCCCGCCTCAGCGAACTGCTGCAGGCCCAGCTACGCCAGCCCATCGGCCACTGGCCGCTGGCGCCCCAGTTCGTGATGCCGGCGATTCCCATGCTCGACGGGCCGCGCGCCGTGTCGCCCGACGAAGCCACCGCCTTCTTCGAGCGCAAACCCACCCGCTTCGCCGCGTCTCTCGCCGGCGGCACCCGCGATACCCTGTCCGGCAGCTTCGTGGCGTCCCGTGCCTGGGAGCGCGCCCAGCTGTCCATCGGCGCCTTCGACTACCGCAGCCGCGGCCTCGACGCCCGCATCACCGACACCCACCTGTCGGGGAGCCGGATCGACGGCCAGTTCGCCCTCACCCCGCGCACCATGTTGCTGGCCGAAATGCGCCACACCGAGCGCAGCGGCGGCGACCAGAGCAAGGCCTTGTTCGACGGCGCCATCGGCACGCTGCAAAACGTGATCACCGACCTCGGCCGCATCGGCATCCGCCACGAGCTGGGTGCCGGGGAGGAGTTTCTCGCCGAGGTGAACACCCAGCGCATCCGCGAACACGAGAAGGATTTCTTCCAGATCGACCCGCCGGGCATCGACATCGACGTAGACGGTCGCCTCCGGCAGCGCACCCACGGCCTGTCGATGCTGTACTCGCGCCAGCAGGAGCGACTTGGCCTGCTCGCCGGCGCCAGCGCCTTCCGCCTGTCAGGCACGCAGGACACCACCTTCATGACCTCCCTGACGATGGACCGGAGCATTGTTCTGGACGTTACGAACTTTCCTAAGACCAGCCTCAAGAGCGATAGAGACACCGCCTTCGGCTACGGCCAGTGGCGGATCAACCCGGCCGTCACCGTGCATGGAGGGGCCGAATACGTGCGCTTCGACCAACTGGACCTCTCACAGGCGGAGCGGATCAACGGCAAGCTCGGCATCGTCGCCCGCCTCGCTACCGGCACCACCCTGCGTTCAGCCTTCTTCCAGGGCGTATCCGGCTCCAAGTACGACCGGGAGAGTCTCGCCCCGACCCAGTTCGCCGGCTTCAACCAGGTCTTCGACGACCCCACCGGCACCCGCTGGCGGCGCGCCGCCATTGGCCTCGACCAGCGCTTCGCCGCCGGCATCACGGCCGGCCTGGAAGCCTCCGGCCGCATTCTGAATGTACCGATGTTCAGCACGGGCAGCAGCATGGAACTGGGGCGCTGGAACGAACAACTGCATCGAGCTCATGTGGCCGTGCCCTTCGGGCACAAAGTGGCCCTCAGTGCGGAATGGCGCCACGAAGAAACACAGACCGAGCTCAACACCGATTTCCGGGGCTTGCCCTACAAGGTCCGCACCGACCTCGTGCCCCTGCGCCTGTGGCTCAAGACCGGGCCCGCCGATGTCCTCGTCGAGAACTGGGCCGTACGCCAGCACGCTGCCCAACTGGACGGCGCGGGCAGCGACCTGCACGCCAGCAGCACTTTTTCCACGACCAACCTGCGCATCTCGCTGCCCGTCATGAGCAATCGCCTGACCGCCACGCTGGGCCTCTACAACGTCTTCGACCGGCAGTTCCGTTTCCACAACACTGACCTGAACGGCGACCCGAAAGTACCGCTGTTCTACCCGCAGCGCACCGCCCTGCTGCAAGGCCACTTCCGCTTCTGAGGCAGCGGGGCCGGGGCCAGCGGCTTAAGGATTTACCACCATGAGGAGATCTTCGAGCATGAAGCAGCATCCGCGTTCCCTGCGCACCACACTGGTCGCCCTCGGCCTGCTGGCTGGTACGATGCTCCAGGCCCCCGCCCACGCGGCGGACGGCCTCGGGCAATTCACCCAGGGCGTCCTCGCCCCGGTCGACATCACCGGCGGCGTCGTCTTCGGCAAGAACGGAGAAGTCATTCCCCTCGACGCCAGCGGCAAGCCCCTCCAGCCCTGCGTGATGTCCCGGGCAGGCCTGCCGGCCGTGCCGTCACAAACATCCCTGCCCGAGTGCCAGCGCGGTGAGGATGCCAAAGAGAGCAGCGAAGCGCAGCCGCTGCCCAAAGGCAGTGGTGTCCCGTGTGCAGGCTTTTACATCATTTATATCGGTGGAGTCCCCGTCAAAGTCTGGTACCCCACCGGCTGTACCCCACCGTAAGCGCATTCCCGGCATTTCCCGGTGCCTCAAACGACAAGAGCCGCAATTGCGGCTCTTGTCGTTTTGGCGGGTGGCGGAGCCAGTCAGCTCACGTGCGGCCCGGGGGCGAATTCATTGCAGTAGTTGCGGATCTGCGACCACAGTACCTGTAGCAGATCGATTTCGTCAGGCATCGTGTCCAGATCCATGTCGCGACTATCGTCGGCACAGCGCAGGCACGGGGTGGTGCAGGCCAGGCCGGAGCGGCTGAATTGGGGGTCGTTCGACGAGGCCATGGTGTTTATCTCCCTGATGCGCAGACCACAAGAACGGGGGAAAACGAAAACACCCGCAAACTCGGTCTACGCTTCACAGCTTAGGGAAATCCGTCTACAAGCGCAGCCCGAAAGGTCACAGTCGGGGAGTGACGCGAGTCACTTTCCCCGCTATACGGCTTAACGCTGGACGACGTAGGGCTTGAGCTTCAGCGTGGTGGCGATGCGCTCGGCGATGGAGCGGGCCTCGGGCCCCGACGGGAAGGGCCCCAGCTGAAGGCGGTACGTGCCCTCCGAGGCCAGCACCGAAACCGACTCCTTCAGCCACTTGAGTTCGTGCTCGACAAAGCCCTTGAACTGCTCGGCGGTCAACGGGGTGGCGAAGGCGCCCAACTGCAGGAAAACCTGACCCGTCGACCTTTCGGCCACCCGGGCAACAGGCGCGGCGACCGGCACGGCGGCAAGCTGCACGGACGGGGCCGGCGGCTCGACAGGCGCTGCGCGTACCGGCTCGCTCACCACCGCAGCAACGGCGGGCGCCACATGCACCGGCCGGACGGCCACTTGCACCGGCGCCACGATCGGCGACTTCAGCTTGCGGATCGGCGGCACCGGGCGACCGGGCTGCACGAAGGCCACTTCTTCGGGCAGCACCAGCGCCACTTCCACGTTGGCCTGGCCCTGATCGGCGTAGCCGAGCTTGTAGGCGGCGGCGTAGGAAAGGTCGATGATGCGGCCGGCGTGAAAGGGGCCGCGATCGTTGATGCGCACCACCGCCGTACGCCCGTTGGACAGGTTGGTGACGCGCACGTAGCTGGGAATCGGCAGGCTCGGATGCGCCGCGGTCATGGCGTACATGTCGAAGCTGTCGCCGCTGGATGTCTTACGGCCGTGGAACATCTTGCCATACCAGCTGGCCACGCCCTTCTGGCTGAAGGTGCCAGCGCCGGAACCATTGCCCAGCGTCACCCTCCGGCCGAGGGAGTAATCACTCTTTTCGACCTTCGGCATGGCCAGCAGCCCGCCTTGATCGAGCGGGGCAGCATCGCCAACGGACAGCTCGTCCTGTGCATCGAGGTACTGGAACACGCCACCCGCCGGACGAAGCGGCGGCATGGCCTGGAGCCCGGCCCGGGATACCGGACGCAATTCGGCACCCGGCAGCACATCGGACGTTTGCAGGGCAGACGGGCCGGCACAACTGCTGAGCAGGAGGGCACTACAAAGAGGCGCGAGCAGGGTGCAGGCGCGACGGAAGATCGCTACAGGGGTCATGACGCTCAATCCTGTTCGGGCGCGCGCCTTGACGCGCGCGGGTTCAGGTACCTACCCGGCGTCGATGGCGCTGGATGCTCATGAGCATGCCGACGCCAAGACACAGAGTAACGAGTGCAGTGCCACCGTAACTGACAAAGGGTAACGGGACCCCGACAACGGGGAGGATTCCGCTCACCATGCCCATGTTCACAAACGCGTAGGTAAAGAAGATCAGCGTAAGGGCGCCAGCGAGAAGGCGCGAGAACAGGGTCGGGGCACCAGCGGCAATAAAAAGGCCGCGAAAAATCAACAGGATATACAGTACCACGAGAAGCAGGGCGCCGGCCAGCCCGAATTCCTCGGTGAGCACCGCAAAGATGAAGTCGGTGTGTCTTTCGGGCAGGAAGTCGAGGTGCGTCTGGGTGCCCTTGCCCCAGCCCTTGCCAAAGATACCGCCGGAGCCCATCGCGATGGTGGACTGGATGATGTGGAAGCCCTTGCCCAGCGGGTCGGAGGTCGGATCGAGCAGCGTGCACACCCGGTGCTTCTGGTAGTCGCGCAGGCCCGGCCACTCCACGTCGCGCTGACAGATGGTGTCGCCCATGGCGACGATGGCGCCGATGCCGACCACCCCGACCACCACCACCGGCAGGATCAGCCGCCAGGTCAGGCCGGCAAAGAACAGCACGTAGAAACCCGCCGCAGCGACGAGAATCGCCGTACCCAGGTCGGGCTGCTTGGCAATCAGGCCGACAGGTAGCAGCAGCAGGGCTGCTGCAATCAGAAAGTCACGGCCGCGAATCAGGCCTTCGCGACTCTGGAAGTACCAGGCCAGCATCAGCGGCATGGCGATCTTCATCAGCTCCGACGGCTGGATGCGCGCCACGCCGATATTCAGCCAGCGTCGCGCGCCCTTCGACACATCGCCAAACAGGGCCACGCCGATCAGCAACAGCACACCCAGCACGTACAGCGGTAACGCGACAGTCATCATGCGCTGGGGCGGCACGCTGGCAGCGATCCACATGACCGCAAAGGCCACCCCGACGTTGAGTGCCAGCGTGTCGAGACGCTCGGGCGAAGCACTGACCATCACCACCGTCGAGAAGCCTACGATGGCCAGTACGATGAGCGTCAGCGGGCCATCAAGGGGCGACAGGATGCCGACCAGCCACTTGCGGGGATCAAAGCGGAAATCACTCACCGGCGCCATCTCCCGAATTGCCTTCGGCGCCCGGATCTTCGGGCGCAATACCGGCGGGCAGCTTGCCGAGGAGGTAGTAATCGAGCACCGCCCGGGCGATAGGCGCGGCCGACTCGGCACCGAAACCGCCGTTTTCCACCAGCACGGCCATGGCGATGGTCGGCTTGTCGGCCGGCGCAAAGGCAATGAAAAGGGCGTGGTCGCGCAGGCGCTCGGTGATCCGCGACGAATACTTGGCGCCCTTCAGGGAGTACACCTGCGCCGTGCCGGTCTTGCCGGCCGACACATAGGGCGCGCCGGCAAAAGCGCGGGCGCCGGTGCCTTCACGATTCACGCCCACCATTGAGCGACGGATGGTTTCGATGTGCTCGGGCTTGATCGGAATGGTCTTGATCGGCTGCGGCTCGATCATGCGGCGACTGCCGTCGCTGGCGTTTTCGATGTATTTGACCAGGTGGGGCTTGAACATCACCCCGCCGGCCGCCACGGTGGCCGTGGCGTGCGCCAGCTGGAGCATGGTGTAGGCGTTGTAGCCCTGGCCGATGCCGATGGAGATCGTCTCGCCGCCAAACCACTTCTGCTGCTCGGGCTTCTTGAAGCGGCGTTTCTTCCATTCGGGCGAGGGCAGGATGCCGCTGCTTTCACCCTCGATGTCGATGCCGGTTTTGCTGCCAAAACCGAACTCGCCCATGATCTGGGCGATCAGGTCGATCCCCATGTCGTTGGCGAGGCGGTAGTAGTAGGTATCGCAGGAATGCACGATGGAGCGGTACATGTCCACGTAGCCGTGGCCGCCGACCTTGTCGTCGCGGAAGTGGTGGCCGCCAAAATCGAAGTAGCCGGGGTCGGAAATGGCCTGCCCCGGGGTGCGCTTGCCGCTCATCAGGGCCGCCAGCGCCATGAAGGGCTTGAAGGTGGAGCCCGGCGGGTAGGCCCCGTTGAGAGCCCGGTTGACCATCGGATGGTCGGGCGAATTGTTGAGTTCGTCCCAGTCCTGCGGGGCAATGCCGTCCACGAACAGGTTGGGATCGAAAGTGGGCACCGACACCAGCGCCAGCACGCCGCCCGTGCCAGGCTCGATGGCCACCAGCGCGCCGCGACGGTTGCCGAAAGCCTTCTCGACCACTTCCTGCAGCTTCAGGTCGAGGGTCAGCACCAGATTGTTGCCCGGTGTGGCGGGCGTGCGCCGCAGGGCGCGCACGGCGCGGCCGCCGGAATCGACCTCGACCTCCTCGAAACCGGTGGCGCCATGCAGCTCGCGCTCGTAGCTTTTCTCGAGGCCGGCCTTGCCGATGTGGTCGGTGCCGCGGTAATTGGCGGTGTCGTCGCTGTCCTCGATGCGCTCGAGGTCGCGGTCGTTGATCCGGCCGATGTAGCCAACGATGTGCGAGCCGAAGCGCCCCATCGGGTAATCGCGGAACAGCCGGGCCTTCAGCTCGACGCCCGGAAAACGGTAGCGCTGGGCGGTGAAGCGGGCCACCTCCTCGTCGGACAGACGGTTGCGGATCGGCAGGGACTCGAAGCTCTTGCTCTCGTCCATCAGCTTCTTGAGGCGCTTGCGGTCTTTTGGCTGGATATCCACCAGCGCCGACAGCGCCTCGATGGTGGCTTCGAGATCGGCCACCTTCGACGGCGTGATCTCCAGCGTGTAGGCCGAATAGTTGCGCGCCAGCACGGTGCCGTTGCGGTCCATGATCAGCCCGCGGTTAGGCACGATCGGCACCAGCGAGATACGGTTGTCCTCGGCCCGGGTCGAGTAGTAGTCGTAGCGGATGACCTGCAGGTAGAAGAAGCGCGCGGCCAACAGGCCGAAGCACACCAGCGCCACCGCCCCGGCCACCGCCAGGCGGCCGCGGAAGCGGGCAACTTCCTGCTCGGGGGTTCGGATGCCTTTCACGCTGCTCTCACTAGATCGGCCGGTTCTCGTCCCGCTCCATGGGCTGGAACTGGGGCAGCAGCAGCACGTAGTGCAGGGGAATCCACAACAGGGCGCCGACGAAACTGCCGAAGAACATCCACCAGCCGGGGAACTCGGCGCCGGCCATCAGGCGCACGGCAACCATCACCACCTGGGACATGAACAGCAGCGGCAGCACATGCAGCGCCTGCTCCACCGGCGTAAACCACAGCACCCGCCGCGACAGCTCGTTGGCCGCATACGCCAGCAGCACATAGGCAAAGGCATGCTGGCCCAGCGCCGCCCCCACGCCGATATCGGTCAGCAGGCCAAACACGAAGCCGGCGCCAATGCCGATCTTGACCGGCTCGCGCACACACCAGAAGGCCAGCACCAGCGCCACCACGTCGGGCACCGCCGGCAGATGGCCGGTGGGCACGTAATTCAGGAACAGGGCGATGAAAAGGGTCGTGTAAACAAACCACATCCTCACCGGGAGCAGGATGCGGCGCGAGCTGTGAGTCGGTTGCACGGCTTACTCCTTCGGGGCGCGGGCCTTGCGACCCTTGCCGGACTTGCCTGCGACCGGTTCGGCCTCGGGCGGACGGGGCGGCAGGCTTTCCCGGTGCCCCAGCACCAGCACATGACTGAACTGTTCAACCCCCGCCGCCGGCAGGCACGGAATGCGCGCAAAGGCCTGGGCCTGATCGCGATCGACCCGGGCTACGGTGGCCACCGGCAGCCCCGCCAGGAAAACCCCGTCGAGCCCCGACGTGACCACCTTGTCGCCGGCCTGTACGTCGGCGTTGGCAGCCAGGTAACGCAGCTCCATCAGCCCGTTGCCGGAACCGAAGAGCACCGCACGCATGCCGCTGCGCACGATCATCACCGGAATGGCCTGGTCCTTGTCGGTGAGCAAAGTAAGTTCGGACTGCATCGGAAAGACGCGGGTGATCTGGCCGATCACGCCGATATCATCCACCACTGCCTGACCCGCCTCGATGCCGGCCTGGGCGCCCTTGTCGAGGATCACCTTGCGCGAGAACGGATCCTTGGCGGTGTACATGATTTCGGCCACCACCGATTTTGCCGACTGCTTGTCGCGGGCCTCGAGCAGGGCGCGCAAATGGCGGTTCTCCTGCTCCAGCTGATCAAGGCGCAGCAGGCGTTCGGCACCCTTCAACTGGCGGGCCTTGAGATCCTTGTTCTCGATCTGCAGGCGCACCAGCGAGGCGAAATAGTCGGACGCATTGCGAACGAAGTCGGCCGGCGAGGCCGCCGCCATCTGCAGCGGATAGGCCAGCACCGACAAGCCCTTCCGGAAGCCGTCCAGGTAGTGCATGTTCAGATCGCTCACCAGCATGGCCAGCGAAACGATCACGAAGAAGACGAGCTTGGCCAGCGGCGCGGGCCCGCGTTTGAAAAAGGGAGGAGGCGAATGGCCGGCCAAGATAAGCGGCGTCAGTTGATCAGCAAACAGCCGCGCCCGGGAAGGGCCCGGGTCGCCGGCACGCACGGCAGAACATACGGTTCACCGCGCACGCCTTCGCTGCAATGCCGACTCTTATTCGCTGGTGAAGATGGAACCGAGCTGGTCCATCTTTTCGAGGGCCATGCCAGAACCACGTACCACGCAGGTAAGCGGGTCGTCGGCAACGATAACCGGCAGGCCGGTTTCTTCCATCAGCAGGCGGTCGAGGTCACGCAGCAGCGCGCCGCCGCCGGTGAGCACCATGCCACGCTCGGCGATGTCGGCGCCGAGTTCGGGCGGGGTTTGCTCGAGGGCGATCTTGACCGCGGAGACGATCTGGTTGAGCGGCTCGGTGAGCGCTTCGAGGATTTCATTGGACGAAATCGTGAAGGCGCGCGGAATGCCTTCGGCCAGGTTGCGGCCCTTGACTTCCATTTCCTGCACCTCGGAACCCGGGAAGGCCGAACCGATGCCCTTCTTGATGGATTCGGCGGTGGTTTCGCCGATCAGCATGCCGTAATTGCGGCGGATGTAATTGACGATGGCTTCGTCGAACTTGTCGCCGCCGACGCGGATAGAACCCGCATAGACCATGCCGCCCAGCGAGATCACGCCCACTTCGGTGGTACCGCCGCCGATGTCGACGACCATAGAGCCGGTTGCATCGGCCACCGGCATTCCGGCACCGATCGCCGCAGCCATGGGCTCTTCGATCAGGTAGACGTTGCTGGCGCCGGCGCCGAGGGCGGATTCGCGAATCGCCCGGCGCTCCACCTGGGTCGAACCACAGGGCACGCAGATGATGATGCGCGGGCTGGGCGAGAACAGGCGGGTGTCGTGAACCTTCTTGATGAACTGCTTGAGCATCTGCTCGGTCACGGTGAAGTCGGCGATGACGCCGTCTTTCATCGGACGGATGGCCGTGATGTTGCCCGGTGTTTTGCCAAGCATCTGCTTGGCCGACATGCCGACGGCGAGGATGGTTTTCTTGGCGTTCGGGCCGCCTTCGGTGCGAATCGCCACCACGGACGGTTCATCGAGAACGATGCCTTTGCCCCGGACGTAGATCAGGGTGTTGGCGGTGCCAAGGTCGATGGCGAGATCGTTCGAAAAATAGGAGCGCAGAGAACCAAACATCGGAGAAAAAGTCCCGGAAAAACCGTTTGAGGGGTTGGGAATTGGGGCAACAGAATCGCTTATGATAACCTACAAACCTTTGTCGTTTAAGCAACTTTGTAAATTACCATGTCACTTTCCCTCGACGAAGTCCGCCATATTGCCAAGCTCGCCCGCCTCGAACTCGCCGGGGGCGAACTGGAAGCCACGCAGGCCAAACTCAACGGAATTTTCGGCCTGATCGAGGAAATGCAGGCGGTCAATACCGACGGCGTTGAGCCCATGAGCCACCCCCAGGAACTGGCCCAGCGGCTGCGCGAAGACAAGGTCAGCGAAACCGACCGCCGCGCCGCCTTCCAGGCCATCGCCCCGCAGACCGAAGCCGGCTTGTACCTGGTTCCCCAGGTCATCGAATAAGCGGCAACCCCCAATTCTGGCGCCGGCCCCGGCCTGCGCCGCTCACCTTGCCCCACGCACCATGATCGACTCCAGCCTCAAAGAGATTGCCGCAGCACTCCGCGCGAAAACCGTCTCCGCCGTCGAGCTCGCCACCGAGAGCCTCGCCCGCATCGAAGCCGGCAACGCCACGATCAACGCCTTCATCACCGTCGACCGTGACGGCGCCCTCGCCGCTGCCCGCGCTGCCGACGCGCGCCTGGCCGCCGGCAACGCCGGCCCGCTCACCGGCATCCCGATGGCCCACAAGGACGTGTTCTGCACCGAAGGCGTACTCACCACCTGTGGCTCCAAAATGCTGTCGAACTTCGTCAGCCCCTACGACGCCCACGTGGTCACCCTGCTCAAGGCCGCCGGCGCCGTGATGGTCGGCAAGACCAACATGGACGAGTTCGCCATGGGCTCCTCCAACGAGAACTCCCACTTCGGCCCGGTGCGCAACCCCTGGAACACCGACTGCGTGCCCGGCGGCTCGTCCGGCGGCTCGGCCGCGGCCGTGGCCGCGCGCATGGTGCCGATTGCCACCGGCACCGACACCGGCGGCTCGATCCGCCAGCCGGCGGCCCTTTGCGGCATCACCGGCATCAAGCCCACTTATGGCACCGTGTCCCGCTACGGCATGATCGCTTACGCCTCGTCGCTGGATCAGGGCGGCGCCTTTGCCCGCACCGCCGAAGACTGCGCGCTGATGCTGTCGGCCATGACCGGCCACGACCCGCGCGACTCCACCAGCCTCGAACGCGACGCCGAGGACTACACCCGTGACCTGGCCCAACCCCTCGCCGGCCTGCGCATCGGCCTGCCCACCGAGTTCTTCGCCGAGGGCATGTCCGACGACGTGCGCGCCGCCGTTGAAGCCGCACTGGCCGAATACCGCAAGCTCGGCGCCGTCACCGTCGACGTGAGCCTGCCCAACGCCCGCCTGGCCATCCCCGCCTATTACGTGATCGCCCCGGCCGAAGCCAGCTCCAACCTCAGCCGTTTCGACGGCGTGCGCTACGGCCACCGGGCCGCCGAATACGGCGACCTCAACGACATGTACTGCAAGAGCCGCGCGCAAGGCTTCGGCGCCGAAGTGAAGCGCCGCATCCTGATGGGCACCTATGTGCTCTCCCACGGCTACTACGACGCCTATTACATCAAGGCCCAGAAGCTGCGCCGCCTGATCGCCCAGGACTTCGCTGCCGCCTTCGAGCAGTGCGACGTGATCGCCGGCCCCACCAGCCCCACCGTGGCCTTCGGCATTGGCGAAAAGAGCAACGACCCGGTGCAGATGTACCTGTCCGACATCTACACCATCGCGGTGAACCTCGCCGGCCTGCCCGGCCTGGCCCACCCGGCCGGTTTCGGTGCCGGCGGCCTGCCCGTCGGCCTGCAGCTCATCGGCAACTACTTCGGCGAAGCGCGCCTGCTGGGTGTGGCCCACCAGTTCCAGCAGAGCACCGACTGGCACGCCCGCAAACCGGCAGTGTGAGCAGCACGATGCGCCACCGTCTCATCCTCGGCAGCCTGCTGGCCCTGCTCGCCGGCTGTTCCACCGTCCAGCTGCCGCACCTGCCCGGCACACCCACGCCGGCACCGCAGCAGCCGGGCGGTATCATCGAAAAGCCGGCCAGCGAGTCCACCGGCCGCCTCAAGCCGATGCCGCTGCGCACCTTCACGGTGAGCACCGAGTGCAAGTTCAGGGACGAAACCGGCAACTTCGGCAGCGCCAAGGTGGACGTGCTCAATTCAAAAGTGCGCGCCCTCAACGTGGTCATCACCATGCCGAAGCGCGGCGTGTGCCGCTACGATCTGGCCCAGTTCCGCCAGACCCAGGCCCTGCCGTCCATCGAGCTCACCGGCAACAAGGACTGCCGCATCCGCATGTGGGAACAGGGTGAGCAGATCACCGTGTCCTTCGCCGATTGCCACAACATGTGTTCCCCCAACAGCGCCCACGACTACGTGTGGCCGCTGCTCATCGACAAGCCCACGGGCGAGTGCGATTGACCGACTTAATTAGAGAGCCAACATGAGCAGAACCGACTGGGAAGTCGTCATCGGGCTGGAAGTACACACCCAGCTCAGCACGCAATCCAAGATTTTCTCCGGCGCCAGCATCGCCTTCGGGGCCGAGCCCAACGTGCAGGCCTGCGCGGTGGACATCGCCCTGCCCGGCGTGCTGCCGGTGCTCAACAAGGGCGCCGTCGAGCGGGCCATCCGCTTCGGCCTCTCGGTGGGTGCAAGCATCGCGCCGAAGAGCGTCTTCGCCCGCAAGAACTACTTCTACCCCGACCTCCCCAAGGGCTACCAGATCAGCCAGTTCGAACTGCCCGTCGTGGTCGGCGGCGCGCTGAACCTGCTGGTGCCGGACGGCAAGGGCGGCGCCTACGAAAAGCGCGTCAACCTCACCCGCGCCCACCTCGAAGAGGACGCCGGCAAGAGCCTGCACGAGGATTTCCACGGCATGACCGGCATCGACCTCAACCGCGCCGGCACGCCGCTGCTCGAGATCGTCTCCGAGCCCGACATGCGCTCGTCCGCCGAGGCCGTGGCCTACGCCAAGCAGCTGCATTCGCTGGTGCGCTGGATCGACATCTGCGATGGCAACATGCAGGAAGGCTCCTTCCGCTGCGACGCCAACGTGTCCGTGCGCCCGCGCGGCCAGGAACAATTCGGCACCCGCCGCGAGATCAAGAACCTCAACAGCTTCCGCTTCCTGCAGCAGGCCATCGACTACGAAATCCAGTGGCAGATCGACCTCATCGAAGATGGCGGCAAGGTTCAGCAGGCCACCGTGCTGTTCGACCCCGACAGCGGCGAAACCCGCGCCATGCGCAGCAAGGAAGACGCCCACGACTACCGCTACTTCCCCGACCCCGACCTGCTGCCGCTGGTGATTTCGGCCGACTGGATCGAACGCGTGAAGGGCGAACTGCCCGAACTGCCCGCCGCCCTGTCGGCCCGCTTCCAGAACGACTTCGGCCTGTCGATCTACGACGCCACCGCCCTCACCGCCAGCCGCGAAGTGTCCCAGTTCTACCTCGACACCGTCGCCGCCGCCGGCCACGCCAGCGCCAAGACCTGCGCCAACTGGGTCATGGGCGAAGTCGCCGCGCGCCTCAACAAGGCCGAACTCGACATCACCGCCAGCCCGGTGAGCGCCCTGCAACTGGCCGGCCTGGTGCAGCGCATCGCCGACAACACCATCTCCAACGCCATCGCCAAAAAGGTCTTCGACGCGCTGTGGAACAAGGAAGGTGACTCCGCCGACGCCATCATCGATGCGCAGGGCCTCAAGCAGGTCACCGACTCCGGCGCCATCGAAGCCATCATCGACGAAGTCCTCGCCGCCAATCAAAAGTCGGTCGAAGAATTCCGCGCCGGCAAGGAAAAAGCCTTCAACGCCCTGGTCGGCCAGTGCATGAAAGCCTCCAAGGGCAAGGCCAACCCCGCCCAGGTAAACGAAATCCTCAAAAAGAAACTCGGCTAAGGCCTCCGCGCCCCCAACCGCAACGGGCCGCCCCGCAAGGGCCGGCCCGTTTTCTTTGCCCCTGCCGGGGCGACTGCAGGGGCGACTTCAGTCGCCCAAACCTCCCCAGTCTGTGCGCTGCCCTACAGACCGGCGATACCCGGCCGACGATCATTGACCGGTTAAAACGCCAGATAAATGCCGACATGAAAACGCTGATCGACACCGCACAAGCCATGGTCGCCGGCGGCAAGGGCTTGTTGGCCATGGATGAAAGCGTTGACACCTGCAACAAGCGCTTCGCGCGTGCCGGCATCCCGCAGACCGTCGAGATGCGCCGTGCCTACCGCGAATTGCTGCTGAGCACTCCGGGCCTGGCCAACTGCATCAGCGGCGTCATTCTCTACGACGAAACCATCCGCCAGACGCGGGCTGACGGCATGCCATTCGTCAAGGTCGCCCTCGATACCGGCATGCTGGTCGGCATCAAGGTGGATAGCGGCGCCAAATACCTCGCAGCACACCCCGGCGAGAAAGTCACCGAAGGGCTCGACCGGCTGCGCGAACGCCTGCAGGCCTATGCCCAAATGGGCGCGCATTTTGCCAAATGGCGTGCCGTCATCGCCGTGAACGACGTGAATCTCCCGAGCCCGGCCTGCATCGAGGCCAACGCCCACGCGCTGGCCCGCTACGCGGCCCTGTGCCAGGAAGCGGGCCTGGTTCCTATCGTCGAGCCTGAAGTGCTGATGGACGGCAAGCACTCGCAGGAACGCTGCCAGCAAGTCACCGAAGCCGTTCTGCACAGCGTTTTCGAACAACTCTATCGGCAAGGCGTGGTGCTCGAAGCAATGATCCTCAAACCGAACATGGTCCTTGCCGGCCTCGCCTGCGCAATACAGAACACCGCCGCCGAGGTTGCCGAGGCAACCGTACAAAGCCTCCTGCGCGCAGTGCCGGCAGCCGTGCCCGGCATCGCATTCCTGTCGGGCGGGCAATCCGGAGAACAGGCCAGCAGCCGGCTGAATGCCATGCATACAAGGTACGACCCACCGGCCGGACCGCACGCAAGCCCAAGCAAATGCGCCCTGCCCTGGCCCCTGTCCTTTTCCTTCGGCCGTGCCATCCAGCATCCGGCCCTGGAAATCTGGGCTGGCAAAGAGGCCAACAAGCCTGCCGCACAACGGGCCTTGCTGCATCGCGCGCGCTGCAACCGCGCCGCGTTGCAAGGCGACTACAACGCCGAGATGGAAACCTGATGCACACCCCACTGCAAATCTACTTCATCCGCCATGGCGAAACCGCCTGGTCGCTCTCCGGGCAACACACCGGCCACACCGATCTGCCGCTGACGCCGCACGGCGAATCGATGGCACGCAAGCTGGCAGCGACGCTGCACGGCCTCTCCTTTTCGCAGGTGCTGAGCAGCCCCCGGCTGCGCGCCCGCATGACCTGCGAACTGGCCGGGCTGGGGACGGCTGCGCATATCGAAGCGAACCTGGCCGAGTGGGACTACGGCGACTACGAGGGCCTGCGCACCACCGAGATTCGCACGCAGCGCCCGGGCTGGGACATCTGGAGCGACGGCTGCCCGGGTGGCGAGACGCCGGCCGCGGTATCCCTGCGGGCGGACCAGCTGATTGCCCGCCTGTGCGAGCTCAGCGGCAAGGTGGCACTCTTCTCGCACGGTCAATTCGGGCGCGTGCTGGCCGCACGCTGGATCGGCCTTCAGGCCGCCGAAGGCAAACACTTCGCCATCGACCCGGCATCCATCGGCATTCTTGGCTTTGACGACAACCGCCCGCCGCGGCGGGTGATCTCGTTGTGGAACGCAGGGGCGCTGTAGGGGCGCTGTAGGGGCGACGTCAGTCGCCCGCTTCTTCGTCGATCAACCTCCGATGGGCGACTGAAGTCGCCCCTACAGCACCCCGCTACACCAGCCACTGCGAAAGGGAACGGGTAAGGAAGCCGGGCCCTATTTAGTCCGGTCTTCCCAATCCACCCAGTCCACCGAATGCGTCTCCAGATACCCGCCTACCGCTTCACCCACCGTCGGAAAGAATATCTCTTCGCCCAGCTGGGCGAAGAGGCCGAATCGAATGAGCTTGTCCTTGACCGGATCCTTCATCTCGGCAAGGCACAGCCTGATCCCCGCAGCTTTCAGGGTTGCATCGAGTTCGGCGAGCATGTCGGCAGCGGTGACGTCCACGCTGGTCACCGGCTCGGCGGCGATGACCATCCAGCTTACGGGGGTCGGCGCCGCCGTCACGGCATCGAGGACGCGATTCTGAAACAACTCGGCATTTGCAAAAAACAGCGGCGCATCCCAGCGAAACAAGACCAGGCCGGGGATGACGCGGGCGTCGGGATAACGGGTGATGTCGTGATAGCCCTTGACGCCATCGGCCCGACCGAGGACGGCAGAATACGGGCGCCAGCCATCCCACAGAAATTCGATCACGGCAATCACGATGGCCAGGCCGATGCCCTCAATCGCGCCGAATACGGCAACCCCGGCCAGGCAGCCGATGGACAGCCAGAATTCCCAGCGTTGAATGCGGTAGATGCGGCGCAGGTCGGTAATCTCGATCAGACCAATCGCCGAGGCAATGACCACGGCCGCCAGCGTGGTCGTCGGCAAATTGTTGAGCAGATCGGGGGCGGTGACGAGCAGCGCGGCAACACCCAGCGCACCGAAGACACCGGACAATTGCGTTTTGGCGCCGGCCGCCTCGGCAACCGGCGTGCGCGATGCACTCGCGCTGACCGGAAAGCCCTGGAACAGACCGGCGACAAGGTTGGCCACCCCCAAGCCCACCATCTCCTGATTCGGATCGACAAAACTCCCGCTCTTGGCCGCATAGGTGCGCGACAGCACGCTGGTGTCGGCAAACGACACCAGCGCAACGGCGACGCTGCCGAGCAGCACCGGGACGATGTCGGCATGGTTGATCAAGGGAAACGAGAGGACCGGCAAGCCCTGGGGCAGCGACCCCAGCACCGCGATTCCGCTGCCCGCCGCGAGATCCATGGTGCCAGTGATGATCGTGGCGCCCAGCACCGCAATCAGCACCCCCGGCAGACGCTGGCTGCGCTTGAGCAGCAGGATGACGGCCAGCGTGGCGACGCCCAGCGCCAGCGCGGTCCAGTTCGTCTTGCCGGCGAGCACGGCCACACCAAATGCCCAGGCCTTGGCCATCAGGCCATCGGCCTTGACCGAAAACCCGAACAGCGCCGGTAATTGGCTGATCACGACCGTCAGCGCAATACCGTTCATGTAACCGTAGCGAATCGGTTTGGACAGCAGTTCGGTGACGAAACCCAGCCGCGCGATGCCGGCCAGAATACATAACACGCCGGAAGTGACCGCCATCATCCCGGCCAACGCCACGGCACGCAGCGGATCACCGCCCGAAAGCGGCAGAACAACCGCAAGAATGAGCGCAGCCAATGAGGAGTCCGGCCCCAGTACGAGGATTCGGCTGGGCCCCGCCAAGGCATAGGCCAACAACGGAAAGATGGTCGCATAGAGGCCGTAGATGCCCGGAAGACCCGACGCGACGGCATAGGCAATACCCACCGGGACGAGCACCGTGGTGAGCACCAGCCCGGCCACGAGGTCATGGCGCAGCCACGCCGCTTCGTAGTGACGCAAAACGTACAGTCCCGGCAACCAGCGCAGCCAGGCCGCCTGATCCACAGCCATTTTCTGGCGCTGGATACGACCGGCTTCTGGCGGGGAACTCGAACGGGGCAAATCGGTCATTGGATGGATGGTGGTCCGGCTCTTCTCCACGCGGTGGATGTATGACTGCAATCGCCACCGTCCGAATTTTATTTAATCCATTGAAAAAAGATCAACCATGCAGAAAATTATCGATGGCTTTCTGAAGTTCCAAAGCGACGTTTTTCCGGAGCGCTCGGACTTCTTCAAACAACTGGCGGGCGGGCAAAGCCCCAAGGCCTTGTTTGTTACTTGTTCCGACAGCCGGGTGGTGCCTGAGCTGCTGACACAGCAAGAGCCCGGCGATCTCTTCGTGATCCGTAATGCCGGCAACATCGTTCCCTGTTACGGCCCCGAACCGGGCGGGGTGTCGGCAACGGTGGAATACGCCGTTTCCGTGTTGAAGGTTACCGACATCGTCATCTGCGGCCACTCCAATTGCGGTGCAATGGCGGCCATTTCCAGCTGCCAGTGCATCGACCACCTGCCGGCGGTTGCCCATTGGCTGCGTTATTCCGATAGCGCCAAGGCCATTGTCGCTGGCCGGGAATACGCAACGCCGCAGGAGAAGGCAGATGCCATGGTGCGTGAAAACGTGATCGCCCAACTGTCCAATATCCGCACCCATCCTTCCGTAGCGGTAGCCCTGTCGCAACACCGGCTGAATCTGCACGGCTGGGTATACGACATCGAGAAGGGCCACATTGACGCACTGGACGGCCAAAGCATGGAGTTCGTGCTGCTCAGCGACAACCCCAACGTCAAGGCGACCTGATACCGCTAAGTCGGCGTAGTCATCCCGCCAGCGCAGCTTCAAGCTGCGCCTTGTTCATCGCAGAACGCCCCTTGATACCGCGCTGACGGGCCTCGTTGCGAAGCTGAAGCACGGTTCGGCCACCCGGCCCCTGGTGGGAGCGCAAACCGCCGCGCCGCGCCGAAGACATGTCGTTGATCGACGAAGCGCTGGCGGTCTCCGATTCACCGTGCTGCGCCCGCTCCTTGTTGACCACCCGCGCCGCGATCTCCTCGGCCAGAGACTCGGGCTTGCCGCCTTCAAGCAGGCTTTCCTTGATGTGGGCGTACTGACGTTCGCGCTTGGCGCTCCAGGCTTTTTGCGGCATGGCTCATGCTCCTGCGTTGTCGAGCGTGGCCTGCAAGCTGATCTCGGCAACGCTTGCCAGCGCCTTCGACAGGGGGCAGTCGCGCTTGGCCGACGCGGCGATCTCCTGGAAGCGGGCTTCGTCCATGCCGGGCACGCTGGCCTTCAGCGTGAGGGCGATGCGGTCGATCACGAAGGCTTCGCCTTCAGGCACCAAGCGCACGCTGGCCTGCGTATCGAGCGCGCCGGTGGCAAACCCGGCCTTTTCGCAGGCAAACGAAAACGCCATCGTGAAACACGCCGCATGCGCAGCGGCCAGTATCTCTTCGGGGTTCGTCCCCTTGCGGTCGTCCTCGAAACGGCTGGCAAAACCATAGGGATAGCCCTGAAGGGCCCCGGTTTCGGTGCTGATCTGGCCCAGGCCCTTCTTGCCCGACCCTTCCCAATGCACGCTGGCGGTTTTTTCGATCATGGCGGAATCCTTCAGAGGTGGTTTGAGAAGCCAGCCCAGAATCGCGGCAAAGATCGGTCGGGTCTGTTGCTCAACACACAAAGCCCCTGTAGGGGCGACTTCAGTCGCCCTCCGGACTCCGATCAACGGCATGTCGATGATTCAACGCGTGGAGGGCGACTGAAGTCGCCCCTACAAGTCGCCCAAAGGTCAGTCCGGCTCTGCGTGCAGGGAGTACGCACTGCTGCGGCCCCCGCCCGGGGCCTTGTGGAGGATGCCGAGGGCAATCAGTTCGTTGATGTCGCGCAGCGCGGTGTCGGGCGAACACTTGGCAATGGCGGCCCATTTGCTGCTGGTGAGCTTGCCCTCAAAACCGTCGAGCAGGCGATTGAGCAACTTTGACTGGCGCTCGTTGAGCGGCGTGCCCGCCCAGCGCTGCCAGAAGTGCGCCTTCATCAGCACGGCGTCCAGTGTGTGCTGGGCGCTGTCGACGGCGCGGAGCAATGTCTCCAGAAACCACTCCAGCCAGGCCGTGACGTCCAGCGTCGCCTTCTGGGTGTGCTCAAGGATGGCGTAATAGTCCTTGCGCTCCCGCTGGATCTGCGCCGACAGACTGTAAAAGCGCTGCGGGCTGCCATCGGCCCGGGCCAGAAGCCAGTCGCCCACTGCACGGGCAATGCGTCCATTGCCGTCATCGAAAGGGTGCAGCGTTACGAACCACAGATGGGCCAGCCCGGCCTTGAGCAGCAGGGGCTCGGGCGTAGTGCCGTTGGCCCATGCCAGAAAGCGGGCAATTTCGGCCGGCAATTGCGCAGCCGGCGGCGCTTCGAAATGAACACGCTGGCGATGCAGGGGGCCGGAAACCACCTGCATCGGGCCATTGGCATCATCGCGCCAGGCACCCACACGGATGGGCGAAAGGCCGCTATAGCCCGTGGGAAACAAGGCCGCGTGCCAGCCGAACAAACGCGCCTCGGTCAGGGCCGCATCGCCCCGCCCGGTGGCGTCCAGCACCATCTCGACCACACCCTCGACATGGCGGTCCACCGGCGCAAGCGCGCCAATATCCACCCCGAGCCGCCGCGCAATGGACGAGCGCACCGACTCGACCTTGAGCAGCTCGCCTTCTATCTCGCTGGTCCTGACCACGTCTTCGGTGAGGGCCGCCAGACTGGCCTGATCACGCAAGGCCAGGCCCACATCGGCCAGACGCCCAAGCAACCGTCCCTGCGCGTGACTGACCTTGATCAAGGGGCCGGCAAGCGCCGCCAAGTCATAGCGCCAAACGGGCCAGTCGGGTTCCTGCCAAAGGTAAAGTTTATCTCCGCAATTCATACGGAGATTGTGCAGGGCAATCTCCGCAAGAACAAGCCCGGCCCCTCACCCCACGCAAAACCCCCTCCACACCCCAAAAAACGACCTCCCCCACCCAAAAATCCCCACCGGCCGATAAAAAATCCCGCTCCGCCGATAATAAATCCATCCCCCTCGGGGAAAAATCATGAGCAGGTCGGGATAAATCCATTCGTGCCGGGGATTTAATATCAAAAATCGTCGTTTAATCCCCGGCCGGACATATTAAATCCCCGGCCATCAGGGAAAAAACGACGCCAACGACACATAAATCCCCGATTTTCATCCATTAATCCATCGCGGAGCACCAATCGGGCGCCCCGCTACCCCATCGGGCAATCAGACTGCCGCAGCCGCCGGCTTGCGCGGGCGCCCCGGGCTACGCACGGCCATCGCCTGCCGCAACTCATCCAGCCACTCGGCCTTGCCGTACATCTTCATCAGCGCATAGCCCTCCAGCGCCGCCGTAAAAATGTCGCTGCCCAGCGCCAGCCCCGTGTCCTCCCCCTTCGCCACCACCCCGCGCAAGCGCACCAAACGCGGCCGCAAGGCATCGAAAGCCGCAATGTCCTTGTGCATCTCGCCCAGATGGAAAGTGGACGGCAGGATTTCCTGATTCTGTCCCAGCACCAGCGCCGTCTGCCGACAAAACTGTTCCGACTTGTCGCCCATCTTCGCCAACCCCCGCACCTCCTCAGCCGAGAGAGAAAGGAAAGGCGCAAACACCTCCTCAATCACAGCAATCGCCTGATCAAGCTTGGTGAGGGATTCGGGGGACAGTTCGAGGGAAATCAGGTTTTGCGACATGGCATGACTCCGGACAAGTTGATTGAGAAAGGCGCCGGAAGCCGGGAGGTGAATCCGCCCAGGGCTCGGCGCCGGGGCGGGATATTACATAAGGCTATGTCATTCGGGCAACAAGCATTGTTTTGCTACCCCAATCGGCGGCGTTTGAAAAGTGAAATATTACCGGTCTGGCATTGGCAAGGGATGGGGGGTGAGGCGTAGGATTGGGGCCGGGCTGCGTAGCAGCAGGGGATAAGAGACAAGGGAGCACCATGCAATCCGGCGCCATCCAACTATTGAAGAATCACTTTGATGCGCTAAGCCAGCTCACCCCAGACGAAGACATCGAGTTCTGGTTTGCCCGGGACATCATGGAACCGCTTGGATACGCCCGCTGGGAGAACTTCCAGACCGCGATCAACCGCGCCATTGAGTCCTGCAAAACAACGGGTTACGCGGCAGAGGATCATTTTCGTGGCGTCACGAAAATGGTCAAACTCGGTAGCAGCGCCGAACGAGCTAATGAGAACTTCACGCTCAGCTGTTCGGCCTAAGCTGACGACCACCTCCTTGTCGCAAGATGGCGCACCAATGATCCGTCGCCAACATATTTCTATCTTTGAAAAGAAGACCTTTTCCTACAACCAACAAAATGACAAAAGATTTAGATTTTATTTCAGAGCACAATATTGACTTAGACACATGGGCAGCCGCAAAAATAGATAGAGAAGCTCTACTTGAAATTAAGCGCGATTTCAACAACAACCAAGCCGACTTTCGAAACTCCGCAGCTTACTTTTCAAATGTGCTTCAGGCTATACCAGGCGTTCACTCCGTAAGATGGCGAATAAAGGATCCAAAAGGATTGATTCGCAAGATAGTTAGAAAATGCGCCCAAGGCAACGCCAAGTACGCAGACATTTCCGTAAGAAACTACCAAGAGGTTGTCACCGACCTAATCGGAATAAGAGCCATCCACCTATTTAAGGACGATCTTGTACCAATCGATACTGAAATTCGAGCCAGATGGGATACGTGCGAGAACCCCATTATTTACATTAGAGAAGGGGACGACAAGAGCGCTCAGATCGACGCACCCCACGAAATAAAAATTCATGAATTCGGGTATCGCTCGGCCCATTACTTGATTGAAAGCAAACCTTCAAGACGAAAGGTTGTTGCAGAACTTCAGGTTCGTACAATATTTGAAGAGGGGTGGAGCGAAATTGACCATAAACTCCGATACCCGGACCACTCCGACAACCCAGATCTAAAGTCTGTTTTGACCATTTTTAATAGGGTTGCAGGCAGCGCAGATGAAATAGCAAGTTTCACGTTGCGCCTCAAGGATTCAATAGAGCGCACCAACTCTCGACTCAGTGAGCTAAAGACCGAAGCCGAACAGGCAAAAAATGAACGAGACGGATCGTTCGCCAGAATGGATACAATCCTAAAGGATTTGGACAGCCACAAGAACAAAGGCGAGCAATACCTTGGTCTAATAACACAACTCAAGTCTGAAATTGATGGGATCAAGAAGAGCTCGCAAGTGGCCTCCTCCGTTGTTCCCAGTCAGCTTAAAGCCAAGAGTCAGCAGGAAGCGAATCAAGCGGGCGGCGCTTTACTAGCCGCATTGGCAACTTGGGCATTGCTATCAAAATAGCCACTCAATACTCAGACAGTATTGAGGCCTATAATCGGTCATATTGTGAGCGAGGATCAACCAAAAGCAGCCCTCCGGGCATCCCTGAACTCCGAGGCCCTTTCGGCCCAGAATGCCCGTTCCGAGCGCAGCTGACCGATTTGGTGTCACCGACCGGTACATAGGAACCACCCATGGGTCGGGATAATCGAGCCAGTTTCACTCTGACGGACATCTCGACCTTTCACTGTCCATCACTACCCTGCCGGGTTTGGCAGTAGGAAACCGGTGTCCCTCAAGAGAACCCGAGATGCACAAGTACCGCTAGTTCCTGATGCGCTTGCATCGGGGCGATTCGGAGCGCGAGATTTCCCGTGCCGGTTTGATGGGACGAACCAAGTCGGCCCGCTTCCGGAAGTTGGCTTCGGCCCTTACCGCGGAACACCGAGCTCGCAGCGGAGCGAGTGCCACAAGCAGGTCCTAATTCAACGAAAATTGAAGTTCATCCGGGCGGACATGAAGAGCAAAAACGAATCCGCCTCTTCATCTGTCCACCTCCCCTTTTTCAAATAAAAATTTCAAGTAGCTCGCAAGAAAACAAAAGCACTCAGGAAGCTCACTTCCCTTTTTCAGGACAGCGTCAACCACACTCAAGACGTGCTGAGAGTGAAGAGTCAGCGTTCCAACCAACAATGCAATTAAAAATTCCATTAATGCACCGCCACCTCCTGCATTAGATTTATCTATTTCAGAAAGCAAAAAATCCGTCATTCGCATACTCAACAACTCACTACTATTAGAGAACGAGAGTTCTCTATCTCGAGCGGCGCGAAGAATAGACGCCTGCAGCACTCCATCATTAAAGCGACTAAAATTATCAGGAGACAGCATCGAGCGCTCATACAAGGAGTAGCTGAGTCGCCCTTCTTGCATACCGCTCCGTAAATTATGCAATAGCACTGAAACAACAACAAAGACATCTGCTTGAGATAGTCTTCTAAAACCGCCCTCTGTATCAATAAAGGCAAAGTCCGGATTCAAACTCAAAGCCTCACCACCAGGCGAAACCCAGTAGAGCCCTTCAGACATACCACTTTGCGACACACCTTCCAAAAAACCGATACGCTCGTCAATTGTGGACGGCACATCAAGACCTTCAACATCCGCCCATTGAACCGCGCCCCGAAGCCCATCCAACTCTTTCACCCAACTATGCTTCTTATTACACTCCGGCAAGAGGATATTATAAATTGAATGCAAAGAAAATGTATTCGGACCCTGCTCTCCGTAGGTGAGATTAGATTTAATTCTATTAAATTCACTCTTGCTTGAACTCCGGAATATCGGCGAAACGTAAGTGGTATTTCCGTGAGGCTGCACGGCCCTCAAATCTCTATTAATACCCATAAACTCATGAGCATCGTCAATGCAAGACGCCACAACCAGTGATGCCGTCTCAGGGTCCCGCAGACAGTTCCTAACGGCCCTGGATTCCATGACATTTCCAACACTAATTACTCCGTGGGCGGAAAGAAGATCCTTAGCACTCTCCGCAAGCTCCTTTGAGAATGGATAGGCTGCGAAAATTATGCGTCCAAGATGAATAGGCATGCCTCGCTTAACAAACCCTTTCCACTTTTTCGCGACCTTCTCAATCACCTTAGCTGTTTTATCATGAAGGTTATCCGCCGAATAAAACAGCGTCGAAACATCGAATGAAATTTCTTTCTCACGATTTTCCAAACTTCTAGAAACCCTAAAGAGACCCATTCCAACTAGCTCATCTAGAACTCGAAGCTGATCACCCGGGATATCCTCCTTCTTAATGTGAACTTCTTTCATCAACGGCGGCGCCACAGAGAACTGATCCCCTAATATTTTTATCGGATACGATTTTGATTTGCAATAAGGACAACTAATTTCATCAAAACTTCTTAGCGGCTTAAAATCGTCAACGACCGAATATTCTTTAGCGACCAAGTCACAAAGAACCTCGCCAGCCAATGTCCCATCTTCAACCAGAGAGTAAATAGAGACAATCCTATCGCTTTTCACTCCAGCAGAAATTATCCGATCACGCAAACCACCAGACGTCGATACAGAAATAAGAAAAAACCCTGCGTCTAAATTTGATACATGTAGCTTAGAAAGCCCTCCGTAAGACTGATAGGAAGTCACGATGGGGAGCCCCCCTTCCCCGCTCTTATTCTTTAACTCATACGCCAAAGCTATTGCAACCGCAGATATACTTGACGTATCGACAAAAATATTTTTAATCCCCTTTTTCCAAACGCTCGGCAAGAGCCAGAACGCGAAAACACTCACGTGTCGCCCGCATTCTATTGTATTTGCAACCCTAATAAACTTATTGACATGCCTGCCTGACGGACTTTCATAATGAAACCCTTCCGGCGCCTCCATCTGCCCACCATTTTTGATAAACATGTGCTTCAGGCCGGCCCTCCGTTCCATTAGCAGAACAGCGTCCATCTCTGCGTCAGCGGCATTATCCAAACCAGAGGAAGTATGGCGACCGGACAACCTATCAAAGGTGATCAACTTTGTATTTTTTAACACGTCGCCAACAACCGAATTCAACCGCTCAAATATCACAGAGCCTGATTGAAACCAATCACGAACTTGCACCAAACTATCGTCATATCCAATAAAGTGGATGCGATCAACTACTACAGCCTCAGATAACACTGGGGCAATTTCACTATCAAACCGATCCTCTCCAACATCTGCCTGATGAATAAATATCGAAATCACCTTTAGAGCGGCGCTTTGGCTAGGAATTAGGATTTCATAGATAGCGATGGTCGTGGATCTCATACATCCTCCACAGGCACGAGAATAGAAACCAGAGTCCCTCTCATCAAAGGATACTCACTCTGCGTTTGACCAAAACCTCGCCTCCAGTCATAAAGAGCCTCTTTTGGCCTCTCTATCATTTCGGGCTGAATATCACTCCCAACGTGTCTTAAGCTTGAAAACTGCCTCACTGCATGCACTCGATTAGTTCTAACGCGGATCAGTCCATCCATGGATTTGAGATGCTGCAGAACTTTCCAAAGGCCAAAGCCACGACCACCTCCCGCGACCGTACTCTGCCCTTTCCCGAAGCACTCCATAACTGCAGAAAACTCATCCTGGACATTACCGTCCTCCGTATTCCTGCCAAGCCATTTAGCTGCCATTCCAGGGCCAGAGTCCATAACGGATAGTTCAACAATCCCTACAACTGAGCGCGGCGACAAGGGCGGAATCCGCGACTCTGAATAAATTCCAAGCAAAGAGGCGACATGACTCTCTGCTTGATTAAACCTTCCTTTATCCTTATTTCTCAATAGCTCAACCAGCTGGGTCTTAGAATAATACCGTGAGAACAGCGCCCGCCTCGAATCCTTTATGGTCTCTCCATTTATCCCTGTTCTTGCATGATCGTGCGTATTCTTAAACAACTCGTAGAATATGGAAGATATTGCATCAAGCCTTAACGTGATATTTTTATTTGGACTAACATCACTGACTATGGAGCCCAAGAGCTGCCCAATTACATAGCGAAACCCGTCCCAGTCTGTCAAAAGCTCAGGACTGGAGTCTCTATAGAGCTGAGGAGGAAGACCTTTCGAATACGTATCAACGCACATTAAGAATGCAGAATCCGAGACAACTAGGTCAGGCCACTCACTCTGCTTCTTGAAGAAACTCTCTTTAAACAGAGCTGCTAAGCGCCTATTGGAAAACAAACCGGAATCAGAAGACTGCAGCGCGGCGACAGCCCCCAAAAATCCGCTTGAAGCATGCGAAAATGTTGGGAAATCGTTGATTAACAATTCACCTCCCGGCATGCTTTTTTTCGTCAACGTTAGCTTTGTCAAGACCCATTGCGCCAACGCCGACTCCAACATAATTTGAGACCTATCAACTTCACTTATTGGTAGATACTCAAAACAGCCACCATTCAAATCATCTTTAATTGATGAAATATCTTCTTCTATTTCATCAAGGGATCGTGGATTCGCCATCTAGGAGTCTCCTTACTAGAAAGTAACAATATGAAAATTCACATCGACTAGCCATTATGTGGTTTTTGCATCAAAACCCCAAAAGAGCATCGAAAATATTCCGAAAAATTGCTTCCCCCTCACCCAAACACCCCCTCCAAATACCCCAACAACACCTTGATCCTTGCGGGCTGATACCGCCGGCTCGGATACGCCACATACAGCGGCGACGGCTCGCCCCGCGCATCCGGGAACAGATCCACCAGCCGCCCGGCTTCCAGATCGCCCGCCACATCGAGCCGTGATTTGTAGGCGATGCCGTGGCCTTGCACGGCCCAGTGGCGCACTAGGGCGCGGTCGCCGCTGACGGTGACTTCGTGTTGCTGGCCGTGGTGGAAGAGGCGCCAGCGGTTGGTTGTTTGGCGGAGGATCATTTTCGTGGCGTCACGAAAATGATCAAACTTGGCAGTAGCGCCAAACAAACGATTTAAGACTTCATGCGCAGCCGCTACGCCGATTACTTCATCGTTCAGGACATTCTGGTCCGGCAAGGGCGGGAGGCTTGGCCAGACGCCGTAATTGTCCAACAGGCTGTTGGACAACTCCCGTGGGGGCACAACCTGGCGCTCCTCACCAAGCCCATGCCCGACGCGCCATTGAACACGGCTGGTCGCACCATGTGCTCAACATCCACATCGAGCGCCGCCTGCTGGAGCGCGAAGGCCAGGCCATCAGCAACTTTGTCCAGCGCCTGCCATCCCCACGGATTTCGTCGTCCGAGAGGAATACTTATGCCGACGAGGCAAAAAACGGTCGCTTATTTACCCCACTGACCTGAGTTTGAAAAGTGAACTATTACCAAACCTCCACCCGCAAGGCATGCAACACGAGGCGTACGATTGGTGCCTGCTAATTAGTTAAACAGAATCACCTCGATCCATGATCCTGAAAGACACCGACGCCAAGAGCGTCCACCTCATAGAACTCGCCTCCCTGCTGTCCAATCCCGGCGTGCCTGCAGACAAGCAAGCGCTCATCGAACGGGAATTGAAGTTCATGCGGGCGGGGATGAAGGGCGAAAGCGAATCCGCCTACGACATCGACTTCTATAGCGGGCCGCACAAAAACCGCATCGTGATCCACGACCTGCGCCTGGAACACAAAGGTCGGGTCGCCCAGATCGATCACCTGATCCTGAACCGCCTGCTCGAAGTGTATGTCCTCGAAACCAAGCACTTCAGCGAAGGCGTTTCGATTAACGAGCAGGGCGAGTTCTCCATCTGGTTCGGCGGCAAACCCCGCGGCATCCCCTCCCCCCTTGAACAGAATGACCGCCACATCGAAGTGCTCAAGGACGTTTTCAAGACAATCCAGATGCCCACCCGCATAGGCTTCCGGCTGCAACCCAGTTTCGAATCGCTGGTACTGGTTTCCAAGAACGCCCGCATCGGCCGCCCGAAGACCTTCAAGACGGATCGCGTGCTGAAGTCGGATCAACTCGAAACGTGGATCGAGAAGAGCGTCGAAACCGGCTCGCCGCTGATCATCGCCAAGATCGTCAGCCTCGAAACCCTTGCCGAAATCGGCCGGCAACTCCTTGCCCTGCACAAACCGCTGGTGCCGGACTACAAGGCGAAGTTCGGTATTACGGAGGAGATGCTGCGGCCGGTAGCGCCGCCGCCGGTCGTGGTCCCGGCTCCCGCGCCTGCCTTTGAGATTTCCGAAGAAGCCGCGATTGCACCGGCCGTCGAAGCGGCACAAGCCAAACTGACCTCATCGAAACTGGCCCAGAAGTTGGGGATAAAGACGTCGGAATTGATTGAACGGTTGGTTGCGCTTGGATTGCTGGAGTTGCGGGAGGGGAAAACCTTCATTACGGCGAAGGGCAAAGAGGCGGGAGGGGAGTTTCGGGTGAGTCCGAAGTTTGGGCCTTATTTTTTGTGGCCGGAAGGGTTGGGGGTGTGAGCGTGTGGAGTTCGGAGGGTTGACTATTCGGCCTTTGCTGCCGTTGGGCTGTTGGACAGATTTGGGCCGCAATACGCCGGTTACCTGTCGTTCAACCGCTGATGGAGGTGCGTGTAGCTTCTGCTTTGGGTCCCACGATCTACAATTTTGGCATCATTAAAAAGCTAGAATACAAGCAGTTCACCGCGTTACAGGCCAAACTCTATTGCTAACAATTTTGTGTTGGCCGGCAACCGTATCAACATGGAGAGATGATGCCGTTCAGATACGACGCAGCAAAAGATAAGCTACAAGCTCTGGTAAATAATTTTCGGGCATTAGATTGCCTAAATGAGGCAGAGACTCGGTTCCAATTTATTGATCAATTCTTGGTCGATTGCCTTGGCTGGGACCGAAATCTTGTTAGGGTGGAACGGTATGAAAATGGTGATTTTACTGATTATGAGTTGGGTGATCCACGCGGCCTAATACTTGAGGCAAAACGCGATAATCGATACTTCGAAATACCTGTCCGAAATAAAGCGAAACTAGTCACCTCTATACGCTCGATATGTGACTTAAGCCCAAGCGCTAAAGACGCAATTGAGCAGGTTCAGCGCTATTGCGCATCTCGCGGAGTCCGACTTGCTGCGGTATCCAATGGATCTCAGCTAATCGCATTCATTGGCAGTCGTTATGATGGAAAATCGCCACTAGATGGCACAGCACTCATCCTCGATGGCTTCGATGAGCTGCTCGAGAATTTCGGAAGAGTTTATGAATGCTTATCCCCTTCAGGCGTTTCCGCCAACAAACTAGCTTCTTTCTTAGAAGAAAATAGCGTTGCAGGTATCCCAGAAAAAATTTCCACATTTATTCGCAACTATCCATCCTTCCGATATCAGACAAACTCTGCGAGCCAACTGCGTCTCATCGCTGAACTCCTACTGGAGGATGTAATCAGAACGGAAGAGGTTGAGAAGCAGTTCTATAAGGAATGCTATTGCGAAAGTGGAGCACTGGCCCAAGATGCATTAGTTAGTAAAAATCTGCTTCGTACTCGTTATGCAGCACTTTTCGATCCATCGGAGGCGTCTCCTGTACTTTCACCTGCAAAGCCCAAAGGAGGGGCATCAATCTCGGCTGAAATTTTGGCTGAGGGGCTTTCACGGCGGCCAATTATTCTAATTGGAGATGTCGGCGTAGGGAAAACATCTTTTATTAAGAACCTGATCTTGGTCCTTGCTGAGAAGGAGTTTAAGGAATCCATTTATTTATATTTGGATCTTGGCGTGAACGTTGTTCTTGAAAATGGAGTAGAAGACTATGTTCATCGAGAAATACAAAAACAATTAGAACAGAAGTACGATATAGATATCTCCTCTCTCACATTTATATCCAATGTATACAAGGAGGAAATCGCCAAATTTGAGCGAGGAATTTTCGGACCTCTTAAGGCAGCAGACAATTCACTGTACCAACTTAAGTTATGTGAAATGCTGGAAAGCAAAGTCAAATCCGTCGAACAACATTTGCGTTACGCTTTTCAAAAAATCAGCAAAGAAAACCGCAAGCAAGTTGTTGTAATCATCGACAACATTGACCAACGAGATCTCGAACTGCAACAGAAAGCCTTTATTATTTCTCAGAGCATTGCTCAGCACTGGGGCGCGATTGTCTTTCTTGCTGTTCGCCCAAATACCTTCCATGAGTCGAAACGATCAGGGTCACTTTCTGCATATCCCAATAAGATTTTTTATATCATGCCACCTCGACCTGAGCAGGTGTTAGAACGGAGACTGGTGTTTGCACTGAATATGGCAGAGGGGCGGATGCCTATAGAGTCTCTCTCCAGCGTCAGTCTGAATCTGACTGAAATCGCTTTGTTCTTTAAAGCTCTTTTATTGGCACTAAGAAAAAACCCCCAAGTCTCTGAGTTTTTATCAAACATAACCGGTGGCAATGTTCGCTCAATGATCGATTTCGTAACGAAATTTATCGGGAGCCCAAATGTTGACGCTGACAAAATTGTAGGCCACATGAAAGATGGCGACGGATACATCATACCTGTTCATGAGTTTTCGAAAGCAGCATTACTGGGTGATTATGCTCACTATGACCCAGGTTCTTCATTAGCCATGAACTTATTTGACGTGAGGTACCCTGATCGTCGAGAGCATTTTTTGTCCGCGCTAATACTTGGTTATTTAAATTACGACCCCTCCCACGGACGATCTGACGGCTTCGTAGGAATTCTGGATTTGCTTTCTGAGCTTCAATCACAAGGTTTCTCTAAAGAACAGGTTGGAAGTGCACTGCGCCGACTTACGAATAAGAAACTAATTGAAACCAGCCAGCGTGTAACTTTTGAGGAAACTACTGGAGTCGAGCTTCTCGGTGACCTTCCTGAGTCATTCCGAATAACGACCGTCGGTGCGTACCATCTAACTAGATGGTGTGGAACATTTGCGTACATTGACGCGATGGCTTTCGACACCCCGATTTTTGATAGTGAATTAAGGAAATTGTGCAGTTTTGAATATGAGTCATTTGACATCGCCCATCGCTATCAACGCTCCATCAACTTCAAGCACTACTTGAACGAGACATGGGGTTTAGCAGGAGTCAGTGTCCCATACTTCAATTGGAATACTGTACGCGATCAATCTCAATCTACTTTCGATAGTGTGGAGAGCTTTATCAAGAGTGGAGTTAGACCTCGAAGAACGAAACATAGCTGAGTTCGAGGTATCGTATCCTGTCATGAAGAACACGACCACGGTAACGGATTGGTGCCGTCCTTCGCTGCAGATGATAGCTGCCATTAGCCACCGTCAGCAGTTGTACGACAGATTACCGGCGTATTGCGGCCCGACTGCGCAACAGCCCAACGGCAGCAATGGCCGAGGAAGAGCCCGTCGGATCAACGGCTCTTCCTCGGCCAAAGCAGACTTTGGTGTTGACTTTGCGGAGTGGCCGATGTTGATTAGATTTCCGACCATGAGGACGTATGCCATTTGCACTCGTATAGAGTGTTAAAGTCGGTTGCGGCGGGTTAGCGAGGAGATCGCGATACATCACAGAGGAAAAATAGATGACGGCTACCAAGCCAGAGATGAAGATGCCCGAGTTGCTGATCTTCGCCAGATATCTGGCTATTGGCTTCGTCGGAACGGAGGTGTTTCGGGTGGCCTTCTACCTCGGTACAAACTTCGCTACGGCATTATCCAACCTCGGCCTCTTGGTGAAAATAAGCGGAATTCTGGTCGTAACTTTGTTATGCCTGATCTACTCGTTCAAACGGGGTGTGCATCTAATTGCTGCACGTATGTGCCGCAGTCTTCGACTTGATCTGCTGGCGACCAGCGTTGTCGGCATATGGTTAAACGAATTAGCCTTACCCTGGTTAGACAAGGCCCACTCCTCACTCAAAAATGCTAATCCCCAGTGGGCGCCCGCACTCCTTCTCTTGCTTTGCGCCGTGCTGTTTTCGCCACTATTACAGCAGTACTGGCCGAGGCGCCAAAGATCGCTTCCTCAAATGTACTTCATCGCTGATGAGGAAATCAGCGATGAGAATGACGATTTGCTTGCGAACAAGGCTCAAGCTAAGTCGTTCGCCGAGACTGTTCTCGCCAGTGGAGCCCAGTCGGGAGTTGTATTTGGGGTTGAAGGGCCGTGGGGGGTTGGTAAGACAAGCTTTATCAATCTCGCTGAGCGCTACTGGGCAAATGCGGAAGACAGCATCATTGTTTGTCGATTTGAACCTCTTCGGTATGCATCGGAGCCCGACCTTGCGGAACGCCTGATTCGCGATTTGACTGCCGCAATCCAACGAAAAGCCTTCGCCCCAGAGTTTCGGCCAGCGGCATCTCGCTACTCCAGACTGATAAAGGGTAAGGCAGATGTGTCGTTCCTCGGGTTCAAACTTTCTTTAGAGCCGTCACAGGAGACTGTTGACGAATTGCTTGACGATATCGATGAGGTGCTTCGGCGGATCGGCCGCCGTGTAATTATTGTCATCGACGATCTGGACCGATTGGATGCGAAGACTACCAACAACGTTTTGTTTGCAACGCGAAGGACGTTCAAGCTTTCTCAGGCCACCTATGTTCTCTGCTACGACACCGAGATACTTGCGCGAAATAAGGAAGAAGATTCGAGGGCGCGGGAGTTTCTTGAAAAGTTTGTGACGGTCAAGCTGAGCTTGTTTGTCGACAGCTCCAGCATTCGGGACTTCTTGCGAAGGGACTGGCAGCGCTCAGAAAATCAGCTGGGCTCAATTCCTTCAGACACGATGCTAAAGCTTGGAGCTGTACTTAACGAATTGGCAAACATTCTCGACGGAAAATTGGCGGCGAAGTATTTGCCCCTTGTGGGGGACTTACGCAAGGTCAAGCGCTTCGTGAATGCCATGCTGCTCATGCAAATCGAGAAGAGCGACTTGGGTCGAACTGACTTCAATATGCGTGACCTTATTAACCTCATGCTTCTGCATTTGAACTACCCAGGATTGTTCAGAAGTATTTACGCCGAAGAGACAGAGAGGCGTTGCGGGGCCTTCTCGGTGTGTCGCGAATACGAAGACAGCAAATCTGTATTCAAGAACTCAACTGGGTTCTTAACGTTAGTTGCAGAGCATCAAGGAGCTGCAGGTTTTCTTTTAGATCAACTATTCGATGTAACGACATTGGGCCTCAATGATCAAAGTGAGGTAAATGAGGTCATTCTGGCATCACGTGCTTGCTTTAATCACGGCTCCTTCAGGAATCTGGAGAAGTACCTCAAACTCATTGTGCGATTTGTTACACCGGAGCCGCAGGAGACATTTGTACTGTATCAAGATGCCGTAGAACGAGTTCGAAATGGGGCATCTATTGCTTCAATTCTAACGTCACCTTATTTTCAATTGGAATCCGCGCATGACCAATTCTGGCGGGTACTCGTCAATCAGTCTTATGACTTGAATAGTGCTGTCGCCGAAGATGCGATCGACACGCTCATCGACTATTTGCCGCGCTACTCGACAATCGAGGATGATGATCGCGGATTGCGACCGAGGTCGATCTACTCTCTGATACGGCTCTTAGATCGTGCTGGCTGGGGAAGGACATCGGGTCGGCGTCTCCCGAACATCAAAGAAAATATCATAGAGATTTCATGGCGGATCTTCGGAGAACACTCCTATAAGGGTAGAGGCCTCCTTCACCGCCTTGTCCGAAGCGATCGTGGCGTACTCGGCTGGAACGACCTCATGATATTTAGGCTTCAATGTTCAGCAGATCGCCAAGGACAAGTGTACAACCTGCATTCAGCCCTCATTGCTCATGGTGATATGAATGCTGAGACAACCGGTTTGGTCAGCAAACTCGCAATTGCGGGGATGAGAAGATTGTCTCAGGAGGTTTTTGCACTATTTAAAAAAACCTACATTGAACCGCAGCGGAACTTTCTTTCAGAAGTCAGCGATGCCCCAGCTGAAGCATTTCTTGGCGAAGCTAAATTGCAACTTGTCCTGCAGGCATCAATCGGAGATCAATCTGAGCAAGGTGCTGCTTCACTTGATCGGCTTGTTTCTTCGGCGCGCTCGGTCGTCAAAGTATTCGTGATCTACCAGTTGAGCAATCGGCTGCCCCCAAATGGGTCAGGTGTGGGCTGCGGTTATTACGACGAGTGCGGGGGGGGCGATGGTGGTGGTATTGCCAAGTTAATGAATGAGTATGTATTTGGCGTTTGCTTCAATCCCGACACCCATGAAGATAACGTCTTTCATTTCCTCAACCACTGTCTGTCACATTTGAGAAACTCTTTCTTCTCGGACGATAATGAAGAAGGCTATTTTGCGTTGAAGGCTGAACTTCCCGGAGGTCTTGATCCGAAAGAGATGGGACTGTACTGGAGTCAGTACGGGCAACTCATTCGCCAGCGAATTCAGAGTATCGAAGAGCGATATGTAGTCACATCCAACTACACAGCTTCATATAGCAAAGACCTGGATGGAGTTTTCACCGTGCTTGATGAATTGTCTGACGAAGCAACAGCTGTTGAGAGGGGGGGCGAGCAGCTTCTGACGAACCCGTCCTTAACAGGATAGAGCAGACATTGAGCCCACTTAACAGATTTGGAATGCTCGGCGTTTTTGAGACATCTACGTCAGTCGATTGCCCCGATACCGATTTTTCAACTAAAAATGGCTGCAATGCACCACGTTGCAACCGCTCAAGCGGAAAGAACTGGGTGACCGCTTTGGCTGACACCCCCCCATCACCCAAACACCCCCTCCAAATACCCCAACAACACCTTGATCCTCGCCGGCTGATACCGCCGGCTCGGATACGCCACATACAGCGGCGACGGCTCGCCCCGTGCGTCCGGGAACAGATCCACCAGCCGCCCGGCTTCCAGATCGCCCTCCACATCGAGCCGTGATTTGTAGGCGATGCCGTGGCCTTGCACGGCCCAGTGGCGCACCAGGGCGCCGTCGTCGGCGGCGCGGTCGCCGCTGACGGTGACGTCGCGTTGCTGGCCCTGGTGGAAGAGGCGCCAGCGGTTGAACAGTTCGCCGTTGCGATAGAAGCAGATACAGTTGCGGCGGGCCAGTTCTTCGACGCTGTCGGGCTGGCCGTGGCGGGCGAGGTAGTCGGGCGAGGCGACGAGCACGCGGGTGTTGTCGCACAGCTTGCGGCCGATGAGGTTGGAATCCTGCGAGAGGCCGTAGCGCAGGACGAGGTCGATGGGGTTGCGGTAGAGGTCGATGAGGCCGTCCGACAGGTGCATGACGAGGCGCAGTTGCGGGTGGCGCTGGCGGAAGTGTTCGAGCAGGGTGTCGAGGCGGTCGCGGCCGAGGTCGGAGGGCACGCCGATGTGGATCTCGCCGGAGAGTTGTTCGCGCCCTTGCTTGAGCACCGCGAGGCCTTCTTCGAGGGCCTGCTGGGACTGGATGCAATAGACGAGAAAATCTTCGCCGGCCTGGGTGAGGCGCAGGGAGCGCGTGGAGCGCTCGAAGAGCTGGCTGTCCACGCGCTGTTCGAGGCGTTTGAGGGCGGCGCTGGCGGCGGCTGCCGTCATGCCCAGGGCCCGCCCGGCGGCGCTGATGTTGGTGAGCTCGCTCACCCGGATGAAGAGCTGGACGTCGGCGAGATGAATCATTATCAAACCTCATTTGATAGTTCATCAAAGTCTAGCCCAATTATCAAACGGGCCGCCCGGCTCTAGACTCGGCGCCATTCCCTCCACTTTGCGAGCCCTGCCATGACCACCCCGCTCTTCCAGCCCTTTGCCCTCGGCGCCCTCACGCTGGCCAACCGCATCGTGATGCCGCCGCTGACCCGCGCCCGCGCCAGCCAGCCGGGCGATGTGCCCAACGCCATGAATGCCGCGTATTACGCCCAGCGCGCCAGCGCCGGCCTGATCATTGCCGAGGCCACCGACATTTCGCCGGATGCCAAGGGCTATTCGCTGACGCCGGGCATTTACAGCGCGGCGCAGATTGCCGGCTGGCGCGGGGTAACCGACGCGGTGCATGCAGCAGGCGGGCGCATCTTTTTGCAGATCTGGCATTGCGGCCGCACGTCCCACGCGCACTTTCACGGCGGCGCGCTGCCGGTGGCGCCGTCGGCGGTGCCCTTTGCGGGCCAGATCTGGCTCGCCGGGCCGGACGGCAAGGGCGGCATGGTGGATTGCCCGACGCCCCGCGCCCTCGCCATCGACGAGATTCCGGCCATCGTGGCGGATTTTCGCCAGGCGGCGCTCAACGCCATCGCGGCGGGCTTTGACGGGGTGGAGATCCACGCCGCCAACAGTTATTTGATCGACCAGTTCCTGCGCAGCACGTCTAACCAGCGCAATGACGCCTACGGCGGCAGCCGCGAAAACCGCCTGCGCTTTTTGCGCGAGGTGGTGGATGCGGTGATTGGCGCGATTGGCGCCGAGCGCACCGGCGTGCGCCTGTCGCCGCGCAACACCAGCCGCGGCATGGATTGCCCGGACAGCATCCCCACCGCGGTGGCCGCCGCAGCGCTGTTGAGCGAACGCGGCGTGGCTTACCTGCACACCAACGAGCCGGAAGAAAACCCGCCGTCCGAAGCCGCCGAGGCCTGCCGCATTGCGCTGCGCGCGGCCTTCCCCGGCCCGATGATCGTCGCCGGCGCCTACACCAAGGCGCGGGCCGAGGAAGTCATCGGCAAGGGTCAGGCCGATCTGGTGGCCTTTGGCCGCCCCTTCATCGCCAACCCCGATCTGCCGGCCCGCCTGCAGCACGGCTGGCCGCTCAACACGCCGGACGCGAGCACCTTTTTTGGCGGTGCGGCCGAGGGCTACATCACTTACCCGGCCCATGCGGCCAACAGCGAGGCGTGCCCGGCATGAAAGCGATTGGCTACAAGCAGCCCGGTTCCATCGACCGGGACGACGCCCTGATCGACATTGAACTGCCCCGCCCCGTGCCCGGCGGCCGCGACCTGCTGGTGGAGGTGCAGGCGGTGTCGGTGAACCCGGTGGATACCAAGGTGCGCCGCAGCGCCGCCCCGGCCGAGGGTGAATACAAGGTGCTGGGTTTTGATGCGGTGGGCGTGGTGCGCGAAGTGGGGCCGGACGTGAGCCTGTTTCGCCCCGGCGACGCGGTGTGGTACGCCGGCGCCATTGACCGCTCGGGCAGCAATGCCGAGTTCCAATTGGTGGATGAACGCCTCGTCGGTCGCAAGCCGACGACCTTGTCGGCAGCCGACGCCGCGGCCCTGCCGCTGACCGGCATCACCGCGTGGGAACTGTTGTTCGACCGCCTGCAGGTGCCGCTGGCCGGCAGCGGACGGCCGAGCACGCTGCTGATTGTCGGCGCGGCGGGCGGGGTGGGCTCGATCCTGATCCAGCTGGCCCGCCAGCGCACCGACCTGACGGTGGTGGCGACGGCATCGCGCCCGGAAACCCGCGCGTGGGTGACGCAGCTGGGTGCCCATCACGTCATCGACCACCGCGAAGCCTTTGCGCCGCAGCTGGCAACGCTCAACTTGCCGCCGGTGGACCAGGTGATCAGCCTGACCCATACCGACAAGCACTTTGTGCAACTGGTGGATTTGCTGGCCCCGCAGGGCAAGCTGGCGCTGATCGACGACCCGGAGCTGATCGACGTGCGCTTGCTCAAGCGCAAGAGCCTGAGCCTGCACTGGGAGCTGATGTTCACGCGCTCGCTGTTCCACACCGACGACATGGAGGCGCAACACCGTTTGCTGAATGCGCTGGCCGACATGGTGGATCAGGGTGCGGTGCGCAGCACGGCACGGGTGAATCTGGGTTTGATCAACGCCGCCAATTTGCGCGCAGCCCACGCGCTGGCGGAGAGTGGCACGGCGCTGGGGAAGATTGTGCTCGAAGGCTTCGGGGCGGAGGGCGACTGAAGTCGCCCCTACATGATCAGCGGGGGCGACGTGATGGGCGACTTGTAGGGGCGACTTTAGTCGCCCATCCGCACGTCAATCACAGGCATGCCGTAGACCGGAGTTCGAGGGCGACTGAAGTCGCCCCTACATGAACCCCCACGCAATCACGGTTTGCGCAGCCAGCGCAGGATGGTTGAAAACAGGCGGTCGGGTTCGACGGGCTTGGACAGGAAGTCGTTCATGCCGGCCTCCATGCACAGGGCGCGGTCTTCGGCGAAGGCGTTGGCGGTCATTGCCACGATGGGCGTTTCCGCCTGGCCCGGCAGCAGGCGAATCTGGCGGGTGGCTTCGAGGCCGTCCATCTCGGGCATCTGCATGTCCATCAGGATCAGGTCGAAGTGGGAATGACGAACCATGTCCACCGCCACCGCCCCGTTGCCGGCCACCGCCACATCCAGCCCCACGTCGTGCAGGAAGAGCTTGGCGACTTCCTGATTCACCGGCTCGTCTTCCACCAGCAGGATGTGGGCATGCCCGAAGTCGCGTTTCAGGATGGCCTCGGCGGCACCTTCGGCGGGGGTTTCCGGTGCTTCTGCCTGGAACGGACGGCCCACCCCCAGCCAGGCCGAGAACCAGAACACACTGCCCACCCCCGGCGTGCTGCTGGCACCGGCTTCGCCGCCCATCAGCTCGGCCAGGCGCCGGGTAATGGCCAGCCCGAGCCCGGTGCCGCCGTACTTGCGGGTTGTCGAGGTGTCACCCTGCTCGAAGGGGCGGAACAGCTTGGGCAGGGTTTCCGGCGGGATGCCGATGCCGCTGTCGCGCACTTCGGCGCACACCAGCAGGCGCCCGTCATGCGGCGCCTCGGTACGCACCACCAGCACCACAGAGCCGGTTTCGGTGAACTTGACCGCATTGCTGGCCAGGTTGAGCAGGGCCTGGGTGAAGCGGGTGGCGTCGCCGCGCACCATGAAGGGCAGGCTCTCGGCCTCGACCATCAACAGCAAGCCCTTGGCGGTGACCCTGTCGTGAATCATCGAGGCGACGTTGGCGACCACGCCTTCCAGTGCAAACTCGCCCTCTTCCAGCAGAAACTTTTCGGCTTCGATCTTTGACAGGTCGAGGATGTCGTTGATGACGCTGAGCAGGTGGCGGGCGGCGTTGTCGATCTTGCCCAGCTGCGCCGCCTGGGTGGTGCTGACCCCGTCCCGCTGCATGATGCGCGCCATGCCCAGCACGGCATTGAGGGGCGTGCGGATCTCGTGGCTCATGTTGGCCAGGAAGGCGCTCTTGGCCCGGTTGGCGCTTTCGGCAGCGTCCTTGGCCAGGGCCAGTTCGCGGGTGCGGGCGTCCACCAGGCTTTCGAGGTGGTGACGGTGGCGGGCGAGTTCTTCCTCGGTGCGCTTTTGTTCGGTGATGTCCTGCTTGATGCCCAGGTAGTGGGACACGCTGCCGTCGGCCCGGCGCACCGGCGAGATCACCGCGCGCTCCACGTAGGCCTCGCCGTTCTTGCGCCGGTTGATCATTTCGCCCTGCCAGGCTTCGCCGCGGGCAAGGGTGCTCCACATGGCCGCAAAGACTTCGGGCTGCGTTTCACCGGACTGCATCAGGCGCGGGTTCTGGCCGCGCACCTCGTCGAAGGTGTAGCCGGAGATGCGCTCGAAAGCCGCATTGACGTAAAGGATGTTGGCGTCCAGGTCGGTGAGGACGATGCTGCCGGGGTTCTGCTCGACCGCGGTGGACAGCATGCGCAATTGTTGCTCGGCCAGCTTGCGCTCGGTGATGTCGGAGAACAGGCAGGCAAACTGGCCCTGGCGGGGCGAGTAGTAGTGGTTCTCGTAGTAGCGGCCGGTGGCAGCCACGTAGCCTTCCACGCTGGCGTGCTCGCCAGTCAGGGCGGCCCGCACGTGGGCATCGAACCAGAAGTCCTCGAGCCCGGGGAAGAGCTCGCGCACGGTGCGCCCCACCACGGCGTCCCGCGACAGGCCCATGATCCGCGAGTAGGCCGGGTTCACATCCATGAAGCGCCAATCCACCGGCGTGCCGGCTTCGTTGTAGACCAGTTCGGCGAGGAAGAAGCCTTCCTGCATGGACTCGAACAGGTTGCGGAAGCGGGCGTCGGCAGCCAGGCGCTCGTCCATGGCGCGCTTGCGCTCGGTGATGTCGGTCGAGATGCCGCACAGGGCGTAGATGCTGCCGTCGTCGCGGCGCAGCGGCAGCTTGATCGACAGGTAGCTGTGGGACTCGCCGGACAGGCGGTCTACGTTGGTTTCCTCGATCTCGATGCGCTCGCCGTCCTCGATGATGCGGCGGTCGTTGTCGCGCAGGATTGCAACGGTTTGCTCGTCAAAAAAGACTTCGTCGGGCTGGCCGACCAGTTGCTCCCGCTCGACGCCGAACAGCTCGCAGACGGCGCGGTTGGCGTAGGTGTAGCGGTAGTCGCGGTCCTTGATGTAGATGTAGGCGCCAGCGTTGTCGAGAATGGTAGCCAGCATCTCCTGGCCCTGGCGGCGCTGCTCCTCGGCCAGACGGCGCGGGGTGATGTCGAGCACGATACCGATGTAGCTGCCCACCTTGCCTTCCGCGTCGCGAATGGGCTGGCCCCGGCACATCAGCCAGCGGGACGGCTGATCGGGGGGCAGGTTGACCTGCCACTCGGCTTCGAACTGCTCGCCCTTTGCGCTGGCTTGGGCAATCACACCTTCGATGCGCTCCCGGTCGTCCGGGTGGATGATCTTGCGCCAGGCCTCGTAGGACGGCGTGCAGGAGTGCGACGGGATGCCGTACAAATCCCACAGTTCGTCGGACCAGTAGTTGTTGTTGCTCTCGAGGAACCATTCCCACGACCCGGCACGGGCCGCATCGAGGGCCATGCGCAGGCGCCGCTCGCTGGCCCGCAGAAGCTCCTCGGCCAGGCTGCGCTCGGTGACATCGGATACGGTGGCCAGCACGTGCTCCACGCCGTCCATACTGAGGCTGCTGAGGCTGATTTCGATGGCCAGCTCGGCGCCGTCCTTGCGACAGCCGCGCAAATGGCGGCGGGACATCAGGGCCTGGGCCTGGGCCGGGGCATCGCGGTAGAGCTGGCGCTGGGCCTTGTGGGCAGCGCGCTGGGCGCCCGGCACCAGCTGGTCCACGGGGGCATTGAGCAGTTCGCCCGGCGCATAGCCGAACATGGCTTCGAGGGCCGGATTGACCTGCACCATCGTGCCGTCCGGATCGACGACCAGCAGCCCTTCCACGCTCGACTCCCAGATCTGGCGGAAGCGCCCTTCACTGTGCGCCTGGGCTTCCTCGGCCTTGTGCAGGTCGGAGATGTCGGTGAAGGTGAGCACCGCACCGGCGTTGTCGCCCAGCTCGTTGCGGTAGGGGTCGATCTGCATCAGATAGTGGAAACCCCGCTGATGCACGTGCTCCACCCGGGATTCGTTGCCGCTCACCACGCCGCCGACCCATTCGCGCAGGTGGGGCAGGTCGAGGTGGCAAGGCACGCCGTACAGAAACTGCCCGATGTCGTTGGCCAGGAGCCCGAAAATCCGCCCGGCCAGGGTGTTGAAGCGGGTGACCCGGCCGTCGCGGTCGACCACCACCAGGCTGGTCCGCACCGAGTTCTGGATGTTGCCGAGGGTGGTGTTGAGCTGGACGTATTCAAGGGACTTGACCCGCAGCTCGTCGTTGAGGGTGGTGAGCTCCTCGTTGGAGGCCTGCAGTTCTTCGTTGGACGACTGCAATTCCTCGCTCGACGACTGGATTTCCTCGTTGAGCGACTGCAGCTCCTCGTTGGAAACCTCGAGTTCCTCGATCACCACCTGCAGGTGTTCCCGGCTATCGACCAGCTCGGCGCGCAGGCGACCAATCTCGTCGACGGCCTCGGCCGGCAGCAGGCCATCCGCCACGGCCGGCAGGGCCGACGCCTGGAGCGGCGTTTCTTCGAAGCTGATCAACACGGCCCCGTCCGGCCCGTCGTCACCGGCCCGGATGCGCCGCAGGGCCAGACGCACCCGCAAGGTCTCGTCGCCGATGCGCACCACAGCACCGCCGCTGCCATGCAGGACTTCAGCCGCATCCTGGCGCATGCGATAGCACAGCGCCTTGAGTTCGCTGCGCAACTCGGGCAGGCACAGGGCGAACACCGAAAAATCGGCATTCGCCACGGGCAGCGAGAAATAGCGCCGCGAGGCACCGAAGAAATGCAGGGGCTCGAAACGGCCATCCACCAGCACACCGGGTGGGCCGTAGGCTTCCAGCATGGCCTCCCGACTACGTTCGACAAGACTGTGGCGCTGGGGCATGGGAGCAGGGTTGGCCGTGACAGGCGGAAGTGGGCGATCGGGCAGGCCGAAGCGCGTCAGGCGCACCGGCCGGGCACCGGTGGAGGCCCGTCGCCGGTAGAGTTTTCCGGCGGGATCGATGGCTTCGAACAGCCCGCCATTGGCGCCGGCGGATTCGGACTTGCCAAGCAGCAGCAGGCCGCCCGGATTGAGGGCAAAGTGGAAGGTGCGGATCAACTCGGCCTGCTGGCCGGTCTTGAAGTAGATCAGGATGTTGCGACAGCTCACCAGATCCATGTGGATGAAGGGCGGGTGGCTGGTCAGGTCGTGGGCCGAGAAAACGCACAATTCGCGCAGCGTTTTGCCGACCCGCCACTTGTCCCCGTCAGGGTGGAACCAGCTGTTCAGGCGCTCGCTGCCAAGGCTCGCCAGATCGGCCGGCGAATACACGCCGGCGCGAGCGAAATCGAGGGCTTGATGGTCGATATCGGTGGCAAACACCCGCACCTCGCGCTGGCCCAGGCCGTCGCCAAGGGTTTCGGCCAGCAGGATGGCGATGGAGTAGACCTCTTCGCCGGTGGCACAGGCGGGCACCCACACCCGCACCGATTCCGTCGCCCGCTTGGCGGCAACGAGCGCGCGCAGCGCGCGGCCCAGTTCGTCGAACACCGGGGCATCGCGGAAAAAAGCCGAGACGGAGATCATGAAGCTGTGCTGCAACAGCGCGAGCTCCTCGGGATGCTCGCCGACGTGCTCCCGGTAGGCCGCCAGCGTGGAGAAGCCAAGGGCCTGGCTGCGCCGCAGCATCTGGCGACGCAGGGTGCTTTCCTTGTACTGGTCGAGATTCACGCCGTTGTCGCGGGAGCTCAGGTCGAGCAGCGCCCGGAAGGATTCTTCGTCCTGCAGTTGTCGGGCCGCCAGCCGCTCATCCAGGTGCATATCGATGTCGTTGAGCCAGGCGGCGACGGTTTCCGGCGCGTCGTCAAGCGTCAGGACTACCCCTCCCGCATCGGCGACAGCCCGGGCGCCCGCCATCGTTAAGTGCGCCGCACCGGGCAGCAGCACACAGACGGCACGCCCTCCCTCCCGGGCGGCGAGGGATTCCAGCAACTCGTCAAACTGCGTCCGCCCACCGGAAAGAGGTGTCGCCGGTGCGGCTTCGAAACCGGCGGCACCAATCCGGAGCGCCTGCTCGGGCAGGCAGGTGTACAAGTGATCCGGCTCGGGCACGCTCCCGGCTGCGGCTGCGGCAATCGTCAGCGCACACGCGCCGGCCAGGGCTTCGACGGGAAGCGGTACAGCCAGGATGCAGGCCGTCGTGCCGCGACGCTCGAGCCGCTGCAGAAGGCTGGCAAGAACAGACCCGGGCTCGCCAGCCCCCCCGCCGATCACGACAAGACAGGGCTGCTTGCCGGCTGCGCAGCCGGGGGTCGTACTGGTCATGTTGCCCGTCATTGCCATACCGGATTACTGATCACCAAGAGTCGTCGTCAGATGGTAAGCCGAAGCCGCCCGGTTTTCCACGCGCACAGACAGAAAGGCCCCCACCCGGATATGAAGACATCCTTGCGAAACCGCGCCAGACCTTCCATGATTAAGCATCGAAGCCACACCGCAGAGCCCGGCATGAGCAAGCCGACACCCCTCAAGATGGCCACCTGATCAGAACACCTCTACAACCATAATTGGAGACAAGACATGCCCAACAGAACACTGCGTCAGGTCGTTGACGGCCAGACCCCCATTTCCGCCCTCGCCGACACCACGGTGCGCGCCGCCGCCGTTGCGATGGCCAATAAGAAGGTCGGTGCCATTCTGGTGGTCGACGATGAAGGTCTGCTGACCGGCCTGTTTACCGAGCGTGACGTGCTCAACCGGGTTGTCGCCAAGGGCCTCGATCCGGACAAGACCCCGCTCTCTGCGGTGATGACCGAGAACCTGCTCACCGCGACGCCCGACAAACCCCTCGCCCACGCCCTGCACATGATGTTCGAAGGCGGCTTCCGCCACGTGCCGGTCGTAGAGAACGGCAAGCCGGTCGGGATGGTTTCGGCGCGCAACGCCCTGGGCCTGGAAATCTGCCAGTTCGAAAAGGAACTCAAGGAACGCGACCACATCGCCGAGATTCTCTAAGCATCCGCCAGCCTGCGCTGGCTGTCGTAACGGAAAGCCCCGCGAGGGGCTTTCCTGTTTGCGGGCGAGCCGCACAAACCGCCAGCCGCGGACGGAAATCGCCTAAAATCGCGTTTTCCCTCGAAAAGCCCCCATCCCATGTTCTCCGGAATCGTTGCCGCCACCGGCCGCATCCTGAGCGTGTCGCCCCTCGAAGATGGCGTGCGCCTCTCGGTAGATGTCGGAGCCCTCGACCTGGACGACGTCCAGCTCGGCGACAGCATCGCCAACAGCGGCGTGTGCCTCACGGTGGTTGCCCTCGATGGCAACACTGTCCAGTTCGACGTGTCCCGCGAAACCCTCAACTGCACTGTCGGCCTCGACACGCCGGCCGAGGTGAACCTCGAAAAGGCCCTGCGCCTGGCTGACCGCCTGGGCGGCCACCTGGTCACCGGCCACGTGGACGGTATCGGTGAAGTCGTGAAGTTCGCCCCGATCGGCGAAAGCCACGAGCTGATCATCCGCGCGCCCGCGGCCCTCGCCGGCTACATCGCCAAAAAAGGCTCGGTCACCATCGACGGCGTCAGCCTGACCGTGAACCGCGTCGAAGGCCGCGAGTTTTCGATCAACCTGATCCCCCACACCGTCCAGGTCACCACCCTCAAGCGTCTCGCCGCCGGCAGTACCGTGAACCTGGAAATCGACCTTATCGCCCGCTACGTGGAACGCATGCAAGCCTGGCGTGACACTGGCGAAGGAGCACCCGCATGAGCGCACTCGCCCCCATTCAGGAAATCATCGCCGACATCAAGGCCGGCAAAATGGTCGTGCTGGTCGACGAAGAAGACCGCGAAAACGAAGGCGACATTGTCATCGCCGCCGAGCACATCACGCCGGAAGCCATCAACTTCATGGCCAAGCACGCCCGCGGCCTGATCTGCCTGACCCTCACCGAAGAGCGCTGCCGCCAGCTGGGCATCAACCAGATGGCGCGCGACAACCGCAGCCAGTTCAGCACCGCCTTCACGGTGTCGATCGAAGCCGCCGAAGGCGTCACCACCGGCATCTCGGCCGCCGACCGCGCCCGCACCGTGCAGGCCGCCGTGGCCCGCCACGCCAAGGCCACCGACATCGTCCAGCCCGGCCACATCTTCCCGATCATGGCCAAGCCGGGCGGCGTGCTGATCCGCGCCGGCCACACCGAAGCCGGCTGCGATCTGTCCGGCATTGCCGGGCTGGAGCCCGCCGCGGTGATCTGCGAGATCATGAACGACGACGGCACCATGTCGCGCATGCCCGAGCTGACCGAGTTCGCCAAGACCCACGGCCTCAAGATCGGTGCCATCCGCGATCTGATCGAGTACCGCGCGCGCACCGAAAAGCTGGTCGAGAAGGTCAGCGAGAAAACCGTCGATACCGCCCACGGCCCCTTCCGCCTGTGCGCCTTCGAGGACAAGACCTCCGGCGACGTTCACCTCGCCATGGTGTACGGCACCATCAATCCGGACGTGGAAAGCCTTGTCCGGGTGCACGAACCCGTATCGGTGCTCGACTTTCTCGACCCGGCCAGCGGTCGTCACAGCTTCCCGGTCGATACCGCCCTCAGCCATGTCGCCGAGCACGGCAACGGCGTGGTGGTGCTGCTTTACCGTCCGCAAAGCGGTCAGGATCTCCTCGCCCAGCTCGAAGGCGAACCCGCTGCCGCCCTGCCGGCCCAGAAATGGGATCCGCGCCTGTTCGGCATCGGCGCGCAGATTCTGCGCGAACTCAAGGTGGGCAAGATGAAGCTGATGGCCAGCCCCCGCAAGATTCCCAGCATGGCCGGTTTCGGCCTGCAAGTCGTTGGCCACCTGCCCGCCGAGGCCTGAGCCCGACCCCCACTCTTCTCCAGGTAACCCCATGCCCCGCTACGAAAACATCACCGAAATCGAACCGAACCTGGACGGCCGCGGCCTCCGGATCGGCGTCGTCATGTGCCGCTTCAACCTCGACGTGTGCGAAGGCTTGCTGTCGTCGTGCACCGCCGAGTTGCAGCGCCTTGGCGTTGCCGCCGACGCGATCACCATCGCCACCGTGCCGGGCGCCCTCGAAGCCCCCCTCACGCTGCAAACCATGGCCAAGAGCGGCCGCTTCGATGCACTGGTCGCCCTTGGCGCCGTGATCCGCGGCGAGACCTACCACTTCGAGCTGGTCTCCAACGAGCAGGGCGCCGGCCTCACCCGCGTCACCCTCGACACCGGCGTGCCCATTGCCAACGGCATCCTCACCACCGAGGACGACGATCAGGCCCTGGCCCGCATGCAGGTGAAGGGCGCCGACTGCGCCCAGGCTGCGGTCGAAATGGCCCGTCTGCTGAAGGCACTGGCATGAGCGCCGCCATCAAGTCACCGCGCCGCCGCGCCCGCGAATTCGCCCTGCAGGGCGTTTACCAGTGGCTGCTGAGCCAGGCCGCCCTGACCACCATCGAAAGCCAGCTCGGCGATGTCGGCGGTTTCGACAAGTGTGACCGGGAGCTCTTCCTGGGCCTCTTGCGCGGCACCATCGGCAATGCCGGCGACCTGCACATCGCCTTCGCCCCCTACATCGACCGCCCGCTCAACGAGCTGTCGCCGATCGAACGCGGCATCCTGCTGATCTCGACCTTCGAACTGCTGCACCGCCCCGAGACCCCGTACCGGGTCATTATCAACGAGGCGATCGAGCTGGCCAAGGGCTATGGCGGCACCGACGGGCACAAGTTCGTCAACGGCGTGCTCGACAAGCTCGCCGCCCAGGTTCGCGCCGACGAAGTGGAAGCCAACGCCCAGCAACGCCGCGCCGCCCGTAGCGGCGACCAGCAAGCCTGATCCTTTCCCCTTTTCCGTCGGACCTCGCCGCGCAATGTCCTCCGAGTTCGCCCTGATCCGCCGGTACTTCACCCGTCCCGCCCACCACACCGATCTGGCGGTGGGCGACGACGCGGCGCTGATTCGCCCCGGCCCCGGCATGCAGCTGGCCATTTCCACCGACATGCTGGTGGCCGGCACGCATTTCTTTGCCGACACCGACCCGGAAGGGCTCGGCTGGAAGACCCTGGCCGTCAATGTCTCCGACATCGCGGCGATGGGCGCCCGGCCCCGCTGGGTGGTCCTCGCGGCCTGCCTGCCGGCCGCTGACGAAGCCTGGATCGCCGCCTTCGCCAAAGGTTTCTTCGCCTGCTGCGACGCCTTCGACATTGACGCCATCGGTGGCGACACCACCCGCGGCCCGCTCAACCTGTGCCCGACCATCTTCGGCGAAGTGCCCACCGGCGCGGCCGTCACCCGCTCCGGCGCCCGTCCGGGCGACGACCTGTGGATCTCCGGCGCCCCCGGTCGCGCAGCCCTCGGCCTCGCCCATCTGCGCGGTGAAATCGTGCTGACCCCGGCCTGGCACAACGACTGCCTCGCCGCACTGCACCGCCCGCAGCCCCGCGTCGCCCTTGGCCTTGCCCTGCGCGGTCTGGCCACCGCCATGCTCGACGTCTCCGACGGCCTGCTTGGCGACCTGAACCACATCCTCGAGCTGTCCCGCGTCGGCGCCGTGGTCGATGAAGCCGCCCTGCCCCTCGCCACGCTGCTTGAAGCCTGCGGCGACCCGGTCCGCGCCGTGCGTGCGTGCACCGCCGGCGGCGACGATTACGAACTGCTGTTCGCCGCCCCGGCCGAGCGGCGTGCCGACCTGGCCGAACTGTCGGCCCGCCTCGGCCTGCCACTGCACCGCATCGGCCACTTCACCGAGGCCGCCGAATTGCTGCAGCTGCGCGGCCATGACGGACGCCTCCACCACGTATCCGCCAGCGGCTACGATCATTTCGGCCAGGGCGCATGAAACCCAACGCCCGCTTCCTGCTCTCCGACCCGGCCCATTTTGTCGCACTGGGCTTCGGCTCCGGCCTGTGGCCCAAGGGCCCCGGCACCGCCGGCACGCTGGCCGGCTGGCTGCTCTTCCCCTTCATCCGGGCCCCCTTGTCCGAACCCCTGTTCGCCGGCCTGCTGGTGGCCTGCTTCCTGTTCGGCATACTGGCCTGCGAGCGCACCGGGCGCTCCCTCGGCGTGTCCGACCCCGGCTGCATCGTGTGGGACGAGATCGTCGCCATCTGGCTGGTGCTGTGGCTGACCCCCGACACCCTGCTGTGGCAGGCCGTGGCCTTCGGCCTGTTCCGCTTCTTCGACATCGTCAAGCCGCAGCCTATCCGCTGGGTGGACACCCACGCCCACGGCGGCTTCGGGGTGATGATCGACGACATCCTGGCAGCCGGCTACACCCTGCTGGTACTGGCGATTCTCGTGAGGTATTTCGGCTGATGGACGCACAACTCGACACACTCTCCCGCCTCGTCGGCGAGCATCTGTCCGCCCGTGGCTGGCGCCTCGCCACCGCCGAATCATGCACCGGCGGCTGGGTCGCCGAAGTCGTCACCGCCACCGCCGGCAGCTCCGGCTGGTTCGACTGCGGCTTCATCACCTACTCCAACGACGCCAAGTGCGCCCTCCTCGGCGTCTCGCCGATGACCCTCGCACGCTACGGCGCGGTCAGCGAACAAACCACCGCAGCGATGGCCCGTGGCACCCTCGAGCGTTCCGAAGCCGACCTCGCCCTGTCCATCTCCGGCGTCGCCGGCCCGACCGGCGGCTCACCCTCCAAACCGGTCGGCACCGTCTGCTTTGGCTGGGCCAGAAACGCTGAAACACCCCAGACGGCCACCTGCCATTTCGATGGCGACCGGGAGGCCGTAAGGCGCCAGGCCGTCCTCTTCGCACTCACCGAACTCCTCCGCCGCTACACCTGAAACGCCTCTTGCAACAAGGGCTTGGCGATTCTGCTGGACTCGCCGCGAGAGCTGTATAAAATAACAGCTACCGCCGTGTCACGTCTGCTCCGAAACGAGCCGTCACGACAGGCGATCACCTGCACGCAAACTCTGTGCCATAATCTCCAAAACCCTTTTTCAAAGGATCACGACAGATGGATGACAACAAGGCCAAGGCCCTCTCCGCCGCGCTTTCCCAGATCGAAAAGCAGTTCGGCAAAGGCTCGATCATGCGTCTCGGCGACGGCGAGGTCGAAAGCGACATCCAGGTCGTCTCCACCGGCTCGCTGGGCCTCGATATCGCCCTGGGCATCGGCGGCCTGCCCCGCGGCCGGGTCGTCGAAGTGTACGGCCCCGAATCCTCCGGCAAGACCACGCTCACGCTGCAGGTCGTGGCCGAAATGCAGAAGCTCGGCGGCACCGCGGCCTTCATCGACGCCGAACACGCCCTCGACGTCACCTACGCCCAGAAGCTCGGAGTGAACGTCGGCGAACTGCTGATCTCCCAGCCCGACACCGGCGAGCAAGCCCTCGAAATCGCCGACATGCTGGTGCGTTCCGGCGGCGTGGACGTGGTCGTCATCGACTCCGTCGCGGCCCTCACCCCCAAGGCCGAAATCGAAGGCGAGATGGGCGACCAGCTGCCCGGCCTCCAGGCCCGCCTGATGTCCCAGGCCCTGCGCAAGCTCACCGCCAACATCAAGCGCACCAACACCCTGGTCATCTTCATCAACCAGATCCGCATGAAGATCGGCGTGATGTTCGGCAGCCCCGAGACCACCACCGGCGGCAACGCCCTCAAGTTCTACGCCTCGGTACGCCTCGACATCCGGCGCATCGGCACGATCAAGAAGAACGACGAAGTGATCGGCTCCGAAACCAAGGTCAAGGTCGTCAAGAACAAGGTTGCGCCACCCTTCCGCGAAACCATCTTCGACATCCTTTACGGAGAAGGCACTTCCCGCGAGGGCGAGATCATCGACCTGGGCGTGATCCACAAGTTCGTGGACAAATCCGGTGCGTGGTACGCCTACAACGGCGAAAAGATCGGCCAGGGCAAGGACAACTCGCGGGAATACCTGAAGGCCAACCCGCACATTGCCCGCGAGATCGAGAACAAGATCCGCGTCGCCACCAACCTGCCCGAAATGGCGGTGATTCTGCCGGTGGCAGCCACCGCGGCCTGAGCCACGGCAAGGCAGAAGCAGGACACCCGGAATGGCCATGAACTTGCACGACCGGGCCCTGCGCTGCCTCGCCATGCGGGAGCACTCCCGCACCGAGATGGCCCGCAAACTGGGGCCCCTCGGTACTGAAGACGAGGTCAACACCGAGCTCGACCGACTGGTCGAGCTCGGTTTGCTTTCCGATGCCCGCTTTGCCGACGCCTTCGTGCGGGCCAAGGCCCGCCGTTTCGGCGCCAGCCGCCTGCGGGTCGAGCTGGCCCGGCGCGGTGTCAGTGCAGAACTAATCGGCGAGGCCATCGAAGAAGGCTGCGGCGACAGTGAACTGGAGCGCGCCAGGGATGTATACCGCCGAAAGTTCGCCACACCACCCGAAGACGCGCGAGAATGGGCACGTCAGGCGAGATTCCTTCAAGGCCGCGGCTTTTCAACCGATATCATTCGTAGAGTCCTGAGAGAACACCCCGGCGATGAGCCTGCTTAAAGTCAGCAACCTGCGCAAGAAGTACAAGGCCCGCACCGTCGTTCACGACGTCTCTTTTGACGTCGGCAGCGGCGAAGTCGTCGGCCTTCTCGGCCCCAACGGTGCCGGCAAAACCACCTGCTTCTACATGATCGTCGGCCTGGTAGCTGCCGACGGTGGCGAAATCACCCTGGACGACCAGGTACTCACCCACCGGCCGATTCACCAGCGCGCACGCCTGGGCCTGTCCTACCTGCCCCAAGAGATGAGTGTCTTCCGTCGCCTCACCGTCGCCGAGAACATCCAGGCCGTGCTGGAACTGCAAAAGCTCTCCAAGACCCAGATCGGTGAACGCCTCGACGAGCTCCTCAACGAGCTGGGCATCGAGCACCTGCGCGACAGCACCGCGATCTCCCTGTCGGGTGGCGAACGCCGCCGCTGCGAAATCGCCCGCGCCCTCGCCACCGATCCGCGGCTGATCCTCCTCGACGAGCCTTTCGCCGGCGTCGACCCGATCGCCGTCATCGACATCCAGAAGATCATCCGCTTCCTGAAAGACAAGGGAATCGGCGTTCTCATCACCGATCACAACGTCCGCGAAACCCTCGGCATCTGCGACCGCGCCTTCATCATTAACGCCGGCGAAGTGCTGGCCAGCGGCCGGCCCGAGGAAATCGTCCACAACGAACAGGTCCGTCAGGTCTACCTCGGCGAGCATTTCCGGCTCTAAGGTCTCACACGACTCATGAAGCCCAGCCTCCAGCTCAAACTCTCCCAGCATCTCGCGCTGACTCCGCAGCTGCAGCAGTCCATCAAGCTGCTGCAACTGTCGACGCTCGAACTTAACCAGGAGATCGAAAAGATCCTCCTGGAAAACCCGATGCTCGAGCGCGAGGAGCCCGAAGGTGACCTTGGCTCGTCCCGCATCGAAACCCCGGTTCCGATGGCGCCGGCAGGCAGCGAGGCGGCCCAGGAGCGGGACCAGGAACAATCCCGCGAGTCCGACCGTGAGCGCGAGCCTGACCGGGATTTCGACAACAGCGGCGAGGCCGGCGAATGGATGGCCGCCGGCAGTGGCGGCAACCAGCGCGACGATGACGACGACTCCGATTTCCAGGAGTTTCAGGCCGCCGTCCCGTCCCTGCGCGACCACCTGGATGCCCAGATCTCCCTGACCCCCCTCTCCGACCGGGATCGGGCACTGGTGCGCTTCATGGTCGAAGCCCTCGATGACGACGGCTACCTGAGCCAGAACCTCGAAGACCTGCTGCCCCTGCTGCCGCCCGAACTCGAGTTCGAGCTGGACGACCTGACCATCGCCCTGCGCCATATCCAGAGCCTCGATCCGGCCGGTATCGGCGCCCAGGACGTCAGTCAGTGCCTGGCTCTGCAACTGCGCACCCAGCCGCCCAGCGAAGAGCGCACGCTCGCCATCGCCATCGTCTCCGAGCACCTGGAACTCCTCGCTGCCCGCGACTTCCTCAAGCTCAAGCGGGCCCTGCGCTGCAACGACGACGCATTGCGTGAAGCCCACGGCCTGATCCTCGGCCTGAACCCCCGGCCGGGCGCGCAGTTCTCCCAGGCCGACACCCGCTATGTCGTGCCTGACGTGGTGGTGCGCAAGATCCGCAGCAACTGGGTCGTCAATCTGAACCCGGATGCCATGCCGCGCCTGCGCATCAACCAGCTCTACGCCCAGATCCTCCGCGACAACCGCGGCGCCAGCGGCTCCCTGTCCAGCCACCTGCAGGAAGCCCGCTGGCTGATCAAGAATGTGCAGCAGCGCTTCGATACCATCCAGCGCGTTTCGCAAGCCATCGTTGACCGCCAGCGCCAGTTCTTCGATTATGGCGAGGTGGCAATGCGCCCGCTTACCCTGCGGGAGATCGCCGAGCAGCTGGATCTACACGAATCCACAGTCTCGCGGGTGACCACCCAAAAGTACATGGCCACGCCGCGAGGCATTTTCGAGTTCAAATATTTTTTCGGCAGTCACGTCGCCACCGACACCGGTGGTGCGGCTTCCTCGACGGCGATTCGGGCGCTGATTCGCCAGCTTGTAGCCGCAGAAGACAAGAAAAAACCCTTGTCCGACGCAAAGATTGCCGAGTTGTTGGGCCAGCAGGGCATCGTGGTCGCTCGCCGGACGATTGCAAAGTACCGCGAGTCTCTCGATATCCCGCCGGTCAGTCTGCGTAAATCCATCTGACAGAAAGGTAACAACCATGAACCTCAACATCACGGGTCATCACGTCGAAGTTACGCCGGCCATCCGCGAATATGTCACGACCAAGCTTGATCGCGTAATCCGCCATTTCGACAACGTCACCAGCGTAGCCGTGATCCTCTCGGTGGAAAAGCTGCGTCAAAAGGCTGAAGTCACCGTTCATGTGCGCGGCAAGGACATCTTCGTCGAAAGCGAAGATGCCGACATGTACGCCGCCATCGACGCCCTGATCGACAAGCTGGACCGCCAGGTTCTGAAGTACAAGGCCAAGATCTCCGATCACGGCCATGACTCGGTCAAGCACCACGTCGCCGAATCCTGATCGACGGCACGCAGTAATCCCGTTTTCCCCGGGACCGTTGTGGCTATAATGCGCCCCAAATGACACAACGGCCCCGGCGGCACCTGTCTCCGGATCTTCCAGAATCGCCCCTCATCGGAAACCTGTGTCGGTCAACGCCGAGCGCAGGAGAATCCACCCATGAATCTCATCGCCAAATTATTGCCGCCAGCCAACGTGGTCGTCGGCCTCGAGGCGAGCAGCAAGAAGCGCGCTTTCGAGCAAGCCGGCCTGCTGTTCGAGAACAATCACGGCATCGCCCGCAGCACGGTCTTCGACAGCCTGTTTGCGCGCGAAAAGCTCGGCTCCACCGGCCTTGGCCAAGGCATCGCCATCCCCCACGGGCGCATCAAGACCCTCAAGGACGCCCTCGGCGCCTTCATCCGCCTGGCAGAACCCGTTCCCTTCGACGCGCCCGACGGCAAGCCGGTCTCGATGCTGTTCGTGCTGCTGGTTCCCGAACAAGCCAACGAACACCACCTGCAACTGCTCTCCGAACTCGCCCAGATGTTCAGCGACCGCGCTTTTCGCGAGCAGCTCCTGAACGCGCCCGACGCCTTGGCGGCCCATGCCCTTTTCGCCCAGTGGGGCAGCGATGCGCCAGACAACAGTAGCGCGGCTGTTTGACGACAACCTCGAACGCCTGAGGCTGCGGCATATCTGCGGCAGCCTCGAGACCCGCATTTCGGTCTCCGAAGACCGCATCTGGCCCGCCGACATGGTCGGCCACCTCAACCTGATCCATCCCGACCGCCTGCAGATCCTCGGCTCGTCCGAGCTTGCCTGGGCCCGTCGGCAGACCCGCGAAAAGGTCATCCATCACGTCCGGGAGATCCTCTCCTACGCGCCGCCGGCCCTCGTCGTCGCCGACGACGAAGACATCCCGAGCATGATCCGCACGCTGTGTGCCAACCACGATGTGGCACTCTTTGCGAGCCCTCTACCGTCCGCCAACGTCATTGACCTGCTGCGCAACTACCTGTCGCGCAAACTGGCCGAACGGGTCGCCCTGCACGGTGTGCTGATGGATGTGCTGGGTGTCGGCGTGTTCATCACCGGTGACTCCGGTGCCGGCAAATCAGAACTGGCGCTGGAGCTGATTTCCCGCGGACATGGCCTGGTGGCCGACGACATCGTCGAGTTTTCACGCATTGCCCCCACCGTGCTCGAGGGACGCTGCCCGGCGCTGCTCCAGGACGTCATCGAGGTGCGTGGCCTGGGCATCCTCAACATCCGCACCATCTTCGGCGAGACCGCCTGCCGGCGGAAGATGAAACTCAAGCTCGTGGTGCATCTGCAGCGGCGCCAGCCGGGCCAGGAAGACCCCCTGCGCCTGACCCTCGACGGGGAGCAGCAGCAGGTTCTCGGCGTGCCGATCCGGCGTGTCGTGCTGCCGGTGGCGGCAGGTCGCAACCTGGCGGTACTGCTTGAGGCCGCAGTGCGCTCCACCATTCTCCTGCTGCGCGGCATCGACTCCACCCAGGAGTTTGTCGACCGTCAGCGCCAGGCCATGGAAGACGGCGGCTTTTAAGTGGCCTGAAGGGCCGTACAAATCAGTCCAGAGCGAAAGCCACCGCGTCGGACATGTTGTCAGCCACCGAGAAACCACAGCCGATATGCCCCTTTTCGCCGAGGATGAACTCCTCTCGCTTGATGCAATGCTCGGCACTCCCCTCCTCGAGGAGAAAAGTGCCGTTGGTGCTTGAGTCAGTCAGGTAAAAGAGGCCGTTGCGCAGTTCGATACGGGCGTGTTGGCGCGACACGCGGGGGTCGGCGATGGAGATATCGTTGCCGGTCTCACGCCCGAACAGCAGGGTGGGATGGGCTGCGTCGATGATCCACGTCTGCCCGCGACACCCCACCCTCATCTGCTTCTGGGCCTGGATCGCCTCCTGGCGCAATTCGGCGGGTGTGGGAGGCGGCGCCTCACCCAGCTCCAGCACCGGAAAGGGCACACGCCCAGTGGATTCGGCGAGCCGGCCAAGCAGACGGCGCATGGACGGCGACAAGACCTCGCTGAGCTTCTCGGATACGCCGATGGTGTCCGGATTGTGGCTATCGACGAGTCGGGCCGCCAGCTTCTCGGGGTCTTCTTCGGCTTCCTCGGCTTCCGACTCAAGCACCACGCCCGCCCGCAAGACCAGCTTGATGCCGCTCATCGGCGGCAGCGCCCGCACCCGCTCGCGCATCTCGCGGGCGGCCAGCAGGGCGGAGTCGGCGTCCGGAAAACGAGCCACCAATACATCCGGGCGAACGGTGAGTTCGCTGGCCGAATAGGCTTCGGCACAGCGTGACATGCGATTCAGGCAGCGCTCTACGGCATACCCGGCTTCCGCTTCACCCAGCTTGTCGGCGAGCCGCATCCCGCCAGCAACATCGGCATACAAAAGGCAGCGGGTCTGGACACGCTCATTCATTCTTGCGGGCTCCGGCAAAACGGGAAGACGCATCCGGGACGGTTCATGGCTATCAGCCTCTCCATATATCGATCGGAATGGCCAATGCGTCCGGCGGTTGGGCCGGCAGCTCGGGGGTATCGAAAACGATGTCGCCCTGATCCACCTGGGTGCCGGACGACACGTTGCGGAAATCAAACAGGTCGCTATCAGCCAGATGGGACGGCACGACATTCTTGAGCGCGGTGGCAATGGACACAATGCGCCCGGGAAAACGGGTATCCCAATCTCTCAGCATGGCCTTGATATGCTTGCGCTGGGCGTTTTCCTGGCTGCCACACAGATTGCACGGGATGATCGGGTATTCCATGCCGCGCGCGAAACGCTCGATATCCTTCTCGGCGCAGTAGGCGAGCGGACGGATGACCACGTTCTCGCCGTCATCGCTGACCAGCTTGGGGGGCATGGACTTGATCTTGCCACCAAAAAACATGTTCAGGAAAAGCGTCTCGATCATGTCGTCGCGATGATGACCCAGGGCGATCTTGGTCGCGCCGAGCTCTTTCGCAGTCCGGTAGATGATGCCCCGGCGCAGGCGCGAGCACAGGGAACAAGTTGTCTTTCCCTCCGGTATTTTGTCCTTGACGATCGCGTAAGTATTTTCAGTGACGATCTTGTATTCAACGCCGATGGACTCGAAGTAGGCGGGCAGGACTTCGTCGGGAAAGCCGGGCTGCTTCTGGTCGAGGTTCATCGCAACGATGCGGAAATCAATCGGAGCGCGCTCCCGCAGGGCCAGCAGGATCGACAGCAGCGAGAAAGAGTCCTTGCCGCCGGAAATGCAGACCATCACCACGTCGCCATCGGCAATCATCCCGTAATCACCGATGGCTTCGCCCACCTTGCGCTCAAGATGCTTCTTGAGGCGCAGGAAGGTGTTCGAGAAGCGGGATTCCTTTTCGGGGAGGTCGGTCGCAGACCGGGCGGGAGCAGCCACTACGTGTTCCATGTCGTTTCAATGTCCGGTGATTATAGTCCGACCGAATTTCTCCACGGTCGGCACAAATGTTAAATACGTCATAAATGCGCGCTGCGCCCGCCATCGACCGGAATGATCTGGCCGGTGATGTAGGGCGCATCGAACAGCAGGAAGCGCACGGTGCGCGCGATGTCGGACGGCCTGCCGATGCGCCCGAGCAAGGTGTGAGCGACGATGGCCTGACGCTCCGCCGCCGGAAACTGCCCGTCATCCGGCCATTCGATGGCCCCCGGCGCCACCCCATTCACCCGGACTTCCGGCGCCAGCTCAAGGGCCAGCGCCCGGGTCAGCCCAAGCAGGCCGGCCTTGGCCGCACAGTACAGGGGGTAGCCCTTCAGGGGCCGCTCCGCGTGGATATCCACGATATTGATGATCGCCCCGCCAGTGGCCTTCAGGTGCGGCGCCACAGCCTGGGAGAGGAACAGCGGCGCCTTCAGGTTGGAGCCCATGAGATCGAACCAGGCGGCTTCGTCGATCTGTCCGAGGGCCGTCGGAAAGAAACTCGACGCGTTGTTCACCAGACCATCCAGACGGCCGAAGCGTTCCACCACGGCGCTCACCAGGCCGGGAAGGCTGCCACTGTCCAGCAGATCTGCCTGGAAGATGGCCGCCGATCCGGGGCGCGTCGCGTTAAAACCGGCGGCCAGCGCCTCCGCATCGCCCCGGGAACTGCGGAAATGCAGCGCCAGCCGCGCTCCGGCAGCATGCAGCTCGCGGGCAATCTCGGCGCCTACGCGCCGGGCAGCACCGGTGACAAGGATGACCGGGGCCATCGGTTGTTGATTCATGAATACCTGGTTGATCTGAAACGGAGGGCGTAATCATACGGTGCCGGAAGCCTCGCCGGTGCACCGCAACGGACGGGTAAAATGCGCTTTTTTCCCCTTTCCGTGACGGCCATGAACCTCCCCCAGCCTTCTCCCGACGCCCTCGAACAAAGCGAGCGCCTCGTCACCCGCCTGCGCAGCCTGATTGACACGCAGGGAGGCTGGATTTCCTTCGCCACCTACATGGCAGAAGCGCTCTACGCACCGGGCCTCGGCTACTACAGCGGCGGCGCCCGCAAGTTCGGGCCGGGGGGCGACTTCATCACCGCGCCCGAACTCACGCCATTGTTCGGTCAGGCCCTCGCCACGCAAGTCCAGCAGATCATGGAACTGTCGGCGCCGCACGTCATTGAGGCCGGCGCCGGCACCGGCCTGCTGGCCGCCGACCTGTTGCTCGAACTGGAACATCGTGGCGCCCTGCCGGACAGCTACGCCATTCTCGAGGTCTCCGGCGAGCTGCGCGAACGCCAGTTCGAGACCATCGCCGCCAAGGCGCCCCACCTGGCATCCCGGGTAAGCTGGCTGGACGGCCTGCCAGTGCGTTTCTCCGGCGCCATCGTGGCCAACGAAGTGCTCGACGTGATGCCGGTACATCTGATCGCCTGGCGCGCCGAAGGGATCTTCGAGCGTGGCGTGAGCGTCGGCGGGGACGGCAAGTTCGTGTGGGCCGACCAGCCGGCTAGCGGCAAGGTGGCCGAAGCCGCCGTAGCGCTCGACATTGCGCTGCCGGAAGAAGGCGAATACGTAAGCGAGCTGAACCTCGCCGGCCGGGCCTGGATCGGCGAGCTGGCCGCCGGCCTCGAGCAGGGCGCCATGCTGCTGGTGGACTACGGCTACCCGCGGGCCGAGTATTACCTGGGCAGCCGCAGCACCGGCACGCTGATGTGCTACTTCCGCCACCACGCCCACGCCGACCCCTTCATGTGGCCTGGCCTGAACGACATCACCGCTTTCGTGGACTTCACGGCCGCCGCCGAGGCCGGCTTCGAGGCCGGGCTGGACGTACTCGGCTACACCGACCAGGCCAACCTGCTCTACAACTGCGGCGTGCTGGCCTGCCTGGCGCGACGGGCGCCGGAAGACGGGGTCGACTACATCCGCGCCGCCAAGGCCGTCCAGCGCCTCACCGGGCCCCATGAAATGGGTGAGCTCTTCAAGGTCATTGCGATGGGGAGGGGGATCGATCAGCCGCTGATCGGCTTCCTGCGCGGCGACCGGCTGCACAGCCTGTAAGCAGGCCCTCCGGCCAGCAAAGCAAAAAGCCCTGCCGGTTTGCGCCGGCAGGGCTTTTTATATCTCGGCGGGATTATTCCTGAAAGCGATAAACCGCACTCAGAAAGGCATCCACATCAGTCGGAACAAAGTGCCGCTCCGGGCTGGCAACAGGAATCTCCTGCAGGCCAAGGACCACTTCCGGCGGCAGCAGATTGGCGTTCAGCACTTCATCGCCATACGCCTGACCGGCATCGCTTTCCGGATCTTCGTAAATCCGTGCGCCGCTTTCCATTTCCATGCTGATCACCATTTCGGCCTCCGTTGCGGGGAAAATAAAATCATCCCGCTGATGTTTCTAACGGCTGAAGCCGCCAAAGGTTGAAGGGAATTCCACTGCTTGCATGACTCAAGAATGGTTCATGGCCGAAAGCGCCGCAATGACGCACTTCACACCGGACGTGGTATTTACGCCCGGCTCACAAATCCTGACTTTTCAGCCAGGCAATGATCGGCTCGGCAGCGATGCGCCAGTCCGATTCCATCATCATCCCGTGGCCAAGGCCGGGCAGGATCGTGGCGGAAACACCGTAAGTCCGCGCCGTCATCTTCACCTGGTCGGGCGGGATCAGCACGTCGTGCTCGGCGCCCAGCACCAGCATCGGCGGCAGGGTCATGCGCGACAGGGAGGGCAGTGCGAAGAGCGACATGTCCCAGATCGCCCGGTGGGATTCGGGCTGACACAGGTGGTAATAACGCTGCAGGCGCGCAGGCTCGATGGTCTCGTAAAACATCGCATCGCGCAGGGTATCCATCTGCGGCTGACCGCCCCCCATGATGCTGTTCAGGTCGCCGAGCAGGTGCGGCTTGGCAAAGGCCAGGCCGAAGGCCGATCCAAGCAGGCCCTGGGGCGGCACCGAGGACATCAGCACCACCGCTGGCGCAGTGTGCTGCTCCAGGTATTTCTGGATCACCATGCCGCCCATGGAATGGCCGATCAGCACCGGGGGAACCGGCAGCTTGGCTACCACTTCGGCCACGTCATTCACGTAGTCGGCAATAGAAAAGGTATCGAGATAGACCCGTCCGCGGCTCTTGCCGTGACCGGACAGGGAAACGGCATAAACGGCGTAACCCTGCTCAGCAAAGTAGTTCAGGAAAAACTCGTCCCAACACCAGGCGCCGGTGTAGGCACCGTGAATGAACAGCAGCGGGGTTGCATGAGCCGGCCCCGAAGGCGTACGGCACAGGACTTCCAGATCACCGAAACGAGCTCGGTTCATGCAGGGACTCCCGGGAGGAGCCGACGCGGACAGGCGGGAGTCAGGGTCATGAGCGGTGCGATGGATTTGTTTTGTTGTAATCGCAGAACTTACAGCACCCCACCCCAGGAAGAAAGCGAAAAACGCGCCGGCCGGAGCGGATCCGGGTTTAAATCCGTCCTTTCCATGCCTGCGGGTGAAGACTGATGCTCAAATGGTTGCTCGCCATCGTGGTGCTGGCGGTGGTTTCCGGACTCGGATCCGGCCTGTCGCTGAAACGCTGGCGCATCGGACACCTGCCCGGCGACCTGCATTTCGACGTCTGGGGGCGCCACATCCACATTCCGTTCACCAGCACCCTGCTCATGTCCCTGGCGGTGTGGCTGCTGGTTCGCGCGATCTAGGCCTTATTCCAGCGGCGCACGAACCGCGAAAATCACGCTGTCGAGGATCTGCCCCTCGGCCGACATCAGCTCCAGCACATGGCGGCCGCCCACCGGACGCCAGGCCATCCGGACGCCGTTGCCATTGCCGACCTTGTCGCCATTGAGCCGCCACCAGGCGCCCACCGGTGCATGGGCCGCGTCAAAATAAACCCGAAACCCTGCGTCGTCGACGATGGCCATGGCGTCCACCAGCGCACCGTTGGCGGGCTGGGCGATCCGCGGCAGGGTTCGCGGCACGGCCACCCGCTCGATCTCGGTGCCGCGAATGAACCACTCCCGGCGGGGGCTCTCCACCGGGGGCTCGAACACCACCAGGCTCGACACCACCCCCGGCGGCGCAGCCAGGCGAGTTGCCGGCTGGCTGCGATGCAGGTTGCGCAGGATCTCGTGCCAGGCGGCGCTCGCCGAAGCCGGCATGGCGCGACCACCGGCCGCCCACAGGGCCACCGCAAAGCGATCCGAAAAGCCCACCGCCAGGGATTCGCGGCCGTCCGGCACATACTGGCGAAAAGCGAAGGGCAGGCTATTTCCATCCACATCCAGCTCAGCCAGCATGTCGCCGACGATGAAGGCCGCCTCCGGCTTGAGCACCCGGCGGGCCGGCCGCTCCGGCCCGGGCAGAAAACGCGGCGGCTGCCAGTTCCCGCCAGCGGCGAGGCTGCGGTACAGGCCGGCCAGTTGCGGCAGGCCGAGATCCGGCATGCCGCCCCGCGGCATCTCCACCTCGGCCACGCGCAGGCGCTCGCTCAGCCCGTCGGCCACCAGGCGGCCCACTGTGATCGCCGGATCGCTCAGGCCATCGGCAAGGGCGTGCCGGGTACTGATCCACATGCGCTCATCGGGCAGGGTCGGGGCATGGTTGGCCAAGGGTTCTTCGAGCAGGCTGGCGGCCGTCAGCAGGCGTCGCTCCAGCGCCAGCCCATAGGCGAAGGGCTGCAGCAGGTTGCCGGCACTGCGCAGCATGAGCGCCTGATCCGGCAGGACGGCGTCCGGCGCACCCACATAGGCCAGCACATCGCCCGTAGCGTTGTCGATGACGACCGCCGCTGCCTCGCCGGTACCGAGGCGGCGCAGGGCCGCAGCGACGGTACGCTGGGCGTCTGCATCGAGGGTCGTGACGACCCGCTCGCCCGCCTGCTGGAGCAGGAAGCGGGCGGCGTGGGGAGCCAGCTCCCAGCGCGGGCCGGTCTGCTGGCGATCGAGGTTGTTCAATGAAAGGCGCTGGGCCGGCGCGCAGGCGCCGGGGGCGTTGATGCGCTCGGCCAGCACGCAGGCCCGGTGGGCCACCACGTCCGGCTTGGCGTTGGGGCCGCGCAGAAGCACCGAGAGGACCACCGCCTCGGGCCGCCCGAGCTCGGACGGCGTTTTGCCAAATAGCGCGCGGGAAGCAGCGTGGACGCCCTGCAGATCGCCGCGGAAGGGAGCCAGGTTCAGGTAGGCCTCGAGAATCTGCTCCTTGGTCCAGCGCGCTTCGAGGGCTTGAGCGGCGAGGGCCTGGTCCCATTTCTGACCGATGGAGCGGCGCGGATGGCCATCCCGGCCGAGGGCCAGCTCGGGATCGAGCAAACCCGCCAGTTGCATCGACAGGGTTGACGCACCCCGTTTACGGTCGTACCACAGGTTGTGCCACAGGGAGCCGGCAAAAGCCCGCCAATCCACCCCGGAATGCTCGAAAAAGCGCTTGTCCTCGGCGGTCAGCAGGGCTTCCTTGAGGGCCGGCGAGAGGGTGTGCAGCCCGACCCACTCGAGCCGGCGGACCCGGTTATCGAGGCGCCTTTCGGCCAGCGGCGTGCCATCGCGGGCGAGCAGGACGGCCACCGACGGCGTCGCGGCAGCCTTGACCTCGGCGAAAGCCGGAATCGGCTGGTTGGCCTGGGCAGACGAGACGGCACCCACGAGGGTCGCCAGCAGGGCGATGCGCCAGATGAGGGAGAAAGGCGTAGGGAAAACTCGGGGCGGGCACATGACTGGCCGGCATTGTATGCCGCAGGCCGGCTGACCGAATGTGGGATTACTGACGGGTTTTGCTACAGGAAGTGTCAAGAATGGTGTCGTTGGCCACAGCCGGGCGGGCGAGCGCCTTGACCGCCGCCACCCGGGCCACGTGAACCTCAGCCGGGATGCGCGATTTGTCCTCCAGCGCACGGGCGATGGCCCCCGCATCCACGCCGCGCACCGCCGCCAGTGCGGCGAGCAGGCGTTCCCGCTGGGGATAGGGACGCGTCTCGTACCCGGTACGGCCGTGGAAATCGCAGGCACAGGCGTCGAGCATGGCGCCGAAGCGTTCCGGCCGGCGCAGGCCGTCGCAGCGCTCGATGAGCTTGACGACGGTTTCCGGGCGCAGCACCAGGCCCTGATGCACGATGCCGTGCTCGCGGGCCACCATCACGGCCAGATCGCGACAATCTGCCGGGCTCTTGAGACGCTCCCCCACCTGGCGGGCCAGCCCTTCGCTGGCCGCTTCGTGGCCGTAGTGATGGGGCAATACATGGGCCGGTGTGACACCTTTTCCCAGATCATGCAGCAGGCAGGCGAAACGCACTGGCAAGGGCTGATTCGTGGCCGCAGCCTGATCGATGACCAGCAACTGGTGCACGCCGGTGTCCACCTCCGGGTGATATTGGGGCGGCTGGGGCACGCCGAACAGGCAGTCCAGCTCTGGCAGGAGGCGCACCAGCGCGCCGCAATCGCGCAGCACCTCGATCATCCGCGACGGGCGGGCTTCCATCAGGCCGCGGGCGATTTCCTGCCACACGCGCTCGGGCACCAGGGCGTCCACTTCGCCGTTGGCGACCATATTGCGCATCAGCGCGAGGGTTTCCGGCGCTACCTGAAAGTCGGCAAAGCGGGCGGCAAAACGGGCCAGACGCAGGATGCGCACCGGGTCTTCGGCAAAAGCCGGGCTGACGTGCCGAAAAATCCGCGCGGCCAGATCCCGGCGGCCCCCATAGGGGTCGATCAGCACCCCGTCCTCACCGCGGGCGATGGCGTTGATGGTGAGATCGCGGCGGGCCAGGTCTTCTTCCAGCGTCACCGAGGTTTCAGTGTGGAAGACGAAGCCGGCGTAACCGGGCGCAGTCTTCCGTTCGGTACGCGCCAGCGCGTGTTCCTCGTGGGTTTTCGGGTGCAGAAAAACCGGAAAATCCTTGCCGACCGGCTTGTAGCCTTCGGCAAGGAGCGTTTCCGGCGTGGCGCCCACGACGACCCAGTCCCGGTCCTTGACCGGCAGACCGAGGAGTTCGTCGCGAATGGCGCCACCGACACAGTAGATCTTCATGGGCGACGGAGCTGGTAGGAATCAAAACGGCCGCGTTTGTTGGCACTGCCGAGATAGCCGGGAACAACGGTTTCGAGGGGGGTAGGCTCGCGTCCCCAGGGCTGGGCCGGGCCACTGGCCACGTTGTCGGCACGCATGGAGCGCACGTTGTCCGGGCTCATCAGCGGGCCGGGCAGGCAGCCGAGGATGCTGGCCTGGAGCATCGCCAGCGGCTCCGGCAGCGCAATCACCGGGCGCGGATGCCCCGTCACAACGCCCACGTACTTGACCAGCTCCTTCAGCGTGTATTGACGCGGACCAGCCACGTCATAAGTCTGGCCGACGGCATCGGGACGGGTCAGGGCTTCGGCCACGATGTTGGCCACGTCTTCCACGAACACGGGCTGGAAGCGCGCGCCAGCACCGCCGAGGGGCAGCAGCGGGAAAGTCTTGAGGAGACCGGCAAAGAGGTTCAGGAAGCTGTCACCGGCGCCGAAGATCACCGACGGGCGCAGGATGGTCCAGCCCACATCGGGCGATGCGGCGCGAATCGCAGCCTCGCCGGCAGCTTTGGAGCGCTGGTATTCGGACGGCCCGCTGGCATCGGCACCGAGAGCGCTGACATGCACGATGCGCGCGACGCCGGCCTTGCGCGCCGCCGCGACGATGCGCGTCGGCAGATCTACGTGGGCGCGGGCAAAATCGGGGCCATAGGGCGTGCCGGAACGGGAATGCAGCACCCCCACCAGGCTGACCACCGCATCCACGCCGACCATCAAACGCTCCAGCGTTGCCGGATCGAAGACATCGGCCTCGATCAGGTCCACGGTCGGCAACGACAGCAGGTGGCGCACGCGATCCCGGCGACGGGTCGGAATCAGCAGGGCAATACCGTCGCGGGACAGACGGGTGGCTACGGCGGTGCCGACAAAACCGCTGCCGCCAATGATGAGAACCTTGCGGATGGACATGGTGATTTACCGGTGGAGGGATGTCTTACAGACGCTGCTGCCGGCAGACAATTCCCCGGCAGCCTGATTACTCTTCGAGACCGGCCCCCGGCGCAGGACTGCCGAGGCCCGCGGTGCTGCCGTCGCTCGCTGAAATGGTGCCCAGGCGGGCCTTGAGGGACGGCGCGCGACCTTCGAGAAGGGCAGTGTAGATGATCGAATTGGCCATCACCTTCTTCACATAGTCGCGGGTTTCGTTGAAGGGAATGCTTTCGGCGTACACCGCGCCCTCGAGGGGCTTGGTGTCCTTCCAGCGCTTGGCCCGGCCGGGGCCCGCGTTGTAGGCGGCGGAGGCCAGCACCGGATGGTTGTCGAGGCCTTCAAGGACCATCCGCATGTAGGTGGTGCCGAGCATCACATTGGTGTCCGGGTCCTGCAGCCAGCCGGCGTTGTAGCCCTTCATGCCGAGCTTGCCGGCGACCCACTGGCCGGTGGCGGGCATGACCTGCATGAGGCCCTGGGCGCCCACCCCGGAACGGGCGGCGGTTACAAAGCGGCTCTCCTGGCGCATCAGACCGTACACCCAGCCGGTATCGAGGGCGCGGCTCTTGGCGTTGGGCTCGATCCGCTCCCGGTACGGGGCTAGGTAGCGCAGGCTGTAGTCGTGCTCGTCGCGGGTCTTGTCGGCTGCGTTGATGGCCCGGTCGTAGATGCCGAGTTGCTGGGCGAACTGGGCGGCGGCGAGGAGGAAACGGTCATCCCGGTTGCGCAGGGTCCAGTTCCATTCGCGCGTGCCTTCAGTGCGCATGTCGAGGCGGAACAAAGCCAGGGCGCGCTGCACGCCTGGGTTCTGGCGGATCAGTTCGGCCTCGTCGCTACTGGTGGCTCGGGCCTTCTTCGGGAGTGTAAAAGTGCGCCCAAGCTCCTCGTCGGCGAGGATGCTGTAGAAGGTCGGATGGCCGGCAATGCTTTCGAACTCCTTGCGCGATGCCTCCCGGTTGCCCAGCGCCAACTGGGCGCGGCCAAGCCAGTAGGTCCAGTCAGGCAACGCGCGCAGGGATGGCGGCATCGCTTCGACGGCGCTCCTCACGGCCTTCCAGTCACCGGCCCGCAGGGCGGCACGGACACGCCACGCGGCCTGCTCTTCGGACATGGCCGTATCGCCGGCGGCCTTGAACCAGGTGTTGGCATCGGGCATCAGCTTGGTGGCGGCCTGCCAGGCGATCTGGCCAAGGGCGTAGCTACGGTCGGTGGCCGAAAAACGGTCGTTCAGGCCCAGGTAGCGGATGTAGGCCCCCTGCGGATCATCCCGGGACAGGCGAGCAATGGCGATCAGCGCCAGCTCGCGCCCCTGGCGGGTGGCGGCGAAGTTGGCAGGCAGGCGGTCGAGATAGGTGGAGGGGTTGGTGCTGGCCTTGTCCAGGTCTGACGGGCCGATCATCTGCTCGGCCGGCAACCAGTTGGCCACCGCACGGGCGCCGGTGACGCGCTTGGCTTCCATCAGGCGGCGGATGCGCGACCACATTTCGTCCGGGCTGACGCGGGCTTCCTGCACCAGCGCGCGCAGCACCGGAATGCAGCTTTCCGGCGTATCCACCAGCGAAAACCACAGGGGCCGGACTTCGTCCAGCAGGGCCGGATCGCCGTTGCTCAGGCGGGCCTGGTAGTGGTAGCAGCGCAGATCCTGCTCGGGCTGCTCCATGTTCGGATACTCGCCCGCCAGGGCGCTCCAGTCGCCCCGCTTGCCCAGGCTGCGCAGCCATTCGCCGCGCAGCTTCTCGGCCAGCCAGCTGCCGCTGTTGCGCTGCAGGAAGTCGCGGATGCGGTACAAGTCGGCGTCGCCGTTACGGGCGACGAGGTTGGAGAGCGCCCAGTATTCAGGGTAGGGATCGAGCACATGGCCGGTGGGCGGGGCATTCTGGGCCAGGCGATTGCGGTCGCCGCTGCGCGCCGCGTCCTTGGCCAGCAGGATGCGCTCATCCCCCGGATCGCCACCCGCCGGCAAGGCCATCCACAACACTGCCGCCAGCACCGCCCACACGCTATTCTTCATTGCTTTACGTTCCGCCAAAATGCCGCCGGAGAATAGCACAGTGAATTCGCCCCTCCCCCGTCCCGAAGCCGATTCCGGCGCCGAAATTGCTGCGCTGCGAAAAAACCTCCGGATCGCCCGCATCGCCGCCCGCGAGCAACTGCCCGATGCCGAACGCCAGGCCCTGACGACACGCATCGAAGCGCACCTGGACACGCTTGTCGCGCGCCTTGCGCCGACGCGCCTGGCCTTCTGCTGGCCCTGGCGCAGCGAGGTGGACCTGGTGTCGTGGGTGAGTCGCTGGCTGGCCGCCGATCCGGCCCGCCAGGCAGCCCTGCCAGTGGTGCGCAATCCGGGTCAGCCGATGGCGTTCCTGCGCTGGGCGCCCGGCATGGCGATGGACACAGACCACCACGACATTCCGATCCCGGCCGATGGCGAACGCCTCGACCCGGACCTGATCCTGGTGCCCCTGAATGTCTTCGATGCGGCGGGTTATCGGCTTGGCTACGGTGGCGGCTATTTCGACCGCACGCTGGCGGCGCTGGATCCGCTGCCCGTATGCGTCGGCGTGGCTTTCGAGCTGGCCCGGGCGGAAACCGCCTACCCCCAGCCCCACGACCAGCCGATGGACTGGCTTGTCACCGAAGCCGGGGCGGCGCCGCGAACGGTCAGCGTGTGACCGGACGCACCCCCGGCAGCGGGCTGCCGAGGATCGCCGAGCGAATCACGTCGATGGCGCCACTGCGCGGGTAGGTGACACGCCACGCCAGGGCGATGCGGCGGAAGGGCTCCGGCGCCTCGAAGGGACGTACGGTAAGCAGGGGATTGCCATCGGGCAACGGGTCGGCAGCGCTGCTCGGCAGCACGGTGATGCCGGCGCCGGTCGCCACCATGTGGCGGATGGTTTCGAGGGAGCTGCCTTCGAGGGTGCGCTGCAGGCCCTCGCCGCTGCGGCACAGGGGGCAGACTTCGAGGACCTGGTCGCGAAAGCAGTTGCCGGCGCCCAGCAGCAGCAGCGGCGCTTCGGCGAGGCGCTTGGCCGAGATCGCCTCGTCCTTCTCCCAGGCGTGGCCGGCAGGCATCAGCACCCGGAAGGGCTCGTCGTAGACGGCCTGGGTGACGATGCCCGGCTCTTCGAAGGGCAGCGCCACGACGATCACGTCCAGGTCGCCGCGCTTGAGGGACTCGGCCAGACGCGCGGTATAGTTCTCCTGGATCAGCAGCGGCATCGAGGGTGCCGCAGCATGGACCCGCGGAATCAGGTGGGGCAGCAGGTAGGGCCCGATGGTGTAGATCACCCCCAGCTTGAGGGGACCGGACAGGGGATCGCGGCCGGCGGTGGCGAGTTCCTTGATCTGACCCGCCTCGAGCAGCACCTTTTCGGCCTGGGCAACAATGCGCGCGCCGATGTCGGTGATTTTCACATCGGCCGCGCTGCGCTCGAAAAGCGTCACCGCCAGCTCGTCCTCGAGCTTCTTGATGGCCACGGACAGGGTCGGCTGGCTCACATTGCAGCGTTCGGCGGCATGCCCGAAGTGCCGCTCACGGGCCAGCGCAACAAGGTAGCGAAGATCGGTAAGCGTCATCGGGAGCACCCGCAGGAACGATAGTGATTAACTATACAACGCGGCAGAAGAAAGGGGCATATTCCCGTCGTGCCCCGCTATTCAGCAGCCCCTTGCAAGCACGAAAAACACCCCCACTTTTGTAAGCGTTTGTTCAAGCACGGAACATGACGCCCGGGATGGCGTCGATAGTCTGGTGAAAAACAGGAGTAACACATGAAACCTGCCGTCGTTCGGTCGACCCTCGCCTTTTCCGCCATCGTCCTGGCCCTTTCCGGCTGCCTGCAGGACGGCGCCATTTCCCCTTCCCACGCCGGCAACGCCAGCATGGCGCCTGCCGTGGCCCCGGCGGCGGCGCCCGTCACGGCCAACCGCTACGGCCTGCCTGACTTCTCGGGTCTGGTCGAACAGGTGGGGCCGGCGGTCGTGAACATCAGCGTCACCCAGAAGCGCGCCCGCCCGGGCGCCACGTCCGGGGAAGACCCCTTCGCCGGCGATCCGTTCTACGACCTGCTGCGCCGCTTCGGCGTACCCATTCCCGGCATGCCGGGCAACGGTGGCGGCAGTGGTGGCAACCGCGCTCCCGAGCAAATCCAGCAGGGCGTCGGATCGGGCTTCATCGTCAGCGCCGACGGCTTCGTGCTGACCAACGCCCACGTGGTGGATGGCGCCACCGAGGTCACCGTCCGGCTTACCGACAAGCGCGAATTCAAGGCCAAGGTGGTCGGCACCGACAAGCGCACCGACGTCGCCCTGCTGAAGATCGACGCCACCGGCCTGCCGGCCGTGAAGACCGGCGATGCGGAGCACAGCAAGGTCGGCGAATGGGTCGTCGCCATGGGCTCGCCCTTCGGCTTCGACAACACCGTGACCGCCGGCATCATCAGCGCCAAGGCACGCCGCCTGCCCGACGAAACCTACGTGCCCTTCATCCAGACCGACGTGGCCATCAACCCGGGCAACTCCGGCGGCCCGCTGTTCAACCTGGCGGGCGAGGTGATCGGCATCAACTCGCAGATCTACTCGCGCTCCGGCGGCTTCATGGGCATCTCCTTCGCGATTCCCATCGACGTGGCCATGAAGGTGAAGGACCAGTTGCAGAAATACGGCAAGGTTTCCCGTGGCCGTCTCGGCGTGGCGATCCAGGGGCTGGATGCCGATCTGGCCCAGAACTTCGGCCTCGACAAGCCTGCCGGCGCACTGATTGCCAACGTGGAAAGTGGCTCTCCGGCCGAGAAGGCGGGCCTCCTGAGCGGCGACGTGGTGCTGGGCGTGAATGGCCAGAAGGTGGCCGACTCGGCCGATCTGCCGCGCATCATCGGCGACCAGAAGCCCGGCAGCGTGGTGCGCCTGTCCATCTGGCGCGAGCGCAAGGCCCGCGACATCAATGTCACCCTCGGCGAACAGATCAGCGAGAAGACCCTCGCCGCCAGCCCCGAGCGCAAGGGCAATGACAGCGCCAGCGGCAAGCTGGGCCTTAGCGGGCGGGCCCTCACCGCCCAGGAGGCATCACGCCTCGGCGTACCCGGCGGCGTGCTGGTGGAAGGCGCCAGCGGCCCCTCGGCCAAGGCCGGCTTGCAAGCCGGTGACGTGATCCTCGGCATCAACAACCAGGCCATCACCAGCGTCGAGCAATTCCGCAAACTCCTCGACGCGGCGGGCAACCGCTACGCCCTGCTTGTCCAGCGCGGTGACAGCCGGATCTTCGTGGCGGTTCGCATCGGTTAAGCACGCATAAGCCTGTGCCTGTTTTTCAATCACAGGCTTATGCGATTTACAACGCAATAATTCACACCCCTGGCAACCAAGATTACACAGTAGCGTAGCGGCGGGATCGTTATAATCGGGAGAAAAACGGGGTTGGCAGTCTTCGGGAGCCCCCGTCTCCACTCATAATAAAAAGTCACCCGATGTCCCTGCTGCTGCCCGGGCAGACTCTGCTTCTTGCACTTGCGAGTCTCCTGCCGATTCACGCCGCCCTTGGCGCCGACCCATTTCGGGCAGACGGCGCCGAAGCTCCTTTTTTCGAAGAGCTTCCGACGGTTCTATCGGCCTCGCGCCTGCCCCAGGTGCTCAACGAGGCCCCCGGCGCAGTCACCATCCTTGACCGCGAACTCATCCGTGCCACCGGCTACCGGGATGTGGCCCGTCTGCTGCGCCTGGTGCCCGGCATGCAGATCGGCCAGGAGCGCGGGCACTCCCAGTGGGTCACCTACCACGGCCTCAGTGGCGACAACCCGGCCGAAATCCAGGTGCTCATCGATGGCCGTGCCGTCAGCTTCTTTGCCGGGGTCGACTGGTCTGCGCTACCGCTGACCGTAGAGGAAATCGAGCGCATCGAAGTGGTCCGTGGCACCAACTCCAACGCCTACGGCGCCAATGCCTTCCTCGGCGTGGTCAATATCATCACCCGCCACAGCCACCAGGACCGGAGCATCTCGGCCCAGACCAACGTTGGAACACACGGCATCGCCGACCTCCAGGCCAGCTGGAGCGGCGGCAGCGACGGGCTCGGTGTGCGCGTCTCGGCGGCCCAGAGCCGCGACAACGGCTTCTCCGGCCTGCGTGACTCGCACCAGACCCAGATCCTCAGCCTGCGCAGCGATTACCGCCTGAACGCCCAGGACGAACTGACCCTGCGTGCCGGCTACAACCGCATAGAACGGGACATGGGCTATCCGGACTCGCTTTTCGGCAACAACGCCGAGCGGGCCACCAGCAACGAAACGAGCACGATCCACCTTGCGTGGCGGCGAATCCTCGAGGAGGACGAGGAATGGCTGGTCAGCCTGCACCAGACCCACCAGGTCGGCTACGAACGCTGGTTAGCCAGCGCCCCGGCCTACCCGGCCGTTCCGCTCAACCGCAACCACATCGGCGACCGCACCAATGCCGAAATCCAGCACCGCTTTGCCCTCAACCCGCAGGCACGACTGGTGTGGGGTCTAGAAGCGCGACGGGACGCCAATGACGCACCCTTCTTTTTCGCCGCCGGCAAGCCGCCTGTAGACTTTCTGTATCGTGCCTTTTCCAATCTCGACTGGCACCTGAGCCCAACCTGGCAGCTCAACCTGGGTGGCCTGCTCGAAAAGAACAGCAGCCTTGCCGCCCAGTTCATTCCCCGCGCCTTCGTCAACTGGCAAGCCAGCCCCAGCGACACCTTCCGGGCCGGCTACGCCCGCGCCCGGCAGCCCCGCGACGTCTTTTACAACAGCGGCGACATCCGCGTGTACGACCCGAAATCCGGCACGCTCATCGCTTGGCCCTACATCAACAACCCGCACATGCGGACGCCACAGGTGGACACCGTCGAAGTGGGCTACCTCGGCCGCTTCCGCACCCTTGACGCCACCCTGGACGTCCGGATCTTCAACGAGCGGATCACCGATTTCGTCGTTCGCCAAACCATCCCGTCGCCGGTCGGCCCGCTGGCACTCCCGCTGCCGATCTCCCAGTACGTCAATCTGTCCCAGCCGGTGACCCTGCGCGGCATCGAGTACCAGTTGCGCGCCAAGCCGTGGCAAGGGGGTGAAGTGCTGTTCAGCCACACTCTCATCGACCGGCACATCGACGACCCGCAGATCGCCAAGCGCACCTCGCCCTACTCGGGCAGCCTGACCTGGCTACAGGCCTACGGCCAGGGCTGGACGAGCACCGCCAGCCTGCTGCGCATGGGGCCGCTGGCCGGCGGTTACGGCTACGTGCCCAACTACGACTACGTCTCGCGCCCCTACACCACCCTCGACCTGCGCGTGGCACGCAGCTTCCATTTCGAGGGTCACAAAATGGAAGCCGCCATCAACGGCATCAATCTGGGCGCCCGCCACCAGGAAATCACCGACCGCTCGGAGCAGGCCCTGCACCCCGGCCAGCCGGTGAATCGCACCTCCAGCATGGTCTGGCTGTCCCTCGCCATCGAGATCTAGCCAGACCGCCCCCTGGCCTCAGAGGGAATCCGTACCCACCGTCTTGCGGATGAACACCGCCCGCTGGACCTCGGTGACCCACACCAGTCCATCACCAGTCTGACCGGTACTCGCCACCCCAACGATATGGTCCACGAGGGTATCGGCGAGCTCGTCCGGTGTGATGATCTCGACCCGCACCTTGTCGGTGAAGTCGGTCAGTTCCTCCTTGATGCTGTTCGGCGCATGGCGAGCCGTGGCGCCGCAGCCCACCGCCCGGGTGATGGTCATGCCCGGAAAGCCGGGGACGGCCCGCAGCACTTCCCGCAGGCGGGGCAGTTTCTGCGGGCGGATGACAGCGTGAATTTCCTTCATTTGGATTTCCTTCATTCAGCGACGGGCCGCCGCCGGCGGCCCGTCGGGATCACGCCTCGTACGGCGTATCGTCAAACCACTTGTACAGCGTCGGCAACACCACCAGGGTCAGCAGGGTCGAGGTGATCAAGCCGCCGATCACCACGATGGCCAGAGGCCGCTGCACTTCCGAACCGGGTCCGGTGGCGAACAGGAAGGGCACCAGCGCCAGCAAAGCCACGGTAGCCGTCATCATCACCGGCCGGAAGCGCAGGCTGGCTCCCTTCACCACCGCCTCCGCCAGCGGAATGCCCTCGGTACGCAGGCTGCGGATGTAACTCACCAGCACCACCCCATTGAGCACCGCTATACCCCACAGGGCAATGAAGCCCACCGAAGCCGGCACCGACAGGTACTCACCGGTGACCAGCAGGCCAAGCACTCCGCCCACACTGGCAAAAGGCAGCACCAGGATGATCAAACTGGCCAGCTTGAGCGAACCGAAGAGCAGGAAGAGCAGGAAGAAAATCGCCGCTACGGTCACCGGAATGATGATGGTCAGGTGCCCCATGGCCCGCTGCAGGTTCTGGAACTGGCCACCCCACTCGAGGTAATAGCCATCCTTCAACTCGACCTTGGCATCCACGGTCTTCTGCAGTTCGGCCACGAAGCCACCCAGATCGCGGTCCTTGACGTTGATCGCCACCACCACCCGGCGCTTGGCCAGCTCGCGGGAAACCTGCGCCGGCCCGTCAACAACCTGGATCATCGCCAGGTTTTCCAGCGCCACCTGAGCGCCGCCGGGGGCGTTGACCAGGATGTTGCCGATCTTCTCGACGTTATCCCGGTAACTTTCGGGCAAGCGCACCACCGAGGCGAAACGACGCTCGCCCTCGTAGATCTCGGTGGCCTGCTTGCCGCCGATGGCCGCCTCGATCACGTCATTCACGTCCGACACGTTGAGGCCGTGACGGGCGATGGCGGCGCGGTCAATCTCGATGGACAGATACTGCTGGCCAGTCACCCGCTCAACGCGGATATCGGTGGCACCGGTCACGCTGGCAGCCACCCGGGCAATCTCGTCGGCCTTCTTCTTGAGCACGTCCAGATCGTCGCCGAAAACCTTCACGGCCACGTCCGACCGCACCCCGGTGACCATCTCGTCCACCCGGTCCGAAATCGGCTGGGCCATCACCACCTGGGCACCCGGCAACACCTTCAGCTTCTCGCGCATGGCGTCGGCGATGGTGTCCTGGGTCCACCCGGCCGGCCACTCATCACGCGGCTTGAGGCTGACGATGGGCGTCGACTCGTTCTGGCCCTGCGGGTCGGCCGGCGATTCGCCACGGCCAACGCCGGAGATCGCCGATTTGACGCCAGGCACCTCCATCACCAGCTTCATGGCCTGCATTTCCATCTTGATGGATTCTTCCAGCGAGATGTTGGGCACCCGGTTGATACCCGGCACGATCGAGCCTTCCTTCATCTCGGGAATGAAGGCGGTGCCGAGCAGCGGAAACAGGCCCAGAGTGACGATCAGCAGCACCACACCGCCAACCACCGTCTTGCGGCTGTTACCCACCGACCAGTGGAGCATCTTCAGGTAAGGCGCCTTGATCTTGGCCACCAGCCAGGTGTCGTGCTCGGCGCCACCCTTCAGCAGGTAGGACGACAGCACCGGCGTCAGGGTCAGCGACAAGAACAGGGACACCGCCAGCGCGATGGCGATGGTGTAGGCCAGGGGCGCGAACATCTTGCCTTCCATGCCCTGCAGGGTCATCAGCGGCAGGAACACCAGAATGATGATGCCGACCCCGAAGATCACCGGCGTGGCCACTTCCTTGACGGCATCGAAGATGATCCGTGCCTTGCTCTCGCCCCGCTCGGTCGCGTGGCCCAGGCGACCGAAGGCGTTCTCGACCACCACCACCGAACCGTCCACCATCAGGCCGATGGCGATCGCCAGACCGCCCAGGGACATCAGGTTGGCCGAGATGCCGTAATAGTTCATGGCCATGAAGGTGATCAGCGGCGTGAGCACCAGGGTAGCCACCACAATCAGACTGGAACGCACGTCCCCAAGGAACAGGAAGAGCACCACCACGACCAGCGCGATGCCTTCCAGCAGCACCTTGATCACCGTCCACAGGGCCGCATCCACCAGCTCGGAGCGGTCGTAGTAAGGCACGATCTTCAGCCCGTCGGGGAGCATGCCCTTGTCGTTGATCTCGGCGACACGCGTCTTGATGCGGCTGACCACTTCCTTCGCGTTGCCGCCGCGCAGCATCATCACAATGCCGCCCACCGACTCGGTGACGCCGTTCTTGACTACCGCGCCCTGACGCACCTCATGGCCGAAAGTCACCTCGGCCACGTCGCGCACGAACACCGGCGTACCACCGACCTCCTTGAGCACGATGGCCCCGATATCGGCCAGGCTCTTCACCAGGCCTACGCCGCGAATCAGGTACTGCTCGGAGTACTGGGGCAGGATGCCGCCACCGGAGTTGGCGTTGTTGCGGGCCACCGCCTCGTACACGTCGCGCACGCTGAGGTGGTAGTGACGCAGGCGATCCGGGTTCACCAGCACCTGGTACTGGCGCGAATAGCCGCCCTGAGAGTTGATCTCGGCAACGCCCGAAATCGAGCGCAGCAGCGGGCGCACCACCCAGTCCTGGGCAATACGCCGCTCGGTCAGCTCCTTTTCGGTGAGCTTGCGGTCGCCGTCGTCCGGGTGATCGAGGGTGTACTGATAGACCTCGCCCAGACCGGTGGACACCGGCCCCAGCACCGGCACCACACCCGGCGGCATGCGGCTGCCCACTTCGAGCAGGCGCTCCATCACCAGCTGGCGGGCAAAGTACACATCGGTGGCTTCGGTGAACACCAGGGTGATCAGCGACAGGCCGGGCTTGTTGAGGGAACGCATTTCCTCCAGCCCGGGCAGGCCGGTCATGGAGATTTCCAGCGGCACGGTAACGAAGCGCTCGACCTCTTCAGGTGAGCGGCCCTTCGCCTCGGTGGCGATCTGGACCTGCACGTTGGTCACGTCGGGGAAGGCATCCACCGACAGCTGGCGCGCCGCGTTGATGCCGAAGACAAACAGCACCACGGCGATCACCACGACCACCAGGCGCTGCTGCAAGGCTGTACGGACAAGGGATTCGATCATGGCCTGTCCTTATTCCAGCTCTTTGCGCTTGCGCTCGTTGTTCAGGTGGAAAGCCCCTGAAACGAGGATGCGCTGGTCAGCCTTGATGCCGGACAGCACAGCCCGCTTGCCGTCCATGTCCGGGCCGAGGCGCACCGGCGTGAGCCGGAACTGCTTCGGGCCAACCTCCACGAAGACCTTGTCGGCGTCGCCGTCGCGCACCACCGCCTGGGCCGGCAGCACGATGCGTTCCACCGGCGCGGCCTGGATCAGCATGGTGGCCAGCATGGCCGGTTTGAGCTGGCGGCTGGCGTTATCCACCACGCTGCGCACGGTGATCGTGCGGGTTTCCGGGTTGACCGTGTCGGCCACGTAGATCAGCTTGCCGGTCAGGCGCGAGCCCAGTGCCGGCACCTCGATATCCACGTTCTGGCCGGCCCTGACCAGGGCGGCCTGCTGCTCCGGCACCTCGGCGGTCACCCACACGCGGGACAAATCCGCCACCACGTAAAGGGCATCGGCCGGCTGAACCACCTGGCCCTGGGCCACCTGGCGCTCCACCACCGTGCCGGCCATCGTCGACACCACTGAGGTGACCGAATTGATCCCGCCGGAATTGCTCAGCTTGCTGATCGCCCCGGACGACATGCCGAGCACGCGCAACTGATCGGCCGCCCCGCGCTGCTCGGCCGAGGCAATCGACAGCTCGCTCTCGCGGCGCTGCAGCTCTGCCTTGCCGATCACGTCGGCAGCAAACAGCTGGCGTGCCCGCTCGACGCTGCGCGCCTGCAGATCGGCCTGGGCGCGCGCCTTCAGGTAAGCCAGCTGGGCCTGACCCAGCTCGGTACTGTTGATTACTGCCAGGGAGTCGCCCACTTTCACCTGCTGGCCCAGATGGGCCTGAATGTCGATGACCCGGCCGGTGACCGTGGCCCCGATGCGGGTGACCCGCTGTTCGTCGAAGTCCACCTTGCCAGCCACCCGCAGGGTATCGGACACGGCCGTGGCGCCGGCGGGAGTGACTTTGATCTCGGCGCCGAAGTCAGCCGGCACCGTAACCAGATTGGCGTCCGGCGGGATCACCTTCATTTCGGCACCGGTGCCTTCACTGAGGGTGGTGAGGCCCGCTTCGGTCGCGGCAGCCTTGCCGGCCGGCTTGGCGGAATCCTTGCAGCCAGCAAGGGCGAGCATGGCCGTCAGCACGGCCAGGGTAGTCAGTCGTAGCTTCATGGGAGCGGTCCGGATCATTGGGTGGCGCGCAGGCGCTCGATATCGATGACCGCCAGCTGCAGTTCGTAGCGGGCGGCGATGAGTTCATTACGGGCAGCACGGAAAACCCGCTGGGCGTCCAGGTAATCAAGGATGCCACGCTCGCCAAAACGGTAAGCGGCTTCGGCAACCTTCAGGGCGGCCTCGGCTTCACGCAGGATGCCGTTCTCGAGGGCGCTCACCTGGGTGCGGGCAATCTCGTACTGGCGGTAAGCGCCTTCCAGCGCCTGCACGAGCGCCAGCTCCTGGCCAGCCTGTTCGCTGCGGCTTCGGGCCAGCAGCGCGCCGGCCTCGGCAATCGGGCCCTGGCGACGGTCCCAGAGAGGCACGCTGAGCACCACGCCGATGCGGCTGTTGCGCATCTCGCTGTCCCGGTCCTCGGCCACCTTCAGGGCCAGTTCCGGGTGGCGACGCAGGCGTTCAAGGTCGAGCTGACGTTCGGCACGCCGCACCTCGGCCTGACTGCGCGCCAGATCCGGGTTGCGGGCCAGCACTTCGGCGCGCAAGTCTTCCAGCGCCGGCACCACCGGGCTGCGGGTCAGCGAACCATCCACCTCAAACTCCGCAGGCAAGCCGCCGCCCACCAGCGCACGCAGCCCGGCACGGGCCTGGGCGACGCGCAGCACGGCACTCTCGGCCGACTTCTGGGCGTTGAGGAGTTCGGTATCGGCCTTGATCAGCTCGTAACGGGGCGACTCACCGGTTTCCACACGAACCGCCACCTTGCTGCGGATCTGCTCGGCAAGGCTGAGGTCTTCCCGGGTCGCCCGCACTTCGGCCTGACGGCGCAGGAGTTCAAAGAAACGCTGTTCGAGGCGGGCGAGCAGATCGTTCTCGAAGCCCCGGCGTTCGGCCTGCCGGGCATCCAGCCCGAAGCCGGCGACATCGAGGCGCGCCTCGCGCTGCCACGGGTTGTCGAGGCGCTGGGTGACGGCGAGGCTCTGGGCACCGCCGGTGCTGGCACCTGGCACCCGGGCATGGGTGCGGCCGGCGAGAAACTCGACCTCCGGATTCGGGTAGGCCCCGGCACTGGTGACCTGGGCCCGGCCGGCCTCGACCAGCGCGCGGGCGGCTTCCAGCGACGGATGGTTGGCCCGCGCCGCATCTCGGAGGGCCTGGAGAGTGTATGACGGGGCGACTGGGGCCGGAGCCGCCAGCGCAGGGAAAGCCGCCAACAAAAGGGCGACGGCCACAAGTGACTTCCTGAGCATGGATATCCTTCAGCGATTCGACGACGCTGTTTTTATTGCGAGGGGACGGATTGGCCGGCACACGCCAGCCACAGGCACGGGGTCGCCCGGCAGGGCGACGTACTCAGGCGCGCCGGGGAGGCGGCGGCGTGGGAGGCAGATAGACCGACGGCAAGGCCAGGCGGAAGACCGCGGAGCGCACTTCAGGCTGGATCAGTGGCGTGGGCAGGGGGGCGCTCACGAGGACGGGGGGGTCCTGGATCTCAGGCGTGTCGAGGTCGACGCCGCTTTGGCTGGCATCGTCGAAACACTGGGCGAACTCGCCCAATTCGGACGCGTAGACCTCGGTGTCGTCGGCAAAGGAGGTACCCGCCCACATGAGGACGAGACAGGCCAGAACGAGAGAGAGGCTTCGACGGATCAGTTGCATTGCAGCATTCAAGACCGGGGCAAACGCCGGGAAGTTCCACAAGGCCAACAAAAAACGCAGGCGGCGAGCAGCGGACAGCGTGTCTATAATCGCACTTTTTCCGCTTTTGTCCCAAATCATGCTGCGTCGCATCATCCTGCTTGTTCTGCTCCTCCCGTCTCTTGTCTTTGCCCAGATGACACCCCCGACCGTTGCCGCCAAGGCCTGGCTGCTGCTCGATGTCGGTTCGGGCCAGGTGCTCACCGCCGAAAAACCGGACGAGCGCATCGAACCCGCCTCGCTCACCAAGCTGATGACCGCCTACCTCACCTTCGCGGCGATCAAGAACAAGACCCTTTCCCTCGACCAGACTGTGCCGGTGTCGGAAAAGGCCTGGAAGGTCAGCGGCTCCAAGATGTTCATCGAGCCGCTGATGCCGGTGACCGTCAACGAGCTGATCCACGGCATGATCATCCAGTCGGGCAACGACGCCTGCGTGGCGCTGGCCGAAGCCATCGCCGGCTCCGAAGAAAACTTCGTCCAGCTGATGAACAAGGAAGCCGCCCGTCTCGGCCTGAAGAACACCCACTTCGAGAACTCTACAGGCCTGCCCCACCCCTCGCACCTGGCCTCCGTGAAGGATCTGGCCGCGCTGGCCACCGCCATCATTCGCGACTTCCCCGAGTTCTACCCGATCTATTCCATCAAGGAATACACCTACAACAAGATCAAGCAGCCCAATCGCAACCGCCTGCTTTTCCTCGACCCCACCGTTGACGGCATCAAGACCGGCCACACCGACAGCGCCGGCTACTGCCTGATCGCGTCCGCCAAGCGCAACGACCGTCGCCTCGTGTCGGTCGTCGTCGGCACCACCAGCGACAGCGTGCGCGCCCAGGAATCCCAGAAGCTGCTCAACTGGGGCTACCTGGCCTTCGACACCGTCAAGGTGTACACCGCCAACCAGGCCGTGAATGAATTTCGCGTCTGGAAAGGCAGCGAAAACACCGTCAAGGCCGGTTTCCTGAACGATTTCGTGCTCTCGCTGCCCAAGGGAGACGCACAGAAGCTCAAGGCCGACGTGGTCAGCCAGCAGCCCCTGCTCGCCCCGCTCGCCAAGGGCCAGCCCATCGGTACGCTGCAGCTTTCCCTCGACGGCAAGCCGATCGGCAGCTACCCCATCGTGGCCCTCGACGAAGTGCCCGAAGCCGGCTGGTTCGGCCGCATGTGGGATGCAATCCGCCTGTGGTTCAAAAATCTGTAAGGAAAGCCGAATGACCGAAGAGCGCACAACCCTGCTCGAGTTCCCCTGCGAATTCCCGATCAAGATCATGGGCGCGCGGGTGGATGACTTCGCCCAGGTCGTGCTGGAGGTGGTGCTCACCCACGCGCCGGATTTCGACGCCGCCACGATGCAGATGCGCCCTTCTGCCAAGGGCAACTACCTCGCCATCACCTGCACCGTGAACGCCACCTCGCAGGCCCAGCTCGACGCGCTGTACCGGGAGATGTCCTCCCATCCGATGGTCAAAGTCGTCCTGTGATCATCCGCCGCCCGGGCCTCGTGCCCTACGAGCCCACCTGGCGGGCGATGCAGGAATTCACCACCCGCCGCGACGCCTCCACGCCGGACGAGCTGTGGCTCGTCCAGCACCCGCCGGTGTATACCCTCGGCCAGGCCGGCAAGCCCGAACACCTGCTGCAGACCACCGACATCCCGCTGGTCAAGATCGACCGCGGCGGTCAGATCACCTACCACGGCCCCGGCCAGGTCGTGGCTTATCTGCTCATCGACCTGCACCGCCGCCACCTCAAGGTGCGCGAAATGGTCAATCTGCTCGAACAGTCGATCATCGACTGCATCGCCGATTTCGGCCTCGACGCACGCCGCCAGGAAGGCGCTCCGGGCGTCTACATCGACGGCGCCAAGATCGCCGCCCTCGGCCTGCGCGTGAAAAACGGCTGCAGTTACCACGGACTGTCCCTCAACGTCGATATGGACTTGACACCATTTACGTGGATCAACCCCTGCGGCTATAGTGGGCTCAAGACCATACAACTCAAGGACTTCGGCGTGACTGAAGGCCCCGATGAAGTCGCCGAACGGCTTCTCGGCCACCTCCAGCACCACTTCCCCGCCGTCGCCTCAATCTGACCAAAGGACAGCAATGGATTCCACCACTACCCGCAAGCAGCGCGGCGCCGAAAAAACCGCCCGCATCCCCATCAAGATCGTTCCCGCCGAGCGCCTCAAGAAGCCCGAATGGATCCGCATCAAGCTGGGCGCCGGCATCGAAGCCGAACGCTTCAACGAGATCAAGGACACCCTGCGCGAGCACAAGCTGCACACCGTCTGCGAAGAAGCCTCCTGCCCCAACATCCACGAATGCTTCGGCAAGGGCACGGCCACCTTCATGATCATGGGTGACATCTGCACCCGCCGCTGCCCCTTCTGCGACGTCGGCCACGGCCGCCCCGAGCCCCTCAATGTCGATGAGCCGGCCAATCTGGCCAAGACCATCGGGGCGATGCGCCTCAACTACGTGGTGATCACCAGCGTCGACCGGGACGATCTGCGCGACGGCGGTGCCGAGCACTTCGTTCAGTGCATCAAGGCCACCCGCGAAGCCTCGCCGAAAACCAGCATCGAAGTGCTGGTGCCCGACTTCCGCGGCCGCATGGACATCGCCCTCGACATCTTCGACCAGGCCGCACCGGACGTGATGAACCACAACCTGGAAACCGTGCCTCGCCTCTACAAGCAGGCCCGCCCGGGTGCCGACTACGCCTACTCGCTGGAACTCCTCAAGCAGTTCAAGGCACGCCACCCGGACGTTTCCACGAAGTCCGGCCTGATGGTCGGCCTCGGCGAAACCGACGACGAAATCCTCGAAGTGATGCGCGACATGCGTGCCCACAACGTCGAGATGCTCACCATCGGCCAATACCTGCAACCCTCCGGCGGCCACCTCCCGGTGCTGCGCTACGTGCATCCGGACACCTTCAAGATGTTCGAGACCGAAGCGCTCAAGATGGGTTTCAAGAACGCCGCCTGCGGCCCGATGGTGCGCTCCAGCTACTGGGCGGACCAGCAGGCTCACGGGGCCGGTGTGGCCATGACACCCAACGAAACCGTCTGAGCCTCGTTCGCTGACTGAAGGGCAAACAAACGGGGGATCCTGATTCAGGATCCCCCGTTTTACGTCGTGACTCCGTCCTGGCCGGCCAGATCGTTGATGGCGGCCAGCAGGGCATCGAGATCCAGCGGCTTGTGCTGCAGACCAATGCCCTGCTCGGCGATCCGGCGCATCAGGGCGGGATCCGTATCGCCGGTAATGATCATTGCCGGCAAGTTGCCACCAAAACGCACCCGGAACGCGGCGATGACATCCAGCCCGTTATCCTCGCCAGCCAACCGGTAATCCGAGATCACCAGATCGGGCGAAGCCCCCGCGAGGCCGGGCAGGACATTCAGATGCGAGGACGAGGCCAGCACCGTGTGGCCAACGCTCTCGAGGGCCCTGGACAGGGCCGCGGCTACGTAAATACTGTCTTCGATCAGAACAACACGCAACGGCCGGCCCGCATGGCGCCGGCGCACCGGCGGCTCGACGTAAACGCCGAGCGGCAGTTCCACGGCAAACACCGAGCCCTTGCCCGGGCGGGAGCGCACACTGACCTGAAGATTCAACAGGGCCGCAGTCCGGGCAACAATGGCCAGGCCCAACCCGGTTCCCTTGGCCATATTGCGCTCCGGATTGCCGAGCTGCTTGAACTCCTCAAAGATCTCTTCGGTCTTGTCGGCCGGGATGCCTATGCCGGTATCCCACACCTCGACCCACATCCGACCCTGGCGTCGCCGGCAGCCAATCAGCGCGCCTCCCTTCTCGGTGTAACGAATGGCATTGGAGACAAGATTGCCGAGAATGCGCTGGAACAGGATCCGGTCGGTGCGCCCGATCACGTCACAGTCCCGATAACGGAGTGTCAGCCCGTTCAGCTTGGCGGCGGGGGCATGAAATGAAACAGCCTTGGCGATGGATGCCTCAAGGGAAAAGTCACTGATGTTCGGCGCCACTACACCGGCGTCAAGCTTGGAGAGCTCAAGCAGATCAGACAGCATTTCGCTCAAGCTGCCGACGCAATAACGCATGTCGGCCAGCAAGCGGGGGTCGGACTCCGCCAGACGGCTCTCGAGGGACGCCACATACAAGGACAGCGCAGCGAGGGGCTGACGCAGATCATGGCTGGCCGCAGCCAGAAAGCGCGATTTGGCATTGTTTGCGTGCTCGGCCTCCAGCTTGGCGGCGGCCAGCTCGGCCGTCCGCAGCATGACCAGGGACGCAATCTCTTCCTGACGGCGATGGACATCGGTGATGTCCGAGAACAGGGCCACGTAATGCGCCACCGCCTCACTGTCATCCTTCACCACGCTGATGGTCATATAAACGGCGAAGAGGACACCATCCTTGCGGCGGTTCCACAGCTCTCCCTGCCAGCGGCCGGTACTCTCCAAGGCCTGGAAGATGGCCTGATAGAAATCCTGGCCGTGCTTGCCGGACTTGAGAAAACGCGGATTCTCGCCAATGACTTCACCGGGCAGATAGCCCGTAAGCTCGGTAAAGGCGTGATTCACGTCGATGATCCGGGCCTCCCGGTCAGCAATAATGATGCCTTCGGCGGCCGCACTGAACACGCTGGCCGACAGGCGCAGTTGCGCATCAGCGCGCTTGCGGGCCGCCTGCATGCGGTTGAACTGCCGGGCAAGGCGGGATATCTCGCGGGGACCGGAGAGCGGCGCCACGGCATTCAGGTCACCCTGGGTTGCAGCCTCGGCGGCTGCACCGAGGTTTTCCAGCGCCTCACGGATATGCCGCCCAAAGGTGGCGGCCAGAATCACGCCGCCAAGCAGAAAGGCAACCATGGTCAGGGCTGCGAGGGCCAGCGGCCGATGGAAACCGCCGTACAACACATCGCGGGGCATCCCGATCACGACGGTCCACTGCGAGAAACGCGAGCGGCTGAACGCCACGAAAGACGGGATACCTTCGAGCGTCCGACTTGCCATCGTGCCTTCGGTCTGGATCTTTATTTGCGCCAGCAGGTCCGCCGTCGCCTTCTTTCCGACCGAACTGGAGGCGTGATGGCTGCGGGCCACGATAGTGCCCTGTGCGTCCAGCAACGCGGCAACCCAGCCTTCCGGCAAAGCCTGCTCCACCAGCACGCGATTGAGCCGCTCGGCCGGAATCCCCATATCCAGCGCATACACAAGCTTGCCCTCCGACCACACCGGCACCTCCACGGCGACGAAGGGGCGCTTCGCCACGCCACCGATGTAAAGATCGGAGATCGTCGGCCTTCCTGTCTCGAAAGTGCGCCGGAGCATCTCCGGATGACCAGTCCGGGGCAAGGCGGAACCGAAGGGACGCAGGGTATTGATGAGTTGCTGGCCCGTTCCGTCCATCAACACAATGGCTTCTGCCACACCTTCCGCGCTCAATACCTCCCGGGCCCGGTTATAAAAGCCCCGCAGGTCTCCGGCCCGCAAGGTCGGCGTGGTGGCGAGAATCTGAAGCTTGCCGTTGATTCCCGCCAGATCGTTATCCACGGCCATCGAAAGGGCACGGGCAGTCTGCAGGGCGCCTTGATCAAGCTGGCTCCTTTGGGTCTGGTACAAGTCATGGAAAAGAATCGAGCCAGCCAGAACGCCCGGAATCAATGCAGCCGAAAACAGCCAGCCGATTCCCGGGCGAACTGAAGCCAGTGCGCCCAGCCAATGTCGGACGAGGGAATTAAACGTAATAAGCAGCCTGTCTTTCAGGACAAAAATCGGTTTTCATTCTGCCGGAAACCGCTAATCGGCAGTAACAGCATCCACGACAAGCCGGCTCAGATGTGGAACGGGCTTGCCATAGGCGTTGCCCTGCAGCCAGACTCCACTGGAATCGCCTGCCGGAAACGGCGCTTCCAGATGCGTTACGACAATCGTCGTTTCCTCGCGCAAGGCCGCGATCCAGTTGCCGGGTTCGAGAGGGCCGCTGGCCAGCAGCTTGCGCCCGTCCAGCTTCACAAAGGGCGCCCATGCGGTGGATGAAATGCTCTGCCATTGCGCCACGGACTCGACATTAACGGCGACCTGGAAGCCATTCGCAGTGTAATTGCGCAATACGAAGGCGAGCAGATCGGGCTGCAAACTCGCCTCAAGCGGAGTTTCGACCACAATGCGTTCCGGTGGCACACCCAGCGCCTCGACAAGTTTGCGGAAGGCCTGCCCATGATCCTTGTCCACAACAGACATTAAACGACCATGAACATTCAGGAAAAGCAGCGAATCATCCCCCGCAGCAATCGCATTCAACGGATGGATGGTCCGGCACAACCAGTCCAGAGCCAGCAGGTGGTCATCATTGGCCGCCGCCGAAAACAGCGTCCATGGCGATAGCTGGGGTTCTCCGCCGGCCAGGCTGCGGAGAAAAGCTTCATGGGCGACAACCTGCCCGTCTCCGGCCCGGACAATAGGCTGAAATACAGACGACAAGGCGCAACCGAACCAGTCGGCCAGAACACGTCCATCGGGAAGACGGCGCAAATGCTGGCGCGCATTGCACTCAATCGGAATACGGCCAAGCAGTTCGCGTAGGGAAGAAATGGATTGACGCGCGTTGTCTGCGAGCATGAACAGTCATCCTGGGTGGTCAGGCAAGGAGCCGTGTCCCGCTATTTGCTGGTGCAATCCAGGAATAGACAGGAGCCATCAATGGGCACAGGGCATGCCAGTATTCTTTGAGCAAAGCAGGGAAGGCAACACTGCCAAAACAATGAAATACCTAAAATAGGCAAGAGAAGCCGCCGGATCCGCAGAAAATCAGGCATAAAGGCACTTGCATCAATCGACATCCGACGCCGGAAGTGTGGTGTGAAAAGCGCCCCGGGACCATCGGCCAAGGCCTCGTTCTCTGTAGGAAAAACCTTACATTTTCATCCGGCCCGTCGTAACTCACCCGCGCAAGCTCCTGCGCTTGCCGGTTTTTACGCTATCCTTGAATTACTCATGAATGCCCCTTAACAGGCAGTACGGACTGAGCCGTATTAATAATACGGCTACCAGGAAACCCCTGTTCAAGGAAAAGATGCATTTAATGGTGGCCCGGCATGATCAGGATTCTTATTGTTGATGACCACGCGGTGGTCGGTGGCGGATTAAAACAATTTCTCGCCAACGTCGGCGGATTTGAAGTCGCCGGCGAAGCACGCACCGGACAGGATGCGCTCAAGCTGGTCAGCACCCAAAGCTGGGATCTGTTGTTGCTTGATATTGGTTTGCCGGACTTGAACGGCATCGAGGTTCTCAAGCGCATCAAACGCGAGCAGCCCGAATTGCCGATACTGATTTTCAGCATGTATACCGAGGACGAATACGCCATGGTAGCCCGGGAAGCCGGAGCAGCCGGCTACCTGCCCAAGGACAGCGCGCCTGAAGAAATTCTCGCGGCCATTCGCCGGGCGAGCGCCGGAGAGTGCTACCTGAGCCCCCAGCTCACCGAAAGGCTGCTAAGCGGGTCTGCCGCGATCAGTCGAAAACTGCCGCACGACCGCCTGTCAGCCCGTGAATTCGACGTGATGCTTATGATCAGCAAGGGGATACCACTGACCGACATTGCCGAACAACTCCACCTCAGCCCCAAGACCATCAGCACCTACCGCACCCGGGTCATGGAAAAGCTGGAGCTCAAGCACAATACCGAGATCACCCGCTACGTCCTCAAGCACAAGCTGGACAACTGACTGGAGCCTCGGCAAGGCCGAAAGATACCCCTGTAGGGCAATTCCGACACACGGCCGGCCTATCCCTGACACCGCCCGCGCGCTTTGCCGATAGGATTTTCGGCAGATGAACCTACACTGCAGACAGATCGTCGGCACCGTGAAATAAATCACGGCAGCACAAACCCGTATACCGGTCAGAGGCGCACGCCATGGGCCGTACGCCCACCCAGAAAACAGGCGTGCCGCAAGCCTGCTCGAGACGCCAGAAAGTGGCCTGTGGAGGAGACTTTTCATGCTTTCCGAGATGACCGAAACCTGCGCGTTGCAGCAACGCCAGATTGAACTCGAAATGCAACTGGCCGCCCTGCGCCATGCCTATGACGACGCGCAGGCATTGCTCCGGAAACATGCAGACATATACAACTCGGCACCCGTAGGCTATTTCACCCTGAATTCATTCAGCGTCATCTTCAAGCTCAATCCTGCCGGCGCCAATTTGCTTGGGGTCAAGCTTTCCCAATGTGAGCACCGCCGCTTTGATGAATTCGTGAAGCCTGAGTGCATTCCGCTATTCAGGAAATTCCGCGCCGAGGTGCTTGGCGGGACACGCAAGGGCTGCTGCGAGCTCATCCTCAAGGCATCGGACAGGCGTGCCGAGCTGCTGGTTCGAATAGAAGCGGCCCCGGACGAAAATGGTCGTGAATTGCACATGGTGGTGATCGACATCAGCGCCGAGAAGGCTTTACACGCCCGCGAGCAGTATCAGCGCGCACTCCTCGACAATTGCCCCTTCCTGATCTGGCTGAAGGACGAACAGGGCCGCTTTCTCGCCGTCAATGCGCCTTTCGCCCAAACCTTCGGCTGCGCATCGGTGGACACGATCATCGGCAAGACTGACTACGCGCTCACATCCCCGGAGCTGGCCGAGGCCTATCGTGCCGACGACTTCGCAGTAATGGCCAGCGGCGAAAAAAGGAGTTTTGAAGAGCAAATCGAGGTAAATGGTGAGCTGCGCTGGTTTGAAACCTGCAAGTCGCCGGTCGTCGTGGATGACCGGACCATCGGCACCGTGGGATTTTCGCGGGACATTACCGAACGCAGGCGCACGGAAACCGAGTTGCGCAGCCTCGCGGCCACCGATTCACTGACCCAGCTGGCCAATCGCCGGCATTTCCTGGCCCGCCTTGAAGATACCCATGCAGGCCTGCAACGGGATGCCGACCACCCGGTCGCCGTCCTGATGTTCGACCTTGACCACTTCAAGTCGATCAACGACAGCCTCGGCCACGCCGCCGGCGACGCGGTCCTGCGGCTGTTCTCCTCCCTGCTGCGCGACGAGCTGCGTGCCGGCGACCTTGCCGGCCGGATTGGCGGCGAAGAGTTTGCCGTGCTGCTGACAAGAAGCAACCCGGACGCCGCGGCGGCTTTTGCCGAACGCATTCGCCGAAAGGTTGCCGAAACCTCGATCCTGATGGGCCAGCGCCGCATCGCCATCACGGTAAGTATTGGCATTGCCCTCTTGCTCGCCGACGACAGCACGGCAGAGCAGGCGCTCGGTCGTGCTGATGACGCGCTTTATCGCGCCAAGGCCGAGGGACGCAACCGGATTGCGCTGGCAGATACCCCCGCCCCGCAGCAGCTCTTCCGGGGAACTCAGGCCGCGATGTAGGCCAGCGGGTACGCACCCCCGCAGTGCGGCCCCCCTGCCCATGCACCACCCCGGCCTGCCAATCCGGCCTCGCAGGCCGGGAAACAGCCTATTCCGGCCCCGATTCCCCATGGAACGAATATTGCACCGCAGCACGGATACCGCTAAAGGAGTATCGACATGGCCGCGAACTGCACCTGGGATTCCATGGATGTCCATCTGTTGCGCGTACTGGCCGCCCTGCTGACCGAATGCAGCGTGAGCAAGGCCGCGCGGCGGCTCAATCAGTCGCAGCCGGCCATCAGCACGGCCCTGCGCCGCCTGCGCGACATTACCGGCGACCAGTTACTGGTGCGCAGCCGCAACGGCATGACCCCCACCGAACGGGGCGCCGGGCTGCTCGAACCGGTGAAGATCGCCCTCCAGCAGATCGAGGCCATCGCCGTGCGACAGGTGAAGTTCGACGCCGGCAGCTCGCGGCGGGTCTTCAACATCGCCACACCGGATTACCTCAACGCCGTGCTGCTCGGCGAGATCTGCGGCCGCCTGCGCAAGATGGCGCCCCATTCGCAGGTTGCCTTCCACTCCCTCGGCCCCGACTACGACTACGCGCGGGCGCTGGAAAACGGCGAGCTCGACGTGGTCATCGGCAACTGGCCGCAGCCGCCCGAGAACCTGCGCATCGCCCCGCTCTTTGACGATGAAGTGGTGTGCATCATGCGCAAGGGCCACCCGCTGGCCGGGCGCAAACTGTCGACGCACGAATACCTGGCCGCCGAACATCTGGTGCCCACGCCCTACGCCGTCGGCCAGCGCGGCGTCATCGACCTGCACCTGGCCCGCGAGCGCATGAAGCGCAACGTGGTGGCCTATGTGCCCTACTTCGGCCTGGTGCCCTACCTGCTGCTGGAAACCGACATGGTTTTCTCGAGCCCGCGGATCTTTGCCGAGCACTGTGCGCGGATGATGCCGCTGGCCGTATCGGAAGCGCCGATCGAGTTTCCGAAGATGAGCTTCTACCTGCTGTGGCACGACCGCAGCCACTATGAAGAGGAATGCCGCTGGTTCCGCGAGCAGATCATCTCGGTAGTACGCAACTCGCCGGCCATCAAGGCTGCCCAGCCGACCATGGCCGGCAGCCCGGCCCTGACGACGGCGTCGCCGGTGCTCGTCGCCGTCTAGGCGCCCCGGCTCAGTGATCGAGCCGGCTGTGGGCCTCCATCGCATCGGCCGCATTCGGCGCGACGATGGCAAGTCGCTGCATGCGCCGGTACAGCGTCGAGCGGGACACGCCGACCGCCTCCGCGGCGGCCGAGATGTTCCAGTGGCAACGCCGCAGTTCGGCCAGAATTTCCTCGCGTTCGTCTCCGGCAGCAGGCCGGACAACGGGCCGTGCCGGCGCATCGCCAGCCACCGGCGGCAAGGCCCGCAGGGTGACGTTCTCCGGAAAATGCGCCAGAGCCAGCGCATTGTCGTCGCACACCGCCACCGCAAAGCGCAGTGCATTGCGCAGCTCGCGGATGTTGCCCGGCCAGGCGTAGGCCGCCAGCTGCTCCAGCACCTCGTCGGGCAGCACGGGATCGCGCCCGGCACTGGCCAGTTCCTCGTCCAGCACCTGGCGAATCACCTCGCGCCGGTCGGAACGCTCGCGCAGGGGCGGCAGGCGGAACACCGCCGCATTCAGGCGGTAATACAGATCCTCCCTGAACAGCCCGGCACGCACCATTGAAGCCAGGTCGCGGTGCGTCGCGCAGACCACGTTGAGATCAACCTTCTCGGGCTCGGATGCCCCCAGCGCCACCACCTCGCCCTCCGCCAGCACGCGCAGCAGGCGGGTCTGCAGCGATAGCGGCATGTCGCCGATCTCGTCGAGAAAGAGCGTTCCGCCACTGGCCTGCTGGACCTTGCCCTTCGCCCCCTTCAGTTTGGCGCCAGTGAAAGCCCCTTCCTTGTAACCGAAGAGTTCGCTCTCGATCAGGCTCTCGGGAATGGCCGCACAGTTGAGCGCCACAAAAGGCTTGTCGCAACGCTGGCTGTGACCGTGGATGGCCTTGGCGAAAGCCTCCTTGCCGGAGCCGGTCTCGCCGAGCAGCAGGATGGTCAGCTTGCGGTCCACTACCCGCTTGACCCGCTCGATACTCTCCAGCACCCGCGGATCTTCGGCGGCCAGGGCATCGAAACCACGGCGTACAGACGCCGTCGGACGGGACGGGGCATCACGCACCGGCGCCCGCAGCTGGGCCTCGAAGAGCAAACCGTTGGCCAGGCAACGCAACGGAATCGGTGCACCCGGACGTTCATGGGCACGCTTCACCAACGCCGCAGCCGACTGATCGAACAGGTCTTCAAGTCGCCGCGAAGGCAGCGCCGCGCCGGCAAACAACCCGGCCCGCAGGCGCCGGCTGACGGCAAGGATCTGCCCGCCATCATCAAAGGCCAGAAAGTGAACCTCGCCGAGGCTCCAGCAATCGCCCGGCGCACTGATCGACAGGATCCACGCCGACTTGCAGGCCTCAACGAACAGCGCGTTCTCGATGGCCAGCGCATTCTGCTGCACCAGCCGATACACCACCGCCTGGCTATTGCGGTTCTCGGGCGCAGAAAACGCCGAGGCGTTGAGCACCCCCACCAACTCGTCCTCCGGCCCGAACACCGGCGCAGCGCTGCAGGTGATGCCGTTGTTGTGATTGCGAAAATGCTCGTCCCGATGCACGAGAATGGGCGCGCGATCGACAATGGCCGTGCCCACACCGCAGGTGCCTTCCTCCCCCTCCGACCAGCACGCCCCAAGGATGAAGCCACGCCGCCGGAACTCCCCGTCGAGGCTCGGGTTGCCGCGAAACTCCACCGTCGCGCCCTGCCCGTTGGTGAGCAGCACGCAGTAACCGGAATCACGTACCTGATCGTGCAGGCGCGTCACACCCAGCTGCGCAATGCGCAGGAAGGACGACATGCGCTCGCGCTCATCGCGACACTCGGCGGCAGACAGCACCCGGGCCTTGGCGCGGGTATCCGGATCGATGCGGTAACGCTCCTCGGAGCGGCGCCACGACGCCCGCAAACGCTCCTCGTTGGAAAGAAGGCTCAGCGCCCCGCCGGCAAAATGCCCCCCGGTCAGGCCATCTCCAAGTCTGCCCTGCATATCACGCTCCTCATGTCTCCAGCCCTTTGGTGCGCGATTTAAACGATCTCTATTCGCCGTCTATCGCACGTATTTGTGGATTGATCATAGCGCAAGCGAAATAGCGCCGCGAATAAAAAAGTGCTTATCGGGAATACCCTGACAATTACCGCAATGCAACATCCTGATTTGCGCCGGCAAATTGCAGCAACGCGACACTACACCTGTTCCAGGCACCGCTACACCTGTGGCGACGAGAAGAAATCCGACCCGAAAAAACAAAACCCGAATTCCATAAGCAAATTTCCGGAACGGATACAAATAGAACACAACATCCTGTTTAAAAAACAGTTTCATTTAAATTCATAACTTTCGTTCTGCCGATTTTCGTTTTGGCATACGCCTTGCCTAATAAGCCCGGCCACAAACCACAGCGCAAAAAAGGAAAATGAAAAATATTCCACGCACCCAATGCATCGACGCCACGCCGGAGACCGTGCCGTCACCCGACCGACGGGAAGCCCTGAAGGCCACGTCCGCCCTGCTCATTTGCGCCGGACTGGGATTCGGCAAGCAAGCCTTTGCCGATGACGAGGCCAATTCCCACCCGAAGGTCGGCGATCAATTGGCCCGGGCCGACGGCGAAGGCCGCCCGGCGGCCATGCATTCCGCCGAAATCCTGCCGAATGCCAAGCCTGTACCGGCCTTTCCCCTCGATCCGGCCAGCGGCGCGATGCGGGACGGCAGCCGCCTCAACAAGGTGATCCTGATCCGCGTCGACCCGCAGGAACTGAGCCCCGACGTGCAGCCCTACGCGGCCGGCGGCGTGCTCGCCTATTCCTCGGTGTGCACGCACCAGGGCTGCGAAATCTCCGAGTGGGTCCCCAAGGACCAGACCCTCATGTGCTACTGCCACTTCTCCAAGTTCTCGCCCGGACGTGCTGGCGAAGTGATGGCCGGCCCCGCCCCGCGCACTTTGCCGCTCCTGCCCCTGAAGGAGGTGGACGGCGTGCTCGTCGTCGCCGGCCCCTTCACGGCCCGGCCGGGCGTCGCCAAATCCACCTGATTTCCTGTCGCACCCGTCGTACCCACACCAATAAAGAAGGAGACATCCAGACATGAACACCCGACTCAAGGCGCTCTGCGCCGGGCTGGCCTTGCTGCCAGCCATCGCCACCGCCGCTCTGCCGGCCTACAGCCCCGTCACCGACGCCCGCCTGACCAAGCCCGAGGCCGGCAACTGGCTGATGTACCGCGGCAACTATGAAGGCTGGGGCTACAGCGCCCTCAAGCAGATCAACAACCAGAACGTCGGCAAGCTGGTGCCGGCCTGGTCTTACGCCACTGGAATGACCGAAGGCCACCAGGCCCCGCCCATCGTCAATGACGGCTACATGTACGTGTCCACGCCCAACAACCAGGTCATCGCCCTGGAAGCCAGCACCGGCAAGGAACTGTGGCGCTACAAGAAGACCATCCCCGACGAGCTCATGCAGCTCCACCCCACCAACCGGGGTGTCGCCCTGTACGGCGACAAGCTCTACCTCGCCACCACCGACGCTTTCCTGGTAGCGCTCGATGCCGCCACCGGCAAGGAGCTGTGGAAGGTCGCCGTGGCCGACTGGAAGAAGGGCTACTACATGACCCTCGCCCCGCTGGCCGCCAAGGGGAAGATCATGGTCGGCTCGTCGGGTGGAGAGCTGGGCATCCGCGGCTTCATCGCCGCCTTCGACGCCGAGACCGGCAAGGAAGCCTGGCGCACTTACACCATCGCCGGCCCCGGCGAGGCGGGCAGCGAAACCTGGCCCGGAGAAACCTATAAAACCGGCGGCGGCTCGGTGTGGATCACCGGCACCTACGACTCGCAGACCAACCTGGCCTTCTGGGGCGTCGGCAACGCCGGCCCGTGGATGCCCGACACCCGCCCCGGCGACAACCTCTACGCCAACTCCACCATCGCCCTCGACGTGGACACCGGCAAGCTCAAGGGCCACCACCAGTACCACTGGAACGACGCCTGGGACTGGGACGAAGTCTCCGCCCCGCTGCTCATCGACCTCGACTACAAGGGCAAGAAGATCAAGTCGCTGGTGCATGCCGGCCGCAACGGCTACCTGTGGCTGCTCGAACGCACCAAGGACAAGGTCAACTACGTCGATGCCTGGCCTTACGTGACGCAAAACGTGTTCACCAGCCTCGACCCCAAGACCGGCCGCCCCACCTACGATGCCAAGCGCATCCCCGGCACCGGCAAGACCACCAACTTCTGTCCGTCCCTGTGGGGCGGCAAGGACTGGCCGCCCGAAGCCTACAACCCGCAGACCGGCCTGCTCTACATCCCGGCCAACAACAACCTGTGTTCCGAACTCACCGGCGAGCCCGTCAAGTACAAGGCCGGCGGCCTCTACATCGGCGTCGCCCTCGACAACATCCTCACCAACGTGCGCATGACCGAAAAGTCGCGCCAGCACATCGGTGAAGTGCAGGCCTGGGACCTGAAGACCGGCAAGCAGGTGTGGACCCACACCTACCCCGAGATGAACTGGGGCCCGCTGATGACCACCGCCGGCAACCTGGTGTTTGGCGGCGGCACCAACGACCGCATGTTCCGCGCCCTCGACGCCCGGAGCGGCAAGGTGCTGTGGGAAACCCCCACCCCCTCCGGCGTCACTGGCGTGCCCTCGACCTTCGAGGTGAACGGCGAGCAATACGTCGCCGTGCAGTCCGGCTGGGGCGTCGATGCCCAGCGCATGCAGGGCGCCTTTGACGCCGTCCTCGAGCACAAGACCGTCGTTCCGCAGGGCGGCACGATCCACGTGTTCAAGCTCCAGAAGTAGTCCCCACCCGGTTCAGCCCGTCCAAAAAGCAAAAAAGGAGATACCCATGAAACCGCATCGCCTTCTGTCCGCCCTCGTCGTCGCCGGCCTCGCCGGTGGCCTCGCCCCCGCCGCCTTCGCCCAGACCACCTTCGACGTCATCGGCCCCCACGAGTACGAACTCCCGGTGGACTTCAAGCCCTTCAACGTCTTCGTCCAGTACGCCACCGTGCAGAACAACAAGGACACCTTCAACGCCAGCGGCGACAAGGTGAAGGGCAACGGCAGCCAGACGATCGTCGGCATGTCCAAGTACGTGCGCTTCTGGACGCCCGAAGGCAACCCGAAGATCGGCCTCGCCTACGAAGTCATCGTTCCGGAAATCGGCGTGCGCAACCAGCACGCGGCCAACGCCGCCGACCGCCACATCAGTGGCGTCGGCGACCCGCTCACCGGCTTTGCCGTGTGGATGAAGCGGACACCCACCTCCACTTTCGGCTTCCAGTCCTTCCTGCAGATCCCGGTGGGCGACAACCGGGTCAGCGACACCAACTGGAAGAACCTCTCCAGCTTCCTGTGGGACGTGCGCCTCACCGACAAGCTGGGCTGGACTGCCGATGCCGGCATGGTCTTCCAGAGCGAGAAGAGCGACGGCAGCCGCCCGGGCAACACCTTCCACACCAACCACCGCCTCGGCTACCGGGCCACCGGCCTGCTCGAACCCTTCATCGCCCTCGACTACGAAAGCACCGCCAGCCGCGGCAGCAACCTCAGCGCCCGGGCCCTGGACGGCGGCCTCGGGATGATGTTCCACACCTTCGACAACCAGTCGATCAGCCTGCGCTACTCCACCAGCATCGAAGGCAAGAACCACTCAGCCAACAACAGCATGAACATCAAGTACGCCTACGTGTGGTGATCCCCCCGAACCTGCAACAAGGAGTTCTGTCATGAAAATCCTGCACGCCCTCGCCTTCAGCATCGCCCTGCTTGTCGCCGCCTGGGTCTATCTCAGCGTCGGTAACCCGGCCCTTGGCTTCAACCCGTGGATCGGCTTCGTCGCCTGGGCCGCCTTCTTTGCCGCCGGCGGCGGCAGCACCGGGCTGGGGAAGGCGCTGCCGGCCGGCATCGCCGGCATCCTGCTCACCGCCATCACCCTGGCCGGCGTGCAGGCCCTCGGCGGCGGCCTCGTGCCGCTGGTCGGACTGGTGGCCGTGCTGGCCTTCGTGCTGGTGGCGATGGCCGACATCGGCGCCCTGTCCTACACCCCCGCGGCCTTTCTCGGCGCCGCGTCCTTCTTCGGCTCCGGCGGCAAGATCGACATCAGCATCGCGCTGGTCGCCCTGACCTGGGTCGTCGGTCTCGGCTTCGGCTACGCCTCCGAATCCGTCGGCAAAAAGCTCGCCCGCCCCGCCTGAATTTCCCCCGCCCCAACAAGTACAACGGAGACAGACCATGACCACCCTGTATGAAAACTTCATCGACGGCCGCTTCATCCCGGCCGACCCGGCCACCGCCATCGACGTGCATAACCCGGCCAGCCACGTGCTGCTGGCCCGCACTGCCAGCGCCACGCCCGACGAAGTGAATGCCGCTGTCGATGCCGCCCGCCGTGCCCAGCCGGCCTGGGAGCGCACCCCCGCCATCCAGCGCGCCGGGCACTTGCGCGCCATCGCCGCCAAAGTCCGCCAGAACAAGGAGCGCCTCGCCGAGATCATTACCCGCGAACAGGGCAAGATCCTCGGTCTGGCTCTGGTCGAGGTGGATTTCACTGCCGACTACATCGACTACATGGCTGAATGGGCGCGCCGCATCGAAGGCGAAGTGCTGACCAGCGACCGGGCCGGCGAAAGCATCTTCCTGATGCGCCGCCCGATCGGCGTCACGGTGGGCATCCTGCCGTGGAACTTCCCGTTCTTCCTGATCGCCCGCAAGATGGCCCCGGCCCTCATCACCGGCAACACCATCGTCGTCAAGCCGAGCGAGGAAACCCCCATCAACGCCTTCGAGTTTGCCCGTCTGGTGGCCGAGACGGATCTGCCGGCCGGCGTCTTCAACCTGGTCGGCGGGCGTGGCGCCGACGTTGGCGCAGCCCTGTGCAGCCACCCGGATGTGGGCCTGATCAGCTTCACCGGCAGCGTGCAGACCGGCTCGACGATCATGCAGGCAGCCGGCCGCAACCTGACCCGGGTGAACCTGGAGCTGGGCGGCAAGGCACCGGCCATCGTGCTGGCCAGCGCCGACCTCGATCTGGCCGCCAAGGCGGTGGTGGACTCCCGCATCATCAACACCGGGCAGGTGTGCAACTGCGTCGAACGGGTGTACGTGGAACGGGCGGTGGCCGACGAATTCACCGAGAAGCTGCGCGTCCGCATGGCCGCCACCCGCTACGGCGACCCGATGGTGGATGCCGATCTGAACATGGGCCCGATGGTGAACCAGATCGGCCTCGACAAGGTCGCCGCCATGGTAAGCCGCGCCCGCGAACAGGGCGCCGAGGTGATCCTCGGCGGCCGCAAGGCCGACCGCCCGGCCGGTTTCCACTACGAGCCCACGCTGATCACCGGGTGCACCGCCGACATGGAAATCATGCGCAAGGAAATCTTCGGCGCGGTGCTGCCGGTGCAGGTGGTGGACAGCCTCGACGAAGCCGTCGCCCTGTCGAACGACTCGGAATACGGGCTCACCTCGTCGATCTTCACGCAGGACCTGAACGCCGCCATGCGCGCCTGCCGCGACCTGCGCTTTGGCGAAACCTACGTGAACCGGGAGCACTTCGAAGCCATGCAGGGCTTCCATGCCGGCAGCCGCAAGTCGGGCATCGGCGGCGCCGACGGCAAGCACGGCCTTTACGAATACACCGAGACCCACGTGGTGTACATGCAGCATGGTTGAAGTGTCAGAGCAGGTGTAGTGCGCAGCAGCAGTTGATTGTCTCTCCTCCGTCGTCTTGCGGCAGGCCGTCCCTCCCCGGCTGCATGGCCGCGGGGATGGCGGGGCACACCTCCCTCGTGCCTCGTCATCCCCCTCTTTTTTACCTGTCGCCCCTCAGTCGGTCACCCGCTCCGCCAGCCGCAGCGCGGCGATCCGCGCAATCTGCGTCAAGGCCTCGGCAAACTCCACGTCCGGTTCATTCCCGAGCCGACGCGTCATCGCGGCGATGATGTCGCCACGCCCCAGTCCGCGCACGGCAATGATGAAGGGGAAGCCGAACTTCCCGTTGTAGGCGGCATTGAGTTCGTGGATCAGCGCAAACTCCTCCGGCGTGCACGCCGACAGCCCGGCGCCGGCCTGCTCGCGGGTCGACTCGGCGGTGAGTTCGCCGCGTACCGCCAGCTTGCCGGCGAGCTCCGGGTGGGCGCGGATCAGCGCCAGCTGATCGGCCCGCGGCGCCGCCTGCATGCTGCCGACGAGTGCGCCAAGGAGCGCCTCGCGGCCGGCAAAGGGCCGCAGCGGCCAGGCCCGCGCAGCTACCCACGGCGAGTGCTCGAAGATGCCGTCGAGGGCCGCCACGAAGGCAGGCTGGTCCATCTGCGACAGGGCGGCGGCGGTCAGGGAATGAGTCGTCATGGGGCTCTCCGGGCCGTTGATAGGGTCAGTCAGGATCAGTGCAGTTCGGCTTCCAGCGCCATGTGCTTCGCCGCGTCGGCCGCATCGCGCCGGTAGCCGTTGAAGAACAGGTTCAGCACCACGGCGCTGATGGCGGTGAGCAGGATACCGCTGTGCAGCAGCGGGCCGAGCACCTTCGGCATCTGGCTGAAGAAGCGCTCGGCCACCAGCGGGATCATGCCGAAGCCGATGCTGATGGCAATGATGTAGGGGTTGAAGCGGTTTGACTTGAGATCCGCCCCGAGCAGGATCTTGATGCCCGTGGCGGCGACCATCCCGAACATCACGATGCCCGCTCCGCCCAGCACGAACTGCGGCACCGAGGCGACCACGTGGGCCATTTTGGGGAACAGGCCGAAAGCCGCCAGAATCACCCCGCCGGCCACACACACCCAGCGGCTCTTGACGCCGGTAACGCCCACCAGACCGATGTTCTGCGAGAAGGACGTGTAGGGAAAGGCGTTGAAAATGCCGCCGATCAGCGTGCCCAGGCCGTCTGTACGCAGGCCGCGCTCCAGGTCCTGCGGGGTCAGCGGCTTGCCGGTCAGCTCGCCCAGCGCCAGGAACATGCCGAGGGACTCCACCATCACGACGATCATCACCAGGCACATGGTGGCCACCGACACCGCATCGAAGGTCGGCATGCCGAACTGGAAGGGGTAGACCAGCGCAAACCACTCGGCCTGCTCGATACCGTCAAACTTCACCTTGCCCAGCGCCAGCGCCACCACAAAGCCGAACACCAGCCCCAGCAGAACCGACACGTTGGCAATGAAACCCTTACCGTACTTGGACAGCAACAGGATCACCACCAGCACCGCGAAGGCGATGCCGAGGTGATCGGGCGCGCCGTAACCGGGGTTGGGAATCATCTGCCCGGTGGCTGCGTCCTTGATCATCGGCACACCGCCGGCTGCCCAGTTGATGCCGACGCGCATCAGCGTAACGCCGATCACCGCGATGATGGTGCCGGTAACCACCGGCGGAAACAGCGGCAACAGCCGGCTGATGACGGGCGCGATGAGCATGCCGAATATCCCCGCCGCAATCACCGAGCCAAATATCGCCGTGATGCCCAGATCCGGGTTGCCGGCCATCGCCAGCATGGGGCTGACGGCGGCAAAGGTCACGCCCATCATCACCGGCAGGCGAATGCCGAAGGGGCCGATGCCAAGCGCCTGGATCAGCGTGACGATGCCGCAGCACAGCAGGTCGGCGTTGATCAGCAGCGCAATCTGGTCCTTCGGCAAGTGCAGCGCACCGCCGAGGATCAGCGGCACCGCCACGGCGCCGGCATACATCACCAACACGTGCTGCAGGCCCAGCGCAAAGAGGCGCGGGAGGGGCAGTTTCTCGTCCACCGCATGGACTACATCTGGGGTCGGGCTGGTCGTCACGGGAATCTCCTGGAGGTGCGGCGACGGAGAGTTCTCCGCGATCATGCCGCTTGATTCCAGATTACGAACAGCCCCTTCGTCCCACAAGGCGCCCAGACGCATAAGGATCTTCTCGACTTTCATATGAGCCTCGCCAAACGGCTCCCCCCACACCCTTATGCGTGCCCACCGATAGGCGATATTCGCCGGCGGATGCGATGCCCTTCCTATAATCGGGCCATCACTCCACCCACACCAGCCGGGGAACGCCCATGGGACGCCTGACCACCCACGTACTCGACACCGCCCGTGGCTGCCCCGCCGCCGGCATGGCCTACGTGCTTTACGCCCTTGGCGCCGACGGCGCCCGCCAGGAAGTCTGCCGCGGCCTCACCAACCACGACGGCCGTGCCGGCGCCCCGCTGCTGGAAGGCCCCGCCCTTGTCGCCGGCAACTACGAGCTGGCTTTCGAAGTGGCCGCCTACTTTGCCGCCGCCGGTGTCGAACAGGCCGACCCGCCCTTCCTCGGCAGCGTGCCCCTGTGCTTCGGCATAGCGGATACCGCCGCCCATTACCACGTGCCGCTCCTCGTCTCGCCATGGAGCTATTCGACCTACCGGGGAAGCTGATGGACGCCTATCTCATCGAATGGGGCAGCCTGCTGCTGCGCTGGCTGCACCTCATCGTCGGCATCGCCTGGATCGGCTCGTCCTTTTATTTTGTGTGGCTCGACAACAGCCTCAAGCCGCCCGTCGACCCGCAGCTCAAGGCCAAGGGCGTCGGCGGCGAGTTGTGGGCCGTGCACGGCGGCGGCTTCTACAACCCGCAGAAATACCTCGTCGCCCCGGCCCACCTGCCCGACGAGCTGCACTGGTTCAAGTGGGAGAGCTATTCCACCTGGCTGTCGGGCTTCGCGCTGGTGTCCACGCTGTATTACTTCCAGGCGTCGACCTACATGGTCGATCCGTCAGTGGCGGCCATCAGCCCGGCCCAAGCGGTGGCCATCGGCCTCGGCACCCTGGCCGGCGGCTGGGTGGTGTATGACCTGCTGTGCCGGCTGCTCATCAAGCGCAGCCAGCTGCTGTTCGGGCTGATCTACTACAGCTTCGTGGTCGCCGTGGCCTACGCGCTCACCCACCTGCTGTCCGGCCGCGCCGCCTTCATCCACGTGGGTGCGATGATCGCCACCACCATGAGCGGCAACGTGTTCTTCTGGATCATCCCCGGCCAGAAACGCGTCGTCGCCGCCATGCAGCGGGGCGAGGCACCCGACCCGATGGACGGCATCCGCGCCAAGCAGCGCAGCTACCACAACAACTACCTGACCCTGCCGGTGCTGTTCTGCATGATCAGCAACCATTACGCCTTCACCTACACCCACCCGATGGCCTGGCTGGTGCTGGCCGTCATCCTGCTCGCTGCCGTGCTGATCCGCCACTTCTTCAACCTGCGCCACAAGGGCAAGGTGTGCTGGCAATTCCCCGCCGCCGCCATTGCCCTGCTGGCCGGCGTGGCCGTCTGGCTGGCCCCCGCCCCGCGCGTCGCCAGTGCCGCCGCAGCGCCAACCCTGGCCGACATCCAGCCGGTCATCAACACCCGCTGCACGCCCTGTCACGCCGAAAAGCCCACACTGATGCCCGCCGCCCCCGCCGGCGTGCTCCTCGACACCCCCGAGCGCATCGAGGCCCAGGCGCAGCGCATCTACGACCAGAGCGTCAAACTCAAGGCCATGCCGCTGGGCAACATCACGGGGATTACCGACGCGGAGCGGGGGAAGATCGCCGCATGGTTCGAGGGCAGGCAGCGCTGACGCTCCGGCTCACTCCGCAGCCCGGTAACGCTCCCACGGCGGCGAGGCGAACGCCGCCTCGAGGGCGGCCAGAAAGACCTGAACCTTGGGCACCCTGGCCCGGCTCGGCAGGTAGCAAGCGTAAAGATTGCCGCCGTAGTTCACCTGCGGAGCGTAGTCGTCGAGCACGGTCACCAGCCGTCCGGCGGCCAGGTCGGCACCGCACATGTAAGTGGGCAACACGGCCAGCCCCTGGCCGGCGCGCACCGCATCCAGGATGCAGCCGATATTGTCGGACTGGTAGCGGCCATTGACCGGAACACAGTGCTCTTCGCCCTGGCTGTCGGTCAGGCGCCAGACCTTGTCGTCGGCCAGCATGAAGCTGAAACACTGGTGACCGGCCAGATCGGCGGGCACCTGCGGCCGGCCGTGGGCTGCCAGATAGGCCGGGGCGGCGCAGACGACCCTCCGCAACACCAGCAGCTTGCGCGACACGACATCCTCCGTCGGCCCGTAAAGCAGACGCAGGGCCAGGTCGATGCCGCGCTCGGCCATATTCACCTGCGAATCCGAAAGGATCAGCTCCACATCCAGTTCCGGGTAGCGGGCCAGCACGCCGGGAATGACCGGCGCCACACACTCGCGCCCGAAGTTGATTGTCGCGCTGACCCGCAACAGGCCGCGCGGCGCCTCGCCGGCATTGCGCACCGCCACCTCCGCCCCTTCGATCGCCGCCAGGGCATTCACGGCGTGGCGATGAAACACCTCGCCCGACGGCGTCAGGGCCAGACGCCGGGTGGAGCGCTCGAACAGGCGCACACCGAAGGCCTGCTCCAGTTCGCCGATCTGCCGGCTCACCTGGGCCCGGGTGCAGTCGAGCCGGCGCGCCGCACCCGCCATGCTGCCCTCCTCCACGACCTTCACGAAGCTGTCCCACTGGGGTAGCCAGTCCATTGTCAATGATCCGTTGACGCGATGGATCTGATTATGGGCTTTTTGAGAATCAATCGAAAACCTATAGTGACTCATCACCCATTCAGGTCAATTCGCGCCATGTTCCACGTTCTGCGCCAACCCGGAATCCTCGCCACCACCCTGCTGGCCGCCGGCATCATGCTGGTCACCATGGGTGCCCGGCAGTCCGTCGGCCTCTTTGTCGGCCCCCTCAACACCTCCACCGGGCTGGGCATCGCCACCATCAGCCTGGCGCTGGCCATCGGCCAGTTCACCTGGGGCGCCATCCAGCCTGTTGCCGGGGCTCTGGCCGACCGTTACGGCCCGCGCCCGGTGCTGGTGGCCGGCGTACTGCTGATGGCGGCCGGCAGCGCCGTCACGCCGTTCATGGACTCAGGATTCGGACTGATCGTGTCCCTCGGCCTGATGTCCACCATCGGCTCGGGTGCCAGCAGCTTCTCGGTGCTGATCGGTGCCGCGGCCCGGCGCCTGCCGCCGGAGGCACGCGGCGCAGCGTCGGGTGTGATCAATGCCGGTGGCTCCTTCGGCCAGTTCCTGTTCGCGCCCATCCTGCAGGGCCTGATCCAGGCAGTGGGCTGGATGGGAGCCATGTGGTCAATGGCGCTGATGACCCTCGCCGCCCTGCCGATGATCGGCAAGCTCACCCGCAGCCACGAAGCCCCGGTGAAGCTTGCCAGCGGGGACGACCACGGCCTTGGCCAGGCGCTGCGCACCGCCCTGCGCGACCGCAGCTACCTGCTCCTCCACGCCGGCTTCTTCACCTGCGGCTTTCACATCGCCTTCCTGGTCACGCACCTGCCCGGCGAGGTGGACCTGTGCGGCCTGCCGCCCTCCGTCGCGAGCTGGTCGCTGGCCATCATCGGGCTGGCCAACGTGGCGGGCAGCCTGTATGCCGGCGGCTGCGTGAACCGCTATCGCAGCAAGCACGTACTGGCCGTCATGTACACCTCGCGGGCGGTCCTGATTGCCGCCTATCTGCTGGCGCCGCGCACCCCGCTGGTCTATTACGTCTTCGCCGCCGGGCTGGGCTTTACCTGGCTGGCCACCGTGCCGCCCACCGCCGCCATCGTCGGCAAGCTGTTCGGCGTGCGCTACCTGGGCACCCTGTTCGGCCTCACCCTGCTGTCCCACCAGATCGGCGGCTTCCTTGGCGCCTGGCTGGGCGGGCTGGCCTTCGCCCGCTTCGGCGACTTCACCTGGATGTGGTACACCGACATGGCCCTGGCCGTCGTCGCCGCACTGGTGAACTTGCCGATCCGCGAAGCGGCGCCCCGAAGTCACCCGCAAGCGGCCGCCGCCTGAACCCTGCCACACCGGAGAAAACCATGACCCCGCTGCGCCCCGAAGTCACCCTTGCCGCCCTCAACGAAAAGGGCGGCGAATACCTGCCCGGCTTTCTCGGAATCGAGATGGTCGAGCTCCAGCCCGGCACCCTGTCGAGCCGGATGGCGGTAAAAAAGCTCCATTTCGCACCCAACGACTTCCTGCATGCCGCCAGCGTCGTGGCCCTGGCCGACACCACCTGCGGCTACGCCACCATGGCCCACCTGCCGGCAGGTGCCGAGTCCTTCACCACCATCGAACTGAAGAGCAACCACCTGGGCACCGTCCGCGAAGGCAGCATCAGCTGCGTCGCCACCGCCCAGCACCTGGGCCGCAACACCCAGGTGTGGGACGCCGTGGTCACAGACGCCGCCACCGGCAAGAAGATCGCCCTGTTCCGCTGCACGCAGATGATCCTCTGGCCGAAGGGCTGACGAGCGCCGCTCAGGAGCGCAGGGCCTGCGCGGCGGCGAAATACTTGTCGAGCCGGGCAATCCACCCGGCCTTTTCTTCGGCCTTCGCAAAGCTCGCCTCGAAGCTGTTGCGCGCCAGCTGGTACCAGGTGGCGGCGTCGAAGTGGAAGGCCTCCTGCACGGCGCGGATGTTGTCGTTGAGGTAGCCGCCAAAATAGGCCGGATCGTCGCTGTTGAGCGTCACCTTCGCCCCCATCGCCAGGAGGCGCGGCAGGGTGTGCTCGCTCATTTTCTCGAACACGCACAGGCGGGTATTGGAGAGCGGGCAGACGGTCAGCGGAATGCCTTCCTTCACCAGACGGGCCAGCACGGCCTCGTCTTCCACCGCGCGCACGCCGTGGTCGATGCGCTGTGCCCCCAGCAGATCCAGCGCCTCGGTGATGTAGGCCGGCGGACCTTCTTCGCCGGCGTGGGCGACGATCGGCTTGCCCAGTTCGCGGCAACGGGCAAACAGGCGGGCGAACTTTGACGGCGGGTGGCCTTTTTCGGAGGAGTCCAGCCCGAAGCCGTGGATACGATCAATCCACGGCTCGACCTCGGCCAGCGTCGCCAGGCAATCCGCTTCCGGCAAATGGCGCAGAAAGCACAGGATCAGCCGGCCCGAGATGCCGTAGCGCGCCAGGCCTTCGGCAAGGCCGTCCTCCAGCCCTTCGAGTACGGTGGTGAAGGGCACACCGCGGGCCGTGTGGGTCTGCGGATCGAAGAAGACTTCCACATGTATCACGTGGTCCGCCGCCGCCCGCTTCAGGTAGGCGAGCATCAGGTCGTAGAAGTCCTCCCGCGTGCGCAGCACATCGGCGCAGGCGTAATACAGGTCGAGGAAACTCTGCAGGCTGTCGAAGGCATAGGCGGCCTTGAGGGCGGCTTCGTCGGCGTAGGGCAGCGTGATGCCGTTGCGCCGGGCCAGCGCAAAGGCCAGCTCGGGCTCGAGAGAGCCTTCAATATGAATGTGAAGCTCGGCCTTGGGCATGCCGAGGGCGAGACTGAGGGGATCAATGGTGGCCATGGACGTTCTCTCGGAGCGGGGAGGAAGCCTCCCTATTATGGCCAATGCCGGGGTGACTTGCCCGGGCGATGTAGGGGCGACTTGTAGGGGCGACTTCAGTCGCCCTCGGACTCCGGTCTACGGCATGTCTGTGATTGACGGGGGGATGGGCGACTGAAGTCGCCCCTACGAGTCGCCCCTACGAGTCGCCCCTACGAGTCGCCCCCCTGCCCGTCACTTGGGAATGCTGCCCTCCACCCCTTCCACGTAGAAATTCATCTTGCGCAGGTCCGGGTCGCCCATGGTCATGGCGGCGGCGAGGACTTCCTTGCCGTCCTGGGCCTTCAGCGGACCGGTGAAGGGGTGCAGCTTGCCGGCCTTGATGGCGTCGCGGCGTTCTTCGGCGAGCTTCTTCACGTCGGCGGGCACGGCCGGGCCGAAGGCCTCGATGTTGACCGCACCTTCCTTCACGCCCCACCAGAGGTCGCCGGTCTTCCAGGTGCCGTCGAGCACTTCGCCGACAGCCTTGGTGTAGATCACCCCCCAGTTGAGCACCGACGCCGCCAGGTGGGCCTTGCCGCCGAACTTGCTCATGTCCGAATCCCAGCCAAAGGCCAGCACACCCTTCTCCTGCGCGGCCTGTACCACTGCCGGAGAATCGGTGTTCTGCATCAGCACGTCGGAGCCCTGGGCAATCAGGGTCAGTGCGGCTTCGCGCTCCTTGCCCGGATCGAACCAGCTGTTCACCCAGATGGCGCGGGTGGTGGCCTTGGGATTGACGCTGCGCGCGCCGAGGGTAAAGGCGTTGATGTTGCGGATCACCTCGGGGATGGGAATCGACGCGACCACGCCGAGCTTGCCGCTCTTGCTCATCTTGCCGGCGACGACACCGAGCATGTAGGCGCCCTCGTAGGTGCGCACGTCATAGACGCCCAGGTTGGGGGCTGTCTTGTAGCCGGTGGCGTGCATGAAGGTGGTCTTCGGGAAGGCCTTGGCGACCTTGACCTGCTGGTTCATGTAGCCGAAGGAGGTGGCGAAGATCGCCTTGTAGCCCTGCTGGGCCAGATCGCGGAAGACCCGCTCGGCGTCGGCGGTCTCGGGCACGTTCTCGACAAAGGTGGTCTTCACCTTGTCGCCGAACTTGGCCTCGACGGCCTTGCGGCCCTGATCGTGGGAGTAGGTCCAGCCGTGGTCGCCGGTGGGGCCGATGTACACGAAGCCGATCTTGGCAGGGTCGGCGGCAAAAGCCTGGCTGGCCAGCCCCAGCGTCACGGCAACACAGGTAGCGGCAGTCTTGAATCGGGACAGGGACATGGAATCTCTCCGTTGGCAGGTTTGAACTCGTGGCCTCACTGTAGCAACCGGACACTCCGCAACCCATCCCGGTTCCGTTATGACTGGTATATGGATCGGGGAACAAGCCTGTCGGGATGCGCAGCCGATAATGGCGCCACCATTCCACAGGAGCCCCGCCGTGAGCCTTCCCAGCCCCCAGGACGAACACTTCCTGCGCCACGCCATCGCCCTCTCCCGCCAGGTGCGCGACAGCGGCAAGCATCCCTTCGCCGCGATTGTGGTGGATGCCGACGGAAACATCGTCGCCGAAGCCGGCAATGACTCCCTGCCGCCCGACGGCGACCCGACCCGCCACGCCGAGCTCGTCGCCGCCGCCCTCGCCGCCCGCCGCCTGTCGCCCGCAGCGCTGGCCAAGGCCACCCTCTACAGCAGCGCCGAACCCTGCGCCATGTGCGCCGGGGCGATCTACTGGTGCGGCATCGGGCGCGTCGTGTACGCCCTGTCGGAGCATGCGCTGCTCGGCCTCACCGGCGACCATCCCGAGAACCCGACCTTCTCGCTACCGTGCCGCGAAGTGTTCGCCCGCGGGCAGCGCCGGATCGAGGTCATCGGCCCCTTGATGGAGGACGAGGCCGCCGCGCCCCACGCGGGTTTCTGGACGCTCTGAACACACCCATAGCGTTCAGGGCAGCCAGAACTTGGCGGGCTCTTCGACCCGCAGCTCCGGCGTCGCCACATCGGCCAGGGTGAAGCGGATCGGCCGGGCGCCGTGGAGTGTCTCGGCGTTTTCGGCGCCTACCCGCACGGTAATCGTCGCTGCAGCCGCACCCGCGCCAGGCACGCTCACGATAGCCGGCTGGCCCAGATGGATGCCGTCGATACCGCTCACGCTAACTTCATAGCGGCGGGTAGCCTCGGTGGTATTGATGAGCTGCAGGTGGAAGACGTTCTCGATGCTGCCATCTTCGGCTTCGCGAGACATCACCCCCCGGTCGCGCACGATATCGACGCGCAGCGGCGGCCGGTGCGTCAGCGACCAGGCGGTGGCCGCGCTGAGCACCAGGAACACCGCCGAATACACCAGCGTACGCGGCCGGAAGGCCCGCTTGACGATCTCCTTGCTGCCCAGGCCCTGCTGCAGCGCATTCTCGGTGGAATAGCGGATCAGCCCGCGGGGATAGTCCATCTTGTCCATCACCTGGTCGCAGGCATCGATGCAGGCCGCGCAGCCGATGCACTCCACCTGCAGCCCGTCGCGAATGTCGATGCCGGTCGGGCAGACCTGCACGCAGATGCCGCAATCGACGCAATCGCCCAGGCCCTGCTCGCGGGCGTCGGCCTTCTTCGAGCGCCCTCCACGCGGGTCGCCGCGGGCCTCGTCGTAGGTGATGATCAGCGTGTCGGAGTCGAACATCACGAACTGGAAGCGGGCGTAGGGGCAGATGTACTTGCACATCTGCTCGCGCAGGAAACCCGCGTTGCCGTAAGTGGCAGCCCCGTAAAACAGGATCCAGAAGATCTCGGAGACGCCCATCGACAGCATCAACGCCTCGTGGCCCAGATCGCGGATCGGCGTGAAATAGCCGACAAAGGTGATCCCGGTCCACAGGGACAGCACAATCCACAGCGTGTGCTTGAGGCTCTTCTTGCCGAGCTTGGACGGCGTCATCGGCGCAGCGTCGAGCTTCATGCGCGCCGGCCGGTCACCTTCGATCCACTGCTCGATCCACAGGAAAATCTCGGTATAGACGGTTTGCGGACAGGTGTAGCCACACCACAAGCGCCCGGCCACCGCGGTAAACAGGAACAGCGCCAGCGCCGACAGCACCAGCAGGATGGCGAGGTAGATGGTGTCCTGCGGCCACAACACCAGATCAAAGAGGTAGAAACGCCGCGCATCCAGGTCGAACAGCACCGCCTGGCGCCCGTTCCAGGGCAGCCAGCACAGGCCGTAGAAGATGATCTGCGTCAACCATACAAAGCCCCAGCGCCAGCGCTGAAAGAAGCCCGCAATGGTGCGCGGATACACCTTGGGCTCCGCCTTGAACAGGGGCTGGATGTTGATGACGCGGTGCGGCGAGGGCTTGTCGGACATGGGCGGAAGGGGAAGCCTTAAAGATGTACTTTTTGTACATCTTATATCCTAACAAGGCCCCGCCAGATAATCAACGGATCCTGCTGCACCGTCAGGAGAACTACGTGTACGGAAAGCGCAAGGTCAGCGTTTTGCCGCCGTTAAGGGGGCTGAGAAACATTTTTTAACGCAGCCGCAAGGGTGAGCCAGGCATGCAAATCCAGATCAAACAAAAGCTGTCGATTCTGGCGCTTGTCGCAGTGCTGGCCCTGGCCAGCATCGGCATCTTTTCCTTTGCTCAGGCCAGCAAGCTCAGCAGCGCCATGAACGGCGCCATCACCCGGCAAACCCTTGTTCTGGAGGCCGTGGACAAGGCCCGGGCGGCGCAGGTCCATTTCAAGACCCAGGTGCAGGAGTGGAAGAACATCCTGTTGCGCGGCAAGGACAGCGAGGCCTTCGAAAAGCATCTGAAGGGCTTTGACGCGGAAGAACGCCAGGTCAGGGAACGCCTGGAGCAAGTCAAGGCCGCAGCCGCCCGGCTCGAACTGGGCGACCGCCTGAAGATCGACGAGGCAATGGCAGCCTTCGAAAAGCTCGGGAGCGCCTATCGCGACGCGCTCCGGCAGTACGACCGCAACGCCAGTGAGCCCGGCGGCACCGTCGACAAGCTCGTTCGCGGCATGGATCGCGCGCCGACCCGGCTCATCGATGAACTGGTGCTGGACATGCTGCGCATTTCTGCCGAAATCAGCCGCGCTGAAGCGGCCACATCGGATGAGACCTTTGCCGCAGTCAAGAGCGGCCTGCTCCTCTTCGTGCTCGGCGCGCTGATCGTTCTGGGGCTCCTGTCGGTCATCTTCATCCGCTCGATCACCCGCCCTCTGGCCGGGCTGGAATCAACGATGGCCGGTATCGCGAGCAGCGGCGACCTGACCCGACGCGCCGACATCGGGCAGCAGGATGAAATCGGACGCATGGCGGACGCCTTCAACACCCTGATGGCACAACTCCAGAAAATCATCGGTGAAGTCGATGGCGCCAGCCGGCACGTCGCCACGGCCTCGGAACAACTTGCCGGCTCCTTCCATGCGCTGGCGCTTGTCGCCGGGCAGCAGTCAAACGCCGTGGCCAACAGCGCCGCGGCGGTCGAAGAGCTGACTGTTGCCATCGCCTCGGTGGCCGATACCGCCAGTGAGGTTCACGCCCAGGCTGACGAAAGCGTCGAGCGCACGATGGATGGCTCGCAGAAAGTCTCCCGCCTGGTCGGCGAAGTGGCACGCATCCAGGCCAACATGCACGAGATTGCCCGCACCGTCGATGCGTTCGTCAAGAGCACGGAAGTCATCACCGGCATGACCAGGGAGGTGCGTGACATCGCCGACCAGACCAATCTTCTCGCCCTCAACGCCGCCATCGAGGCGGCCCGCGCCGGCGAGACGGGACGGGGCTTTGCCGTCGTGGCGGACGAGGTGCGCAAGCTCGCCGAAAAGTCGGGCAAGTCCGCCAGTGCGATTGACACCGTAACCCGTTCCATCGTCTCCCAATCCAGTGCCGTGCAGGCAGCCATTGAGGCGGGCGAGCACTCGCTGGAAGCCAGCACCCGGCTGGCCGCCGAGGTGGAGGGGGACCTCGGTGACTCCCGCGAAGCGGTGACCCGGTCCAGGCAGGGCATCACCGAAATCGCCGACTCGGTCGCTGAGCAAAGGGCCGCCTCCACTGATCTCGCCCAAAGCATGGAGCACATCGCCAACATGGTTGAAGAAAACAACGTCGCCGCCCAGGGCATCGATGTTGCGACCCGGGATTTGCTCACCCTGTCACAGAACCTGTCGCAGCTGGTGTCCGGCTTCCGGGTCCGTTGAGGACATTCCGCTAACCAGGGCCTCCGAAGCCGACCGCTTGTCGAAGAGCGAATCCATGACGACCCCGAACGAAACCCATCCCACCGCCTTCGCCATCACCCTGATGGAACACCTGGTGGTGCCCACCTTTGTGCTCGACGCCGACCAGCGGGTAATCGTCTGGAACCGGGCCTGCGAACGCCTCACCGGCATTCCCGCCAGCGAAGTGATCGGCACCCGCGAGCACTGGCGCGCCTTTTACGACGCCCCCCGCCCGTGCCTGGCCGACCTGGTGGCCACCAGCGACTGGAGCGCCATCGACAAGCTCTACACCACCCACGACGACCCGAGCACCCCGGCCCACGGCGTGCATGCCGAAAACTGGTGCGCCATGCCCGGGCAACGGGGCGATCGGCGTTATCTCGTGGTCGATGCCGGCCCGGTTTTCGACGCCGCCGGTCAGCTCATCGCGGTGGTCGAAACCCTGCGCGACAATACCGACAACCAGCTCGTGCAACTGCGGGTCAAGGAGCAGGCCAGCATCCTGCGGATCCACTATGAGGAAAACCAGCGCGAGGCCGAAATGGCCCGACGCATTCTCGAACACCAGATCCGCAGCGACCTGATGCTCCAGTCCGGCGTGAAGTATTCGGTCATGCCGGCCACCCAGTTCTCCGGCGACATGGTCCTCGCCGCCCGCGCCCCCGACGGCCGGCTCTACGCCATGCTGGCCGACGCCACCGGCCACGGCCTCGCCGCGGCGGTCAGCGTGCTGCCCGTGGTGCAGGAGTTCTACCGCCTCGTCGAGCAGGGCCAGTCGCTCATCGGCATCGTCGAGTCGATCAACTTCGTGCTCGTCAATTCGCTGCCCCTCGGCCGCTTCGTGGCCGCCGCGCTGGTATGCATCGACGAAGAAAGGCGCGAGGGCAAAGTATGGATTGGCGGCATTCCGGACGTGATGCTCATCGGCGCCAACGGCGAATGCCTGCGACACTTCAATTCCCTGTGCCTGCCGCTGGGCGTCAGCCGCGAGGCGGATGCCATCGGCAGCGTGGAGCGCTTCACCTGGGACAGCCCGGCCCGGCTGGTGCTGCTGTCCGACGGCGTGATCGAGGCCACCTCCGCGACGGGCGAAGCCTTCGGCGACGAACGCCTGCTGGCAGCCCTCACCCAGGTACCCGGCGCTGACGTGATCGATGTCTTGCGCACCGCCCTCACCGCCCACCTGCAGGGCGCCGCCGCCCATGACGACATGTCGGTGCTGGTGATCGACTGCCCGGTCGCAGGCTGATCAGAAGACCCGGGAGTAACGCAGGCCCCAGCGCCTGTCCTCGATGAAACCGTTCGCGGTTTTCAGGTCGGCGCCGTACTGGAGGGTGAGTCGCCCGAAAGGCAGCGCGGCGATGCTGGTCAGCTGATAGCGCTGCAGGCGCGTGACGTCATTGCGGCGCACGCCATTCACGCTGGTTTCGCCCCCCTCGGTATTGAAATACCCGGCAGCCAGCATCCACACGCTGTCGAACTCGTAACGCAGGCTGCTCTGGACGGTCCGCAAGTTCTGCTGCTCAAGCTCCGCGTGACGGGGCCCGAAATCGCTGTTCTGCCCGAACCAGACATTGTCGACCGCGATCATCCAGTGCAGCCGGCGCCCCAGCGCCGTATCGAAGCCGGCCTGCAACGCCCCGTTGTAGCGGTTGGCACCGACGTTGAAGCTACGCCTGTTGTCATAGCTGCCCGTCGGCAAGCCAAGATAGGCTCCCACGCCAAAATAGGTTTCGGTCTGATGATTGGCGTAGGGCCACACCGCCAGCAGCAGCGTGGTATCGGTGACGCCCGAATCATCCGGCACCGCCGACAGCGATCCGCCCGGCCGTACCGAGCCTGAGCCGGCTTGCACCGAAAACGCCGCCGGATGGCCGTCGATCTGGAAGGAATGGCCCACCCGCGTAGTCAGCATGGACGTAACGAGCCGCGGCGCGCCCGCCTGCCGGTGCCCCTGGCGGAATGCATCGCCACGCTCGCTCTCCTGATAGAAAAGCTGCGCGCTGGTCAGCCCGGGCAAAGGAGCGCGTACCTCGGCTGGCTGCAGATCGACGGCGTGGGCCGGCGACATGCCGGCCAGCGCAAGGCAGGGCGAAGTGGCAAAACGGAAAAGGAATCGCATCAGGTGCCGGGGGTCCGAATCAGGGCTTGGTCAGGATAAAACCATCCATCGCGAGCGCGATCATATCTGCATCGGCAGATTCGTCCAGCGCCTTCATACGTTCTGCGCGATACCCCGTATACGCGCGCACCGGCAGCGGCGGAGCGATCTGTGTGTTAACTTGAAACCATCCCCTGCCACCGAGCGCCAGCGAGCCCGAACCATGAGCCAACGCCCCATTCACTTCTACTTCCGCGGCGCAGTCCGGCAGCTCGAAGGCGCCGCACCAAGCCGCACGGTGCTGCAATACCTGCGCGAGGATGCCCACGCCACCGGCACCAAGGAAGGCTGCGCGGAAGGCGACTGCGGCGCCTGCACCGTGGTGCTCGGCGAGAAGGTGGATGGCCAGTTGCAGTTGCGTGCCGTGAATGCCTGCATCCAGTTCGTGCCGACCCTCGACGGCAAGGCCCTGTTCACCGTCGAAGACCTGGCCGCCATCGGCCAGCCCGCCGGCACCGGCCTGCTCCACCCGGTACAGCAGGGGCTGGTGGATCGGCATGCCTCCCAGTGCGGCTTCTGCACACCGGGTTTTGCCATGTCGCTGTTCGCCCTCTACGAGAACAACCCGCACTGCCCGAGCCGCAGCGCCGTGTGCGACGCCCTGTCGGGCAACCTGTGCCGGTGCACCGGCTACCGGCCGATCCTCGACGCCGTGCCGGCCGCCTACGCCCAGGAGCGGGTCAGCCTCGAGCGGCCCGCCGTGCTCGCCGCCCTCGATGAAATGGCGGCGCTGCCGGCCCTCGACTATTCCGCCGCCGGGCAGCGCTTCATCGCCCCGCGCAGCCTGACCGAGCTGGCCGCCGCCCGCCTTGCCGCCCCCCACGCCCGCCTGCTGGCCGGCTCCACCGACGTGGGCCTGTGGGTTACCAAGCAGCTGCGCGAACTCGGCGACCTGATCTATGTGGGTGCGGTGCCCGAGCTCAAGACGATCCGTGTCGATGAGAAAGGCCTGTGCATCGGCGCTGGCGCCAGCCTCACCGATGCCTTCGAGGCCCTCATCGCCTTCGCGCCGGCGTGGGCCGAACTGGCCCGCCGCTTCGCCTCGGCGCCGGTACGCAACGCCGGCACCCTCGGCGGCAACGTGGCCAACGGCTCGCCCATCGGCGACTCGATGCCCGGCCTGATCGCCCTGGGCGCGCAAATCGTTCTGCAGCAGGGCGACCAGACGCGCCGGATGCCGCTGGAAGACTTCTACCTGGCTTACCAGAAGACCGCCCTGGCACCCGGCGAATTCGTGCAGGCCGTACTGATTCCGCCACCACCGGCCGGCCAGCTGTTCCGCACCTGGAAAGTCGCCAAGCGCGAAGACCAGGACATTTCGGCCGTGTGCGGCGCCTTCGCGCTGACGCTCACCGACGGCATCGTCAGCCGGGCCCGTATCGCCTTCGGCGGCGTGGCAGCCACGCCGCTGCGGGCCCGCGCCACCGAAAGCTTCCTGCTCGACAAGCCCTGGTGCGCCGCCACCGTCGAGGCCGCCATGGACGTACTCGAAAACGAATACACGCCCCTTTCCGACATGCGCGCCTCCGCCGCCTACCGCAGCCAGGTAACCGCCAGCCTGCTGCGCCGCTTCTGGCTCGAAAACGGTGGCGCGGCCGGCGCACCGGTGCGCCTCGCCGACGTGGAGACCCTGGCATGAACGCCCCCGACCGCAACCCGCCCCCCGGCATCGGCGCCGGCCTGCCCCACGAAAGCGCCCACCTGCACGTCGCCGGCAAGGCCAGCTACATCGACGACCTGCCCGAACTGGCCGGCACCCTGCATGCCGCGCTGGGCCTGTCGACCGTGGCCCACGGGCGCATCCGCGCCATGGACCTGTCGGCGGTGCTGGCCGCCCCCGGCGTGCGCGCAGTGATCACCGCCGCCGACATTCCCGGCGTCAACGACTGCGGCCCGGTCAAGCACGACGACCCGATCCTCGCCGACTGCACGGTGCTCTTCCACGGCCAGCCGCTCTTTGCGGTGGCCGCCGACAGCCACGACCAGGCTCGCCGCGCCGCCCGCCTGGCCAAGGTGGTCATCGAGTCGCTGCCGGCCATCCTCACCGCCGAAGCGGCCGCCGAGGCGGAATCCTGGGTGCTGCCACCGGTAGAGGTGAGCCGTGGCGACGCCGAAGCCGCCCTCACCGCCGCGCCCCACCGCCTGCTTGGCGAGGTGAAACTGGGCGGGCAGGAGCACTTCTACCTGGAGGGCCAGGTCGCCTGCGCGATTCCGAAGGACGACAACACGCTGCACGTCCTCACCTCCACCCAGCACCCCACCGAAATGCAGCACATGGTGGCCCACGCGCTGGGCTGGCGGGTCCACCAGGTCACCACCGAATGCCGGCGCATGGGCGGCGGCTTCGGCGGCAAGGAGTCGCAATCGGCCCAGATCGCCTGCGTCGCCGCCGTACTGGCAGTGCGCACCGGCCGTCCGGTCAAGCTGCGCCTCGACCGGGACGACGACATGCGCATCACCGGCAAGCGTCACGATTTCACCATCCAGTACGAAGCCGGCTTCGATGACGACGGCCTGCTCAAGGGCCTCAGCCTGCTGCTGGCCTCGCGCTGCGGTTTTTCGGCCGACCTGTCGGGGCCGGTGAACGACCGGGCGGTCTTCCATGCCGACAACGCCTACTACCTCGATGCGGTGGCCATCCGCAGCCTGCGCGGCCTCACCCACACGGTTTCGAATACCGCCTTCCGCGGTTTTGGCGGACCGCAGGGCATGTTCGCCATTGAATCGGTCATCGACGACATCGCCCGTCACCTGCAGCTCGACCCGCTGGCCGTGCGCCAGATCAACTTCTACGGCGACAGCCACGGCGAGGCGCGCAACACCACCCATTACGGCATGAAGGTCGAGGACAACGTGATCGCGCCCCTCGTCGCCCAGCTGGCACAGGACGCCGACTACGCCCGCCGGCGCGACGCCATCGCCGCCTTCAACGCCGCCAGCCCGGTCATCAAGCGCGGCCTGGCGCTGACGCCGGTGAAGTTCGGCATTTCCTTCACCGCCACCTTCTACAACCAGGCCGGCGCGCTGGTGCACGTCTATAACGACGGCACGGTGCTGGTCAGCCACGGCGGCACCGAGATGGGCCAGGGCCTGTACACCAAGATCCGGCAGATCGTCGCCCACGAATTCGGCCTGCCCGTCGAGGACGTGCGCCTGTCTTCCACCGACACCAGCCGGGTGCCGAATACCTCGGCCACCGCCGCCTCGTCGGGCACCGACCTCAACGGCAAGGCGGCGCAGGCGGCCTGCCAGGCGATCCGCCGGCGCATTGCCGGCTTCGTCGCCGAGCGCCTGGGCATCGCCGACGAAGCGGTGATCTTCGCCGGCGGGCTGGTCAGCGCGCCGGGCTTCGACGCGACCTTTGCCGCCGTGGTGGCCGACGCCTACCGGGCGCGCATCCAGTTGTGGGACGCCGGTTTCTACAAGACGCCCAAGATCCACTACGACCAGGCCACCATGCAGGGCCGGCCCTTCTACTACTTCTCGTACGGCGCCTCGGTCAGCGAAGTCGCCATCGACACCCTGACCGGCGAATACAAGGTCTTGCGCGTGGACATCCTTCACGACGTGGGCCGCTCCCTCAACCCGGCCATTGACATCGGCCAGATCGAGGGCGGTTTCATCCAGGGCATGGGCTGGCTGACCACCGAGGAGCTGGTCTACAAGGCCGACGGCAGCCTCGCCACCCACGCCCCGTCCACCTACAAGATCCCCGCCGTGTCCGATCTGCCGCCGGTCTTCAACGTCGCCCTGTTCGACAACGCCAACGTGGAGGACAGCATCCACCGCTCCAAGGCGGTCGGCGAGCCGCCGCTGATGCTGGCCTTCTCGGTCTTCTTTGCCCTGCGCGACGCGGTCGCCGCGGCCCTCGGCGCCGGCGCCCGCCCCAGCCTCGACGCCCCCGCCACCCCGGAAGCCATTCTCAAGGCCCTGCACGGAGGCACCCTGTGATGCGCAAGGCCTGTAGGGGCGGCTGTAGGGGCGACTTCAGTCGCCCGCTTCTTCGTTGATCAACCACCGATGGGCGCCTGAAGTCGCCCCTACAGCCCCTACAGTCCCTGCAAGCGGAGGTGCTCCCATGAACGACTGGCTCCACACCCTCGCCAGCTGGCTCGAAGCCGGGCAGCCGGCAGTCCTTGTCACAGCCGTGCGGGCCGACGGTTCCACCCCGCGGGAAGCCGGCGCCACCATGCTGGTCGGCCGCGCCAGCACCAGCGACACCATCGGCGGCGGTCACCTGGAATGGCTGGCCACCGCCGCCGCACGGGAGATGCTGGTGGCCGGCGGCGTGCCGCGCCTGATGCGCTTCGCCCTCGGCGCCAGCCTCGGCCAGTGCTGCGGTGGCGTGGTGTGGCTGATGCTGGAGCGGGTCGAACCGCCGGAAGCGGCCCACTGGCGCACCCGCGCCGCCGCCGTGGCCGCCGGCCAGACCCTGCAGCGCCGGCTGGTATCGGGCGATGAAGGCTCCTACTGGTCGCTCTCTGCCGAACGGCCGGGCAAAGGCCACGCCACCAGTTTCTGGTCCGACGGCGGCCACTGGCAGTTTGAACAACAGGTGACGGCCAGCCGCTTTCCGCTGCTGCTGTTCGGTGCCGGCCACGTGGGCGAAGCCATTGCCCGGGCCATGGCCCCGCTGGGCGCCCAGGTCAGCTGGGTGGACGGGCGCGAAGACGTTTTTCCGGCCGACTTGCCGGCGGGCGTCTTTCCCGTCGCCAGCGACATTCCCGCCGCCGAGGTACGCGCCGCGCCGCCGGGCAGCTACTTTCTGGTCCTGACCCATAGCCACAGCCTCGACTTCGAACTGTGCGAGGCCATCCTGGCCCGCCAGGACTTCGCGTACTTCGGCCTCATCGGCTCGGCCACCAAGCGGGCCAGCTTCGAACACCGCCTGATCGCCCGCGGGCTCGACCCGCTGCGCCTCGCCGACCTCACCTGCCCGATCGGCATCGCCGGCATCCGTAGCAAACACCCGGCCGCCATCGCCGCCTCGGTGGCCGCCCAGTTGCTGCAGGTGAAGGAGGCCCGCGACGCCGTCGCCCAGGCCGCCCGGCCGGTGGCCATCACCCCTTTCCTCTTGTCAGGAGCACGCCCGTGAGCACTGTCCCGCCTCCCTTCAGCGGTCCGCCGGGGGGCGTGCCGCGCCTTGAGCTGACCGGCATCACCAAGCGCTACCCGAGCGTGGTCGCCAACGACGGCGTCAATCTGAGAGTCCGCCCCGGCGAGATCCACGCCGTGCTCGGCGAGAACGGCGCCGGCAAGAGCACCCTGATGAAGATCATTTACGGCGCCGTGCAGGCCGACGCCGGGCAGATCCAGTGGAACGGGCGCGAGGTGGTCATCGCCAACCCCTCCGAAGCACGCCGGCTCGGCATCGGCATGGTCTTCCAGCACTTCTCCCTGTTCGAGACGCTGACGGTGGTGGAGAACATCGCCCTGGCGCTGGACGAGCCCTTCGACCTGAAGGCGCTGGCCGCCCGGGTCAAGGAGGTATCCACCCGCTACGGCCTGCCGCTGGACCCGGGCCGGCTGGTGTACAGCCTGTCGGTGGGCGAACGCCAGCGGGTCGAGATCGTGCGCTGCCTGCTGCAGGAGCCGCGGCTGCTGATCCTCGACGAACCCACCTCGGTGCTCACCCCGCAGGCCGTCCAGAAGCTCTTCGAAACCCTGCGCCGGCTGGCCTCCGAAGGGGTCAGCATCCTCTACATCAGCCACAAGCTGCACGAGATCCAGAGCCTCTGCCACGGGGCCACGGTGATGCGCGGCGGCAAGGTCACCGGCACCGCCACACCGGCCCGCGAAACCCCCGCCAGCCTGGCCCGCATGATGATCGGCCGCGAGCTGCCGGTGTGCGAAATCCCGGCCTACACCGGCGAAGCCGTGCCGGTGCTGACGGTAAAGGGCCTCAGCCACACCCCCGACGACCCCTTTGGCACCAGCCTGAAGGACATCAGCCTCGAAGTGCACCGCGGCGAGATCGTCGGCATTGCCGGCATCTCCGGCAACGGCCAGGCGGAACTGCTGGCCACCCTGTCCGGCGAGAGCACCGGCCCGGCCGGCACGGTCAGCCTGGCCGGGCAGCCCATCGGCCATCTGGATGCGGGCAAGCGGCGCAAGTGCGGCCTGACCTTCGTCCCCGAAGAGCGCCTCGGCCGCGGCGCCGTGCCGCCGATGAGCCTGGCCGACAACGCCACCCTCACCGCCCACGCCCAGGGTCTGGTCAAGAAGGGCTTCCTGCGCCCCAAGGCCGCGTGGGCGTTCGCCAAAACCTGCATCGAGCGCTTCGACGTGCGCTGCGGCGGCCCCGGCGCCGCGGCACGCAGCCTGTCCGGCGGCAACCTGCAGAAGTTCATCGTCGGCCGCGAGATCATGCAGAACCCCATCGCCATGGTGGTCGCCCAACCCACCTGGGGCGTGGACGTGGGGGCCGCGGCCTTCCTGCGCCAGACCCTGATCGACCTGTCGCGCACGGGGGTGGCAATCCTGGTGGTGTCCGAGGAGCTCGAAGAACTCTTCGAGATCTGCGACCGCATTGCCGTGCTGGCCGAAGGGCGCCTGTCCGAAGCCGTGCCCAAGGCCGACACCAACGCCGAGAAGATCGGCATGCAGATGTCCGGCCTGTTCAGGAACACCGACGCCACGGAGGCCGCCCATGCCGCTGCTTGAACCCCGCCCCGCGCCCTCGGCGCCCATGCGCCTCTTGTCGCCGCTGATCGCCATCGGCCTGACCCTGCTGGTCGGCTCGCTGCTCTTCATGTCCCTCGGCAAGGATCCGCTCGAAGCCTTCCGGGTCTTCTTCATCCAGCCCCTGTCCTCGGGCAACGGCTGGAGCGAACTGATGGTGAAAGCCGGCCCGCTGATCCTCATCGCCCAGGGCCTCGCCATCGGCTTCCGGGCCCGCATCTACAACATCGGCGCCGAAGGCCAGCTGATCATGGGTGCGCTGGCCGGCGGTGGCGTGGCAGTGGCCCTCGACGGCGTCGATGCCTGGTGGGTGCTGCCGCTGATGGTGGTGGCCGGGGCCATCGGCGGGGCCCTGTGGGGCGCCGTGCCGGCCCTGCTCAAGACCCGCTTCAACGCCGAAGAAACCCTGACCACGCTGATGCTCGCCTACGTGGCCACCTTCACCCTGTCGTACATGGTGAACGGCCCCTGGCGCGACCCGGAGGGGATGAACTTTCCCCAGTCGATCATGTTTGGCGACCCGGCCCTGTTTGCCCCGTGGTTCGAGGGCATGCGCGTCAATGCGTCGATCCTCATCGCGGCGGCGGCGTCGGCAGCCTTCTGGGTGTTCACCTCGCGCAGCTTCCTGGCCTACCAGCTCACCGTCGGCGGGCTGGCCCCGGCGGCGGCGCGCTATGCAGGCTTCTCGGCCAAGGGCACGGTGTGGGTCAGCCTGATCCTGTCGGGCCTCACCGCCGGCATTGCCGGGGTGGGCGAGGTGGCCGGGCCGGTCGGCCAGCTCAATCTCAACATCTCGCCGGGCTACGGTTTCGCGGCAATCATCGTGGCCTACCTCGGCCGCCTCAACGCCATCGGCATCGTGCTGGCCGGGCTGCTGATGGCCCTGCTCTACCTGGGCGGCGAAGCGGCGCAGGTGGCCCTGCAACTACCGGCGGCCATCACCGGACTGTTCCAGGGCATGTTGCTGTTCTTCCTGCTGGGGTCCGACGTGTTCGTCGATTACCGCCTGCGCCCCCGGCCGAAACCGGTGTTTGCGTGAAACAGCTGTAGGGGCGACTTCAGTCGCCCGCGGACTCCGGTCAACGGTTTGTCGGTGATTTGCGGGCGGATGGGCGACTGAAGTCGCCCCTACAAGTCGCCCCTACAAGTCGCCCCTGCAAGTCGCCCCAGTCTGCTTGTGTAGAAACATAATCATCCGGGAGGAAACCCCATCATGATCGAGCACCTGATTCCCATTCTTGTCGGCACGCTGGCCGCTGCCACGCCGCTGATTTTTGCCGGTCTGGGCGAGCTGGTGGCGGAGCGCACCGGCGTCATCAACCTGGGCGTCGAGGGCATGATGCTGATCGGTGCCATCGCCGGCTTTGCTGCCGCTGCCGACAGTGGTGGCGGCGCGCTGGCCGGCCTGCCTGCCGGCGCCGTGGCCGGCATGCTGGCGGCGCTGGTCTTCGCCGTGCTGTCCCTCTCGATGGCCGCCAACCAAGCCGCCTGCGGGCTGGCCCTGACCATCTTCGGCATCGGCCTGTCGGCCTTCATCGGCCAGCATTACGTGAGTTTCAGCCTGCCCGGCCTGCAGCCGCTGGACATCCCCGGCCTCGTCGACATCCCGGTGATCGGCAAGATCTTCTTCCATCAGGACCCGGTCACCTACCTGGCGCTGGTGAGTTTCGGCGTCGTCTGGTGGGTGCTCAAGAAGACCCGCCTCGGGCTGGTCCTGAAGGCCGTCGGCGAAGCCCCGGATGCGGCCCACGCCATCGGTTACCCGGTCATTGCCATCCGCTACGGTGCCACGCTGTTTGGCGGTGCCATGGCCGGCATGGGCGGGGCCTACCTGTCCACCGTCTATACGCCCCTGTGGGTGCAGAACATGGTCGCCGGCCGCGGCTGGATCGCCATCGCGCTGGTTGTCTTCGCCACCTGGAACCCGACCCGCCTGGTGCTCGGCGCCTGGCTGTTCGGCGGCGTGACCATCCTGCAATTCCACGCCCAGGGGCTGGGCATTGCCCTGCCGGTACAGTTCCTCGCCGCCCTGCCCTACCTGGCCACCGTGGTGGTGCTGGTGCTGATCTCGCGGGACAAGCGGCTGCTCCAACTCAACCTGCCCGCCTCGCTCGGCAAGCCCTGGATGCCATAACGCTCCGGAACGACTGTAGGGTGCCTGTAGGGGCGAACTGTAGGGGCGACTTCAGTCGCCCTCGGACTTCGATCAACGGTTTGCCTGTGATTTACGGGGGGATGGGCGACTGAAGTCGCCCCTACAGTTCCCCCCTACACCTCGCCCCCTGCCGCCCGCCCACAACCTCCACCCACGCAGACCCATGTCCCACGCTTCCACAACCCTCCTCCTGCGCCACGCCGACATGCTCGTGACGATGGATGCTGCCCGCCGGGAGATTCCCGACGGGGCTGTGTTCATCCGCGGCGGGGTGATCGAAGCCGTCGGCCCCACTTCCGAGCTGCCGGATAGTGCCGACGAAGTGCGCGACCTCTCCGGCCGCATCGTGCTGCCCGGCCTGGTGAACACCCATCACCACATGTACCAGAGCCTGACCCGCGCGGTGCCCGGCGCCCAGGACGCCGAGCTGTTCGGCTGGCTGCAGACGCTCTACCCGATCTGGGCCGGGCTGACGCCGGAGATGATCCACGCCTCCACCCTCACCGCCATGGCGGAGCTGATCCTGTCCGGCTGCACCACCTCGTCGGATCACCTCTACCTCTTCCCCAACGGCAGCCGGCTCGACGACAGCATCGCGGCGGCCAGCGAGATCGGCATGCGCTTTCATGCCTGCCGGGGCAGCATGAGTGTCGGCCGCTCCGCCGGCGGCCTGCCCCCCGACGAACTGGTCGAGGACGAGGACGCCATCCTGAAGGACAGCCGCCGTCTCATCGAAACCTGGCACGACGCGTCCCGCCACGCCATGCTGCGCATCGCCGTGGCGCCCTGCTCGCCCTTCTCGGTGAGTCGCGACCTGATGCGCGAATCGGCCATCCTCGCGCGCAGCTACGGCGTGTCGATGCACACCCATCTGGCCGAGAACGACAACGACGTGGCCTACAGCCGCGAACGCTTCGGCATGACCCCGGCCGAATACGCCGAAAGCCTCGGCTGGGTCGGCCCCGACGTGTGGCACGCCCACTGCGTCAAGCTCGACGCAGCCGGCATCGCCCTGTTCGCCCGCACCGGCACCGGCGTGGCCCACTGCCCCTGCTCCAACATGCGCCTGGCCTCGGGCATCGCACCGATTCCGGCCCTGCGCGCGGCCGGCGTGGCAGTGGGGCTGGGCGTGGACGGCTCGGCCTCCAATGACGGCGCCGACATGCTCGGCGAAGCCCGCCAGGCCATGCTGCTGGCCCGCGTCGGCCACGGCCCGGCGGCCATGAACGCCCGTCAGGCGCTGGAACTCGCCACCCTTGGCGGCGCCCGCGTGCTCGGCCGCGACGACATTGGCGCGCTGGCCCCCGGCATGAGCGCCGACCTGATCGCCTTTCGCAGCGACACCCTGGCCCTGGCCGGCGGCGCGGTGAACGATCCGGTGGCGGCGCTGGTTTTCTGCGCCCCCGACAAGGTGGACCTGAGCCTCATCAACGGCCGCTGGGTAGTGCTCGACGGCAGCCTGCAAACGGTGGACCTGCCCCGCGTGGTGGCACACCATAACCGCCTTGCCCGACAACTCGCGGAGGCCTGGTGAGCAACAAGAAGAAGCACGTCCTCGTTCGCGGACAGATCCTCCACTACCTCGCCGACCCGGGCCCCGCCGACGATCCGGCGGCGTGGGAATACTTCGACGACGGCGCCCTGTGGATCGTCGACGGCCACGTCCAGGCCGTCGGCCCGTGGACAGCCGTCACCGCCAAGCTGTCGCCGCAGATCCGCCAGGCCGCCAGCTTCCACGACCACCGCGGCAAACTGGTCCTGCCCGGCCTGGTGGACACCCACATCCACTACCCGCAGGCCGGCGTGATGGGCTCCTTCGGGCGGCAGCTGCTCGACTGGCTCAACGACTACACCTTCCCCGCCGAAGCCCGCTTTGCCGATTACAGCGAGGCCGAGAAGAGCGCCGCCTTCGTCGTCGACCGCCTGCTCGCCCACGGCACCACCACCGCCTCGGTGTTCGCCACCGTGCACGCCCATTCGGTGAACGCCTTTTTCAGCGCCGCCGAAGCCAAAGGCCTGCGCATGCTGTGCGGCAAGGTGCTGATGGACCGCAACTGTCCGGACGATCTGCGCGACAGCGCCGAATCCGGCCGCGCCGACAGCCAGGCCCTGATCGAACGCTGGCACGGCCGCGGCCGCCTCGGCTACAGCCTGACGCCACGCTTCGCACCCACCTCGACGCGGGAACAACTGCAGGCCACCGGTGAACTCTTCCAGGCCCGCCCCGACCTGCACCTGCAAACCCACCTCGCCGAAAACCCCGCCGAAATCGCCTGGGTGCAGGAACTCTTCCCCGAGCGCAGCAGCTACCTGGACGTCTACGCCCATTACGGCCTCCTTGGCCCGCGCAGCATCTACGGCCACTGCATCCACCTGACGCCCGCCGAGCGCGCCGACATGGCCGCCGCCGGCGCCGCCGCGGCCTTCTGCCCGACCTCCAACCTTTTCCTCGGCAGCGGCTTTTTCGACTACGCCGCCAGCACCGCCGCCGGCCTGCGCGTCGGCCTCGCCACCGACGTGGGCGGCGGCACCAGCTTCAGCCTGATCCGCACCCTGGGCCAGGCCTACGAAATCAGCCAGACCCACGCCACGCCGCTATCGCCGATGCGCGGCTGGTATCTGGCCACCCTCGGCGGCGCCCGCGCGCTCTACCTGGAAGAGCACATCGGCAACTTCCAGCCCGGCCGCGAAGCCGACTTCGTCGTCCTCGACTGGGCCGCCACGCCCGAACTGGCGTGGCGCATGGAACGCACGCAAACACTGGCCGAAAGGCTCTTTGCGCTGATGATTCTTGGGGATGAACGCTGCGTGGTGGCCACGCATGTGATGGGGGAGCGGGTGTAATCAACGGCCATTGCAGTGGCCGGAGGAGGACATGCCCAAAAGCCCAGCGCCACGGTGTTTGATACACTATTCTTTAACGTATTCGTTAAGGAGTTTTGCCATGAGCTTCACTGCCCAAGATGTTGTGCCGATCAGCGAGGCACGTGCTCGTCTGACCGAGCTGTCCGATGAAGTGGTGGCCGGGGCTGAAAAGCTGCTGACCAAGAACGGTGCGGCCTACGTTGCCATCGTCGACGCGAAAAAACTCGACTACTACCACGCCCTGGAAGCGGAACACGCCAGCCTGGTGCTGCTGGCGGAGGCTGAGACCGGCTTGCGGGAGGTACTGGCCGGGCATCGCATAGCAAACGCGGACCTCCTGAAAGCGCTGTCTTGATGGCCTTGCCGTCCAACGCCAAGGTCGAAGCCGCACCCAATTTCCTGGCTAATCTGGACGCGGCTCAGCACTTCTTTCAAACCCAGGATGCAGCCTCTGCAGCAGCGCGATCAGCCAAGCTGAAAGCAGACCTCAGGGAAATGGTCACTGTGCTGGCGTGGTCTCCGGCCAGCGGTCGGCCCGCACGATTTCTGTCTGCAAAATCTGCACAGGCAAGGCTAAGAGCCAACGCTGTTCAGCAACTGGCAGAGCAAGCGGGTTTGCCTCATTTGCGCGAGTACGTTGTCAGCGATCACATCATTCTGTACGCACACTCCGACACGGATGTTGTGTTGCTGGCTTTAAAGCACCAGCGGCAGTTGGTATACGCATCCGATCATTTCACCACCCCATAAACCCCTTTCTTCATATGAAGAACCCCAAACCTCACATCACAAAACCATTCCGCGACGCCACGGAGTGATTTCGGCACGCCGCCCGGGCTTTTTGTCACGTGACAAAATCATTCCGGGACGTGCCCCAAGCCGTGGGGCACGTCACCCAAAGGTTTTTCATATGAAATAAAGTTTTTGCCATATGAAAAAATCGTTTTTCCATATGGCAAAAAGACTGAAACCCGACCCGCCCCATGCCGCCCTTCCTCCGTGCCCTCAATTCCCGCAACTACCGCATCTACTTTGCCGGCCAGCTGATTTCCCTCGCCGGCACCTGGATGCAGCAGATCGCCATGGTGTGGCTGGCCTACCGACTGTCGGGCTCGGCCTTTGTGCTGGGCATGGTGGGCTTTGCCAGCCAGATCCCGATCCTCGTCTTCGGGGCCCTCGGCGGGGTGGTGACCGACCGTTTCGACAAGCGCCGCCTGCTCATGGCCACCCAGGCCCTGTCGATGGTGCAGGCGGTGGTGCTGGCGGCACTGGCGTGGTTCGACGCGGCCACGCCGGCGCACCTGATCGCCATGGCCTTCAGCCTGGGCATCATCAATGCCCTCGATGTGCCGACCCGCCAGGCCATTGCGGTGCAACTGGTGGATGACAAGGCCGACCTGCCCAACGCCATCGCGCTGAACTCCTTCCTGATGAACATGGCCCGCTTCGTCGGCCCGACGCTGGCCGGTTTCGTGGTGGCGCTGGTGGGCGAGGCGGTGTGCTTCCTGCTCAATGCCGCCTCCTACCTGGCCGTGTTGCTGGCCCTGCTGGCCATCCGCCTGCCCGCCGGCGGCGCGCGCAAGCCCTCCGCCCCGCCGCTGCAGGCCCTCAAGGAGGGGCTGGCCTATACCGTCGCCCATCAGGGCATCCGCTCATCGCTGATCCTTGTTGCGATGACGAGCTTTCTCGCCGCGCCCTATGTGGTGCTGATGCCGCTCTTTGCGAAGGAAATCTTTGGCGGCGATGCGCGCCTGTTCGGTTTGCTGGTGGGCTGCTCCGGGGCCGGCTCGCTGCTGGGCAGCGTGTATCTGGCCACCCGCAAGGACACTGTCGGGCTGGCCGCCATGGTGTCGCTGGCGGCGCCGACGGTGGGCCTGGCGGTGGCCCTGTTCGCCCTGTCGCCCAGCCTGTGGATGGCCATGCCGGTGCTGTTCGGGCTGGGCCTGTTCATCATCATCACCGTGGCCGGCAGCAACACCCTGATCCAGACCCAGGTGGACAACGACTTTCGCGGCCGGGTAATGGCGCTGTTTACCATGGCCTTTCTGGGCGTGGCGCCGCTGGGCAGCTTTGCGGTCGGCAGCCTCGCCCACGCCTTCGGGGTGCGGCCGACGCTGGTGGCCTGCGGGGTGCTCACCGTGACCGCCGGGCTGGCCTACCGGCGCAGCCTGCGGCGGCCGGATAACATCCGGCAGAGCCCGACGCAATCCGGGTAAAGGCGATCTTGCATCAACTCCCCGGGCTCACTTATGTTGTGAGCACTACAACAATAAATCGAGGGAGCCCCATGCAAACCATGTCCCGTCTGGCCCAGGAAACCTGGCAGACCCTGGCAGACACCTCCTCTGCGCCAGTCCGCAGCGCGGTCACGGAGATCATCGAACGCGACAAGCGTGAGCTGGCCGGTGCCTTCTACCGCCACATGCTCGCCGACCCCGGCGCGGCCCCCTTCCTGTCGGTCTTCGCGGTCGAAGAAAAACTCAAGCCCGGCCTGCAGCGCTGGATGGAAGTGCTCTTTTGCCACTGCAGCGTGGACGAGCTGGCCGCAGCCCTAGCCCTGCAGAAGCATGTGGGCGAAGTCCATGCCCGCGCCCAGATTCCGGTCAACCTGGTGGCCCGCGGCCTGCGCCTGCTCAAGCACGAGATCAACACCCGCCTGCTCGAAACCGACCTGAGCCGCGAAGACCTGATCCACGCGGTGCTTTACGTGGACCGCCTGACCGACGTGGCCTTTGAGGAAATGAGCGCGGCCTTCATCGTATCGTCCGAGCGCAGCGCCCGCACCGACGAGGCCTACAAGATGTTCGAGGCCGGGCGCAACCTGCCCCTCGAGCGCGAGAAACAATCGGTGGCGGTGCTCGAGTGGGAGGCCCGCTTCTACCGCATGCTGGCCGCCGGAACGCCCTTCGACGAAATTCCCACGCTGCAGGATTCCGAGTTCGGCCTGTGGCTGCACCACAAGGCGCCGCTGCTTTTCGAGGACACCCGCGAACTGCCGCTGATCGAGGAATGCGTGGACCGCGTCGACCAGTCCCTCTTTCCCCAGCTGGTCTTCGGCCGCGACAAGGATCTGCAGTCCGAATCCAACCGCGCGCTGGCCAAGGCCGTGCTGGTGGAGGTGGATGAAATCAAGTTCCTGCTGCGCACCATGTTCGACCGCCTGGTGGACCTCGAAGTGGGCCGCGACGTGCTGACCCACCTGTTCAACCGGCGCTTCCTGCCTTCCATCCTGAAGCGCGAAATCAGCCTGGTGCGGCGCAACGGCGACGGCTTCTGCCTGCTGATGCTCGACATCGATCACTTCAAGCGGGTGAACGACGAATACGGCCACGACGCCGGCGACCGGGTGTTGCAACAGGTGGCCGCGCAGATCGTCAGCCAGGTGCGGGCCGGTGACTTTGTCTTCCGCTACGGCGGCGAGGAGTTCCTGGCGGTGCTGGCCGAAATCGACGAGGCGCGGGCGCTGCTGGTGGCCGAGAAGATCCGCCAGCGCATCGCGAACCTGGAGGTCAGCCTGGCCGGCGGGCGGACAATCCGCGTCACCATCAGCATAGGCCTGGCCACCAACGACGGCCACCCGGATTACCAGCGCCTCATCGAACGCGCCGACCAGGCCCTGTATGCCGCCAAGAACGCAGGCCGCAACCGCATCGCCCAGGCCTGATCCCCGCTATCATTCGCGCCCCTACCCGCAGGCCGCCGGCCCGGAAACGACCCCATGACTGAAACCACCGGCGCCGCCGCACCCAAGCACCCGCCCCGCGTGCTGTCGATCATCCCGCCGATGACGCAGCTCAACACGCCTTACCCGTCCACGGCCTACCTCACCGGCTTCCTGCGCGAGCGGGGCGTCGATGCGGTGCAGGCCGACCTGGCGCTGGCGCTGGTCCTCGAACTGTTCTCGCCCACGGGCCTGGACGCCATCCGCCAGCGCATCCAGGCCATCCCGGCCCGCCAGCGCACGCCGGCGGTGGCGGCTTTTGATGGGCAGTTCGCGCGTTACCAGGCCACCATCGGCCCGGCCATCGCCTTTTTGCAGGGGCGTGACCCGACCATCGCCCACCGCATCGCCAGCCGCGCCTTCCTGCCCGAAGGGGCGCGCTTTGCATCGCTGGACGTGTACATCGACCCGGACGGCGGCGACCCGCTGGCCTGGGCCTTCGGCGCACTGGGCGTGCAGGACAAGGCCCGCCACCTGGCCACGCTGTATCTCAACGACCTCGCCGACGTGCTCCGCGAGGCCGTCGATGCGCGCTTTGAATTCGTCCGCTACGCCGAATCGCTGGCCATGGCCCAGCCCACCTTCGCCCCGCTGGCCAAGGCCCTGGCCGGCCCGCCAACGCTGGTGGACGACACCCTCAAGGCCCTCACGCTGGCCACCCTCGAAGCGCACAAACCGCAGGTGGTGCTGCTGTCGGTGCCCTTCCCCGGCTCGGTGTATGCGGCCTTCCGCATCGCCCAGGCGATCAAGGCTTTTGATCCGTCCATCGTCATCGTGCTGGGCGGCGGTTTTGTGAATACCGAACTGCGCGAACTCACCGAGCCGCGCGTCTTCGACTACTTCGACTACCTCACCCTCGACGACGGCGAGCGCCCGCTGCTGGCGCTCCTCGAGCACCTCGACGGCAAGCGCGGCCGCTCGCGGCTGGTGCGCACCTACGTGCGCGAGGGCGACGCAACAACCGGCCAAGTCCGCTACATCAACCTCGTCGAACCCGACGTGCCCTTCGCCGAAGTCGGCACGCCCACCTGGGACGGCCTGCCGCTGGATCGCTACCTGTCGATCCTCGACATGCTCAACCCCATGCACCGGCTGTGGTCCGACGGGCGCTGGAACAAGCTCACCGTGGCCCACGGCTGCTACTGGAAAAAGTGCACCTTCTGCGACGTCAGCCTCGACTACATCGGCCGCTACGACGGCATCGGCGCCGGGCTGCTGGTCGATCGCATCGAAGCCGTGGTCGACGAAACCGGCCAGACCGGCTTTCACTTCGTCGATGAAGCCGCGCCACCCAAGGCCCTCAAGGCCATGGCCGACGAACTGGCGCGCCGCAACCGCTCGATTTCGTGGTGGGGCAACATCCGCTTCGAAAAATCCTTCACCCCCGAGCTGTGCCAGCAGCTCGCCGACAGTGGCTGCATCGCCATTTCCGGCGGGCTTGAAGTGGCCTCGGACCGCCTGCTCCAGCTGATGAAAAAAGGCGTCTCGGTCGATCAGGTGGCCCGCGTCACCAAGGGCTTCTCGGACGCCGGCATCCTCGTGCATGCCTACCTGATGTACGGCTTTCCCACCCAAACCGTGCAGGACACCGTCGACGCGCTGGAATACGTGCGCCAGCTCTTCGACGCCGGCTGCATCCAGTCCGGCTTCTTCCACCGCTTCGTGTGCACCGTGCATTCGCCGGTCGGGCAAAACCCGGACGAATTCGGCGTGACGCTCAAGCCGCTGCCGCCGATCAGCTTCGCCAAGAACGACGTCGGCTTCATCGACCCCACCGGCGTCGATCACGACGCCCTCGGCGTGGCGCTCAACAAGGCCCTCTACAACTACATGCACGGCATCGGCCTGGATGAGGACGTACGGAGCTGGTTCGGCACCAAGGTGCCGAAGACCCGGGTGCCGCGCAATTTCATTGCCCGGGCGCTGGGCGACTGAAGTCGCCCCTACAATGCCCCGCTTTTTCCGGACACTGACGCCATGAAACTCACCCAGTTGCCCATCGGCGCCCGCTTCGAATACGAAGGCCAGATCTTCACCAAGACCGGCCCGATGACCGCCGCCGGCGAAACCGGCGGCCAGCGCATGATTCCCCGCTACGCGGTGCTCAAGCCGGTGGACGGCTACACGCCGCCAGCGGAGCCGGAAAGCACACGCGTGGTGGATGAGAAAAGGGTTCTTGAGGCCTTCGAGGCCTATCACGCCATCGCGCTGCGGCTGACTGAGGGGCTGGGGAAAGCCGAGCTGGAACACGCGCGGCGGACGTTTCTGGCGGGGCTGGGCCGGCAATGAAGGCCGGAACCCTTGATTTCCTGCCGGCTTTTACCAGGCGGATTTCATGACGCTCTCCAGCGCTCAGGCCACCATCTTGGCGGCAGGCCGCACAACGAACACCTCCATTGGCACATGAAAACGTTCAGCCAGCGCAGTCACCTGCCGAAGGTTCAGTGCCCGCTTGCCGGCGAGCACCTCGGACACGACTGACTGCGGCCCCAGCTCCGGCAGTTCGGCCTGCTTGATGCCGTGATCGGCCATCAGCTCGCGCAACAGTTCGTGCGGTGGCAGCTCGGGCCACGGATGCACCCGCGCCTCATACTCGCGGATGCGGTCGGCCACGATCGACACCAGCCCGAAGATCGGGTGGGCGTCGTCGGCGCCAAAGCGCTCGAAGACTTCGTCTACAAAGGCCAGCAGTTCGGCGTAGTGTGCCTCGTCGCGGACGGGCGTCGAGAGCCCCAGCGCGGCATCCACGGCCACCCAGGGGGTGAGGATGTCAGTCACGCTCATTTCCAGTCTCCCTTGTCGTAATCAGTGTGTGTCAGCACGGCCTTTACCCACAGCAGCTGCGGGCCAAACGCAATGGCCGCAATCAGCCGGTACTTGTTGCCGGCGATATTGAACACAAAACGCTCCCCGACCTTGTCGACGCCGCGAAATGTCGCCCTCAGCGCCGCGAAGTTGTCGTAGCGCCCCTTCTCGATCAGTTGCCGGAACGCCTGGAGCGGCCCTTCGGCGTCAAGGTGGGTGGCCGAGAAGTCGCGCAGCGCCTTGTTCGAAATCAGCTTCATGTTTTCACTGTATCGCGCATTGCTATGAATAGCAAACTGCGATAATCAATCCAGCCGGAACCCTGCAGACGCAAAAAAGGCCGGAACCCTGATTTCTCTGGGCTTGCCGGCCTGCTTTGGACTGCTTTGATTCTGTTCGTGGTGCCCTGGGCGAGACTCGAACTCGCACGACTTGCGTCACTACCCCCTCAAGATAGCGTGTCTACCAATTTCACCACCAGGGCACGGTCGCGAAGGGGGCGGATTATAGCCGAGACAGGGCGAAGGTCAAGGCCGGAAGCAGAAGTTCGGCACGGGAAGGGCATAAATTCTGCTAGGAAGGCCTTATTCGTGTCCCTTCAGGCGCATTCGCGACAATTCCCATGAAAAAAATCGGCATGTTTTTCGGCACCGAAACCGGCTCTACCCGGCTGATTGCCAAGAAAATCCACAAGAAGCTGGGCGACGACATCGCCGCCAAGCCGGTTAACGTCAACCGCATCACGATGGAGGAAATGCTCCAGTACGACGTGTTGATCCTGGGGACGCCCAGTTACGGCGAAGGCGCCATCCCCGGGCTGAGTGCCGGCTGCCTGGAGCCTAACTGGGAAGAATTTCTGGCAAAGTCCGATCAGCAGCCGGACTTCAGCGGCAAGCGCATCGCGTTTTTCGGGCTGGGCGCCCAGGAGCGCTATTCCGAGCGCTTCTGCAGCTCTCTTTTTAAGCTCTACGAACTGTTCAAGGGCTACGGCGCCGAGATCGTCGGCAGCTGGAGCACCGAGGGCTACACCTTCGCCCACTCGGCCGCCGTCGAGGACGGGCGCTTCGTGGGGCTGGTGATCGACGAGCGGACACAGGGGCGCTTTACCGACGAACGCATCGACGCGTGGCTGGCGCAGGTGAAGCCGCTGCTGCTGGAAAAGCTGGCGACGCCGGCGTAGGCGCGGCGCCGCCCCGCGGCTCAGGTGGCGCCGTTGGGCTTGCGGTGGGCCCAGCTGGTCATGCGCCGCTCGACGAAGGCGAACAGTTCGTACATCACCACCCCCATCACACCGATGACGATCAGGCCGGCAAAGACGAGGGGCATGTTCATGGACGAACTGGCCGACATCATCAGGTAGCCGATGCCCAGGTTGGAGGCCACCGTTTCGGCAATCACCGAGCCGACGAAGGCCAGCGTGATGGCCACCTTCAGCGACGCGAAGAAGTAGGGCATGGCCCGCGGCAGACCGACCTTGCCGAGAATGTCGAGGCGCGAGGCACCCAGCGAGCGCAGCACGTCCTCCAGCTCCGGCTCCAGGGTGGCGAGGCCGGTGGCCACGTTGACCACCACCGGAAAGAAGGAGATCAGGAAGGCGGTGAGGATGGCCGGCACCGTGCCGATGCCGAACCACACCACCAGAACCGGTACGAAGGCGACCTTGGGGATCGAGTTGAAGCCCACCAGCAGCGGGTACATGGCCCGGTAGAGGAAGGGCGAAGAGCCGACTGCCATGCCGATCAAGAGGCCGACGACGACCGCGATGGCGAAGCCGGCCAGCGTGGTGATGAAGGTCTGGGTGGCGTGCATCATGATCGGCTCGAACTGGGCGACACCCACCGCCCACACCGCACTGGGCGCCGGCAGCAGGAATTCGGGGATGTTGAAGCCGGCGCAGATCAGCTCCCAGATCAGGAACATGCCGGCCACCACCAGCCACGGGGCGGCTTTGACGAGATTCACTTTCATTGCTTGATTCCTTTCAGGACGCGCGGACGCGGCCGATGTGCTCGCGCAGTTCATGCACGTAGCCGGCAAAGGCGTCGGTATAGGTGACGTCCAGATCCCGCGGGCGGGGCAGTTCGATTTCCCGGCGAACCAGGATGCGGCCGGGGCGCTTGCTCATCACGTAGACGGTGTCGGCAAGGAAGACCGCCTCGCGCAAGTCGTGGGTGACAAGGATGACGGTGAAGGGTTGCTCCTGCCACAGGTCGCGCAACATGCACCACAGCTCTTCGCGGGTGAAGGCATCGAGCGCACCGAAGGGCTCGTCGAGCATCAGCAGGCGCGGCTGGTGGATCAGCGCCCGGCAGATGGAGGCGCGCTGCTGCATGCCGCCGGACAGCTCCCACGGAAACTTGTCCTCGAAACCGGCCAGGCCGACCCGGGCGAGGAGTGCACGGGCCTGGGCCTCGTAGCGCGGGCGCTCCTTCCTCAGCGTGGAACGGTAGGGCTCGACGATTTCCAGCGGCAGCATCACGTTGTCGAGGGTGGTACGCCAGGGCAGCAGGTTGGCATTCTGGAAGGCCATGCCGACGATTTTCAGCGGCCCGCCGACCTGCCGGCCGTCCACATACACATAGCCGCCGGACGGGGGCTTGAGGCCCGAGATGAGCTTCATGAGGGTGGACTTGCCGCAGCCGGACGGGCCGACAACGGCAACGAACTCACCCTCCTTCACTTCCAGGCTGACATCCTCGATGGCAAGGGCACCTCCGGGGTTGTAGGCAAGATCGACGTGCTCGAATTTGACGAAGGACATGGGTGTTTTTCAGAGTAGGGGCGACTTCAGTCGCCCGCGGACGTGGATCGAGGGGGGGGTGGGCGACTGAAGTCGCCCCTACAGGTCGCCCCTTACAGGCTGCGATCGGCTTTGGACGGCAGGAAGGCCGGGTTGAACAGTTCGGCGGCGGACGGCACCTTGGGCAGCGCGTAGGCTTCGACGGTCTCGGCGATGGAGCGCTTGAGGCGCTCGGGCGTCACAGCGCCCAGGCCGATCTGCTTCACTTCCGGGGTCACCACGCTGGATTCCAGGGCCAGCTTGAGGCGGCGGGTTTCGAGGGCCACGTCGATCAGCGGATCGCGCTCCTTGACTGTCGGAATGGCCGCTTCGGGCCTGGCGATGGTTTCCTTGAGGGCCTTGTTGAAGGCGCGCAGGAAGCCTTCGACGGCCTTGGGCTTTTCGACGATCAGCTTGGGGCTGGCGATGATGGCGTTGCCATAGAGCTCGACACCGAAGTCCGGATAGCGCAGGGCAAGGATGTCGGCCGGCTTGACGCCGCGGGCTTCCAGATTGAGGAGGCTGGTGAAGTAGAAGCCGGTGATGCCGTCCACGTCGCCGCGGGCCAGCAGGGTTTCGCGGATCGCCGGGTCCACCGTCTGCCACTTCACGGCATCCACCGCCAGCCCGTTGGACTTGGCAAAGGCCGGCCAGGCCTTGCGGCCGGCGTCGAAGATGGGCGCCGCCAGGGTCTTGCCGGCCAGGTCGGCGGGCTTGGTGACGCCGGACTTCTTGAGCACGAAGACGGCGGCCGGGGTGGCGTTGTAAACCATGTAGACAGCCTGAATCTTCGAGCCCGGCGTCTTGGCGTCGTATTCGACCAGCGCGTTGAAGTCGGCAAAGCCCATTTCATAGGCGCCGGTCGCCACCCGGGTGACCGCGCCAGCCGAGCCGTTGCCGGCGTCGATGGTCACGTCCAGGCCTTCGGCGGCGAAGTAGCCCTTGCTCTTGGCCAGCAGGAAAGGGGCGGCCGGACCTTCAAAGCGCCAGTCGAGGGTGAACTTGATCTTGAGCGGCTCGTCGGCGAGCACCGGCGTGGACAACAGGGGCGTGGCGAGGGCGGCAACACCGGCGGCGAGCAGCAGGCGGCGGGATGCGCTGAAAAGGTGCGACATGGCGGGAAACTCCGGAAGGTGAAAGGCTCGGCGGACGAGTCGTGTGTCACCGGGCTTCTCTGCAATCGCCGTGCCAGATTTCAAGCCACTGATTTTTATGGGGATTTTTCAGGCACAGGAGCGCTTTCGGCTTTTTGGGGGCGGCGCCACCGGAAAGCGGCCGGAAAGCCGCCACAATACGCACCCGCATGGTGCAAAACCGCTTTCCACGCACCCCGTCCGTGCATGCAAAAACCATATACGGATAAGGAAAGAGTCTTTATTTTCAGATGGATATAATCATCTGACTATATCTTTTCGGTGATGATGGATATCGCCAAGCGAGCGCCCTGCTCCTGCTAGATTCGGCTCCAAGGACTGACCGCTCCTTGTGCCGCGGTCGACCGACTCAAACTTGCCCAGACCAATCAGGAGCCCCCCATGATGTTCTCGAAGAAGAAGATTTTCGTCGCTGTCGCCCTCGCCGCCTGTGCCGGCGCCGCCTCTGCCGCCGAGTGGAGCGACACCTCCATCGGCTACCGCTGGGGCGCCAATTTCGCCGAGCCCTTCGGCAAGACCGACATCTCCAAGAGCATCGTCAACCTGACCCACGTCAGCGGCTACAAGTACGGCACCAACTTCCTCAACGCCGATGTGCTGATGTCCGACAGCAAGGACCCGTCAGCCCCGGGCTCCAGTTCGAGCGCCCAGGAAATCTACATCGTCTATCGCCATACCCTGGACATCGGCAAGATCAGCGGCCAGAGCTTCAAGTACGGCCCGATCCGCGGCTTTGGCGTGACCGGCGGCTTTGACGTGAATACCAAGAACGACGCCGGCTACAACTCCAAGAAGCGCATGGTGGTGGCCGGCCCGACGCTGATGATGGACGTGCCCGGCTTCCTCAACGTGAGCCTGCTCGCCATGTGGGAAAGCAACGCGCCCTACAGCAAGTTCAGCCACACCCAGACCGACCGCTACAGCTACGACACCCATCCGATGGTGAACCTGGCCTGGGGCATTCCCTTCAACCTCGGCCCGGTCCCCCTGTCCTTCGAGGGTTTTGCCAACTTCATCGCCGCCAAGGGCAAGAACGAGTTCGGCGCCAACACCGCGGCCGAAACCAACATCGACATGCAGGTCATGTACGACGTGAGCCCGGTCATCGGCGCAGCCGCCAAGACCTTCAAGGTCGGCCTGGAATACCAGTACTGGCGCAACAAGTTCGGCAACAACCACAACGGCCCGGCCGGCGATGGCGCCTTTGCCAAGACCACCATGATCCGCGCCGAATACCACTTCTAAGCCAGCACGCACGGCGTAAAAAAACCGGCCTGACAAACGTCAGGCCGGTTTTGCTTTGGATCTGCGGATTACAGCGACGGGGTCGGGGTCGTCTGCAAATGCTCAGGCCCGCGCAGGGCTTGCCAGAACCTCGTCGGGAAGCTGGTCGTTCAGGGCCAGTTCCATCTTTTCCATGTCCAGCTCGTTCTCGGAGCGGGAGATCACCACCGTGGCCACCGCGTTGCCGATGATGTTGGTCAGCGCCCGGGCTTCACTCATGAAGCGGTCGATGCCGAGGATCAGCGCCATGCCGGCGATGGGGATCGTCGGGACCACCGCCAGCGTGGAAGCCAGGGTAATGAAGCCGGCTCCGGTGATGCCGCTGGCGCCCTTGGAAGTGAGCATGGCCACGCCGATGATGGTCAGCTCCTGGGTCATGGTCAGTTCGGTGTTGGTGGCCTGGGCAATGAACAGGGCCGCCATGGTCATGTAGATGTTGGTGCCGTCGAGGTTGAAGGAGTAGCCGGTGGGCACCACCAGACCAACCACCGAGCGGGAGCAGCCCATCTTCTCGAGCTTGAGCATCAACTTCGGCAGGGCCGACTCGGAAGAGCTGGTACCCAGCACGATCATCAGTTCATCGCGGATGTACTTGATGAACTTGAAGATGCTGAAGCCGGTGTAGCGGGCGATGGCGCCCAGCACGATGATGATGAAGAGGATGCAGGTGAGGTAGAAGGAACCCATCAGCTTGGCCATCGGCACCAGCGAGGCGACGCCGTACTTGCCGATGGTGAAGGCCATCGCGCCGAAGGCACCCAACGGGGCGAGCTTCATCACGGTATTGACGATGCCGAACAGCACGTGGGAAACCTGCTCCACGAAGTGGAACACCGGCTTGCCCTTTTCGCCCATCGCCGACAGGGAGAAGCCGAACAGGATGGCCAGCAGCAGCACCTGCAGGATGTCGCCCTTGGCGAAGGCATCCATGAAGGTGTTCGGGATGATGTTGAGGATGAACTCCACCGTGGACTGGGCCTGGGCCTTGGCCGTGAAGCCTTCGATGGCCTTGGTGTCGAGGGTGGACAGGTCGGCATTGAAACCGGCGCCGGGCTTGAGGGTGTTGGCCACCACCAGACCGATCACCAGGGCAAAGGTGGACACGATTTCGAAGTAGAGCAGCGCCTTGCCGCCCACCCGGCCGACCTTCTTCATGTCTTCCATGCCGGCGATGCCGTGCACCACGGTACAGAAGATCACCGGCGCAATGATCATCTTGACCAGCTTGATGAAACCGTCACCCAGGGGCTTCAGATCAATCCCCAGCTTGGGTTCGAAATACCCGAGCAGCACACCACAGGCGATGGCGAACAACACCTGCACGTACAGCACTTTGTAGAACGGCTTCTTCATGACGGTTTATCTCCGGTGTTATGTCTATGGCCCGCAGATTAGGGCCATCAACAAACGCCGGAAATTGTGTGCTACCCCATTGTGGACGGCCCTATTGTGGAAAGCCGCAGCCCTCAGGCGGGCACCTTCACCACCAGCCGGCGCACCAGTTCGATGCCCTCGGGCGTCACGCGGGCGCCCAGGGCCAGCACCTCCACCCCGGCCGCCATGGCCTCCCGCAGAGCCCGCCCGTAGGCCGGGTCGATGTGGTCGGCCGGCTGCACCGCGTCCACATCGCTCCGCTGCACGCAGAACACCAGCACCGCCCGGTGGCCCGCCGCCACCATCGCCGACATCTCGCGCAGATGCCGGGCCCCGCGGGTCGTCACCGCATCCGGAAAGAAGCCGGTGCGTCCGGCCACCGCGGCGGTGACGTTCTTCACTTCCACGTAGCAATCCGGCCGCCCGGCTGACTGCAGCAGCCAGTCGATACGGCTGCTCTCACCGTATTTGACCTCCGGCCGGATCGTCCCGTAGCCCGCCAGCCCGGGTACCCGCCCGGCCTCGATGGCTTCCCGCACCAGCCCGTTGCTGCGTCCGGTATGCACGCCAACCGTCACGCCCGGCGCCACCTCCACCAGTTCCCAGGTCCATTTGAGCTTGCGCGCCGGATTGTCGGCCGGCGACAGCCAGACCCGGCTGCCGGCGTCCTTGCAGCCCTGCATGGAGCCGGTGTTGGCGCAGTGGGCGGTAACGATGGACGCGTCGGCCAGTTCGACATCGACGAGAAAACGCTGGTAGCGGCGGACCAGCCGGCCTGCGATGAGGGGAGCGGAAAAGCGCATCGGCACTCAGCCAGCGACGTGGATCGCGCGGATCAGCTGGATCAGCGCGCAGGAATAGAGAGGGCGCATTTTTACAGAGGGCCGGGCGAAAACCGCATTTTAGTCCCGCTGCCGCCCGGCGCGACAAGCTGTGACAGCCAACGCAAAAGCAAAACCATATTGAATACACAAATAACATGTGAATATAATTACAGCCAAATGACATTACGCACAGCCAACCACGCTGGCCACTTGCAACAATGCCCCAGTATTCCGACACCGCCCGTGCCGTCGCCGCAGGGCTCTTCCTGGCAGCCATCCCAGCCCTCTCGGCCGCCCAGACAAGCCCCCCCGCACTGGCTGCGCAGGAGCTGATCCGCCAGCAGGAACGTGATCGCCAGTTGCGCGAGCAGTTCGAACGGGAACCCGATGTCCGCCTGGAACGCCCCGACACCGCGTCCGCCGATTCGCCCCTGCCGGTCGGCGAAACGCCCTGCTTCCCCATCAGCCAGCTGATCCTCGCCGGCGATGCCGCCGGGCACTTCCAGTGGGCACTGGCCGCCATCGACCGCCCGGACGACCCGCCTACCGGGCGCTGCCTGGGCACCCGCGCCATCAACCAGTTGATGACGCGCATCCAGAACCGCCTCGTCGAGCGTGGCTACATCACCGCGCGCGTCCTTGCCGAGCCGCAGGACCTGAATCGCGGCGTCCTCACCCTCACCCTGGTGCCCGGGCGCATCCGCGACATTCGGTTAGCCGATGAAAGTGCCTTCCGGGCCAGCGTGGCCGGCGCCCTGCCGGCGCGCAGCGGCGACTTCCTCAACCTGCGCGACATCGAACAGGGCCTGGAAAACCTCAAGCGCGTCCCCACCGCCGATGCCGACGTCCAGATCGTCCCCGCTGCCGACCCGCTGGCCGCTCCCGGTGAAAGCGACCTGCTGGTGCGCTGGCAGCAAGAGCGCCTGCTGCGCCTCAACCTGTCCCTCGACGACAGCGGCACCAAGGCCACCGGCAAGTTTCTCGCCGGCGCCACCGCATCGCTCGACAGCCCCCTCGGCCTCAACGACCTCTTCTACGCCAGCTTCAACCACGACCTGGGCGGCGGCATCTCGGGCAAGCGCGGCACGCGCGGCTACACGGTCCATTACTCCCTGCCCTGGGGCTACTGGCTGGCCAGCGTCAGCGCCGGTGCCAACCGCTACCACCAGGCCGTCGCCGGGGCCAGCCAGACCTACCGCTACAGCGGCGAAAGCGAAAACGCCGAAGCCCGCCTGACCCGCCTGCTGTACCGGGATGCCGTGCGCAAGACCAGCTTCTACGCCAAGGCCTGGATGCGCCGCTCCGAGAACTTCATCGACGACACCGAAGTCGTCGTCCAGCGCCGCCGCACGGGCGGCTGGGAGGCCGGCCTCGGCCACCGGGAATTCATCGGCGCCGCCGCCCTCGATATCAACCTTGCCTACCGCCGCGGCACCGGCGCCTTCGGCTCAACCCCCGCCCCGGAAGAAGCCTTCGGCGAAGGCACCGCCCGCCCCGGCATCTTCACCGCCGACACCCAGCTCAGCCTGCCCTTCCGGGCCGGCGAACAAAGCCTGCGCTACACCGGCCTGTGGCGCGTACAGCGCAGTGAAACGCCCCTCGTCCCGCAAGACCGCTTCGCCATCGGAGGGCGCTACACGGTGCGCGGCTTCAATGGCGAAGCCGTACTCAGCGGCGAGCGTGGCTGGCTGTGGCGCAACGATCTCGGCCTTGCCCTGGGCCAGAGCGGCATCGAAGGCTACGTGGCCATCGATGCCGGCGCCGTCAGCGGCCGCAGCGCCAAAGACCTCCTCGGCCAGCGTCTCGTCGGCGGGGTGATCGGCCTGCGTGGCGCCGTCGGCAGTCTCACCTTCGATGTCTTTGTCGGCAGCCCCATCCACAAGCCGAAGGGCTTCGCCAGCCCCGACGGCCTCGCCGGCTTCTCCCTCAACTGGGGCTGGTAAGCCACCAGCGCCCCCCTCAACTTCCGCCTGCCGCCCCTTGCCATGAACAAGCACCGCTACCGCATCGTTTTCAATCAGACCCGTGGAATGCTGATGGTCGTCGCCGAATCGGCACGCCGCCAAGGCAAGGCGGGGGAATCCGGCGGCCCCGGCAACAATGCCCCGGCCCACTGTGCGGCCTTCAGCCTGTCGGCCCTGTCCCTCGGCGTGCTGCTGTTTACCGGCGCCATCAGCTGGGCCATGCCGCTGCAGGCGCAGATCGTTGCCGACCGCACGGCTCCGGGTAACCGGCAGGCCAGCGTCCTCAATACCGCCAACGGGGTGCTGCAAGTCAATATCCAGACCCCGAGCGCAGCCGGGGTGTCACGCAACGTCTTCAGCCGGTTCGATGTACCCACCAGCGGCGCCGTCCTCAACAACACCCGCACCGGCACCCAGACCCGCCTCGGCGGCCTCGTCCAGGGCAACCCGTGGCTGGCCGCCGGCACCGCCCGGGTCATCCTCAACGAGGTGAACACCACCAGCCCCAGCCAGCTGCGCGGTTACGTGGAAGTGGGTGGCGACCGGGCCGAGGTGGTCATCGCCAACCCGGCCGGCATCGTCTGCGACGGCTGCGGCTTCATCAACGCCAGCCGCAGCACGCTCACCACCGGCACGCCGATCATCGGCAACGACGGCCTCACGGGCTTCCGGGTGCAGACGGGCAGCATCGTCGTGCAGGGCGCCGGCCTCGATGCCAGCAGCAGCGACTACACGCACCTCATCGCGCGGGCCGTCGAAGTGAATGCCGGCATCTGGGCGCAGGATCTGCGCATCAACACCGGCACCGCCGAAGTCAGCGCCGACGCCAGCCAGGCCAACCCACTCGCGGCGGGCAGCCCCGCCCCGGCCTTTGCCCTCGACGTCGCAGCACTCGGCGGCATGTATGCCAACAAGATCACCCTCGTCGGCTCGGAAGCGGGGCTCGGCATGCGCAACGCCGGCCACCTCGGCGCCAGCGCCGGCAACGTCGTCGTCACCGTCGACGGCCTGCTCGAAAACAGCGGCCGGATCACCGCCAGCGCCGATGTGCAGGCGTCCACCAACGGCGGCATCAGCAACAGCGGCAGCGTGTACGCCCTCGGCAACACCAGCCTGACAACCCGCGGCGACCTGCTCAACAGCGGCCTCCTCGCCGCCCGCAATGACCTCGGGCTGTCGGCCACCGGCACCACCAGCCGCATCGACAGCAGCAGCACATCGGCCATGGCTGCCGGCCTTGCCGAAGATGGCAGCCTCGCCGCCGGCACGCTGCAGGCCAGCGCCACCGCAGACATCGGCGCGCACGGGCAGAACCTCGCCCAGACCGGCATCCGCCTCGACGCCAACAGCCTCAGCCTCACCGACAGCCAGACCGCCACCCGCCAGCTCGAGCTCACAGCCCGCGCCGGTGACATTGACGCCAGCCATGCCCGCATCGGCGTCGACCAGACCCTGTCCGCCAGCGCCAGCGCTACCCTTCGCAGCGACGCCGCCGAGGTTTCCGCGGCACGCCTGAGCCTCACTGCCCACGACCTGTCGAACCGCGGCGGAAGCCTGACCCAGACCGGCAGCACCGACCTCGCCATCCGCCTGCCCGGCGCGCTCGACAACACGGCCGGCAAGCTGATCTCCGGCAGCGCCAGCCTGACCCTCGCCGCCAGCACCCTTACCAACACCGACGGCGCCATCGACCACGCCGGCAGCGGCCACTTCAGCCTCGACGCCACCACCCTCAACGGCGCCCGCGGCAGCCTGAACAGCGCCGGCACCCTGCAGATCAGCGCTGGCAGCATCACCCTCGACGGCGGCCAGACCCGCGCCACCCGGCTCCTGATCGACAGTGCCCGGCTTTCCAGCATTGGCGGGCTGATCGGCCAGTCCGGCAGCGGCACCCTGCGCATCGGCACCAGCCAGCTTCTCGACAACAGCGCCGGCACCCTCGCATCGAACGGCAGCGTGAGCCTGCAGGCCGGCGAGCTGCGCAACATCGACGGCACCCTGCGCAGCACCGGCGACCTTGCCATGCAGGCCACCAGCCTCGACAACACCCGCGGCCTCGTCCATAGCACCAGCGCCGGCCTCGAGCTCGACGTGGCCGGGCAGCTCCTCAACACCGCCGGCGAAATCCGGTCCGCCACCGACTTGACACTGCGCGCCGACAGTCTGAACAGCAGTGGCACCCTCTACAGCCACCGCAACCTGCACATCGACGTCATCGGCCCCCTCGCCAACAGCGGCCTTGTGGCCGCCACCGGCAACAGCGCCGTCACCGCCCGCCAACTCGACAGCAGCAGCGGCAGCGTTATCGGCGCCGGCATCCAGCCCGATGGCAGTGCTGCGAGTACCGGCACGCTGAGCGTCAGCACCACCGGCGCCCTCCTCGCCCGCGGCTACAACCAGGCCACCGACAGCCTCACGTTCAGCGGCAGCAGCGTCGACCTATCCGGCAGCCAGACCCGGGCAGCCGATATCGCAATCGGCGCCGCGCAAGGCGACGTGCTCACCCGCAAAGCCGTCGTCGTCACCCCCGGCACACTACGCATCGGCGCCGCCACCAACGCCGGCCAGACCCTCGACAACCACCTCGGCCAGCTCGCCGCCGGCCAGCTGGAATTCGTCGTGGCCAATCTCGACAACCGGGATGCACGCCTGCTGCAGACCGGCGCCGGCAACACGCATATCACCACCGGCACGCTCGACAACAGCAACGGCGAGATCGTCGCCAACAGCCGGGCACTCAGCCTGAGCGCCGACACGCTCCTCAACGTCGATGGCCGCATCGAACACACCGGCAGCGACAGCCTCGCGCTGGCCGCCACCACCCTCACCGGCACCCGCGGCACCCTTCTCGGCAACGCCGAACTGCGCATCGACGCCCCGACCCTCAACCTGGACAGCGCCACCACCCGTGCCAACCGCATCCAGATCCGCAGCCAGACCTTCTCCCACCAGGCCGCCACACTGATCCAGGGCGGCACCGGGCTGCTCGACATCCAGGCGAGCACCACCCTCGACAACACCGCTGGCAGCCTGCTCAGCAACGGCGGCACCAGACTGCAAGCGGGCGATCTGCACAACCAGCGCGGCACGCTGCAGAGCACCGGCAGCGCCGGCCTCGCCCTTGCCGCCAGCGGCACTGTGGACAACAGCCACGACGGCCTCATCGGTGCCGCCGGCCCGGCCAGCATCGACGCCGCCCGGTTCGACAACACCGACGGACAGCTTGCCGCCAGCCGCAATCTCGCCCTGCGCGTCACCGGTGCCGCCGACAACACGCGCGGGCTGCTCACCGCCGGCCAGGCCCTGCAGCTCGACGCAGCCAGCATGGACAACACCGACGGCCTGCTCCGCACCCTGGCCGGCCCGCTCCAGCTGGGCATCGACGGCGCCTTGCTCAACCTGGAAGGCCAGATCGGCAGCGGCGATGCCCTCGACGCCCGGGTCGGCAGCCTGCTCAACACCGGTACGCTGTATGCCACCGGCCGCCTGCAGATACAGGCCGCCGACCTCATCGACAACCGGGCCATCCTTGCCGCCGGAAGCAACGCCGAGCTGCAGGCGCGGAGTCTGTCGAGCAGCGCCGAAGCCCTGCTCGGCGCCGGCATCCGCAGCGACGGCAGCCTCGCCGGCAGCGGCAACCTGCTCGTTTCCACCACCGACGGCCTCGGCGCCCACGGCCAGAACCTGGCCGCCGGCAGCCTCCAGCTTGAAGGCCGGGACGTGGACCTCGCCGGCAGCCAGACCCAGGCCAGCGCCATGCGCATCAACGCCACCCGCGGCGATATCCGCACGGCCGGTGCCAGCCTGGTCAGCACCGGCGAACTCACCCTCATCGCCCGCAGCAGCGACAGCAGCCGCCTCGACAACCGACAGGGCAGCCTGAGCGCCAGCCACCTCGACATCCAGGTAGCCCAGCTCGACAACCGGCTCGGGCGCATCGTCGAAAACGGCAGCGCCGATACCACTCTCGCCCTCACCAGCGCGGCCGGCGTGCTCGACAACAGCGGCGGCCTGATTGCCAGCAACAGCCAGCAGCTCACGCTGTCTGCCCATACCCTCGCCAACACCGACGGACGCATCGAGCACGCCGGCAGCAACGCGCTGCGACTCAGCGCCGACACCCTCGACAACCTGCGCGGTCACATCCTCGGCAACGGGGCGCTCCAACTGACGGCCGGCACTTTCTCCAACGCCTCCGGCATTCTCAACGGCCGACAGCTCAACATCCACGCCGGCAGCCTCGACAACCAGGCCGGGCAGATCGTCCACGCCGGCACGCAGCAAGCCACGCTGGACGTCAGCGGCATCCTCGACAACCGCAAGGGCATGCTGGCCAGCGCCGGCGATGTGCAACTGACGGCCGGCACCCTGCTCAACCGGGCTGGCAGCATCGAATCCGTCGGCAGCGCCGGCCTCGCCCTCCGCGTCGCCGACGCAACCGACAACAGCGCGGCCGGACGGATCATTGCCGACGGCACAGTCAGCCTCACCAGCGGCAACCTCGACAACCGCGACGGCCAGATCGCCAGCAGGCAGTCCCTCACGCTTGGCGCGGCCCATGCAATCGACAACGGCCGCGGCATCCTCGCCGCCGAACAAGGCCTCACGCTGCAAGCCGCCAGCTTCGACAACACCGACGGCACCCTGCAAGCCCTGCGCGCAGCCCTCGGCATTGAGCTGGCCGGCAGCCTCGGCAACCCGCGCGGCCTGATCTTCGCCGGCACGGACCTCAGCGCCAGTGCAGGCAGTCTGGGCAACAGCGGCACGCTCCATGCTGTCGGCAACAACCGGCTATCGCTGCGCGACGGTCTGGATAACTCGGCGGTCATTACCGCCGGCGGCATGCTGGCCGTCACGGCCAGTCATCTGGAAAGCAGCGCCACCGGCCTGCTGGGCGCCGGCATCACCCGCGACGGCACATTCGGCAGCAGCGGTGATCTGAGCATCAGCACCACCGGCCACTTGGCTGCGCTGGGGCGGAACCTGTCGGCCGGCAGCCTGAGCTTGCAGGGCAGCGCCATCGACCTCAGCGCCAGTCAGACCCAAGGCAACCGGGTCTTCGTCCACGCCACCAACGGCGACGTGCTCACTAGCCGGGCCAGCGTCGTCACCCCCGGCGTGCTGGCCATCACTGCACAAGGCACAGGCAGCAGCTCCCTCGATAACCGTGGGGGCGAACTGATCGCCGGCCATCTCGACCTGCAGCTCGCCAACCTGGATAACCGGGGCGGCCGCATCGTGCAGAGCGGCAACGCCGCCACCGTGCTGGCCCTGACCGGCAGCGGCGGCCTGCTCGACAACCGGGGTGGTCTCCTTGCCGGCAATGGCGTCGACTTCCGCCTCAGCGCCGACACCATCGCCAACAGCACCGGCCGGATCGAACACGCGGGCAGTGGTGACCTCGCCCTTGCCGCGCGCAATCTGGACAACACCAACGGCGCCATCGCCGGCAACAGCAGCCTGCGGATCGACGGAGACATCCTCGACAACGCCAGCGGCGACATCGGCGCCCAGCGCCTGAACCTCCACGCCAGCCGGCTCGACAACCGGAACGGCCGCCTCATCCAGTCCGGCACCGCCAGTACCGGCATTCTTGCCGACAACCTGTTCGACAACACTGGCGGGCTGCTCGCCAGCAACGGCACCACCACGCTGACGGTCGGCGACCTCTTCAACCGGGGCGGCACACTGCAAACCGCCCGGCTGGCCGCCCTCCAGCTGCAGGCCGCCGGGCAGGTGGACAACAGCACCGGCAGCATCGTGGCGTCCGGCAGCCTGGACGTGCGCGCCGCAGGCCTGTCGAATACCGGCGGCCAGCTTGCCGCCGGGCAAACGCTGCGCGCCGACATCGGCGGCAATCTGGATAACCGCAGCGGCATCATCGCCGCCAACCGGCAGGTGAACCTGGGCAGCGGCAGCCTGCAGAACAGCGACGGGCAGATCAGCGCCGTGCTGGACGGCATCCGCATCAGCACCCGCGCGGGCCTGCTGGACAATGGGCAGGGCCGCATCGAAGCCGCCGAGTCGCTGGATATTTCGGGCCAGGGCATCGTCAATGCAGGCGGCAGCATCAGCGCCCGCGCGATCCGCGCCGACAGTTCGGGCTACGCCTTTGACAACTGCGGCGGCCAGCTTGCCGCCATCGACCAGCTGACCCTCCTCAGCGGCGCCCTCGACAACCACGCCGGCACCCTGCAGGCCGGGCGCGAGCTCTTCGTGGACACCGGCGGCCAGGCCCTGCTCAACACCGGCTCCGGTACCTCGGCGGGCATCTTCAGCCAGGGCCGGATCACCCTTCTAAGCGGCCTCCTCGACAACAGCGCCGGCTTCATCGGCGCCAGCCGCGACATCCGCCTGCAAGCTGGGCCGCTCGTCAACCGGGACGGCGGCGCCATCAGCACCGAAACCAGCCTGGACGCCACGCTGAACGGCTTTGACAACCGCGGCGGCCAGCTCCAGACCATCGGCGATCTGCGCATCGACGCCGGCGGCGGAGTCATCGACAACACTGCCAGCCTCATCCGCAGCGGCGGCACCGCCACCCTGACCGCGGCCCGCTTCATCAACCGGTCCACCCTGCAAAGCAGCCAGGGCACGGAAGGGCGCTCCCTGTTCATCCAGGCCGGCGACGTCGACAACCGGGATGGCGCGCTGCGCGCCGACGATACCCTCGACATTGCGGCCAGCCGGCAAGTCGACAACACCAGCGGCCTGATCTCGGCCGGCCACACCCTGCGCATCCACGATGCCACCCCGCTGCGCGCACTGACCATCACCAATACCGACGGCACGCTGATTGCCGGGCAGATGCTGGAAATCGACGCCGCCAGCCTCACCGGCGACGGCAAGGTGCTGAGCCTGGGCGATCTGTCGGTGCACCTGACCCGCGACTACATCCACACCGGCATCTTTGCGGCCAATGGCAACGCCAGCCTCGTGACCAGCGGCAACATCGTCAACCGCGCCACGCTCGAAGCCGGACAGCGCCTGCACCTCGAAGCCGCCGACATCGACAACCTGGCAAGCGGCGAGATCCGCGGCGACAGCACCGACATCAACGCCACCGCCACCCTCACCAACCGGGGCCTGATCGACGGCCGCGAAACCCGCATCAACGCCAACCGCCTCGACAACCTCGGCAGCGGCCGCATCTACGGCGATCACCTGGCCATCCAAGCCAATACGCTCAACAACGACGTGGAAGGCACGCAAAGCGCAACCCTCGCCGCGCGAACCCGGCTGGACCTGGCCGTGCAAAGCCTCGGCAACCGCGAGCACGCCCTCATCTTCAGCGCCGGCGACATGGCCATCGGCGGCGCCCTCGACGCCAGCGGCCAAGCCATCGGCCTGGCCGGACAGGTGCGCAACGACAGCGCCACCATCGAAGCCCTCGGCAACCTGTCCCTGGCCGCCGCACAGCTCACCAATAGCAACGCCCACTTCAGCACGCGCCTCGCCGCAGTCGGGGCACCCGAGCAAGTCACCTACATCCAGCCCAACGGAACGATCGGCAAATATCCGCTCTCGATGTTTACGTGGCGGCGCTGGAGCAAGGCCGGTTACTACAACTGGAATGGTGATGCCGCCATCGCAGGATTCGGCCGGCTGGGTCAATCGCCCATCCCCCGCGTGGCCGAAGTCGGCTGCGCCGACGAAGACCCGGGCGAGGAGTGCCACGAGACCTACGCCCTCGACACGGACACCAGTTACCCCTCAGGCGACCCGGCCTGGGCCTACTTCAGGCTCACCCCGCCCGGCCCCGCCCCCGTCGCGCCAACCCTCGGCCGGCCGGTAGAACCATCGCTGCACACACCCGTGGCCCCCGACCCGGCCCGTGCATCCGCCTGCCAGGCGAGCAACTACAACACCGATGCCTGCACGGCCTACACCGCCGACCTCGACCAGTTCAACGCCCAAACAGCCGCCAACGCCGCGGCCCAGGCCGCCTATGCGGCCGACACCCTGGCCTTCGACGCGGCCTGGTCTGCCTACGAGCGCGCGGAAGCAAACTGGCAGACGAACACCGACGCCGCCTACTCGGCACTCGACAGCGCCATCGAGGCCTACAACGCCACCTTCGAGCGACGCCAGATCAAGGAATGGACGCAGTACCGCGTCACCCAGACGGTTCAGAAAAGCATCGTCGCCAGCTCCGACCCGGGGCAGATCCTGGCCGGCGGCAGCATGCACATCGAAGGCGGCACACTGATCAATGACAAGAGCCGGATCCTCGCTGGCGGCACCCTCGCCGGAGACCTCCAGAACCTCATCAACGTGGAGGGACAAGGCCAACAAATCAAGCACGAGGAAGGGACCAGCCAATACACCTGGACCAAGTTCCACGGCAACGTGAAGGGGTATCACAGCCGTCGCTGGGGCAACACCACCGCCTACCGCCCCGCCGACGAGATCACCACCCTCTCCCTGCCCGTCACCGAAACCCGCGGCAACACCGCCCCAGCCGGCTCCGGCACCCGGGTCGACGAGCTCGGCACGACACGCATCGGCGACACCACGGCCGGCACCGGCAACGCCCAGGCCAGCGCTCGCAGCGGTACGATCATCGAGGTACGTGCCGCCATTGGCGGCACGGCCAGCGCGACGACCGCCCGGGTCGGCGAAGCCACTGTGCACGACGCCGTCCGGTCTGTTGCCGCACCACGCACGGGTAGCGCCGTTTCGGCTGCCGAAGGTGTCACCACCGACGGCATCGCACGGATCGCCCTGCCCGCGACGCGCAGCACGACGGCCGCTCCCCGGCAATCGGAAGCGCCCGCTCCCAGCCTGATACCCGCTGACGCAGTCACCCTCGCCGCAGCCTCCGGCCCATCGACCGGCAGCGCCCTCCCCGGCCACACCAGCTCCCCGCTCACCGGTGGCCCCGCCATCGGCACCGCACCGGCAAGCGTCATCCGCAGCGTCGTCCCCGACACCAGACTCCCCACCAGCAGCCTCTTTGCCATCAACCCGGCCGCCGAAGCCCGTTACCTCGTCGAAACCGACCCGCGCTTCACCAACCGGCAGCAATGGCTGAGCTCCGACTACATGCTCGGCGTCCTCTCGGTCGACCCCGCCAGCGTGCAAAAGCGTCTCGGCGACGGCTTCTACGAACAACGCCTGATCCGCGAGCAGGTCGCGCAGCTCACCGGTCGTCGCTTCCTCGACGGCTACGCCGACGACGAAACCCAGTACCTTGCCCTCCTCACCCAGGGCGCCACCTACGCCCGCGACTGGCAACTCATCCCCGGTGTCGCCCTCAGCGCCGAACAGATGGCCGGGCTCACCAGTGACATCGTGTGGCTGGTAGACCAGATCGTCACCCTCGCTGACGGCAGCAGCACCCACGCGCTCGTGCCACGCCTTTACGCCCGCGTTGCCGAAGGCGACCTGGACGGCAGCGGCGCCCTGATCAGCGGCGACAACCTGCAAATCGCCCTCACCGGCGATCTGGATAACAGCGGCCTCCTCGCCGGCCGCAAGGTCGTCAGCCTGAGCGCCGAGAACGTGAAGAACCTCGGTGGCAGCATCTACGGCACCGATGTCAGCGTCAGCGCACGCCAGGACCTCATCAACGCCGGCGGCACCCTGCGCGCCACCGACAGCCTCACCGCACTGGCCGGCCGCGACCTCACGGTAAACACCACCACCCGCAGCAGCACCAGTGCCCAGGGCAACTACACCGGCATCGACCGCATCGCCGGCCTCTACGTCACCGGCAGCACCGCCGCCGGCCAGCTGGTGGCCGCCGCCGGGCGCGACCTGACACTCGCCGGCGCCACCCTCCGCAACGACGCCACGGCCAGCGGCAGCACCACCCTGGTCAGCGCAGGCCGTGACATCAAGCTCGACACCGTCAGCGAATCACGCCGCCAGGAAACCGTCTGGGACGCCAGCAACTACCGCAAGGACGCCACCCGCCGCGAAACCGGCACCACCCTCGGCGCCGCCGGCGACATCCGCCTCGAAGCCGGCCAGGACATCTCCCTGCGTGCCGCCAGCCTCACCAGCGACAAGGGCGCCCTCGACCTGCTCGCCGGCCGCGACATCACGCTCACCGCCGGCCGCGACACCCTCTCCATGGCAGAGGCCCACCGCCACACCGACAGCAGCACATTCGGCAGCGAAACCTCCATCAGCCGCCAGACCCTGGCACGCGACAGCAGCCTGTCCACCACCCTCTCGGCCAACACCGTCCGCCTCCAGTCCGGCCAGGACATTGCCATCACCGGCAGCAACGTCGCCTCAACCGCAGGAACCTCCCTCCTCGCCGGCCGCGATGTACGCATCGAGGCAGACACCGACCGGCTGCAGGAAAGCCGGTACAACGAAACGCGTCAGTCGGGGCTGATAAGCAGCGGCGGCATCGGCTACACAATCGGCTCCCGCATGCAGAGCCTGGATAACGGAGATGTCCGGACTACCGCTGCCGGCAGCACCGTCGGCAGTACCGAAGGCAATGTCCTGATCGAAGCCGGGAAGAACTACCGCCAGATCGGCAGCCATATCCTCGCCCCGCAGGGCGATATCGGCATCACCGCCAGCAAGGTCGACATCCTCGAAGCCCGCGAAACCGGCAGCAGCCAGACCGAGATGAGTTTCCGGCAAAGCGGGATGACGGTGGCAGTCACCAGCCCCGTGATAAGTGCCATACAGACTGCCGAACAAATGAGCCGGGCTGTAAGCCGCACCGACGATTCACGCATGCACGCACTGGCCGCCGCCTCGACAGCCCTTTCCGGACTGAACGCCTATAACGCGGTCGAGGCCGGCCAGGGCACCAAGATCAACGGCAAGGAAGGCCAGATTGCCACCGGAAAGGATGCCGGCGGCAACACGACAAGCCGCGATGCCAACGCCGCCGACAAGGTGGGCGGCATCAACATCAGTATCAGCATTGGTACCAGTGCAAGCCAGAGCAAGACCCTCCAGAAGAGCGACACCGCAGCAGCCTCCACAATCATGGCCGGTGGCAATATGCAGATCGCGGCCGGCGGCGCCGGGCAGGACAGCACGCTGACCGTACAGGGCAGCGACATCCGGGCAGGTAACACGCTGTCGCTCGCCGCAGACAACGCAATCCACCTTCTGGCAGCACAAAACACGGCAGAGCAGCACAGCACAAACAAGAGTTCCAGCGGCAGCGTCGGCGTCGGCTTTGCACTGGGAGGAACACAGAACGGCTTCACCCTGCAGGCAAGTGCAAGCGCTGCACGAGGTAACGCCGACGGCAATGACGTGACCTGGCGCAACAGCCACGTCGAAGCCGGCAACACGCTGGCACTGAAATCAGGTGGCGACACAACACTGAGCGGCGCTGTGGCTAGAGGACAACAGGTAAATGCAGAGATCGGTGGCAATCTGACCCTCGAAAGCCTGCAGGACACCAGCCAGTACAAGAGCAAACAACAAAGCGTCGGGGCAAGCGTGTCCCTGTGCATTCCCCCCTTCTGCTTCGGCGCAGGCAGCACCGGCAGCGTGAGCGTCAGCCAGAGCAAGGCGATGAGCAACTACGCCAGCGTCACCGAACAGTCTGGTTTGCAAGCTGGCGATGGCGGCTTCCAAGTGGACGTGAAGGGGAACGCCGATCTCAAGGGCGCGGTGATCGCCAGTTCTGAACAAGCCGTACAGGCAGGCAAGAACAGCGTTAGCGCCGCTACACTTACAAGCAGCGACATAAAGAACCATGCCGAAGCCAGCGCATCGAGCAGCGGCATCAACCTCAGTTCCGACATGTTCTCCCAAGGGAAATACGGCGGGGCCAAGAGCATCATTGGCAATGCCCTCAACAACGCCAATGAATCGGAGGCCTCAAGCGGGCGAACCCTTAGCGCGGTGAGCGGGGGAGCTGTGTCGATTACGGACGACGAACAACAGCGGAAATTGACAGGGCTGGGCGCAGAAGAAGCCCTCGGCCGCCTGAACCGCGATGTCGCCAACACGCATACCTCCGCCCAAAGGCAAGACGTGACGGCGATGAAGGAGGTTGTCGAGGCAGATAGGACGATCAAACAGGAGACTATGAAGATAGTTAGCATCTTCAATGACGCGGCCTATCGTTCAAGGTTCAAGGAAACACCAAGCTTCTTAAAGGTGGAGTGCCCTGAAGGTGGGAACTGCGTAACAGAACCCGACAAACTGAAACGGACGCTGGTCACCCAACAAGAAGTCGCAGCCAACATTAGCTTGGATATGGTGCTGGCCGTCAATGGCATCTTGAACGATGAAAAACGAGCCGCGGAATTGGCATATCAAAACGCAGAAACTCTCATTAATCCAGAAACAGGAAGAAAGGATCTCAAACCTGGAACCATTTATCTGATGCATATCAAACCAGCCGAAAACGACATTTCCGAATTGATCGGTGTTGCGTACGAAAAAATCAGCAACTCCCTGAGCTATGATCTGGCCAACTTTCTTGGCTATACCAATGGAGTGGAAACTTATAGCAACGCGCTGGCCAGCAGGGGAAACCTTCCCACTGCATCGCTGGGTCATAGCCGGGGAACGTTAGTACAAGAAAGTGCATTCACCATTCTGGCCAACCGATCAGGTGAAAGTAACAGTACTTACACCAACCCTAACCTAACGGTTCGAGGCGTGGGTGGGGCTGCAAACACCTACAGCTACTACGCGGCAGCGGCGACGGTGCAAGGGCCACAAGGAAACAGAGGAAAAATTACTTCCAGCTATTTCAGCAATGATCCAGTATCTACATTCACACTGTCAGGTGGCAATCCAGGTGCCTGGACACTCCAAGACTTATGGCAGGTATTCAAGACCGACAACAGCATGCATAGCTGCTACGGCACAGGCGGAAAAGGCTGCACCCAAGTCGAAACACCAGTACCCGGCGGGCCCCAAGGAACGCCAGACGGTAACGCGAAGCTGATTCAATTTAAGGCTGGAAAAATGGTTAACAGCAATGGTGAGCCCGTTACCGCGTGGGAATAACCGATAAACATGAATAAAATTCGTCATCTCGTTATTGGCGGCACTCTGCTACTGACCTCATCAGCCTGCAGTTTTATTGGGCAACAACTCACAGACAAAGCCACGGAAGATCGATTGCTGAAGCCAGGCGCGCTTGAATTGCCACTAACAAGAACAAACGACACCTATCAATACAACTTCTTGAAGAAGTATCGCATCACTCACCAATGGCCAAGAATTTCAGATTGCAGCTATCGAAAAACTCCAACTTTGGGCGTAAACGACAGTTCAACTGGAGAGATTTTCTCTGTTTTTGATATCTACGAGGCCGATGGCCATACATGGCAATCCGGAACAATGTCCTTCGAGGAATACAAACGAACCCGTTACATTCATCCGAACTATCCCACCCCCCCCCCAACTTTCGACGACTACGCTTACTTTATAAGTTTCGACCGCTACGTCCGCAGCGTCAAAAGAATTAATCCTGTGGTTTATGACAAGACCACAGGAAAACGCATCGAGGGTGCATCAGAGGAAATTGAAGGGGGGCTTCAGGTGCTGTGCCATCAATCTTGGTATTCGACCCAGCACGGGTTATCCATGTTTCTTCGAAAATGGTCAGTCGATCAATACATAGCATGGCTACAAGCCAATGCCTCACAACCCGGGAAAGTGAGTCATCAACGCCGTGGCACACAGAACTGGACAGTCCTGGAGTTTCAACTGGAACCGCAATCGAAGGATGGCGCATCCAGTGGTCCCTATCAGTTCTGGATGCTTCCTATCGGTGAAACAGGCTATACGTTTCTGCTCAGACTTGGAGCCAACCAAGAGTCACTCAAACACACAAAAACCCATACGCGTATTCAAAACGCCTTTTTAAACCTGATCGACTCGGTACAAATTGATCCAATTTCGCAATAATCTAACAGCACTATTACGCAAAAAGCTGATCCACGAACAAGAAAGAAGCTGCATATCAAAGCTCTTGGTGCGCCCCGTTAGTCGAACCCGACGATCTCCACAGCCCTGCATCGCAACAAAACCCTCACCCAACCCCCACCAACCCGCTCCGCCGCCGTATCATCCGGTCAGAACACAAGCCTGACGCGGCTCTCCAGCAGCTTGCCGCCGTCACGCTCCGCCTGCCAACTGCCTTCAGCAATAGCCAAGCCATGCGCGACTCCTCCCCTGCGGCAGCCACCGAGTTGCCGGACTACCTTCGGGACACCTACACGTGGGCCTATCTGGATCACCGCACCCTGCCCTGGCTGGACCGGCCGGTCGTGGTGTCGGCGATTCTGTGGGGCAACGCCAGCCGCCTGATGGATGGTGCGGTGCGCGAGTTCAGCCCCGGTCAGCGGGTGCTGCAGGCGGCAGCGGTGTATGGCGATTTTTCGCCGCGTCTGGCGCGGCGGCTGGGGGATACGGGGCAGCTCACGGTGCTTGATGTGGCGCCGATCCAGATCGCCAACAGCCGGCGCAAGCTCACCGAATGGCCTCACGCGCACGCCCAGGTGGCCGACCTTACCGAGCCGGTGGGTGCCACTTTCGATGCAGTGTGCTGCTTCTTCCTGCTTCACGAGGTGCCGCCCCACGCCCGGCAGCGCATCGTTGCCAATCTGCTGGCGGCGGTCGAGCCTGGCGGCAAGATTGTCTTCGTCGATTACCACCAGCCGCGCTGGTGGCATCCGATGGGGCCAATCATGGCACTGGTGTTCCGCTACCTCGAGCCGTTTGCCAACTCCTTGCTGGCCGAGTCGATCGACAAACTGGTGCCTGAAACCGCCGAATTCGAGTGGAAGAAGGAAATCTTTTTCGGTGGTCTGTACCAGCGGGTCGTCGGCGTCCGGCGCTAAGCCCCGCGCTTCAGCCCAGGCTGTCGAGGCAGCGGGCAATGGCCGGCAGGCCCTCACGGATCGCTGCCGGACCCGGTGCCAGCAATATCGCCGATTTCACTTCGAACACCCGCTCGCCACGCACCGCAGGCAGCGCGTCCCAGCCTGGGCGGGAAATCACCTGCCCGGGCTGGAAGTGCTTTCCGCACCACGATCCGATGATCACGTCCGGCGCACGGGGAATGACCACCGATGCGTCGGCAAGGATGCGTTGCTTGGCGCTGTGGTGCACTGACAGCTCTCCGAAGCAGTCTTCGCCGCCGGCAATGCCGATCAGCTCCGACACCCAGCGGATGCCGGTGATCAGGGGCTCGTTCCACTCTTCAAAATAGACTTTCGGCCGACGCCCCAGCCGGGCAGCGCGCGCTTCACCTTCGGCGCGGGCGGTGGCGATGGTCTGTTCCAGTTCGGCCACCAGCGCTAACGCCTTGGCTTCGGCGCCCACCAGCCGGCCGACGGTTTCGATCATCGTCAGGATGCCTTCGACGCTGCGGTGATTGAAGACATGCACAGTCACGCCGGCCTTGACCAGATCGCGGGCGATCTCGCCCTGCAGGTCCGAAAAGGCCAGCACCAGATCCGGCTCGACGGCGAGGATGCGCTCGATCTTGGCGCTACTGAAGCCACTGACCTTGGGCTTTTCCTTGCGCGCCCGGGGCGGGTGGGTGGTGAAGCCGGAGATGCCGGCAATGCGCGCCTCCTCGCCCAGCAGATAGAGCACTTCGACGGTTTCGGTGGACAGGCAGACGATGCGCCGGGGTAGTCGGGACATGGCGTTCTTCTCAGCGGGGGAAGGGAGACGGGCAGGCGGACTTGTCGCCCGCCGGGTTGCACAGGCGTACCTGGGCCAGGAAGGCTTCGGCGGCGGCCTTCGGTTGGCGGCTGTCGAACTGAATCCTGGCGGCGTCGGCAGCGGGCAGGCGCCAGGCACGCTGGATCACGTAGAGATAATCCGGGCCCTCGATGGCCTTCACGACCGCCATTTCGGCGTAGTTGGTGTCGGGCACCTGCGGGCAAACGAGGTAGGTCTGCACGCTCGTGCCGGAGGTGGCGTCCTCGCCCGGCACGGCGTCCACGGCACCGGGGGCGACACCACACCGACGTCCCCGTGCCTGCTGCATGCCTTCCAGCATCGCGCGGGCCTGGCCGGCACTTTTCAGGCGAGGCACGCCCTGCACGGAGACGAGTTGGGTCCACTCCCGCGGGCTGTCACCGGCCGGCACAAAATCTGCGCTCCAGCCCGCCGCACTGCTGACATTGGCTGCCGGCATGCTATCCGCCGGCAGTGGCAAGTTGAGCCAGCGCACGCTGCCACCAGCCTCCTCGGCGCGGCGCACGGCGGCCAGTTCCAGCAGGCGCCGGTAAGGCGGGTCGAGCGCGGCCTGGAAGTCACCGGTGCCGCTTTCCGCCACCACCAACCGTGAAGTCGCCTTCTCGAAGCTGTACCAGGCATCGTACTGGCGAGTCGCCCCGCAGGCCTTCACGGTCCACCGCTCAAGCGCGTGGTGGATGCGTTGCGGACGCGTCTCGATCAGATCCGGCGCAGCCTGCACGGTATCCAGCACGCGCACGTCGCTGCAGGGCTTGACCCGGTTTTCAAGGGCGACGATGCGCTCGAGAACCTTGTCCTGCGCAGCGGACCGTCGCCACGCTCCGGCAAAACCCGGCACCTGGCGCTGGTCAGCAGGAATCGCCGCCACCTGACCAATACGCGTGACGATTTCACCAAGCAGTGGACCGCCATCCGCCGCCAGCGCCGGCCCGGCAGCCAGCAACGCAAAACCCAGCGCACGCACGCTCATCGCCGCGCCCGCGCGTCGTCGAGCTGCCCGCACAGGCGTTCGGCACCGTCGAGAATGCGCGGCGTGTGACGCTGAATCAGGCCCGGCGGGATGAAGAACAGGTTACCCCGCGCCACCGCGCTCAGCCGGACCCACTGGCGCCAGTCGTCCAGCCATTCCGGACGCTCCTCGGCCATGCCGCTGGCCACAATGGCCTCCGGCGCGGCAGCCAGCACGGCCTCGGTATCCACCACCGGCGCGAGCACTGGCAGCTTGGCAAAGACATTCTCGCCGCCGCACAGGCGAATCACGTCTGAGATGAGGTGCTCGCCATTGACAGTCATCAGCGGACGGTTCCAGGCCTCGTAGAAGATGCGCACCGGCGGCCGCGCAGAGTACTTTGCCGACAAGGCCGCATGGCGCTTGCGGAAGGCCTGGGCAGCAGCGTCACCAGCAGCATCGGTGCCGGCCAGCCTGCCGATCTGGGCAATGCTTTTTGCCACGTCGTCGATGCGCCGCGGCTCGTTGGTAAACACCGGGATGCCGAGCGCCTTCAGCTTGTCCAGGTGGGCGTCCCGGTTGCCGCTTTTCCAGGCGATCACCAAGTCGGGCTTGAGGGCGGCGACCTTTTCCATATCCACCGAGGTGTAGCCGCCCACGCGGGCGATTTTCTTGGCGGCCTCCGGATAGTCGCTGTACTGCACGGCGCCCACCACCCGGTCGCCGGCTCCGGCCGCAAAGAGCATCTCGGTGACGTGCGGCGCCAGGCTGACGATGCGCTTGGCCGGCTGGGCCAGACGCACCGTCTGGCCCCGGTCGTCGACAATTTCGATGGCCGCGTGGGCGACGCCGGAGGCAAGCAGCAGGGCAAGAAGCAAACGACGCATGGGGTGAAGTCTCACAATCGGCTTAAAGTCGGGAAAGGGCGGCCTCGAGGCGGGCCCACTCGATGTCATGGCCCGGCAGGCCGAAGCGTAGCCCGGCCGGGGCTTCGAACAGGCGGGTCAGGATGCCCTGCTCCGCCAGACGCATATGGATCACCGCCGCATCGGGGGTCGGCCGCCACTGGAACAGCGCCGTTCCGGCACCGCCGGCGAGTCCGTGGCGGTCGAGCAAGAGGCCCAACCGGCGGCTGTCGGCGGCGAGACGCTCCCGCGCCGCTGCCTGCCAGGCCCGGTCGGCCAGCGCCGCGGCCGTCACCGCCCGCGCCGGACCTGAGACTGCCCACGGCCCGAGGCGTTCCGCCAGCTGTTCAAGAAGCGCCGCCTCGGCAAACACAAAGCCGACCCGCGCGCCGGCCAGACCAAAAAACTTGCCGATCGAACGCAGCACCACCAGCCCGGGACGCCCGGCCAGCGGCACGAAGCTGGCGGCCGTCTCGGCATCGAGGAACGCCTCATCGACGATCAAACGACCGCCGCGGGCGGCCAGCCCGGCATGCCAGGCGAGGAGCTGTTCGCGGGGAAAAAGCTGGCCGTCCGGGTTGTTCGGCTGGACGAGGAGCAGGGTGTCGGCCGCACCGACAGCCGCATCGATCTCCGCCGCGGGCAGTGCAGAAACCTGATGATTGCGCCAGGCGTAGGGATGTTCGGCATAGGTGGGCGCCAGCGTAATCACCCGCCCGGCCGGAAAGCAGGCCGGCAAGGCCTGGATGGCCGCCTGCGAGCCGGCCACCGGCAGCAAGTTCGGGCTGCCGTAGAAAGCCGCTGCCGCGGCCTCCAGCCCGTCATCCGCCTCCGGCAGGCGTTGCCACACATCCGGCGCCAGTGGCGGAACCGGCCAGGCCTGTGGATTGATGCCTGTGGACAGATCCACCCAATCAGCCAGCGCAATCCCGTAACGCTGCGCCGCAGCGCGCAACCTCCCGCCGTGCTCAAGCATGGGTCAGCACGCTCACTGCCGAAACCACCAGCAGCCACAGCCAGACACTGTTCTGCACCAGCACCAGGGCCTTGTCGATATCGGCAGCCTTGGGCGGCTTGCCGGCGCCCAGCGGCGGGCGCTCCTCCAGCTGACCGTGGTAGATGGCCGGACCGCCGAGGGCCAAATCCAGCGCACCGGCACCGGCGGACATCACCGGGCCGGCATTGGGGCTGTCCCAGGTCGGCGCCTGGGTACGCCAGCAGCGCAGGGCATTGGAAGTGTGGCCAAGCAGGGCGTAGCTGAGGGCCGTCAGGCGGGCCGGAACGTAGTTGAGCACATCGTCGATGCGCGCCGCCGCCCAGCCGAAACGCAGGTAGCGCTCAGTGCGGTAGCCCCACATGGCGTCAAGAGTGTTGGCCAGGCGGAACATCAGCGCCCCCGGCCCGCCCAGCACGGCAAACCAGAACAGCGCGCCGAAGATGGCATCGTTGCCGTTTTCCAGCACCGATTCGACAGTCGCCTTGGCCACGCCGGTTTCGTCTAGTTCGGTCGTATCGCGGGAGACGATCCACGACAAACGCTGGCGGGCGCCGGGCAGGTCACCGGCCAGCAGCGGCGTCGCCACCGCCCGGGCGTGCTCGGCCAGGCTGCGGCTGCCGATGGCGAAATACAGCAGGCCGACATCGAGCATCAGCCCCAGCCACAGGTTGCCGGTGCGCAGGGAGCCGGCCAGCGCCACCCACGGCAGCACCGCCGCGCTCCAGGCCAGCAGCCCCACGCCACGGCTGGCGCCGAGGCGCCGGAACAGCCGCTCTACTGCAGAGGCATAGCGACCAAAGCCAACCAGCGGGTGAAAGCGACTCGGCTCGCCAAGCAGGCGGTCGAGAATCAGGCCCAGCGCCATCGGAATGGCAATCGGGAAGAGGGCGGCGAGGTGCAGGACGGACATGGGATAATCAGAAACTTTTTTGCACTCTGGATTGTAAGTCATGCGTCAAGCCCTCACCCTGATGGTTCAGGGCACCACCTCCGACGCCGGCAAAAGCACCCTCGTCGCCGGCTTGGCTCGCCTGCTGTGGCGGCGCGGCGTACGCGTTGTGCCCTTCAAGCCGCAAAACATGGCGCTCAATTCGGCAGTGACGGTGGATGGCGGCGAAATCGGCCGCGCCCAGGCCCTGCAGGCCATTGCCGCAGGCCTTGAGCCCCACACCGACATGAACCCGGTGCTCCTCAAGCCCTCCACCGACATCGGCGCCCAGGTCATCATCCACGGCCGCGCAGTAGCCCAGTTGTCGGCACGCGATTACCACGAGTACAAACCCCGGGCGATGGCCGCCGTACTCGAAAGCTACGGCCGCCTCACCCAGCAATACGAAGCCGTGCTGGTGGAAGGCGCCGGCAGCCCGGCCGAAATCAACCTGCGCGACCGGGACATCGCCAACATGGGCTTCGCCGAAGAGGTGGACTGCCCGGTGATCCTCATTGCCGACATCGACCGGGGCGGCGTCTTCGCGCACCTGGTCGGCACGCTGGAGCTGCTCTCGCCAAGCGAGCAGGCGCGGATCAAGGGCTTTGTGATCAACCGCTTCCGCGGCGACATCGGGCTGCTGCAATCCGGGCTCGATTGGCTGGAGGAACGCACCGGCCGTCCGGTACTGGGCGTGCTGCCCTACCTGCACGGGCTGTTCCTGGATGCCGAGGATGGCCTCGCCGACGCCCGCGCCGAAAAGGGCGAGGCGCGCCTGCGCGTCGTTGCGCCGGTCTATCCGCGCATCTCCAACCACACAGACCTCGACGCCCTGCGCCTGCATCCGCAGGTGGACTTCAGTTGGGTCGGCCCCGGCCAGCCCATTCCGCCCGCCGACCTGATCGTACTGCCCGGCTCCAAGGCGGTGCAGGCCGACCTCGCCTGGCTGCGCAAACAGGGCTGGGACGATGCGATCAAACGCCACCTGCGCTACGGCGGCAAGATCGTCGCCATCTGCGGCGGCTATCAGATGCTCGGCACCCAACTCCACGACCCGCTCGGGCTGGAAGGCGCCCCGGGCAGCAGCGACGGCCTCGGTCTGCTCGACCTGGAAACCGTGCTGGAAGCCGAAAAACAGCTCCACAACATCACCGGCACCCTGGCCCTGCCCGGCAACGCCCCCGTATCCGGCTACGAGATCCACATGGGTGTCACCCGTGGCCCCGCGCTGCAACGCCCAAGCACCCATCTGGCCGACGGCCGCCCCGACGGCGTGCTGTCGGACGACGGGCAGATCCTCGGCAGCTACCTGCACGGCCTTTTCGACCACCCGGACGCCCTCGCCGCCCTCCTCGCCTGGGCAGGCGTGGCCGATGCCGAGCGCGTCGACCTGGCCGCCCGTCGCGAAGCCGATCTCGAACGCCTTGCCGACAGCATCGAGCAGCACATGGACCTGCCCCGCCTGGCCGATTGCATCGGCCCCGGACGCGCCGCCGACGCCTTGCGTGCGTCATCCACGGACAAGCTGGCTTGACCGTTCACCCGCCCCTCTCTAACATTCCCGCAATGGACGCCGAACTCGCCTCTCTCGAACAAAAGCTCGACCAGCTGATCCGCAAATGCGCTGCAGCCCAGGCCGAAAACCGTAACCTGCGGGAGCAAGTCACGACCCTCGAAAACGCCAACCGCGAACTCACCGACAAGGTCGGGCTCGCCAGTAGTCGTCTCGAGGCCCTACTCGCCCGCATCCCCGAGGCCTGATCCATGGAACAGCTCGACATCAAGCTTCTCGGCCGCGAATATCGCGTCGCCTGCAAGCCGGAAGAAAAAGACGCCCTGCTCGCCGCGGTGACCTATCTCGACGACAAAATGCGTGACCTCGCCGAAAAAACCAACTCGGCCGGCGAGCGTCTGGCGGTCATGACCGCTCTCAACGTCACCCATGAATTTCTACAATTTCAGCGTGCCGGCGGGTTTGACATCCCGACGCTCAAGCGTAGAATCGAACACATCAACGGTCGCCTCGACGGCGCCCTGGCAGAGCTCTAAAGGCTCTTCCGAGGCCCTAGGAATACTGGGTCACCCAAGGTTTGATTAATCCCCTGCGGTGTTGGTTAAGGCTGTAAATTCCTTGAACCAATGTCTTCGTGACATGGGTCGCTGCCCATAGAAACTGCTGGTGTGCGCGCTCCTCGTCGAGTGTGCCTGATGCGGAAGGAATGCGACCTCCCTGAACTCCGGTTCAGGATGAAAGCCTGACGGCATGCGCGGGGGACCCTACAAAAAAAGCGCAGACAAAATGTCTGCGCTTTTTTACGTCTGCTTGTCACGCTCAACGCCGATCTGCGCCCCGCAGGGCGCCGGGCCGGAAAAAGCAATCAGTCCGGAGCCTTGAAACCGGCACCTGCCTTGTTGGCCAGGAAAGCCACGGCGCGCTTCAACTCGCCTTCGGTCAGATCGGCAGCACCGCCCTTCGGGGGCATCGCATTCTTGCCGGCCGTGGCCGACTTCACCAGACCATCGTAACCCAACGCAAGACGCGGCGCCCAGGCGGCCTTGTCACCCGCCTTCGGGGCACCCGCAGCGCCGCTCTCGTGGCAAGCACCACACACGGAAGCGTAAATGTCTTCACCCTTGCGGCTACCCGGCGCAACGGCAGGCGCAGCGGCCAGCACAACACTGGCCACCGGCTGGACCAGCTTGGCGGCGAGTTCTTCATCGACGGCAGCTTTCTTGCCACAGCCCACAAGCTGGGTGGCCAGGGCGGCGACACCGATGGAAAGCGCGATCCGCGCGTAGGAACGAACGGGGGCAGAGCGACGAAAATCCGACATGCTGAATTCCTCGAGTACGGGCAAGATTGAATAAGGCATTGATTATAGCGGGGCTATTCATCTTCTGTCAGGACAAGCATGGACTCCACCGCCAAATCGCGCTATCCTGCGCGCCGCACAACGCAAAGTTGCGCACCACCGCGCGCCCGTAGCTCAGCTGGATAGAGTACTGCCCTCCGAAGGCAGGGGTCACTGGTTCGACTCCAGTCGGGCGCGCCACAATTTCAATGGGTTAGATCAATCGATCTAACCCATTTTTGTTTTGTGCCCACGCCGTGACCAGCCCATGACTGGTCACTCATCATGGTTTCACCGCCCTGAAGGGTGCCCTCCCTCCCAAACAAGGTCTTTTTCGAAGACCGGTACCGCCAACCAAGCCCTCGCCAACGTCAATTCCAGTGATTACCACTGAAGGAGTTGATTGACATGGCTGACAGCACCGAACTTTCCGGCATTCACCGACCAGCGGGGGCACACGCCGGTTTCGAGCTTGCCCTGCTGCTGCTGACGATCCTCGTGCTTTATTACCTGAGTCTCGATCTGACGGCATCGGATGTCGTCGCGGGACGCAGCGACCGTTACATCGATGAGTCCAGCCGTGGTGCAGTGCGCATGCAATGGATCGCGCTGAACGCCGGAAAGTTGCTGGCCTTGCTTGCGCTCACAGGCTGGGGGGTCTTGATGGTCGGGCGGCAGGCAGGCTCCGCCCCGATGGCCTTTGGGCTGGGTTGTGCAATGTGGGCTGCCGGCGCCTATTTGTTCTACGGCGATGCCAGCCAGCCCCTCTGGCTGCTCGCCAGCGCCGTTTCTGCGGGCTGCTCGCTCCTGCTCAGAGGTCGATACGGATGCCAGCCGCTCCAGGCTCCTTCCAACCCGGCCATCTATCCGGTCTTCGTATTGCTCTCGGGGCTGGGATGGTTGTGGCTGATCGACTTCTCATCCCAGGCGATGGCTCAGGAGCCCAATCCCTGGCTGGGCATGCGGCGCGCCGACCACATGCTGCTGGCTTTTTTCGTGATGACTACCGGAGCCGGAATCGCGCCGTGGCTGACTGGAGTTGCCGTACGTGCCCTGGCTCGCCTCGATTCCGGCAGCCCCTTGTCGACGTCGCGGGCCGGGCACCTGCTCGGCTTTGTCGCCTGGGTGCTGATGGTCATCGCATTCTTCCAGTTCCGCAGGGCCTCCGGCGGGAACGCCGCAATTCAAGGTCTCACCTCGGAGCTTCTACGTGCCCCCGCCTATTTCCTGCTGGCGTGGGTGATGTACCGGTGGGGGCAAGGCCGCGACTGGCAGCGCTGGCTGATCGGCGTCGGTACGGTCGGCATGCTGCTGGGCCTGGGTCTGGGCCGGACTCACGATGCCGGCCAGGTGCTGGTGGCGGCAGTGGCCACCTGCGCCCTCCTCGCCGGAGTGCTGGCTACGGCGCTTCATACCGGGACGAACAGGGCCCATGGCTGGGTGATCATCGGCGCAGCCATTTTCGGCGCCAGCCTTGTCGTGGGTGGTTTCGCCGCGCTTTATCAGTTGGAGCCCCTCTTTGCCGACATGCCGGGCATGACCCACATTGCCCTGCGCATAAGTGCCATCAAGGCCGAGTTCACCGGCTACTACCAGTACCTCAGCGAACTCCGCTGGTTCATGGCTGACAGCCCGGCCTGGGGATATGGCCTGGGTCACACGCCCTATTGCGGGACCTTGGCGCGCGTCGTTTCTGCCCAGGTTTGCCGCGGCCTCCCCAGGGAGGTGCCGTTCGACTATGTCTTTGCGGCCCTGGCGGGGATCTGGGGGCAGATCGGCGCGTGGGTAATCTGCGCCCTCACCGCCGCCTGGCTGGTCATGCTCTGCGGTCGCCCCCCCCTGCCCGAAACACACCCCCAGAAGCACTCCCAACAGTACGCCAACTGGATTGCCGTGTGCTTCTCCGGTGCGACCCTGGCCCAGTTGTTTGTCACCTGCCTTGGATCGCTGGGCGTCGTCCCCCTTACCGGCATCACTTTCCCGCTGCTCAGCCATGGCGGTAGTTCACTGCTGGTTACCGCCATTGTTGCCTCCCTGGTCGTCAATCAGGTTCAAGCCCCGCAAAGGAAACCACTCCAATGAACATCGGCGCAACTCACCTGACACCACACCGCTTGCTGGCAGCAATGGCGGCCATTGGCCTGGCGACCGTGGCCTTGTCGCAAGCGTGGAATTACACGCGCCCGCTCAAGCTCCACCATGACGGCCGCCCCAATCCCTGGCGCGGCTTGCCGGGGTGCATTTATCTCGCGGGCGAAGACCCTGAGGCCCCCCCCATCTACCGCCCCGAAGGCATCGCCATGCGCCTTTCCTGCGAAGCCACCCTGGGCCATGCGGCACAGCCGGCCTCCCGGTTGGCAGACCCCGGCGCGAGCGTTCGCAACGCTGTTCAGCCGTGGCTGGCCACGCCCGTCACGGCAAGCCCGGTGGATTCATCACAAAGCCGCGGCCTGGTGGCGAATGTGCCAGGCCGCGGCCTTGTCCGGAAAGGCGCGGACGTTGCCCTGACCATCGCCCCGACTGCACAAGCCCGGGCGCAACTGGTATTGAACTGCATGACGGGGCGAAAAGACGATTGCAGGACTGCAGGCATTGATGCCACCCGCTGGCAGTCCCTGCACGAGGGTGCGGCGGCCCGCAGTATCGCCATGGTGCAGGTGGATATCGCCACCGGAGCGATCGATGTCCTGGCCAGCGCCCGTTCCAGTTGCTTCGAGGCCGACGCCCGGGGCAAGTCCGGCGCGGAGCGCCCTGCAGATTGCCCCACGCTCAGTCACGCCATGACGCCCCGGGCCGACTGGCTGGGCGACCTGGCTCTTGACCAGTACGCCATGCCGGGCAGCATCAACAAGCCGTGGATGATGCTTTCCATCCTTCGCGCCGGCAAAAACCATTTCGACCCCGGAATCGAAAGCGAAGTCCGCTGGCTCGAGCACACCCTGCGCACCTCCGACACACCGGCCCTGCTCGACCGCTTGCTGTGCCGCAAGCAAGGCTATGCGCACCCTTGCCCGCCGCAGGACAAGCTGTGGAGCACCGCCGTCGATCTCGGCCTGGACGGCACCAGCCACGACATTTTGCTGGGTGGCACGCAAGGCGGATTGATGCTCCCGGCCGGCCGTATCTATCAGCAAGCGGTTCATTCCCCGGGAAAGGTAATCTGGCAGCCCATTCCCTCACAGCCGATTCCGGCCGACCTGGCGCAAGAATGCGCGAGCCGGGGCTGGGAAATCTGCCGTGGCGACTATCTCGCACGGGTGTTGTCGGAACTCTGGGGGGCCGGGTCAAGTGCGGCAAGCCCCGTCGCGGTAGCAAGTGCCTACGCCCGCCTGGCACAAGCAGCGAACGACCAGCGCGACACGCCCCCGATTCATCTTGTGGCGCGCGTCGAAACGGGCAAAGGCATCCAACTTCCCGAACCCGCGACACGGCGCGTGATTGATCCCGTGCACGCACGCCTGATTCTTGGCGGCCTGTCTCAAACCCACCTGTCCAGCGAGTCGCAAGGACGGAAATGGACCGGGACCACACACAGCGCCTGCGCGGCCGTGTTCGGGGTGACGCCATGCAACGGCATGCGCAACGTGGCTTCCAAAACAGGCACGCCGGGACTCCGTCATGACCAACTGAAATGGCCCGACCGGCTCGCGCACTGCACCCAGGTCGATGCGCAGATTGCACGGGCCGACGCCAATGCTACAAGGCCCGCCCCCGCCTTGCGGGCCGAGCAGGCCCGCTGCAAGGCCGTGCCCTACAAATGGGTCGCCATGCTGAGCAAAGCCAGTTCAAACCCTGACGCCCCCTACACGAAGGCAATTGTCATCCTCAGCGAGCGCAACTGGTACCGCGACGGCTTTGTCGATTCAAAGGACGATCGTGGCAGCCCCAACATCAGTGCCGAAGTGGCATTTCGCTACCTTAAAGGCTTGCCCGGCTTCCAGGCCGAGGCAAAGCAGGAGCCCGTCGGGAGCCCGAAATGACCGCCTGCGCACTCAAGACCACCGACCACTGGCCAGCGGACAACTGGCCGCACCTGACCGAACAGATCCGGCAGCATATCAACGACCTGAGTTTTCGCTTCGCCGGGCACTGGCAGCCCCGGCATGTGCGGATCGATGTTCCCTCCTTTCTGGCCGAGCAATCGCCAGACCAGTACGCCCCGCTGCTCAAGTGGATGACCGGGCAGAAACTGTTCTATCAACTGCTGGGCAGCACCCGACAAGACGTGCGTGTAGAAATTTCCGGCCCGGGCACCGCCATCCCGGGCAACCGGTACGTTTAACTACTCGCAAGCCATCCCTTGTCGTCGTTTGACGGCCCTTTATTCAAGGAGTCTTCCATCATGAACGTAATTGAACGCTTCTTTCGCTTCAGCAAGACGGCCCCGTCTTCCTGCCTCGAACCCGCGATCGGCAACGGCTTCGCGGCAGGCACCGAACCTGCCGACGCGGTTGATCACCAGGGCCGTGACCCACACGTCAAAGTCAGCGGCAACGGCGCGAGCCGCCCACCGGCACGCGGTGCGCTCGTACCGCGCTCGCTGATCCGCGCCCTCAACGATTATGTGCGCCAAGAGATCGAACCCCTGGTTGAGCTCAATCCCCACATGCGCTTCCAGATTCATGAAATCGTTACGCGCATGACGCCCGAGAACTTCATTTTGCTTGAGCCGCTGACCCGCTTGCCGGAACGCTCCCGCAGCAACGTGGGCGAGCAATGCATCAAGGAAGCGAACGGGGCAGGCATGCTCGATCGTAACCGCTACTACGGCTGGACGATCAAGCAGGACAGCACCGGACCTGACGCCCAGGTCTATACCCAGGTCGCGGGCACCGGCTTCGAAAACTGCAAACTGGACTTCATGTTCTACGGCGACTGGATCGAGGTCGACGAGTCACTGGAGCCCGCCGCACCGGTAGCCGGAAAACCAGCCCTTGCGACGCACAGCGATAGGGGCATCACTCCCTCCAGAAGTGCAGATGAGCACCACGTGGCGCAAGGTCCGGCCCTCCTCAGCCTGACGGCAAACAACCCGGATGGCACGTTGCGGAGCCTTGAAATCCACAATGCGCGCGATCTGCCGACCCTGATCGGACGCGGCAGCGCCTGTGATTTTGGCCTGGACAACCCCTACATCGCACGCCAGCACGCCCGCATCGATTTCGATGCCCGAACCGGTCAACTCACGATCCAGAACTGCAGTGACAAGGGGCTCCATATTCAGAACCCCGACGGACGCATCACCCGTATCGCGCAAGGGGCAACCGAGGCCCTGCCCGGGCCGCATGGCATGATCCTGCTTTCGCCCACGGCCAACGGCCAGTCGGCGCGTATCCAGTATGCGTGCGCGCGCGCCGCGGCAGATGACATGAGCACCCTCTTGCCGCCCACAGCCACAGCACAGCAAACGGCGAATCAGGAAACCATTGCAATCGACGACAGACCGGGCGTTGAGAGCGCCGAAACAATCATGCCGGGCGGTTCCGGGGTGCTCGCCTGGGTCGAGGTTCGCTACGCGAACGGGCAGCTTCAACGGCAGGCCATCACGCATACCCCCTTTGTCATTGGACGCGATCCAAAGAGCTCCAGCGGCATGACCATCGACGATCCGGGCTCGCATGTCTCGCGCCGACATCTCGTGATCGAAAAGCGCCAGGCCGGTGCATTCCTCACCGAGAACCTGGCCTACGGGCAATCTGGCACCTGGCGCGCTGGCGGGGACGCCATCGGCCCCCGGTTTGTGTGGCGTCCCGAACGGGGAAGTGCCGGCAGTGACAGCCACCCCGGTGCAGGCTGGCTCTGCCTCGCGGGTCAGGCAGAAGCATCCGTGCAGGTTCGTCTGCTGACGGCCTGATCATCATGAACCTTGCACACCACGCCATTCCCCCCGTCGTCGACGGCCCCCCCCTTGAAGCATCGCTCGCCGTGTCGGGCACGGAGCGGCCCCTGCACACCCAGGGCATGCAGGCCGCCCGGGGCTGGGCTGCCGGCTGGGCAAGCCATGTGGGCCTGCGGCATGTGGAGAGGGGCCGGCCCTGCGAAGACAGCATCGCCATTGACTGGCCGCCCGGCCCGGCAGGCGGCCTGCATGTCGCGGTTTCAGATGGCGTTTCGGCAGGAGCGTGTGCCGCCGTGGCAAGCGCTACAGCCGCAAATCATCTGGTGGGACTGCGTCCGGAATACCCCGAGTGGGGTGATGCCGATCACCTGCGGGAATCGCAGGCAGAACTGGCGGGCCGGATCGTGCAGGCCGACGCCGTCGTACAAAGGGCGATTGCGCAATATAGCCCGCGCTCAGGGGCTGCCACATTCAGTGCCGCCTGGCTGTCTGCAGACGGTCATGGGTGGGTATGCCGGGTCGGCGATTGCCGCGCATGGCGCTGGTGGACCGATGAAAATGGACAAGTCCAGCTTCAACTCCTGGGGCCGGACCAGGATTACCTGCAGATGGCCGAAGCACCGCCACCCGGCGTGCCGCCGTTCAACCCCGCCCGCATGATCGGCAACGGCATGGTCGGGCAACCCGCCCCCTGGGATGTCTATCTCGGCGCCGGCGAAGGCTTGCTGCTGACCAGCGACGGCATCCACAGCGTCCTGACACAACAAGACCTGGCCATGCTGCTGCAGCGTGGCACGCGACGCCGCCTCGGCCTGGGGCCTGTCGCCCGAAGCATGGAGCGCCTGGCGCGGCATCGTGGCAGTCGTGACGATGTAGCCGTTCTGATATTGGTTCGCCGATAATCGCGGACCAAGTGCGATGCATAAAACCGAACATTAAGGCCCCCCATGTCCAACCTTGAGGTCAGTCAACTTCTTCAGATGTTCGACCCCCTGCACAGGTCTGACCAGGAAAGAGCCAATGGCGCTGTCTTGATCAGCCGCTACCATGCAGATGGCAAGACACTGATTCTGAAAAAATATCGCGGCGCACTTAGCCATCTCGAAACGCGTGAATTCGCACTGATGGTGACGATCAGCGCCCGGTATGCAGGCTCGCCTCATGTCGAATACAACCTGGGGGTCCTGCGCAGCGCCCGGTTCGGGGAAACAACACTCGGCACCCGCGAGATCGACATGAGGTGGCTGGGCTTCGATCTTCAGGATTGGGGGAAACTGCTCCCCGTCGCGCAAAACGAACTCTGGTGCAATCCGACATTCCTGCTGCAGTTGCTCAGGGGCTGCATTAACGGTCTGTACCGGCTTCATGCAATAGGGCTGATTCACTGCGACATCAAGGCGGACAACATCTGCCTTGGGCTTGATCATCGGGGCATACAAGAAACAGTGTCGGGGTGGGTCGGAGAGATCCATCCCGACCACGTTAAGATCATTGACTTCGGCATTGCCATCGACACGCGAGATCCGGACTCCAAACTTCCGGACCTTGCCGGAATGCTGGCCCCCGCGGGACGCTCCAACCGGCTGGTCGATGCGCACGAAGAATTGAGCGGTGGCAATGCAGCCCCCATGCGCCAATTGGACTGGAGGATCGATTGCTATTCGCTGGCCTTGCTCTTCGAGGCCTACAAACGGCAGGCTGACAGATTGTCATCCAGTATCCACGGTCCAGCTTCGCATCAGGAATGCCTGAACGATTTGTTGTATGAATTGAACGCTGTCGAGTGTGAGGCCAGCAGGGGCGACCCGCCTCCTTCTGAATTGCCGCACCCCGCCTGGCTGGAATTGATCGACCGCGCCCTTCAGGAGTCCGCCCCCCCAGCTGCGTGGACCTTCAGGGTGCCTGAGCATGTGCTGGCACTTGCGGTGGCCCCCGAGACAGAGGCTGAACCGACGACCTTGATGGTCGCTGCGCCTGCACCCGAGCCCCCGCCGAAGACAAGCGGCTCCGCAAGCGTGTCGAACGGGATCGGCGCCCACAAACGCAAGCTGGCCGCGGGAATTCTGGCCCTTGCCGCAGTTGCCGCTTACCCTTCGGTAGGGGAACGTCTTCAGGAAGAATGGGCTTCGTTCAAGGGCTTGTGGGCCGCGGGCGGCATTGCGACGACGGCAGATGACCTGCAAGTTCCTGCGCGCCCCGTTGCCATGCTGCGCAGCATTCAAAGCCAGGCCAAGGGGCCGCCCGTCACCATGCAATTCGACAAGGCCGCGTATCAGGTCGGGGAAGCAATTCGACTGACCGTGGAGGTGCCCCGGGACGGTCTTCTCACGATCCTGCAGGTGGATCCGGACGGCCCGGTTACCCTTTTTCATCCCCTCTGGAAAAACATCGCCGTCAAGGCGGGTGACCGGTTTGACGTCCCTGCCAGCCTGCCCAACGGAAAATCCGCTTTCATCGCATCAGAACCCGCCGGGCGTACAGACCTGCTGGCGGTACTGACACCGCCAGGTAGCGCCGCGCCCAATTGGACGGAGATCATTGACTCCGCCAATCTCGGCCCCACGGCCAGCCGGGCAGCAAACTGGGAAAACACCCTCGGAACATACATGGCCAGCGCGCTATCGAGCTTCATGGTTCAGGCTGCAGGCACGCCCGGGAAAAAGGCCGATGTGACAGAAGGCCCCCTCGGGATTTATTCGGACGGAACACTGCACGCCTATTTCAGCCCAATCTCTTCGGCGCTGGAACTGAAAGTTTGCCTCGAGGGCGCGCAGTATCAAGAAGGGCGCTGCCTGGGCACGCCCCGGCTATTCACCCTTGAAGAGGCCATTCAGGCAACGGAAAAGGTCAATCGGGAAGGGTTTGCCGGCCATGCCAACTGGCGGTTGCCACGTTCGACAGAGCTCGGCGACTATCTGAAAGTGGCCGAAGAGTTCAAGAATGCGGATCAGAAGGCCAGGGCAAAGTTCGCCGACAATATGTTTCATGCCGGAGAAAGGAGCTTTGAAACATGGATGGTTCCGGTTGGCGGCTGGGATACCAATACAAACCTTGAACTTGGAAACGGAAGGCTTATTTCGAAATCAGGACGGCACCCGTTGCGCCTGATCCGGGACAGGCAATGAAGCGCCTTGATCGCGGCATCCCATTCTTCGGCAAAAACGCTCCGGTGAGCCTCCCTATCATGTCAGCCATGAAATACCGACTCGCAGCACTTGCGGCCCTCAGCCTTATTGGGGCTCAGCCCGCTTTCGCCCAATGGGCGCCACCCGGCCTGAACCTGTCCGGGTCACCCGCAGTTTCAAGGGCCGTCGAATACCCGCTCGATGAACTTACCCCGGCGGTCCTCGACGAAATATTTTGTGTTGGCTGCAAGGGCTACCGGCCGCGCGCCAGCCATCCCGTGGACCTACAAGACCTCAACGCCTGCCCGGAAGCCGGCGGTAGCTCACTTGACGATCTGAATCGACTCGGCCGGGCGGTCAGCCAGAGCAAGGGCGGTATCACAAAGGTCGATGTGCAGGCCGACCTGAACAGTGTTCGCATGCCATACGAAAACAACAGCAACCAGCTGGATGCGGCCTCCAGGCGTGGCCTGGACGATTTGATCCGGTACTTGCTGAATCCATCCTTGCGCACTACACGCGTATTGATCGAGGGCCACGCAAACAGCACGGGCTCGAAAGCCTCCAATTACAGGCTGACGTGCGAACGGGCCGCCGCAGTCCGGGGGGTCCTGCGCAAGCAAGGTATTGATGCCGATCGCCTGTACGTCATGGGGCGAGGATTCGATGCCCCAGACACCCGCTTCGCCGCAACTGACGGCCGTCAGCGCCGGGTGACGCTGCGCTTCTTGTCGCCCTGAATCGAAGCTTGTGTATCCATCCAGACAAGGAGTTCTGCCATGAACGACAACAATGTTGAATCCAGGAAAAGGCGCGGCCCGACCAGCGAGCGCGGCAGGGAGTGGGAGCAGATCCAGGAGTTGATGCGCAAGTACTTTGACACGCAGGAATTGCGCTACAAGGATGCAGCCACAGCCCTGCTATGGCGCCTGGGTGTGCAGGACCTGATTTCCATTGCGCGGAAAAAGGGCATCAACCCGAAGGATTTCCGCTGGCAACCACCCGCGCGACAGGCGTCGGATGGCCTGGCCCAGTTTGTGGAAAGCGTGCTGGCATCCATGCTGGCGGGTACCGGTGTGGAGACGCTGCTGGTCAAACATTCTGAATACGACCATCTCGGCCTGCGCAGCTGGATGAGTCAGCGCATGGAATGGAAAATGTTCGACAAGCTGCGCCAGGACCATCGCAAACGTCATGTACCCCTGACAAAGAACAAGAAAGGCTACCAAGAGGACGACAAGCACGATGCCCCGGAGGAGTCCTGTAACGACCCGCTCTCAGCGCACGGGGACGACGATTCGACGGCGGTCCACCTGGATTTCGAAGTGCACACCATGTACGCCGAAGACAGCCAGGCACAGCATGAACCGCAAGTCGACGAAGATGAAGTGCGTGAGCAGAAGATATTATTTACGCAACTGGTTACCAGGGCCGAGCTCGATGTCAGGGAACTTGAAGCCTTGATTTATTACCTGCAGGAGTACGAGCGCAAGGAAGCCGCCGAAACGATGAATATCTCCGAAGAAAGCTACAAGGCGCTACTCGAGAAGATCAAGCGGAAACTGAAGCGCGCCGCCAGCGACAATGCGTGAGACCGCCAAACGGCAAAGGGAGCGACATTCATGATGCCGGCCATCGTTACAACCCTGCGTTCGAGGTTTCGCCTGTCCGTGTGGATCGGGCTTGCGCTCCTCGCATTGGCCAGCATCGCGACGGATCGGGCTCAAGCGGCTGAACGCATGGCACTCGTCATGGGAAATGGCGAAAAATATTCGAATCAACCCGGCCACTGGTGGAAGCTGTACAACCCCGAAAAGGACGCCCGCGCCATCGACAGGCGTCTGACCCAATTAGGCTGGACGGTCACGCGGAGGGAAAACCGGGGGCGTGACGAGATGCTGGCCGACATCGACCGTTTTGTGACTGACGCCAAGCAGGGGGGCGCAGTGCAGACCCTGTTCTATTTCTCGGGCCATGGCGCCGAATGGGACAAAGGTAATTACCTGATTCCGGTGGACGCCCGCTCCTATGGCGAAACGGAAACGGAAAACAAGGGCATCCCGCTCACCCTCGTCATCAATAAACTCAAGGCCATCCCCGGAATCAAGCTGGCCCTGCTGGATGCCTGCCGGACCGTGCCCCGCGGCAAGGGCGCAGACAGCAAGGGGCTTGCCTCGCCCGAACACCAGGGCCGGCTGCCGAATGACACCGTGGTGGTGTTCGCCGCGGAAGCCGGCACCACGGCCGATGACGGTCGCCCGGCCGACAGCACCGGGGTATTTGCCGCGGCTTTCCTGAACGCCTTGAATGCACCGGGGACCGGCCTGGTTCTGGGCGATGTATTGGCGGATACCGAAAGGCAGGTCGACAAGGCCACAGGGGGCGTCCAGTTGCCCGCCAGTTATGGGCGAGACAGCACAAAAAGGCTGTTTTCGTTTGGCGCCGGCAGCAGAATACCCCCAACCCGAAACCCTTCTCCCGGAAAGGTCGATCACGCCTTTGGCCCTATTGCACGATACAGTGATGGAACGACTCATTTCAGCGTTCGAGATGCTGGCATCAATCGGCTGATGGTCAAATCGTGCGAAGAAGGCACCGAATACCGGGATAGAACCTGCGTGGGCACCATAAAGCTATACACGCTTGACGAAGCAATGCGGGCAGCGGAGGCCGCCAACCAAGGCAGGTTTGCCGGTTATTCCAACTGGAGAGTTCCTGACTACATGGACCTCCTGGGGATCTACTCCGCCGTGTACTCCGACATTCGAAAAACAAGCCTGGATGACAACAAGGAGTTCAACTCCCTTGGCTTAAAAGAACATCTCGCGCGGAATCTGTTCATCACAGGCTCGAGCGGCCTCCAGACCTGGATGCTACCCCGTCATGGTGTATGGAATGAACGTGGCACCAATGACATAGGTGATGGAGTCAGCTTCGCCAAAAATGGGCGCTACCCCTTGCGCCTGGTCCGTAACCTTCAGTAGGCAAAGCAGCACGGATGCCATGACGCCCTCAACCTGCTCACTCGCCTCGCGGCTTGTTTTCATCGCTTTCTGTTTTGGCGCACTGACGGCTCACGCAGGCGAGCGCGTGGCGCTCCTCATCGCCAATCAGAACTACAACCCGAAAAACGAAGCTGGCCGCTGGAGCCAGCTCCAGAACCCGGCCAACGATGTGCGCGAGATCGGTATTCGGCTGAAGAAACTGGGCTGGACTGTCATGCCGCCGGATTCATCGGGAAAGCCGGCCATTGATCTGAGCAAGGCAGAAATGGTCGAGCGCATTACACAGCTGGTGAGCTATGCCAATGCACGGAATGCCACACAGATTCTGGTCTATTACAGTGGCCACGGACAGGAATGGCAAAAGGGGAGCTACCTGATCGGCGTGGACGCCCGCAACGCCGATCAACGGGAAACCCTTGTAAAAGGACTGCAGCTTCAGGAGCTGGTCAGTATTCTGTCCGACTACCATGGGCTGAAGGCCATCTTTGTCGATGCATGTCGCACCGCACCGTCGAAAGGGAATTCCGGCGGTCTGCCAAATCCAAATGTCACGCGGGACGATTTGATTTTCGTCTATGCGGCCAAGGCCAATCACAGTGCGGACGACTGGTCCGACAACAACACCGGTTTGTTTGCCCATGCCTTCAGCCGGGCCCTGGATACGCCGTTTGCCGAACCGCACCTCCTGCAACTTGTGCAAACGACCGAAAAGCTCATGCTCGCCACCGGCAAAGTCCAGGTCCCCGACATGTTCAGCACGACGACCAACATCCTTACGCAGTACTGGTTCGGTACGCCCAGGGCAGGCATCGTCGGGCACCTGGCCCGCGATGACGCCGATACGCCCCGGAAGCCAGGCCTTGCCCAGCGTCGCACGCTTCCCGAGCCGGAATGGGGTGGAACGATCAAGCCCTCAGCGTCCGATTTACTCCCCCTCAGAAAATGAGCTGCTTATGCACAAGATTCTTCAAGTCCGGAACAGTCTGGCAATCCTTGCAGCCAGTCTCCTTGTCACCGCCTGTGCATCCAGCAATTCCAAGCCCCCGGTTTCCCCATCCGACGTCGCAATAGCGCCGGCACAAACCGGTCGAGCGCAGCCATCCGATTCATCACAGGCACATGCCGACCCTTCAATCTGCAGCAAGGGATTCAATGTGGCAATCGAAGCGGACAAGGGAACCATTGTCCGGCATCAGGTCCTGGGGTATGAGGAAGGGATTGGACGGCTTCGATTTGCCGGGAAGTACGCCTATATAGGCAACCAGGTCTATTTCAAGTTCAAATCAACGGCGTGCCCGAACACGTATTGGGTTGCGCTTCTCGATGTCTTTCAGAACGGAAAGCGTGAAATGCGTGCGGACAGCGTCCCCGAGCCGGACATCAAATTCAGGCCGATATCTCCGCCTTGCAGAGTGACGCTGGCCCTGTCGGTCCGGGATGGGCGGGTAGCCCAGCACGATATTCTTAACGCGGAGCCGGGCTGGGGCCCTTTTGACTTTGCGAAATTCGACAAGCCGGTCGCGACTTTCACGAACTGGCATTACCCCGGATGCAAATGGATGGGAAAGTTCCCCGCGAGTGACGGGCAAGGGCGGGTGTTCCTCAGATTCCAGGAAGGCTCTTGTGACAGTGCGCAGCTCATCTGCGCGGGGCCACAATGAATCGCGTGATGGTCGTCCTTGTCGCCCTGCTCGCGGCATGCGGCGGCGGTGCCACCCAGGACCGGCGGCCGGGTGCGGATCCGGGGTCGAGGCCGGCAGGACTGCCGGACCCGGAGTGGACAGCGCTCGGCGCTGCGCCGGATGTCGCCCCCACAGCCCCGGACGAACCGCCGGGCGTAGCCTTCGCTCCCGCAACAAACCGTGTTTCGATTGTCTGCAAGCCAACGACGGCTTGCAGCCCAGTCCAGCAAGCCGGCTTCAAAACCGCGCTCGATGGCGTGATGCGCCATTTGCGGCAAACCTACGGCCAGCCGACCTATTCCGGCCCGATTCGCGTGCACATCAGCCCCGATCTTGGTGTCGGCGCCAAGATGGTCTGGAAGCCGTCCACCCATGCGGGACGGGATGTCTACCTGAGCGATCTGAGCTTCTGGCCGGAGGAGCGCAAGGTCATCGTCCACGAGATGTTCCACGCGCTGCACCAAAACGACCGCTTCCTCCGCACCTATCCCGACGTGATCGTCGAGGGCCTCGCGGTGCATGCCGAGTACCGCTATCGCTACGCCGGAAAATCGAGGCAGGAAATCGCCAGGACCATGCTGAGTCACCTCAACGCACTGGGGCTTCAAGGCCCTTTTCGCCCCGAGGACTACAACCTGCCCTTCGCGGCGAAGCCCCCCGCCGAAAGGGATCTGCTCTACATTGCCGCGGGCCATTTCTTCATGAGCCAGAAGGATGGCGACTTCAACAGAATGCTGCAGTCCATTTTCGAGAATCCAGCCGAGTCGGGCCCGGGCGCGAAGGGGACAACGCTGGCACAGTTTGTTGACGCCCATGGGCTGACTGTCAATCCCAAGGTTTTTTCCGGACTGGACAAGAAAACACCTGCTATCGCCGCCCCACATCCCTTGCCTGCAAGCGGAGACAGGCTGTGCGACATGGGAAAACGCCCGGCAAGCAGGCCGGCAGACCCGCTGGATGCCTTTATCCACGAAATCATGGACGAGACCAAATACCGGGCGTGGCGGAATCGCAACTGCCCTCCCGACCGGGCACCCCCGGGGTCCGGGCAACAAATCGCCCCTGCAGGCAGCAAGCTGGACTGAGCCTGCAATTAACCGGTTTTATTCACAGGAGTTCGTCATGATCACCAACTTTCATTCACTTCTTGTGTCGGCAGCGCTGGGCCTTTCCCTGGCGGGCTGTTCCGATCACCGGGAAGCACCTTCTCCTTCGCCAGCCCCCCAGGCGGCAGCGGCAGCAGCCCCCGCGCCCGCGGCTTCGCCCGATACGGCGGGAGGCGGCACCTTGTCCAGGGAAAACTCGGGCTCGCAGATCGAGGGCTTGAACGGCCAGAAGACCACGGACGAGGACGCCGCCAAGAATAGCGCGCCAGGCAATCGCAAAGTCAATGGACTGGATGGTTTGAAAGTTAACTGATTCGCCGGGCTCCTGAACTTTTTTCCCTCGGGCAACCGCCAGTTGCCCTTTCCTGATCGTTGATTCCCTTACCTGCCCCGGAAATCGGGCAGGCACGAAGTAGCTCCGAGTCCTTGTGCGCCGGAGTGCTTTTGACAAAGGAGATCACGATCATGCCTGCCTGCACTTCCGTTTACGGGGCCCCTTCCGCCGCATCCCGTTATTGCACGATTCCGTTTGAGCGCAGCAGCGGGATGCCGGTACCCATCAAGACACGATGCCTTGCACTGGCGTGCAGCGCCCTTCTGTCGGCTTGCCAGACACTGCCGGGCAGCGGCACCCGGGACGAAACGGGCGGACATCTGTCCGCCGTCGCGCTGCCGGTGCACAGCGCTCTTGCGCCGGCTACCGGCAGGCCGACTGAATCCGGTGCGAACGACGATCTGTGGAGCCGCATCCGCGCCGGAATGGGCGTGCCGCCCCTTGAGGGCGAAGCGGCGGCGCGCGTGGCTCGGCACGAGCAGTTCTATCGACGCAATCGCACAGGGGTAATGCGGACCTTTGCGAGGGCCCGCCCCTATTTGTTCGAAATCGTGGAAGCGGTCGAGCGGGAGGGCATGCCCATGGAGATCGCCCTGCTGCCCGCCGTGGAAAGTGCATTCATCCCGCACGCGCACTCCGGCGCCTCGGCCGACGGCTTGTGGCAGTTCATGGCGCCGACCGGACGCCGCTTCAGTCTCAAGCAGCACATGTTCCAGGACGATCGCCGGAATGTGCGCAGGGCTACGCAGGCAGCCCTCACCTATCTCAAGACACTCCACCGGCGTTTCGATGGCGATTGGCAACTGGCGATCGCCGCCTACAACTGCGGCGAAGGATGCATCGAGGCGGCACGCCGCATTGCGCGAAGCAAGGGGCTTGCAGGACGCCTCGAAGATCTGCACCTGAACGAGGAAACGTCCAACTACGTGCCGCGCCTCATGGCGCTGTCAAACCTCGTCCACGCATCCGGTATGCCCGACCAGCCCCTGCCCGACGTGGCGAATCGACCGTTTTTCGCGGCAGTGCCAATCCGGCGGGATATCGACGTCGCCCGCGCTGCACGTCTTGCTGGAATGAGCATAGACGCTTTCAAAACCTTGAATCCACAGCATAAGAAGCCGGTGATTGTTGCCGCGTCGAACGGTGAAATTCTGGTGCCGGTCGAGCGCAGGCAGGCGGTGATCGACGGGATGGGGAATAGCCAGGGCGCCTTGTCGAGCTGGTCGGTGGTGGAAGTCCGGAAACGCAGTTCGCTGGAATCGATGGCAGCCGCGCACGGGACCTCGGTGGCCTTGTTGCGCACGGCCAACGCGGTGCCGGAGGGGCATCTTGTGCAGGCAGGTTCCTCGATGCTGGAGCCCCGGGTGCGCTCAAGTACCGAAATCCCCGCCCATGTCGCCGAGAACGCCGTGCTTTCAACCATGCCGGCGATGGTCGCCACAACGGTCAATGTTCGCAGGAAGGATGCCTGGGCCGGTCTTGCCGGGCGGCTCGGCATATCCCTTGAGCGCTTGCGCGGCTGGAATCCTCACGCTGTCCTGAAGCTGCGCCCGGGCGCGATCCAGCTGGTGTTGCCGGTCGACATTGCCGAGCGCCTGGCGGCCGCACGCCTGCTTAAATTCTGAAGGGGAGAGCGCCATGAATAACAGAAACAACGATTTCCCACGGGTTGCCGATATGGACAGGGGGCGTAATGCAGCCGGGATACGGGCAGAGATTGAGGCCTGGGCCTTGTCGCCGGGACGCGGCGCGCCGACGCTGCCGCAGTTCAGGCAACTGGTCCGCACACTGCGCTCCGAAGCGGACGGCACCCTTGAGTTCAAACCCTTGCAAAGAGCCGTCCTGAAGCGCCTCGATGGAACGCCCATGCCGGTCTGGACCGAGCCGGATACGGTCATCGCGAAGCGCAGCAGCCAGTTCTCCCGGTGGCTTTCGACGGATGCCGCACCCTGGCCCCTGTCGCAGGCATCGGCACTGAACCTGCTGGCCTATCTCCAGACATTGACGGTGTGGGATGCGCGAGCAAAACAGATATCCCGTATCCAGGACATCCCGCACGCCTATTTTTTTGCCCTGACCAACGCCTTGCGTTCGGGTTGCACCACACAGGACAACCTGGCTGTTGCGGCTCCCGGCGTCTATCGGATATGGCGCGAATCGATTCTGTTTCCGCGTCTTTACGTACAGGGACTCCTCGCGATCGGACGGGTGCGTATCGACCCGGATACCGGTGATGTCGATGGCTGCCGCGGGGTCGATGTGCTGCGGACCATCGAGGTTCATCGCTTGTCGGGAGTGCTGGGCGGCTGTCCTGGCGAGGACGGGATGCTGTCTGAAGGGGCGACCCCCTACATTCAGGAGGTCCATTTCGGCTACATGGTCAAGAAAAGCCGGCAGATCATGCTGCATGCATTCGATGCGGTAACCCGGGGCTTTCAGTTCACCGTACTCAACCATGTTCTTCAGTCGCCCCACATAGGCATCGAGGATGTGCCGACACGCGACAACGCGCCCTATCAGTTCATGCGCGGCGTCTCCGCTGGCGTGGTGGGGCAGCAGGGGTTCTATAGCGTACCCATCGTGGCGTGCCGGGTTGCGGGTATCGCGCCGACGCTCAATCTGGACGATGCCTCCGCCCTGCAGCATCTCCTGGCATGCCCCTGTGCAGACGGAATGGGAGTGATCCCCGAGGAGCGTCTGCCGCAGTTCGTTCGCCTACAACTGCAACTGGAGAGGCCTCCCGGTGAGTGAGCACCAGGTTGCAAGCGCGGGGCGTAGCGCTTGCAGCGCCTTGCACGCTTCAATCCGGAGAAGCCCACTCGACGAGACGACAACAAGGAGCTTCACCATGATCAACGAAATTGCAGCCCCCGGACACCAGCACAACGAGCCGGCCAGCTATCTGGTCCAGAACGCCCAGGCGATCGCCATCCGAGCCTGCCACACGCAATCGCGCAAGGACGGCACGCCGGCCCTCCTCCATCCACTGGCGGTCTCCACCCACCTTAGTCTGGCGGGCATTTGCGACGAGCGCATCCATGCCACAGCCTGGCTGCACGATGTCCTGGAGGAGAACCCGGAGCAGCACGACGAACTTCTCGCCGTGATCCGCCAGGTCATGCCGGAAGACGTGACCAAGCACATTCTCATGCTGACCGACGACATGCGCTTGCCGGACGAACAGCGCAAGGCGGCACAGCTGAAGCGCTTCGACGCGGCACCGCATGCGGTGCGGATCGTCAAGCTGGCCGACCTGCTGGCGAACCTCCAGAGTCTGCCGCCCTTTTGGGATGGCCCCAAGCGCATCGCCCGATCGAAACATTGCTGGAAGATGCTGGCACGCCTGGCCAACACCAATACCTACCTCGAATCGCGGATCAAGCACGAATTGCTGCACGCCCCCTGGGGGCTGCCCACCTCGCTCGACGCGACAGCAGAAAAGAAGCTGGAGGTGCCCCAATGAGCCCGCCCGGCAGCGACACGCAACTCGACCGCCTCCTGGCGGAGTCCGGTCGAGCCAGCGGTGGCAAGCCGTACATCTCTGCGCAACGGATCAGGCGATCGGGCGCCTCAAGCTCACCACGACTTGCCGTCATTACCCGTTTCCCCTTAATCTCGCGCCCTTGATCCTCCGGGTGCCCGATCCGCTTTCGCGGACGCGCTAAACGGGAAGTCCGGTGACATCGGCGAGTTATCTCTCTCCGACCATTCCGGCGCAGCCCCCGCTGCTGTAAGCCTGACGACTCCAT
>JAOAUC010000056.1 GCA_030157785.1 Zoogloea oleivorans
CGGTGCGCGGCAGGCTGCGGCTGGCCAGCAGGCGGGCGGTGAGGGTCCGGATCTGTTGTTCCATCAGGCTTCGTCGGAAAGGGTTTCGGTGTTGTCGAACGTAGGTATGACTTCGGCGGCCGGCAGGCTGCCGCGGGCGCCCACCAGGCCGGCCGACATGCGGGCGATCTCGTCTTCGCCGACCTTTACGGTGCCGGCCTCGAATAGCACCTCGAGGGGCAGGCGCATGAAGTCGCCGATGGGGCCGTCGGCCGGGCTGCTGCCGGCGCTGTCGCCGCCGTCCGCCAGTAGCGCCAGCAGTGACAGCCGGTAACTGCTGGCCGGGAAGCCGCCACCGGCAACCACGTGGGCGAGGCTGGCCGGTTGTGCACCCGCCTCGCCGAGGCGAGCCAGGCGCTGGCTGAAGTGCTGCAGGAGGCGCAGGTCTTCCTGTTCGGGTTGGCGGTTGGGCGCGTCTTCGGACGGCGGCAGGGCGGTGTCGGCCTCGATCTGGCGGGCTTCTTCGGAAAGCGCCAGTTCGGCCCGGTCGAGGAGTTCGTGGCCGCCGGCCAGCAGTGTGAGTTCGGGGGCCGGGGCAAGGGCGCCCAGCGCCAGTTCGGCCAGCCCGCGGGAATCCAGCCCGCGCAGCCAGCCGGCCACGTCGCTGGACGAAATGCCGGAGCCGCCGAGGGTGACGCGCTGGGCTTCGATTTTGTTGACGGCGCGCTGGAAGGCCGCATCCACCCGCGCCAGGCGCGACTGGGCGAGGCCGATACGCTGGGCCACGCGGGCCAGATCAAAGGGGACTTCCGGGTCGGCCAGCAGATTGAGCAGGACCTCGGTGCCTTTCTCGATCCAGCGGGTGTTGGCGGACAGGCGCCGGCGGGCGTCGGCGATGCGGAATTCGGAGCCCGAGGCGATGGCGTCCTCAAAGTGCCAGGCCAGGTCGTTGAGCTTGCCGAGCAGGTGACCCAGGGCCTCCGGCGTGACGCTGCCGACGGCCTGCAGGCCGGCCAGCTGGGCGGTCAGGAAGCCCAGCTCGAGGTCGTCCTCGGCGCTGAAACTGACCAGCATGCCGATGGCCGCCACCGCGTTGCGGCCCAGGTCGGAGAGGGCGTAGAGGCCGTCGTCGCCGATCTCCAGCAGGCCGTTGCCGCGCAGGCGGCGCAACACGGTTTCGAGCTTGACCGGGTCGAGGAAGGAGAAGCGCTGGCGCAGGGTTTCGGGTTCCCAGCGGGGCGCATCGGTTTCGCGGCCGATCTCGCGCAGCACCAGCAGGCGCATCAGCACTTCGGCCTCGCTGCCGTGGAAGAGTGTGCTGAAGGCGGAGAGCAGCGCGCGGGCGTTGAGGAGCGGGGCGAGTTCGGGAACGTCGTCGGCGACGACGCCGGGCGCCAGCAGCTCTTCCAGGCGGACTTCGGTCATGGGGTGAAAGCGCTTAGCGGAACAGGGCGAGGGCGGCGATGCGGCGTTCGATTTCGTCGCTCATGCGCTTGTAGGCCGGCGCGCCCACTCCGCCAAAGCGGCGCTGGAACTCGTCGGTCATCATGAATTCGGGGAGTCCGTCGATGGACGGCAGCATGGCTGCGTCGGTCAGCCCGGCAGCCAGCGCGGCGGCGAGGCGTTCGGGGCTGCGCACTGCGAGTTCGCCCAGGCGGGTGCCGGCGCGGTCGGCAGTGAGGTCGATGAAGGAAAAGCCGCTGCCCTTCTTCGCGTCGTCGACTTCCTTCTCAAGCCCGACAGCGTTGGCCAGCGGTTCACCCGCCGAGGCTGCCAGTGCTGCGGAAACGCTGAAGTGCTGGGCCAGGTCGGCACGGCCGCGCAGGGTCAGGGTCAGCGGGCGGGGTTGCGGCCACTGGCGGGCTTCGGGAATCAGCAGGGCGACGTTCTTGCCGCTCAGGTGGAAGGCGGTGACCAGGAGTGCGTCCCGGTAGGCATTGGCCCGGTCGGTGGCCGAGGCCTTGTCGCCGGCTTCGGCCAGCAGCGGGCCGAGGATGCTGGCCAGCGGTACCGTGCGGGCCAGGCCGACGCTATCCATCTGGCTCACCAGGCGCCGGTGGGCGGTAGCGAGGCGTTCGCGCTGCTCCGGCGCAATGGCCATGGCGCGGGCCGAATCGAGGATTTCCGGCTGCCACACATAGGTGAAGTAGAGGTACTCGGGGGTGATGACAACGCGCGAAATCGTCTGCTTGAGCAGATCGCGTTCGGCGCTCATGTCGGTGTGCCTGACGTACCAGTCGAAGGCCGCGTGGAAGAGCGGCACGGGGACGGGGACCGTGCCGACGTGCACTTGTTCGAGGACGAGCTGATCGCCGTTGGCGCCCACCTGGGCGGTCACGTTGAGGAAGCGCCCGAGGGGTGTGGCGGGCAGGCGGGCGGAATAGCGGATCTCTGCGCCGCCCTCGTACAGGCCAAGGGCTGCACTGCCCTTCAGGCCGCGTGAGCTGGCGACGTTGAGCAGGGTTTCCAGGTCGGGTCCGGCGATGCGGACCTCACGGCTTTCATTGCGGATCAACTTGCGCGGGTCGTTCTTGCGGATGATCTCCTTCGCCCGCATGACGGCGGCCGCGGACGGCCCTTCCGCCTGCGCGACGAGGGGCGTCTCTTCGACGGCCTTGAAGGCCAGCGCCACCAGGACAGCCAGCAACACCATGAAGCCGGCTGTCAGCCAGCGGAGCAAACGCATCATCTTGAAGATCCTGGCAACGCTGCCTTAAACGCCCTGCTTGAGGCTGGCCTGGATGAAACCGTCCAGGTCGCCGTCGAGCACGCCCTGGGTGTTGCCGACTTCGTAGCTGGTGCGCAGATCCTTGATGCGGCTCTGGTCGAGCACGTAGCTGCGGATCTGGTGGCCCCAGCCAATGTCGCTCTTCGAGTCTTCGAGCTTCTGCTGTTCGCTCTGGCGCTTGCGCAGCTCGGCTTCATAGAGGCGGGCGCGCAGCATGGACCAGGCTTCGTCCCTGTTGCGGTGCTGCGAGCGGTCGTTCTGGCACTGCACGACAATGCCGGTGGGGACGTGGGTGAGACGCACCGCGGAGTCGGTCTTGTTGATGTGCTGACCGCCCGCGCCGGAGGCCCGGTAGGTGTCGGTGCGCACGTCGGCGGGGTTGATGTCGATCTCGATGGAGTCGTCCACCTCGGGGAACACGAACACCGAGCAGAAGCTGGTGTGGCGGCGGGCGTTGGAGTCGAAGGGGCTCTTGCGGACGAGGCGGTGGATGCCGGTCTCGGTGCGCAGGAAGCCGTAGGCGTATTCGCCGCCGACCTTGATGGTGGCGCTCTTGATGCCGGCCACTTCGCCTTCGGATTCTTCGAGCAGCTCGACCTGGAAGCCCTTGCGTTCGGCGTAGCGCAGATACATGCGCTCGAGCATGCCGGCCCAGTCCTGGGCCTCGGTGCCGCCGGCGCCGGACTGGATTTCGATGAAGCAGGCGTTGCCGTCCATCGGGTTGTTGAACATGCGGCGGAATTCAAGCTCGCCCACGCGGCCTTCGAGGGTCGCGGTGTCGGCTTCGACGGCCTGCATGGTGTCTTCGTCGTCTTCCATCGAGGCAAGCTCGAACAGATCCTTGCAGTCGGCCAGGCCCTGGTCGATTTCCTGCAGGTTCACAACGACGCCTTCGAGGGTCTTCTTTTCCTTGCCGAGTTCCTGGGCGTGGGCCGCGTCGTTCCAGATATCGGGGTCTTCGAGTTGCTTGCTGACTTCGATCAGCTTTTCAGCCTTGGTATCGTAGTCAAAGATACCTCCGAAGTTCTTGCTCCCGAGCCTTCAGGTCGGCGAGCTTGTTGGAGATGGCGTTCAGACGTTCTGCTTCCATGATCGGTGCCCAGGCTGGTTCGGGAAAACCGAACATTATACCTTGTGTCATGCGGGGTGGTGCCTTGCCAGAATGCGGGGCGTAGAGGCCGGAGGGGCTGTGCTAGGCTTCTTTCATATAAAGCGCGGTGACGAATCCATGATCAATTCCTCCCTTGATGCCCATGGCCCGCAGCGCCAGGGCGGGTGGTTGCTGCCGGTGAGCGTGCGCTGGATCACCTTGCTGGCGGTGCTCATCGGTCTGGCTGCCACCGCCGCCCTGACTTTCACGCTGGAGCACATCTTCAGTGAAGAGCGGGCCCGCCAGGATCTGGCGCGGGATCTGGCACGCACCACCCGCGTCCTGACCCTCACCATGCAGGGCCAGTTGTGGGACTACGCGCGGGACGAGGCCGAGGCCACGGTCAAGGCGCTTGTGGCAGACGATCCGCGGGTCGTGTCGGTCACTGTCTTTGATGCGGCGGCCCAGCGCCCCTTCGTCGAATACGCGGGGGCGGAGGAGCCGGAGCCCGCCAGTGTGCTCGGCCAGTCAGGCGAGATCGAGGCCAACGGGGAAATCATCGGGCGGGTTTCGGTGCGGATGACGTCCGCCCCTTATCTGGCCGAGGCGCGGGCCACGGTGCAGCGGAGCATGTTGACGACAGCGGCAATGCTGCTGCTTGGCGGCGTGCTGATCATGGGTTTTCTGCAGCGCCGCCTGCTACGGCCCATGGCCGCCCTGACCGGCGCGGCGCGGACCTTGTCGGAAGGCAATTTCAAGCTGGAGATCCACCCCCTGCGGGACGACGAGGTGGGGCGCGTAGCAGTCGCCCTTGAGAACATGCGGGTGGCGCTGCTGCGCGCCTTCGACGAGCTGCATGCGAAGAACGACGAGCTTACCGCCCATGCCGCCCTGCTGGAGCAGCGGGTTGCCGAGCGCACCGAGGCGCTGTCCCGCGCCAATGTCGAACTGCTCGGTGCCATGGAAGCCCTGAAGAGCACCCAGAGCGGCCTCATCGAGGCGGAAAAACTGGCCTCCCTGGGCCGCCTGGTGGCGGGCGTTGCCCACGAACTGAACACTCCACTCGGCAATGCGCTGACAGTGGTGACCACCCTGGATGACCTGCTCACCGGGCTGGAAGGACGGGTGGCCGGCAACACCCTGCGCCGCTCCGATCTGCAGGCCCACGTGGAGGCGGCGCGCGAGGGCCAGGACATCCTCGTGCGTAACGTGACCCGGGCGGCGGATCTGGTACGCGGTTTCAAGCAGCTGGCCATCGACCAGACCACCGACATGCGGCGGCGTTTCAGCTTGGTGGAGGTGATCAACGAGATACTGATTACCGTGCGGCCGAGTTTCAATCACAGCCCCTTCCGCATCGAAACCGAGCTGATGGATGCGTCCATGGACAGTTTTCCCGGGCCGTTCGGCCAAGTGCTGACCAACCTGGTGCTGAACGCCCTGGCCCACGCTTTTGCCGGGCGCGAAGAAGGCTGCGTGACGATCAGCACGTCCGTGCTCGACGGCGAGCGGGTCTGCCTGGTGTGTCGGGACGACGGGGTCGGCATGGCGCCGGAGGTGCTGCAGCGGATCTTCGAGCCCTTCTTTACGACCCGTTTCGGCCAGGGGGGCTCGGGGCTGGGCTTGCATATCGCGCGCAACATCGTGGTAGGGCTGCTAGGTGGCACCATCGAGGTGCGCAGCGCACCGGGGCAGGGGGCGGAGTTCCGGGTGACGATCCCGCGGGTTGCGCCGCTGCGGGTGGCGGCTTAGAGCGGGCTCAGGGCAGGTAGCCGGACTCTCGCATCAGCTTGCGGGTTTGTTTGTGGGCGCGCGCCAGCGCCTGGGAGACGTTTTGTTTCCCGCTCAGGGCCTCGCTGATCTCCTGTCCCACGGCGTTGCCGATGGCCGGAAATTCCTGGATCGCCACGACCTGGATGCCGATGTAGGGGACCGGCTTCAGGGTGGGGTTGCGGGGGTCGGCCTTGGTCAGTGCGTCGAGCACAAAGCCGGCGAACGGCGCGGCGGCCTGGTAGCCCGGGTTGTCGTAGGTGGAGCGGCGCGTGCCCGGCGGTGCCGCGACCCAGCCTTCTTCGGCGGCCACCAGCCGGATGTAATCCTTCGAGGTCGCCCAGGCGATGAACTGTTTGGCTGCCTCGCGCTTGTCGGTGGACGCCGGAATGGCCAGCGCCCAGGTCCATAGCCAGTGCGAACCCTTCGGGGTGATGGCGGTGGGGGCGGCGGCAAAGCCAAGGCTGGCGGCGACTTTCGATTCCTTCGGGTTGTACAGGCTGCCGGCGGCGACGGTGGCATCGATCCACATGGCGCAGTGGCCATCGGCGAAGAGGCGGAGGTTTTCGTTGAAGCTGGTGCGGACCGCATCGGGTGGGCCGTAGCGGTGCAGCACGTCCACGTACCAGTTGATCGCGCTGGTCCATTCGGGGGAGTCGATTTCAGGCTCCCAGCGGGGTGTGAACCAGCGTCCGCCGAAGGTGTTGATCAGCGTGCTGATCACCGCCATGTTCTCGCCCCAGCCGGGTTTGCCGCGCAGGCAGATGCCGTATTGCTGTTTCTCGGGGCGATGCAGGGCCTGGGCGAAACGGCGGATGTCATCGACGCTCGGGCGGGCCGGCATGGCGAGGCCGGCTTGCTGAAAGAGGTCGCGCCGATAGTAGGTCATCGAGCTTTCGGCGTAGAAGGGCAGCGCGTACAGCTTGCCGTTCACCGTGAGGCTGCTGCGTACCGCCGGCAGGATGTCATCCAGGTCGTAGCCGGGCGGCAGGCTGTCGATGGGCAGCAGCCAGCCCTGGCGCCAGCTCTGGGCTTCGTTGGGGCCGATGGTGATGACGTCGAACTGGCCGTCGGCAATGGCCAGGTCGCTGAGGGTGCGCCGGCGCAGGATGTTCTCTTCGAGCACACGCCACTCGAGCTCGATGTCGGGGTGGGCCTGTTCGAACTTGCGGGAGAGGCGCTGCATGACCTGCATCTCGCGGTTGTTGACGGTGCCGATGGTCAGCCGCGTGCGCCCGCCGCTCGGCGGCGAGGGGGCGGCGAGGCCGTGGCGCGACAGGATGCGCACCAGACCGCCGTCCTTTTCGAGGGCCTTGAGACCATCGTTGAAAGCCTGGCGCAATTCGATGTGGCGGGCCTGCTTGAGCGGGAAGGCCAGGTGGAAGGGGCTGGAGAACAGGGGCGGGGTGAGGAATTCGAGTTTGCCGATGAAGTACGGGCGCCGGGTGGCCAGGAGGTCGGCCGCCACGTATTTGTCGATGATCGCCGCGTCGATGCGCCCGTAGGCCAGCTTGTCGAGGTTCTGCACGTCCAGGGTGACCAGTTCCGGGTGCAGCCTTGCGGTGGCTTCGGCGGCGGGGGCGGGCAGGGTGCCGCGGGTGGCGCCGAAACGGTAGCGGGACAGGGCGTCGAGGGCGACAAGCGGATTGCGTGCGGCCTCCTTGCCGAGGCGGATGGCCGAATCCTTGCGCTTCAGCAGACCCAGGTGGTCGCCCGGAAAGGGGGCCGACAGGATGAAGTTGTCGGCCAGGGCTGGGTCGGCATAGACAGGCATCCAGCCGTCCACGTCACCGCTTTCGGCCAGGCTGCGGGCCCGGCTGGCTGGGTAGAAGGCGATTTCCACCCGATAGCCGCTGCGCGAAAACGCCGCGCGGACCAGTTCGGGCACGTAGCCCTGATCCGGCAGACCCGGCCCGGCGTAGGGTTCGCGCTCGATGGTGGCCAGGCGGACCAGTCCGGCAGCCTGGGCAAGGTTGCCGGCAAGGCCCAGCAGCAGGCCAAGGGCTGCGGCCTGAATGCAGCGTAGCGCACGCTGGAGGATGCCTGCGCGGGGAGTAGGCACGGTGAGGTTTCGGTGGCGTTCGCTGATTCAGTCGTCCACCGGGCAGCCGGTGTCGCGCCGGGCTTCCAGCCACGGCGTCAGGTCGGCGCTGTCCATGGGACGGGCGAAGAGGTAGCCCTGGGCTTCGTGGCAGCCCATCTGCTTGAGCAACCGGGCCTGGGCTTCGGTTTCGACGCCTTCGGCAATGACCGTCAAGCCCAGGTTGCGGCCTAGCTGGATGACGGTCTGGGCGATGCACTCGGTGGTCTGGCCGGGGCTGCGGATGGCGTTCACAAAACCCCGGTCGATCTTCAAGCGGTCCACGTCCAGTCGCTGCAGGTACGACAGGGACGAGAAGCCGGTGCCAAAGTCGTCCACTGCCACGCTGACGCCCAGTGTCTTGACCGTGCGGATCACGCCGATCACGTAGTCGGGCTCGAGCATGGCCATGGACTCGGTGATTTCCAGTTCCAGTTGCGCCGGATTGATCTCCGTGTCGGCGAGGGCCTGCTTCAGCACGTCGATGAACTGCGGGTGACGGAACTGGGCGATGGAGACGTTGACCGCCATCCGGAAACCGGTAAAGCCGGCCTTCTCGAGGCAGGTCTGGCGGTGGCAGGCGTTGCGCAGCACCCACTGGCCGATGTCGACGATCAGGCCGGAGTATTCGGCGATGGCGATGAAGCGGTCGGGGGGAATCAGTTCGCCGCTTTCGGTCTTCCAGCGGATCAGTGCTTCGGCGCCGATGATGCGGCCGGTGGCCAGCTCGATCTGGGGCTGGTAGCAGAGGAACAGGCGGTCGTGCTGGAAGGCGCTGCGCAGGTTGCGCAGCAGCCGGACCCGCTCTTGTACCTCGATGCCCATTTCGCGGTCGTAGCGGGCGACGCTGCCGCGGCCGTTGGCCTTGGCGCGCTTGAGCGCGATGCTGGCGCACTTGATGGTTTCGGACCCGTCGCCGGCCGACTCGAATATGAGCACGCTGCCGAAGGTGGCAGAGATCATCTGTTCGGAGTCGTCGAGGTCGAAGGGTTCCTGGAACAGTTCGGTGACGTCATGGTACTTGAGGCGGCTCAAGGGGCCGAGCAGGCCGAAGGTGTCGCCATGCACGCGGGCTACCAGCACCGGGCTGGCAAAGCGTTCGCTGAGGCGGGCGCCCACGGCGCGCAGGATGCGGTCGCCATAGTGATGGCCGAGGGCCTCGTTGGTTTCGGAGAAGTGATCGAGGTCGAGGAGAATCAGGATTTCTTCCTCGCCACCGATCTTGCGCTTGCGGTGATCGATCTCCTGCACCAGGCGTGTCCGGTTCGGCAGTTTGAGCAGCGGGTCCACATAGGCCGACACGCTGAGCTGGGAGAACAGATCGAGGTTCTCGAGGCAAACCGCAATGTTGCTGCAGAAGACTTCGATGAGTTGGCGGTCTGTCTCGCCGATGGGGTCGGCACTGTCCAGGTAGGCGGCCATCACGATGCCGACGCTGGAGCCCAACAGCAGTGCCGTGCGGCTGGCGCCGAAGACGCTGGATTCTTCCGACAGGCAGCGCATCAGCAGTTCGCGGGCCTCTGCGTCGTCGACGCAAGTCAGTGGCTGATTGAGCAGCCCGGCGTAGCGGCCGGCGGCGGCTACGATGCGCAGGCTGTCGGTGCTGAGCGGCTCGCTGTCGTTGCGGCGGGCGATGATCAGCCCTTCCGGCGGCAAGCCGAGGAGGCCGGTGATCTGCGTGATGACGCCACTGGCGAATTCGTTGATGCCGCGCTCGGCCATCAGCTTGGCGCTGCCGCGGACGATCAGGTCGAGCCCGCGCCGGCTCGCCGCGATGGTGTGGAGTTGGTTGTAGGAACGGATTGCCGCGGTGAGGGTGGTGTACAGCTTGATGCGGGTGAGCTCGGACTTGGTCTTGTAGTCGTTGATGTCGTAGTCGCGGATGATGTCCATTTCGGGCGCGTAGCCGGGCTGGCCGGTACGCAGGACGATGCGCAACTCGTGCAGCCCGAGGGTCTCGCGGATGTTGCGGACCAGGCTGAGGCCTGCATCCACGTCTTCCATCACCACATCGAGGAGCGTGACGGCGATGTCCTTTTCGGCGATCAGTACCGTGCGGGCTTCGGCGGCGCTGTAGGCGTGGAGGAATTCGATGGGGCGGCCGAGTACCTGCAGACCACGCATGGCAAAGACGGTAGTCTGATGGACGTCGATTTCATCGTCGACAATCAGTACGCGCCAGCCGCGCTGGGATGAGGGGGCGTCGGGCGTTTCTTCGCAGAACAGTATTTCGTCGCTTCCCTCGATCACGTCTTCTCCTCCGGGTCACATACCATGCGCATCGATAATCTTACGGCATGTGTCGACGCTTGTTTGAGCGTTATGACTTGAAGGCGTGTTGTCAGGGCTGTTCGGTCGCGGGGGCTTCGGTGAGCGGGGGTGGCGGCTGGTTGTTCTTGCCCTTGCAGCTCTGGAACTTGTGGCGGCAGCGGTTGGAGCACAGGAACTCCGTGTTGTAGTCGCCCCGGGGGCAGCTCAGCAGGCACCGGGTGTTGGTCTTGATGCATTCGGTGAGGGAGGACGTTGGCTGCAGGGCGGCAGCGGGGCTGGATTTTCGGTCGCCGCTGTCGCGTTTGCCGGTTTCTTTGCGCATCAGGCGGAAGCTGCCCTTGGGTTTGCCTTCCTGGCGGTTGAGGAGCGTGTAGCGGCCTTCGAAAACGTTCGACAGGCAGGTGCCGGCGAGTTTGAGGACGATACCGGAGGGGAGCGGCACCCGGATGTTGCATTTGCCGTATTCGTTTTCACCGCCGGCAATGGGGGCCGAGGCGGCCATGGGCGGGCCGGTCTTGACGTGACCGACCAGCAGGCCGCTCAGTTCCCGGATCTCGACGGTGATGGGAATCGGCGTCTCGAAGGTGTCGGGAATCAGCAGGCCTTCGTAGGTCTCGTTGAGCGCAGCCAGGGCGAGTGCCGGAAAGAGGCCGAGTACAAAAAGGAAGGCGAGGCGGCGCAGGGCGGCGGGCAGGAGCGTCATGGGCGGAGGTAGAAGTGGCTCGGGACGACAAGCTGCGCGGATGCCCGCAGCGTGTCGTCCCGATTCTACCCGCGAGAGCCCCGGCTTGCCGGGGGCATGTCACGCTGCAAGTATTAAATGTAAATACCCGTGGACCGGCTCAGAACACCTCGTCCGGCCCGAGGTAGCGCCACTGGCCCGGCGGCAGGTGGCCGAGCATGATGCGCCCGATGCGCACGCGCTTGAGGCCGACGACCTTGAGGCCGACCATTTCGCACATGCGGCGGATCTGGCGCTTCTTGCCCTCACGCAGCACGAAGCGCAACTGGTCTTCGTTGAGCCAGCTGACCTTGGCCGGGCGCAGGGCCTGGCCGTCGAGGGACAGTCCGTGGTTGAGCAGGGCCAGGCCGGCGGCGTCCACGGTGCCTTCGACGCGCACGTGGTATTCCTTTTCGATCTTGGAGTCGTCGCCGACCAGCGCACGGGCAATGCGCCCGTCCTGGGTGAACACCAGCAGGCCGACGGAGTCGATGTCGAGCCGGCCGGCGGGGGCCAGGCCGCGTTGGTGGGTGCGCAGGTAGCGGGTCGGATTGGGGTCTTCGGTCCAGCGGTTGTCCGGCACCAGCAGCACGCTGGCGGGCTCGTAGCCGTCTTCGGCCTGGCCGGAGACGTAGCCGACCGGCTTGTTGAGGATGAAGGTGACGCGGCCGTCCTGGGCGGTCTGGCCACGGCGATCGAGTTCGACGGCCTGACCGGGTTTGACGCGGGAGCCCAGTTCGCTGACGACTTCGCCATCGACGCGGACCCAGCCTTTTTCGATGTATTCATCGGCTTCGCGGCGCGAGCACAGGCCGAGCTCGGTCATGCGCTTGGAGAGGCGGATCGAGCCGTCATCGCGGAGCGGCGAGGGTTCGATGGGCGGGCGCGGTTCACCGGTCCATTTCTTGCGCTCGTGACGCGGCGGGCGGGCGTCGGCGTCCGGTTTGGCGAAATCGGGTCGGGGCGGACGATCACCGGCCGGACGTGGCGGACGGTCGCCGTAGGGGCGGGCGGGGCGCTCGTCGCCGGCGCGGGGCGGCCGGTCACCGAAGGGGCGCGGGGGGCGGTCGCCAGCCGGGCGGGCCGGGCGCTCGTCACCGGCGCGCGGCGGGCGATCACCGAAAGGACGCGGCGGGCGGTCACCGAAAGGACGCGGAGGGCGGTCACCCTGCGGGCGTTCGTCGCGGGGGCGATCATCGCGGCTGCGCGGGGCGCTGTCGTCACGAGGCGTGCGGGCGCGGCGTTCCGGTTCGGCGTTGGCCTGCTCGGGGAAGGAAGCCTTGCCCCGGTTGCGGTTGGGGCTGCCGGAGACGGGCTTGCGCCATTCCTTGGTGTCGGGGCGGCCGGAGCCGGCTGCCTCGGGCGCGGCGCTGCGCGGCTTGATGCTCAGGGTGCCCGTCTTGGTGGCTACGGGCGGGCGGCGGCGGGGGGTGTCGGTCATGATCGGCCCTTTCAGGCGGCGGGATGCAATTGTTGGAGGTCGGCCGCTTCGAGGTAAACCCAGTCGCCTTCGGCCAGGTCGGCCAGCGGCGGCTGACCCAGGGTCAGCCCGCCGAAGCCGCTGCGGTGGAGCTGCTCCACGTGGTTGCCGGCAGCGGCGATCATGCGTTTGACGACATGGTATTTGCCGAGGTCGACACTGAGTTCCAGTGTTCGTTCGGCCAGCAGGCGGGCGGTGAGGGCGCGCACCGGCTGGGGTTCTTCGATCAGGTCGACGCCGTCGAGCAGTTGTTGCACAAGGGCTTCGGTGCCATCTTCGGCCAGCTCGGCCCGGTAGGTCTTGGGAACGTGCTTCTTCGGGGACGACAGGTTATGGATGAAGGCCCCGTCGTCGGAAAACAGCAGCAGCCCGGTGGTGTCCACGTCCAGCCGTCCGACGCTTTGCACATCGCGGGCCACCAGTTGGTAGGGCAGCAGCGAATACACGCTGCGATGGTGCTTGGGCTCGTGGGAACACTCGTAGCCGGCCGGCTTGTAGAGGGCCACGTAGGTCTTTTCCCGATAGGTCCAGTTTTCGTCTTCCACCTCGAAAACAAGGCCGGCGGTGGCGATCTCGGCGCCGGGGTTGTCCATGACTTCGCCGGCGATGCGGACTTCGCCGAGTTCAACTAGCTGGCGGCACTGGCGACGGCTGCCGAAGCCCTGATTCTGGAGGATGCGTTCGAGTTTCACGGGAAAGATGGGTTTGTACCTGTTTAACCTTCCATTATCCGGGCTGAAGGATCAAGTCGGCAAGGAAAGGCGAGCGGAGCCGGTTCCTTTCCTCTGCCGCTGCAGCTTGTCAGGTGCATGGCGGGTCGGCGGGGACGATTGGAAATAATGCATTGAGCAAAATCCGATGTGGATTTATGTTTCATTGTGTGAATTCTTCGCTAAAGATTGAGGGCGCCCCTCCGTAGTTGCAGTGCACAATCACCATCACTTCAACAGAGAGATTCCATGATCCCGCATCGATCTGCAGACCGGCGTTGGCGCGGATTTGCCCCTGACTTTTCCGGCTCACCCGGACGGGCCGGATGATGGGGTGTGCCCTTCACGCGGTCCCGCCGGATTTCCGCCAGTTTCTGTCGGCGCACCGTTTTACCGACTGCCTGCTCGGCATTCTTCGCCTTGTGCAGCGCCACCGGGCCCTGTGCGCCGGCTGGCCGCATACCGACGCGGATCATCCCGGCGCGCGCGATGGGCTTGTCGATGCGCTCCATGTGGCCCTGGGGGCGTGTCCTGCCATGGTGGTCGGCCGCGACGAGCGGGCCTTTGTTGGTGAGATCGAGGCCGACTGGCAAGGGCTGCTGGCGATGGGCGACGTGTTGTCGGCAGAGAGGGTGTTTCTGCGGCATTGCCGCCTGATCGAGAAGATCCTCGGGCGGATCGCCCTGTTTGCCGAACGGTGGCCCGGGCTTGATCGGGAGCAGGACTGTCTGGTTTCCGACTATGCCCGCCAGTTGCCCGCGCTGGCCGAATGCCTCGGGCAGATCCGGGGCATGTGCTGTGGCGTGGCGGCCCAGGGGTATTGCCCGCCCTTCAAGCGGACGCGCCTGTTGTTCCTGTGTTCGTCGGCGCAGGCCTTGCTGGTGACGGCCTATCAGCGCTACCGGGGTGTTTCGCCCCCGGTCGAGGCGCTGGTGGCGCGCACCGCGACGGAAGGCCTGATCCATATTGTGCGGGCCGGATTTCTGCGGGAGCGGGTGGAGCACCCCGTTGCCGCTTTTTATGTGACCGCGACTGAATCGATTGAAACGGTGTTTGCCTGGATCGAGCGCATGGGCGCCGATCTGGCGGACGCCGTCGGAGTAAACAGGCAATGAGTAGCGCAACAGGCAACTTGGTCATGCTTCCCGCGGTGGCGGACGAGGCACCGTCCCTGGCCGAAAGGGTGCTGGCCGCCCTCGACGGCATGCCGATCCAGGGTCGTCTGCTGGAAAGTGGTGATGCGCGCAGCCTGCTGTATGCGGGCGAGGGCGCCGAGGCCCTGTGCGGCTGGCCGGCGACGGCGCTGACCCGGGGCGACGGCTCTTTCTTCTGCAGTCTTGTGCTGCCCGACGATCGCGCGTCGCTGATGGCCCACGTGCTCGAGGCTGCCGAGGCGGAGGGGCGCTACCGGGTGGATTACCGGATCACCCACCGCAACGGCAGCGTGCGCTGGGTGAGCGAGCAGGGAGCCGGGCGGCGTGGTGACGACGGGGCCTTCTACACCGAGGCCCAGATCAAGGACATCACCGCCGAAGTCAGTGCCCAGCAGCAGCTAGCCGATGCCGAACTGCGCTACCGGAGCATTTTCGATTCGGGGAGCGAAGGGCTCTTCCAGACCTCCGTCGACGGGCTCTACCTGGCGGCCAACCCGGCGCTGGCGACAATCTACGGCTACGCCTCGCCGGCCCAGTTGATTGCCGAGCTGCGCAACGTCAGCCGGCAGTTGTATGTGGATCCGGATCGGCGCAATGAGTTCACCGCCCGCATGCAGGCCGATAGCGAGGTGCGCGACTTCGTTTCGGCGGTGCGCCGACGGGACGGCAGCATTGTCTGGATCTCGGAGAGCGCCCACCGGGTGTGCGACCTGGACGGGAATTTCCTGTACTACGAAGGCTCGGTGCGCGACATCACAGCCCAGCGCGAGGCCGAGAGCCGCTTGCGCCACCAGGCCACGCGGGACCAGCTCACCGGATTGTTCAACCGCAGCAGTTTCGCCGAACGATTCGAGGAGAGCGCGCGGCGCGCCGAAAGACGCGGCGAGGGCCTGGTCATCGCCTTCATCGATCTCGACAACTTCAAGGTCATCAACGATTCCCTTGGCCACCTTTACGGCGACAAGCTGCTGCTGGCCGTGTCGCACCGCCTGTCCCAGTGCCTGCGGGCGACGGATGTGCTGGCGCGCTACGGTGGTGACGAGTTCGTGCTGATGCTCGAGGCCGGCGCCCGCGACGGCAATCTGGAAGCGGTGCTGGCCCGCGTCCAGGAGTCCATTTCCCGGCCGATCCTGCTTGGCGAGCAGGAGGTCACCGTGACGTCCAGCATCGGCATTGCGCACTTTCCTGACGACGCCCGGGATCTGCCGCACCTGCTCCAGCAGGCCGATGCGGCCATGTACGCGGCCAAGGCGGCCGGGCGGGCGCGGGTGCATCGCTTCACGCCGGAAATCGGCGCCAATGCCACCGAGCGCCTGGAACTGGAAATGGCCTTGCGCAGCGCCATCGAGCGTAAGGAGCTGTCGCTGGTTTACCAGCCCCGGCTCGGGCGCAACGGCGAGCTGCGGGCGCTGGAGGCCTTGCTGCGCTGGCAGAGCGCCGAGTTCGGGGCGATTTCGCCGGTGCGCTTCATTCCGATTGCCGAGGAGACCGGCCTCATCGTGCCGATCACCGATTTCGTGATCGAATCGGTGGCGAGCCAGCTTGGCGTGTGGCGACAGGCGGACCTGCCCTGTCCGCGGGTGGCCATCAATTGCTCGGTGCAGCTGTTTCGCGACGGAAAGTTTGCCGAGCGACTCTTCGGCATTCTCGACCGGCATGGTTTGCCGCATCGCTGCATCGAACTGGAAATCACCGAAACCCAGCTGATGGCCGATCCGAAGCACATGATTGCCGCTCTTGGTAGCCTGAAGGCCCGGGGCCTCACGGTGGCGGTGGATGATTTTGGAACGGGCTATTCGAGCCTGGCCTACCTGAAGAGTCTGCCGATCGATGTGATCAAGATCGACAAGTCTTTTGTGGACGGGCTGGGGCCGGAGTCAGAGGATTTCCTGTTTTCCCGCGCCATCATCAGCCTGGGCCACAGCCTGGGGCTCGAGGTGGTGGCCGAGGGCGTCGAGACCGCCCTGCAGCACACGCTGCTGCGCGATCTGGGCTGCGATGAATTCCAGGGATACCGCTTCGACCGGCCGCTGCTGGCGTCGGCCATCGCCGGCAAGCTCAGGCGCATGGGCGCCAGCCTGCTGTGGCCGCAGGCCTGCGAAGTGGTCTAGGACCCCGGCCGGGGTGTCGCTGCCTGGCGCAGGCAGGCCGTGTCGACGGCATAAAAGCTCACGGGAATGGGGGTCATCAGCTTGTCGGTAAAGCGCAGTTGGTGATCCACCTTTGCCGGTACCACGGCGCGGAGGGCGGCAAGCAGGTGCATGACCCACCGTTCGGTCGTGTTGGGCTGGCCAACCACTTCCGCAACTCGCTGCAGGCAGTCGGCGGAAGCCCCCTTGAAGAGCCCGGCGAGTTTGCCGTTGGCCTCGGGCCAGTCGGGGTGATAGGCCAGAAACACGGCTTGGTCTGCCGGCAGCGCCCCGGCCTGGAGCGAATCAAGGAGCTGTGACATGGGCCGCAGGTTGCTGCCTGCGGGCTCCCTGTCCATCAGCATCAGCACCCGGTTCAGCTCGGAAGACTGGCGGATCGAAAACACCATCGCGGATTCGTGGGCGCGGGCGAAGCGGATCGCGGCCTGGTTGCTTTCGCCGTGCAGGTGGCGCCCGTAGCCGTCCAGTACCGTCAGCACCAGCCCGCCGCTGCATACCAGCAGCATCGTCAGCAGCATGGCAAGCCTGCCTAGCCGGGCCAGAGCGATGGCGGCCAGCAGGGCAATCGGGGCGGCGAAGATCAGGGCGTAATTCTGTTGCTTGGGGATCAGGCGTACCGGCGACAGGGAATAGATGAAGAAGGAGAAGAAGCCGAGCAGCAGAACTGCCCACAGCACGGTGAAGCGCCCTCCGTGCAGTTCTCCGGCCTTGCCCCTGAGCGACGCAGCGAAGATGCCGGCGAGCGCGACGACCGGTGCAAGCCAGAACGAGCGGCCGTCTAGAAAGAGCAGCCGGAAGTAGAAGCTGCCGGCGTGCTCGCCCCACGGCGAGGCGTTCTGGATGAAGTTGGCGCTGAGGTTGCGGGAGCCGGCGTGAAGGTAGTAGAGCGGGTCGCCGAAGGCCCAGCTGAAGAGCAGCAGATTCGGGACCGCCGCGATGAGCATGCCGACAAACAGCCAGGCGATGCGTCGGCGCTCCGGCACGTAAAGCAGTGCCATGATGACGAAGGCCAGGCCGAAGACGACCGTCGGTTCGGGCTTGATCCAGCCCGCAAAGCCGCAGGCCAGGCCGGCAGCGATCAGCAGGCCGGGCGTTGTCGAGCGGGCGCCGCAGTAGAGCAGCACGACGGCGCTGGTCAGGAAGACCGAGAACGGTGCGTCTGCCCACATGTTGCTGGCCGAGCTGACGTGGATCGGCAGGGTGGCCAGGATCAGGCTGGCCAGCACGGCAACCCGCTTGCCCCAGATCCGTTCCGCGAATACATAGACGATGGCAATTTCGGCCAGCGAGCAGACAAAGCCCCAGGCTGCCAGCGCCGCTTCATTCGCGCCGAAAAGCTGTACGGCGGCGGCAATGGGCAGATTCATGCCGTAGCGCAGGTCGCCGACATAGTCGGACTCGAGCCACAGGCCGTGCACGATCTCCAGCCCGCGTTTGCTGTAGACGGAGTCGTCCGATCCGGTCAGCCCGAAAAAAAGCCAGATCCGGATTCCCGCGGCAACCAGCAGGAGAATCGCGAGAGTGAGGCCGTCGATGCGGCTTTGTCGGGCGAACCCGTCACGTGTGGACATCTGTCAAAACTCCAGTTCTTCCGGCCCTTCCGGTCAGCGAGGACGCAGTTTATACAGTTTGTATTAAGGGCCTTGAGGCACTGGGCGCCGATCCGCCGAATAAGTCACGAAGCATGTTCCACCGGCATTACAGGGCTTAGCGGCCGCGCAGGAAGAGTCGGTCCAGGTCGGTCATGGTCAGGGCAGTCCACGTGGGGCGGCCGTGGTTGCACTGGTCGGCCCGCTCGGTGGCTTCCATCTCGCGCAGCAGCGCGTTCATCTCGGGAACTGTCAGGCTGCGGTTGGCGCGCACGGCGCCGTGGCAGGCCATGGTGGCGAGCAGTTCGTTGCGGCGCGCGGTGATGACTTCGGTGCTGGGGTAATCGCGCAGCTCGGACAGCAGCGCGCGCACCAGTTCGCTGACCTGGGCGGAGGCCAGCAGGGCGGGCACGCTGCGTACGGCGAGTTCCTGCGGGCCGGCGGGGGCGATCTCGAAACCCATGCGTTCGAGGAGCCCCGCGTGCTCTTCGGCGCTGGCCATGTCCTTGGCGCCAACCCCGAAAACGGCCGGAATCAGCAGGCGCTGCACGCCGGGCGTGCCGTCGAGGAGGGTCTTGAGGCGCTCGTAAAGAATGCGCTCGTGGGCGGCGTGCATGTCCACCAGGATCAGGCCGGCTTCGTTCTGGGCCAGGATGTAGACGCCGTGTAGCTGGGCCACGGCATAGCCGAGGGGCGGGGCCAGATCGCTTGCGGGGAGCGCGGGCGCCGCCATGCCGCCGGAGGCCGCGGCGCCCGGACGCGGCGCGAAGGCGGTGGCCGAGAAGCCGGCGGCGGGTTCCGGCCGGGCCGAGGCGGCGAAGTCGAAGTAGGCGCGGGAGGCGGGCTCCATGGCGAGCCGCCCCTGCTGGGGTGGTTGGTGGAAATAGGTTTGCTGGGGGGCGTGGCTGGCGGGCGCCGGGCTTTCCGCGCCTTGCGTCGCGTCGGCTTCGGCGGCCGGGCTGCCCACGGCGCCTGCACCCGATGCGGCCAGCGCGCGGTGGATGGCGTGATAGACGAACTGGTGCACGGCGCGCGAGTCCCGGAAGCGGACTTCGATCTTGGCCGGGTGCACGTTCACATCCACGCCGAAGGGGTCGAGTTCGAGGAACAGCACGTAGGCCGGGTGGCGGCTGCCGTGGAGGATGTCGGCGTAGGCTTCGCGGATGGCGTGGGTGACCAGCTTGTCGCGCACGAAACGGCCATTCACGTAGAAGAACTGGGCGTCGCGGCTGCTGCGCGAATAGGCCGGCAACGAGGCGTAGCCGGAGAGGCGGATCAGGCCGGATTCGGCCTCGACGAAACGGGCGGCGGCGAGAAAGTCGTCGCCGAGCAGGGCGCGCACCCGCGCTTCCTTGGTGCCGGAGGGCAGGCGGTGGCTGACCCGGCCGTTGTGGCTCAGTTGCAGGGCCACGTCCGGGCGGGCCAGGGCGACGCGGCGGAAGACATCGTCGCAATGCGCGAACTCGGTGCCTTCGCTTTTCAGGAATTTGCGCCGCGCCGGGGTGTTGAAATAGAGGTCGGCCACGTCTACCACCGAGCCGTGGTTGAGGGCCGCCGGGGCGAGTTCGCGCGGGTCGGCGTCGATGCGCCAGGCGTGGGGTTCAGTGTCGAAGCGGCTGGTGATGCTCATGCGCGACACGGCGGCAATGGCGGCCAGTGCCTCGCCCCGGAAGCCCATGGTGCCCACGTGTTCCAGGTCGTCGAGGCTGGCGATCTTGCTGGTGGCGTGACGTTCGAGCGCCAGCGGCAGTTCATCCTTGGGAATGCCACAGCCGTCGTCGGCCACGCGGATGCGTCGCACGCCGCCTTGCTCCAGTTGCACCTCGACGGCCGTCGAGCCAGCGTCCATGGCGTTTTCGAGCACTTCCTTGAGCACTGAGGCGGGCCGCTCGACCACCTCGCCGGCGGCGATCTGGTTGATGAGGTGGTCAGGCAGGAGGTGGATCGGCATGGCTGGCTTCCTGTTCGGCAGGGGGCGCATTGTAATGCGGGACGCCCCCCGGTACGAATCAGACGCTTTTGCCTGAGATTCGGCAAATCCGGCGATTCAAAAATGTAATTGAAGTTGAAGGTGGATGTCGTCGTAATGCCCCAATAACCGACGAAACAGGCGAAGGGCCTGGCGCGGTTCAAATTCGCCCCGGAGAAGAACCCCATGAGCACCGCGAACCCCCTGCGCGTTTCGACGCGCATCCAGCTGCTGGTCGGCCTGACCCTGGCTGGCCTGCTGTGCCTGTGCCTGACAGCCCTGTTCCAGCTCAAGACGACCATGCTGGAAGACCGCAAGGACAAACTCAAGAGCCAGGTCGAGAGTGCTGTGAGCGTGCTCAAGCATTTCCACACCCAGGCCACCGACGGAAAACTGTCCGAGGAGGACGCCCGCCGTGCCGCCCGGGAAGCCCTGCGGGGCGTGCGCTATAGCGGCAACGAGTACTTCTTCATTTACAGCATGGAAGGGCTGACCTTCATGCACCCCATCAAGCCCGATTTCGAGGGCCAGAGCAAATGGGACCTGAAGGATGCCAAGGGCAAGCTGCTGATTCGCGAACTGGCTGCGGCCGCGGGCAAGGGTGGCGGCTTCGTGGACTTCATGTGGGACCGCAGCAAGGAGCTGCCGCCCGAGCCCAAGCTTGCCTACGCGGCGGCCTTCGCGCCCTGGAACCTGATGGTCGGGACGGGGGTTTTTGTCGATGACATCGACAAGGCCTACCAGTCGATTGCGTGGATCTTCGGCGGCATTTCGGCCGTCTTGTTGGCCTTGCTGAGCTTTTTCGGCTGGCGTCTGGGGGCCGGCATTTTGCGCGAGTTGGGCGGTGAGCCGTCCGAAGCGGCGGCGGTGATGCAGCGCGTTGCCGCCGGCGACCTGACGGCGGATGTCCGCCAGGCCCCGGCCGGCAGCCTGCTCCACGCTACCGGGATGATGGTGGAGGCCCTGCGCCAGCTGGTCCGCGAAATCAACAGCGACGCCGACAAGCTGGTCAGCAACGCCACGCTGATCGCTACGGTGTCGGAGGATATTTCCGGTGCGGCAGAACGCCAGTCCGATGCCACCTCCGCCATGGCAGCGGCCATAGAGGAGCTGACCGTCAGCTCCAGCCACATTTCCGACAGCGCCCGCGACACCTCGGTGGATTCCAGCGAGGCGGTCCAGCTCGCCGGGCTCGGCACCACCCGTGTGCAACTGGCGGCCCAGTCGATCCAGAAGATTTCCCGCACCGTGTCCGATGCGTCGGGCCGCATCCATGCCCTCGAAGAGCGGGCCCGGCAGGTCTCGTCGATTGCCAATGTGATCAAGGAAATCGCCGGCCAGACCAATCTGCTGGCCCTCAACGCGGCCATCGAGGCGGCTCGCGCCGGCGAGCAGGGGCGGGGCTTTGCGGTGGTTGCCGATGAAGTTCGCAAACTGGCGGAACGTACTTCGTTGGCCACCACCGAAATCGAGCAAATGATCGTCGGCATCCAGCACGACACCGTGGGTGCCGTCGACGCCATGAACGCCGCCTTGCCCGAGGTGCAGGAAGGGGTGGAGCTGGCCGGATCGGCCACCGAGTTGCTGCAGTCCATCGAGAGCGGCGCCCGCCGCACCCTGGAACGGGTGGGCGAGGTGGCCGATGCGACCCGCGAGCAAAGCGCCGCCAGCACCTCCATTGCCCAGCGGGTCGAGCAGATTGCCGGCATGGTCGAGGAAACCACTGAATCCATCCGCGGCACGGCCACCACAGCCCACCAACTCGAAGGGATTGCCGGCAACCTGAAGCGGCAGATCGGCAGGTTCCGTATCCCGTAAGTGCCGGGTCGCCAGAGGCGGGGCTGTCCGTATAATCCGCGTCTCACCCCACACGGAGCGATCCATGAAATTCGGCACCCCTCTTTCCCCCTCGGCCCTGCGCGTGATGCTGCTTGGCTCCGGCGAACTCGGCAAGGAAGTCCTCATCGCCCTGCAGCGCCTGGGCGTGGAAACGATTGCCGTGGATCGCTACCCGAATGCTCCCGGTCATCAGGTCGCCCACCGTTCCCACGTCATTTCGATGACCGATGGCGCGGCTCTGCGGGCCCTGATCGAACTGGAAAGGCCGCACCTGGTGGTGCCGGAAATCGAAGCCATCGCCACCGACATGCTGGTCGAGATCGAAGCCGAGGGCCTGGCCGAAGTCATCCCCACCGCCCGCGCCGCCAAGCTGACCATGAACCGTGAAGGCATCCGCCGCCTGGCTGCCGAAGAGCTCGGCCTGCCCACTTCGCCCTACCGCTTTGCCGACTCGCTGGCCGAGCTGCAGGCGGCCATCGACGGCAGCGACGGTGCGCCGGCCATCGGCTACCCGTGCATCGTCAAGCCGGTGATGTCGTCCTCCGGCAAGGGCCAGTCGCTGCTCCGGGGGCCGGACGACGTGCACACCGCGTGGGACTACGCAGCCGCCGGAGGGCGGGTGAATTCGGGCCGGGTCATCGTCGAGGGCTTCGTCGATTTCGAATACGAAATCACCCTCTTGACCGTGCGTGCCAGGGATGCCGCCGGTGAAGTGCAAACCTATTTCTGCGACCCGATTGGCCACGTGCAGGTGTCGGGCGACTACGTCGAATCCTGGCAACCGCAGGGCATGCGCCCGGCCGCACTGGCCCGCGCGCGGGAGATCGCCGGCGCCGTCACCGCCAACCTGGGCGGACGCGGCCTGTTTGGTGTCGAACTCTTTGTGAAGGGCGACGAAGTGTGGTTCTCGGAAGTCAGCCCGCGGCCCCACGACACCGGGCTGGTGACCCTGTGCTCCCAGCGTTTTTCCGAATTCGAACTCCATGCCCGCGCCATCCTCGGCCTGCCGGTGGATGTGAGCCTGCGCGAGCCGGGCGCATCGGCGGTGATCTACGGTGGCATGGAAGCCGCCGGCATCGCTTTCGAAGGCGTCGCCGACGCGCTGACCGTGCCGCGCAGCGACATCCGTTTGTTCGGCAAGCCGGAATCCTTCACCAAGCGCCGCATGGGCGTGGCGGTGGCCAACGGGGCCGACGTGGAAGAGGCCCGCGAGCGGGCCAGGCTGGCGGCAAGCAAGGTCAAGCCGCTAAGGGGATGACGGCTTGAGCTGGAACGCAAGCCTCTGAAAAGGGACGCCGTTCCGGGTCAGCGCAGCAGCCCCAGCTCTCGTGCTTTGCTGATGGCCTGGGTGCGGTTGTGGGTTTCCAGTTTCTGGTTGATCCGGCGCAGGTGGCTTTCCACGGTGTTTTCCGAGATATCGAGCAGCCGGGCGATTTCCTTGTTGGCACGGCCGTCGGCGACGAGACGGATGATGCCCGCCTCGCGGGGCGACAGAAGGTTTGCAGCGGGTGCGATAGCGCCCAAGTTGTCGGTGCGCTGGATGAGCGGGGCGAAGGCCAGGGTGATGCGTTCCAGGTAGTCGGGCGTGGAGGGCAGGTTGCGGCACAACTCGCTGACGGCATCCGGCAGGGCCCATGGTTCGTCGGCGATCAGGCGGACCAGGCCGTTGCGAGCGGCGATGCCGAGAGTCGTTTCAAGCAGACGCAGGCCCGGCTGACGCTGACCGTTGGCGATGAGGGCCTGGCCAAGCAGGTTCTGCAGGTGGGTTCTGCGCAGCCGGCGGCCACCCGCTTCCGCCTCGCGGATGGCGTGCTGAAGGGGGGCGATGGCCTGTTCTGCCTTGCCGAGGACGATGTTCAGGCGGGCGGTGGCGGTCAGCGGGTCTTCCAGCTCCTGGGCGAACAGATGGAAGCCTTCGTGGGCTGCCCAGATGCGGGGATCGGACCCCAGTTCGAGGTAGCGCCGGGCGGATTCGCCGTCGCCCCGGAGCAGGCTGAAACGAGCCTTCTCCAGCCAGGCGGCGGCCTTGGGGCGGGTCACGCCACGGGCGTCGCCCAGGTCGCCCAGCTCCGACAGCAGGGATTCGACCCTGGCGCTGTCGCCTCTCAGGAACGCGATGCGTGCGGCACTACGGTAGGCGATGATCACCGTGTCCACGTCAGCCGCGTCGCGGATCAGGCGCAGGTGCTCGTTGAGCAGGCTCTCGGCACCCAGGCGGTCATCGAATTCGTAAAGCACCTGGGCCATGAAAGTGGCCGCGACGCCCACCGCGGCACCCTTGGCCCGGTTCTTGGCAACGTCGAATCGGGCCAGCGCCTCCCGGGCGTTGCCGTGGATCAGATCGATCAGTCCTTCAAAACAGCGTGTGTAGGTGCTCGACCAGGCGCTTGTGCGCTGCTTTTCGCTGCCCAGTTTGGCGCAGGCGAGGGCTTCCCGGGCCTGATCGAAGTGACTGTGAGCAATATGGTGATAGGCCATGATGTTGCGGGCAATGCCGCTCAACATCGACTCGTCATGCTCCAGGTGGTCGGCAAACTGGCTGATCTCGACGGCGGTGAGGTCGTGGCGGTCAGTGAATTCGTGGAGGAGGGCTTCCTGAATGCTTACCTCCAGCGGCACTTCCGTACCGTTGGCGGTGGCTGCCAAGCGGCAGTTGCGCAGGGCGTCCTCGGCTTCGGCGTAGCGGTGCAGGGAAATCATCGCGTAGGCTCGGGCACGCTGCAGGTTGAGCCGGCTCGCGGCAATCTCCGCTGGCAGACTGTCCGCCCAGTGGGCAACGGTTTCCATTTGCGCAACTTCGATGAAGCCCATGGCGCAGCCATCCATGAGGTCTGCCGCCAGGGCCGGGTCGCCGGCCAGCAGGGCATGATCGACCGCTGGCAGGGACCGCTGGTGGGCGGCATACCAGCGGGCGGCACGCCGGTTGAGCTCCGGGATGGCGCGGGGATCGAGGCGCTGCAATTCCTGGAGCAGGAAGTCGCGGAACAGGGAGTGGAAGCGATAGGCCTTCTGCTCCGGGCGCAGCGGTGTGATGCGCGAGAGAAAAAGGTTGGTCCGTTCAAACTGGGTCAGCAGTTCCTCGCTGTCGTTGCGCTCCAGGATCGAGTCACACAATTCGCCGTTGAGCTGGTCGAGGACGCTGGAGTAGATCAGAAACTGGCAGGCGTGCTCGGGCAGTCGCTGCAGCACGTTCTCGGCCAGGTATTCGGCGATGCTGCGGGTACTGCCCGACAGCGTAGACAGCCATTCGGTGCAGTCCTGCCGGCCATTGAGGGACAGCGCCACCAGGCGCAGGGCCGCCGCCCAGCCGTGGGTGCGCTCCAGTACCGTGCCGACGTCGTCCTGCACGAGGGTGAAGCCACGCTGCTTGTGTACGAATTGGGTGGTTTCCTGCAAGTCGAAGCGCAGGCGTTCCGCATCGACCCGGAGGAGCTGGCCGCGGATTTCGAGGGAACGCGTGGAGAGTAGCTGCACGCCCCGGGCGCCGATGATCAGTTGCTGTCCGTCCTGCAGGTTGTCGATGAGGGTCTGCAGCAGTTGAATCACTTCCGGTGCGTCGATTTTCTCCACGTCGTCGATGAAGAGCGAAAACGGACGTGTGGAGCAGGCAAGGGCGTCGATCAACGCTGTCGCCTCTGCGCGCAGGCCGAAATACTGCCCGGGGCCAGTGCTGCGAGCGCTGGACGGCAACTGCTGGATGGGGACCAAGCGCAGGGCAACCGCATTCAGATAGGAGAGGAAACGCCCCAAATCGTTGTCGCGCTGATCGAGGTTGAGCCATGCGGTGGCTTCGCCCCTGGCCGCCAGTAATTCGTGGAGCTGGGCCATCAGCATGGATTTGCCAAAGCCCGGCGGGGCGACGATCAGCACTACCCGCTGGCCGGCCGTGAGGATTTCATCCACCAGGCGCTGGCGCGAAATCGCATCCTCGGTCTGGGGGGGCGGTGTGATCTTGCCGATGATGAGGCGCGGTGCCACCTCGGCAGGCGCGATGCCAGACGGGGCGGCGATGCCTGCCGGCCTGTCGTTCTGATTTGCCATGTCTCAACGGGCTGTGCCCGCCTCTCCACTCCGGTGTGTCCTGCCCATTGAAGGCAGCCCCCGGTTTGTTTGTATATGTCTCGTCCTCCTGGCCGGTGAGGCGCTTCCTTCCCGCCGGCCCTGCTGCGGTCGCGTGCAAATACGCCGCACTGCCATCGTGACAGCAGGTTCATTCCGAACATATCACGGGTTTCCGGGATTGTTCGCCGCTTTTGCCACGGACCAGAATCGCTCCAGTCCTGCAATCCGGTCATGCCTTGCGGCGGGGGCCGGAACGAAGTGGGGAAGGCGATACATCCAGAACGCGAAGGAGGGGAAGACAAATGAATAGCCCGGCAAACAGCTTCATCGTTGGCGAAGAACGTCCGGACATGCCGCCGTTCAACTGGCCGAAGGTTCCCAAGGTGAGACTGGGGGGCTTTGGTGCAGATCCGGCCATGACGGAACTCGAAAGTGAAATGCAGCGCACCGTGCATAGCTTCGCCGAGAAGGTCATGCGCCCGGTGGGCGTGGCCCTCGACCGCATGAGTGCCGAGGAGGTGGTGGCTGCCGGGTCGCCCTACTGGCACTACCTCACCGAACTGCAAAAGCTGGGTATCACCCCCGCAACCTTCATGGAACTCAGCCCCGAGGAACGGGGGCGCCTGTTTCCCATCGTGATGGAGGAAATGGGCTGGGGCGACGGAGGCCTGTCGATCATATTCGGTGCCTGCTCCCTGCCGCCGCTGATGGCCCTGGTCTTCCAGCGCAAGTTCCTGATCGAACGTTTTCCCGACACTTTGCGGGGCTGCTGGGCAATCACCGAGCCGGACCACGGCAGCGATTCCCTCGACGTGAGTCGCCAGGTCTTCCACGCCTCCGGCAACTATGGCCGTCCCAATTGTGTGGCGACCATCCGCGGTGACAAGGTGGTGATCAATGGTCAGAAGTCGGCCTGGGTCTCCAATGCGCCGCTGGCCGAAGTCTGTGTGCTGTACTGCGCTGCCGATACCGGCAATGGCCCCGACACGGCTCACGGGGTCTGTGTGCTGGTGCCGATGGATGCACCAGGCGTGTCCCGTGGCAAGCCCCTGGAGAAGATCGGCCAGCGGGCCTTGCCGCAAGGCGAGGTCTTCTTCGACAACGTGGAGCTGTCCACCGACTACATCGTTGCCGGGCCCGAGGACTACCAGCGCGCGGTGTATTTCATCCATACCGAAGCCAACAGCCAGATGGCCTGCATCTGGACCGGTGTGGCCCGTTCGGCCTACGAAATGGCCTTTGCCTACGCCCACCAGAGAAAGCAGGGCGGTGTGCCGATCATCCGCCATCAGGCGGTGGCCCAGCGGCTCTTCCATATGTACCGCAAGATCGAGGCGTCCCGTGCGCTGGCGCGACGGGTCTGCCTGTTCAACCATACCGCGGAGGTGCCGGCCCTGCAGGCGGCCATGGCGGCCAAGATCACCGGCACCCAGACCGCCTTCGAGGTGGCCAGTGAGGCGATCCAGATCTTCGGCGGCAACGGCCTGACCCGCGAATACCCCATCGAGAAGATCTTCCGCGATGCCCGTGCCTCAATGATCGAGGACGGCTGTAACGACCTGCTGGCGATCAAGGCCGGTTTCAACATGATCGACCCGGACCTCCTCTGAGTCCGCTTCCCCATCCAGGAGTCCCCATGAAAACCAATGCCATTGTTGCCGGTGTCGGCATGACGACCTTCGGGCGTCACCTCGACCGCAACCTCAAATCCCTCGCTGGCGAAGCGATTCTCCAGGCCCTCAAGGATGCCGGTCTTAGCCCGTCTGACGTGCAGGCCGCCTACATGGGCAACGCCGCAGCGTCGGTGATCACCGGCCAGGTGTGTGTGCCGGGCGAGATCGTGCTGCGTGAAATCGGCATCGGCGGGGTGCCGGTGATCAACGTGGAAAATGCCTGCGCCACCGGCTCCACTGCCTTCAACCAGGCCGTTGCAATGGTCACCCTTGGCGCCTACGACGTGGTCCTGGCCTGCGGCTACGAAAAGCTCTTCCACGAAGACAAGGCGCGCAGCTTCTCGGTCTTTGCCGGCGCTGCCGACGTGGAGCGCATGGACGAGCTGACCGCCAGCATCGACGAGAAGATGCGTGCCGTCGGACTGGCCTCCGACATTGGCGAAGGAGGCAGTCAGCGTTCCGTGTTCATGGATATCTACGCCACCATGACCGTCGCCCACATGCAGAAGTACGGCACCACTCGCGAGCAGATCGCTGCTGTGTCGGCCAAAAACTCCTTTCATGGCAGTCTCAACCCGCGGGCCCAGTTCCGCAACGTGGTCAGTGTCGATGAGGTGCTGGCCGCCCGGGCCATTGCTTACCCCCTGACCCTGCCCATGTGCTCGCCGATCGGCGACGGGGCCGCCGCGGTGATTCTGGTCAGCGAGCGCAAGGCCCGCGAGATGGGTATCGCCAAACCGGTGCGGGTGCTGTCCTCGGCCTTCCGTACCGGCTGGAACTTCGGCCCCGGCGAGGGGGAGAAAACTGTCTTCGAAACGACCATCGCCCAGGCCTACGAAGAGGCGGGTGTGGGGCCGCAGGACTTGAGTCTGGTCGAGCTCCATGACGCGTCGGCACCTTCCGAAATCATCCACACCGAGTATCTCGGCCTGTGCCCCGAGGGGGGTGGTGGCGCGCTGGTGGCATCCGGCGCAACCCGGCTCGGCGGGCGTATTCCGGTGAGCACCTCGGGCGGCCTGTTGCGCAAAGGGCACCCCATAGGCGCCACCGGAGTGGCCCAGATCGTTGAACTGACGGAACAGCTGCAGGGCCGCTCCGGCCCCCGCCAGGTTGAGGGCGCACGGGTCGGGCTGGCGGAGAACGGCGGCGGCTTTGTCGGTGACAGTGTGGCGGCGCTGATCGTCACCATCCTGTCCCGCTGAGCGGCGTAGAGGGCAACATGCTGAACGAGAACATCATCGCGAATCTGGTCGCCCTGCGGGCGGCCACCAACCCGGACTTCGAGGTCCTAACCTTCGAAGATGGCGGCGCCGAGGAAACCCGGACTTACCGCCAGTTGTGGGACAACGGGCAGCGCATTGCCGCCGCCTTGAGGGAGCGTGGCCTCAAGGCGGGCGACCGGGTGGCCCTGCTGATGCAGAACCATCCGGAGTTCGTGGACACCATGGTTGCCGGGGCCATCCTGGGCATCGTGCTGGTGCCCATTGACCCGCGTACCAGGGGCGAGAAGCTGGCCTTCATGCTCAACGACGCCAGCTGCCTCGGCGCCATCGTTGCCGATTACGCCCTGCCGACGCTGCTGGAGTGCGCCGGGCGGGTGCCCAGCCTGATCTTTGGCCTGGTGGTCGGCAAGGAGTGGGGCCTGCCTGCGTCCTACGCCGTGGCCTTGCAGGGGATGGAGGAGGTGCTGCGGGCTCCGGTGCCCGACCTGCCGGTGGCTGTCAGTGACGAGGCGACGCCGATGCAGATCATGTACACCTCCGGTACCACCGGCGATCCCAAGGGTGTGGTGGTGCGCCACGGGCGCTTTGGCTTCGTGTCGAAGCAGGGCGAGGCGGTGTTCGGCTACCGGGCTGGGGATCGGCCCTACACCGGCCTGTCCCTGACCCACGGCAACGCCCAGTTCGTGACCCTCGCGCCGTCGCTCAGCATGGGGCTCAAGGCGGTGATCAGCCGTAGATTCACCAAATCCCGCCTGTGGGATATCACCCGTCGCTACGGCTGCACGACCTTCTCGCTGCTGGGGGGCATGGTCACCGCCATCTACAGCGAGCCACGCCGCCCGGACGACGCCGACAACCCGGTGCGTCTGGTGATCAGCGCCGGCATGCCGGCCGCCCTGTGGGAAGACTTTGCGCGCCGCTACCAGGTGGACATCTTCGAGTTCTACGGTGCGATGGAAGGCGGCATGACCGTCAATCCGCCGGGCCAGGGGCAGGTCGGCAGTTGCGGCCGCATCGTGCCCGGGCTGATCGGCAAGGTCGTGGATGACGGTGGCAACGAACTGCCTCCGGGAGAGCCGGGGGAACTGTGGTTCCGGCCTGCCGACGGCTCGCCGGCAGCCGTCGAGTATTTCAATAACCCCAATGCCTCGTCCGCCAAGACCGACGGCGGCTGGTTGCACTCCGGCGACGTCGTGACCATGGATGCGGACGGCTGGGTGTTTTACCAGTACCGCAAGGGGGGCGGCATCCGCCATAACGGGGACTTCATCAACCCGGCCTACATCGAGAAGATCGTCGCCGAGCACCCGGCGGTGGCCGATGTGTCGGTGTATGGCGTGGCGGCGGCCTCCGGCGCCCCCGGCGAGAAGGACGTGGTGGTGGCGGTGGTGCCTGAGAGCCCCCGTCTTTTCGACCCCCGCGAGGTGTTCCGCTGGTGCCGTAGCCGCCTCGAAAACAACATGGTTCCGACCTACCTGCAGGTGGTTGGTGAACTGCCCAAGACCGCTTCCGAGAAGATCCAGACGCGCTTTCTAGCCGAAATGTTCCGTCAGCAACCCGATCAGGTCTTCCGCGAGGAAAGCACCCGGACGGTCTGAGCCATCCCAAAAAAACGAATAAACGCATCCATCCAAAGGAGAAGACTATGAGTTCCGCAAAAGTGGTGATCTACGGTGCCAGTGGCTACACCGGCAAGCATCTGGCGTGGAAGCTGGCATCGCGCGGCATTCCCTTCATCGCCGCCGGGCGCAACAAGCAGCGCCTGGAAGAGCAACTGCAGGCCCTGCCCGAACTCAAGGGGGCCGACTACGAAGTGGTGGCGGTCGAGCACGACGAAGCGGCCCTGACACGGCTGCTCGAGGGCAAGACCGTGGTGCACAACCTGGTTGGCCCCTATATGCAACTGGGCAAGCCGGTGCTCAACGCCGCGCTGGCCGCCGGTTGCCATTATCTCGACTGCACCGGCGAGCAGGACTGGATGTACCTGCTCAAGGCAGAGTACGCGCAGAAATTTGCCGACAAGGGCCTGTGCCTGCTGCCGGCCTCTGCAGCGATGTGGAACCTGGGCATGATCGCGGCCGAGCTTGTGCTGGAGACGCCGGGCATCGATACCCTCGACATCGCCTACACCCTGGCCGGCGTTCCCTCTGTTTCGTCGACGCTGTCCTTCATGCGCATGGGCTGCCAGCCCCAGTACTTCCTGCACGACCAGCAGCGCGTGGCCTGGCCCATCGAGGGAATTTCGATTGCGGTTCCGGGCGTGCATGAAATCCAGACCGCGCTGCCGTGGGGAGGCGGTGGCGAGTCCGTGTGGTTCGAGGGTCATGAGCGCGTCCGCAGTTGCTCAACCCTCGTCACCTTCCGCAACAACGCCCTGATGAACCTGGTGGTCAGCCGGGCCAAGGAGTTTGCGGCGAATTACAAGGACAAGACCCGCGAGGAGCAGGAAGCCGTAACCAACCGTTGGGCCATGGAAATTGCCCCTCAGGGAGAGCCGCCGCGGGAGAACTTCAACCTTCACCGGGCCTGGATCACCTGCCAGGGGCGCGGCCAGACCAGCGCCCGCTCCATCGGCCTGCCCGGTGTCGCCGTCGGTTACGTGGGAACCGGCACCATGGGGGCCTTCATCATCGACACCTTGCTGCGTGGGCAGCAGAGGGTTGTGGGCATGGCTCCGGCAATCCACGTGGTCGGGGTGCGCCATATGCTGGCCGAACTGAAGGCCCATGGTGTGCTTGGCGATCCGGTGGACCTTATCCGCTGATCCAGGCTCCGGCCTGTCGGCCTCTCTCCACTTGACCCTGGCGGCCACCTTGGCTGCCAGGGTTTTTTTCGTCTTCTTCCCGCTGCTCGCTACGGGTATTGCGCCGCAGCACCGCCGTGCTCACGGTTTTCCGGGATTGTTGGCCTCTCCTCGTCTCCACAGAATGGACCTGTCACCAGTTCCGTGGAACGGGGCTAAACCCCAACCAAAACAAGACACGGCGCTGCTGACGGGCCAAGGCAAACACCACACAAAAGGAGGGAGACATGAGGCTTCACCAAACCGGACGCACTGCGCGTCCCAGGTTTCGCGCCAGGGCAGCCACCGCCATGCTTGCGGCGAGTGGCCTGTTCGGCATGAGCAGCGGCATCCACGCAGCCGAGATCGACTTGGGCGAGTCGGACGTCAAGCTGCGCTGGGACAACACCGTCAAGTACAGCGCTGCCTGGCGGGTTAACAAGCTCGACGGACGCGTGGCCGGTACGGCCAACAACCCGAACCTGGATGATGGCGACCGGAATTTCGGCAAGGGCCTGATTTCCAATCGTCTCGACCTCCTGTCGGAACTGGACGCCTCGTACAAGGCTTTCGGTGTCCGGGTGTCGGGTGCTGCCTGGTACGACGACGTCTATAACCGGGGCAACGACAACAACGGCGCCGGGGCGATCAATTCGTCCAGCGTTCCGGCGGGTGAGTTCACCCGCGCCACTTCCCGCCTGCATGGGCAGAAGGCCGAGTTCCTGGATGCCTTCACCTATGGTCGGGTGGACCTGGCCCCGGAGTCATCGGTGTCCTACCGGCTCGGCCGGCACACCCTGCTGTACGGTGAAACCCTGTTCTTCGGTGGCAACGGTATTGCCAACGCGCAAACGCCCATTGATGTAATCAAGGCCGTGTCCGTACCGAATTCCCAGTTCAAGGAATTCATGATGCCGGTCAATCAGCTCTCCGCCAGCTTCCAGGTCAATCCGGCCCTGTCCATCGGCGGCTACTACCAGCTGGAGTGGCGCAAGTACCGGCTGCCGGCCTCTGGCAGCTACTTCTCGTTTGCCGATTTTCTCGATGCGGGTGGCGAGCAACTGATCCTCGGACCCGGTGCCGTGGCGACCCGCAGCAAGGATCTGTCAGCCCGTGACTCGGGCCAGGGCGGCCTGCAGATGAAGTACAAGTCCGGCGACGTGGAGTACGGTCTGTACGCCGCCCGCTACCACGACAAGGTGCCGCTGGTTCAGCTCAACGTGGACTCGATGACTTACAAGCTGGTCTACCCGCAGGACATCAAGACCTACGGCGCCAGTGTCAGTACGGTGGTTGGCGAGACCAACGTGGCCCTCGAAGTGTCGGTTCGCCGCGATACGCCCCTGTCGCCCACCGCCGGCCTGATCGTCACCGCCGACCCCAGCTCCGATGGTCGCCACAACCCGGCCTACCCCTTGGGTAACTCCTTTCACGCCAACCTGTCGTGGATCAGCGTTTTCAATGCCAATTCGCTGTGGCAGGGCGCTGAACTGCTTGGCGAGCTCGGCTACAACCGGGTGACTGGCGTGACCCGCAACCGGGAAGCCCTCGATCCCAACACCACCCGGGATGCTGCAGCGATCCGCTTTCTGTTCTCACCCCAGTACTTCCAGGTCTATCCCGGCGTCGATCTGACCGTGCCCATCGGTGTCGGCTACGGCCTCATTGGCCGCTCTGCCGTATCGAACTTCGGCGGGCTGTCGGAGCACGGCGGTGACGCCTCCATTGGCCTTTCGGCGGACATCAAGAAGCAGTGGAAGGCCGCCCTCAACTACACCCGCTACTACGGGCCGACCGGCTCGGTACTCAGGCCCGACAACTCGGCCTTGTCCTTCGACCAGGTCATGAAGGACCGCAGCTTCATCTCCTTCGCCCTGCAGACCGCATTCTGAAAACAATACGGAGACAACAGCAATGAATCCAACTCGCGCGCACATCCTGGTCCGCTCCATCGGGCTGATGCTCATGGCCGGCAGCGCCTGGGCGGGTGTAACGGCCGATGAGGCCGCCAAGCTCAAGACGACGCTCACCCCGCTTGGCGCCGAGCGCGCCGGCAACAAGGAGGGCTCCATCCCGGCATGGACTGGCGGCGTAGCCAAAGGCCCGGCCGGCGCCCCCAACAGCCTGCCCGCCGACCCCTACGCCAAGGACAAGCCGGAGTTTCAGATCACCGCCGCCAACATGGCCCAGTACGCCGGCAAGCTCAGCGAAGGCGCCCAGGCCCTCCTCAAGAAGTACCCGAGCTTCCACATCGACGTGTATCCAACGCGCCGCAGCGCGGCAGTTCCCCAGTATGTGCAGGACAACACCTTCCGCAATGCGACAAAGGGGGAGCTGGTTGGCAACGGCGAGTCGGTGAAGGGCGTTTATGGGGGGATTCCCTTCCCCATCCCGAAGAGCGGCATCGAGGTGTACTGGAACCACACGCTGCATTACAGGGTGCCGTCCACCGAGTTTGGCATGAAGAACATCATCGGTTCGGCAGACGGGCGTCGGACGCTCGGTACTGCCGCAGACAACAACAACCAGGCGCCTTACTACTACCCCGATGGCAGCGCCGAGAAGTGGCAGGGTGATTACCTTCTGGCCCGGTTTACCAACAAGGCACCGACTTTCAAGGTCGGCGAGGCGCTGGTCATTCGCGACACGGTCAATGCGCCCGAGACCCGGGCTGCGTGGCAGTACCTCGTAGGCCAGCGCCGCGTGCGTCGCGCACCCACGGTGGCCTACGACACCCCCGATTTTGTCGCCTCGGGCGCCAACTATTTTGACGAGGTGATTGGCTTCTACGGTGCACCGGACCGTTACGAGTGGAAGCTCGTTGGCAAGAAGGAGATGTACATCCCCTACAACAACAACCGCTTCTTCAACACGCCGGAAGATGAGGCTTTTGTGCCCCATCACCCCGATCCCGCCAAGACCCGCTGGGAGCTGCATCGCGTATGGGTCGTCGAGGCCAGCCTTGCTCCCGGCAAGCGTCATGCCGTGCCCAAGCGCCGCTTCTACTTCGACGAGGATACCTGGGCCGTTTCGATGCTTGATGGCTACGACGCGGAAGGCAAGCTCTGGCGGACCAACTTTGTCTTCCCCTACACCGTTCCGGAAGTGCCTGCCCTGGTCTCCGACCCCGTGTTCGTCTTCAACCTGCAGGCGGGCACCTTCAGCTGTGTGCAGTGCATAAACGGCGGCTACTGGCGTTCGGTCGGGATCAAGCCTGACCGTTTCTTCACCGGCGACGCACTGGCCTCCGACGGCGTGCGCTGATTCCAGCCAAGCACAGGATGCGGGCCTTTGCGGCCCGCACAGACATCTTCCCGATAGGGCGAAATCCATGTGGAATCAAAACAAGGGGCTCAGGCGCAGCATGCTGGCGGCTGCCCTCGTGGCCTTGCCGGTCCTGGCCACAGGCAGTACGGCGGGCGGAGGCCAGCCCGATGTGCCGACCCAGCAGATGTTGCGCGCGCAGAAGTCCGTGCAACTGGCTGTGGCAATGGCGGGCTCGCGCCTGGTGTCGGTGGGTGAGCGGGGCATCGTGCTGCTCTCCGACGATGGCGGCCAGCATTGGCGGCAGGCGCGTGTGCCAGCGGTCGGCTCTCTTACCGCACTGTCCTTCGCCACGCCGAAGAAGGGCTGGGCGGTTGGTCACGGAGGCATCGTTCTCACCACCGATGACGGCGGTGAAAGCTGGAGCAAGGTGTTCGACGGTACGGCCGCGGCAGCCACTGAACTGGCCAGCGCCACCGCAGCGGCGGACCCCAGGCGCCTGCAGGATGCCCAGAGGCTCGTGCAGGAGGGGCCCGACAAGCCCTTCCTCAGCGTGCACTTCCTGGACGAGAAGCGCGGCATGGTTGCTGGTGCCTACGGTCTTCTGTTTGCCACCGACGACGGAGGGCGCAACTGGACATCCCTGATGGGCCGTATCGATAACGCCGGCGGGCGCCACCTCTATGCGGTGCAGGTGGCGGGGGGGCAGATCCTGCTCGCCGGGGAACAGGGCAGCCTGTTTCGGGCTGCCAACTGGAATGCGGATTTCAAGCCGCTCGCGACGCCCTACAAAGGCACCTATTTCGGCGTGCTGGCGCCACGTGAGGGCGAGCTGCTCGCATATGGCTTGCGTGGCAACGCCTACCGGTCGGTGGATCAGGGAGCCAGCTGGGAGCAGATCAGCCTGCCCCAGGTGTCCCTCAGTGCTGGCACGGTGACAGCCGATGGCGGTGTGGTGCTGGCTAACGAAGCCGGTCAGCTGTTTCTGAGCAAGGATCATGGCAAGAGTTTCAGCGAAGTACCGGTGGTGAATGCCTTTCCTTTTACCGGTCTCGTCGAGGCCGCTGATCGGCGCATCATCCTGTCCGGCATTCGCGGTGTATCACCCCAGCCGGCGATGCCTTCCGGGGAGGGCCGGCCGTGAGCGCCCATTCGTCTACTGACATGCACCCGGTCATCCGCGAGCTGGATGGTTTTGACCAGCAGTCCGGCTCCCTCGGAGAGCGCCTGCTCTTCAACAACCGGCTGGTGGTAGTCCTGGTCTGCCTGCTCATTACTTTGGCGCTGGGCTACCAGTCCCTCAACCTGCGGCTGGGGGCGAGCTTCGAGAAGATGATTCCGACGAATCATCCCTATATTGCCAATTTTCTCGCCAACCGCACCGAACTGGCGGGCCTCGGAAATGCAGTGCGCATTGTTGTCGAGGCGCGCCAGGGGACGATCTTCGAGGCCGCCTATCTGGACACCCTGAAAAAGATCAGTGACGAAGTCTTCCTCTTTCCGGGTGTCGAGCGTCCCTACATGAAGTCACTGTGGGCGCCGGCTACCCGGTGGACGGGCGTCACTGAGGAAGGTCTGGACGGCGGTCCGGTCATTCCGGACGACTACGATGGCTCCGCGGCTTCCCTTGAGCGCGTCCGTGCCAACGTGGAGCGCTCCGGCGAGGTGGGCCAACTGGTGGCGGCCAACTTCAAGTCGAGCGTGGTCTTCGTACCGCTCATGGAAAAGGACCCGCAGAGCGGCCAGACCCTCGACTACGCCGAGCTGTCGGCGCGCCTGGAAGCCCTGCGGGCCAAGTACGGTTCCGACGCGGTAGACATCCACATTGTTGGCTTTGCAAAGGTCGTCGGCGACCTGATCGATGGCCTGCGCCAGGTGCTGATGTTCTTCGCCCTGGCCATCGGCATCTGTACCGCGGTGCTGTTCTGGTACACCCGCTGTGCCCGCAGCACCTCCCTGGTGGTGGCCTGCTCGCTGGTGGCAGTGGTATGGCTGATGGGTCTGTTGCCGACCCTCGGCTACGAGCTTGACCCGTACTCCATCCTGGTGCCTTTCCTGGTCTTCGCCATCGGCATGAGCCATGGCGCCCAGAAGATGAACGGCATCATGCAGGACATCGGGCGCGGCACCCACAGGCTGGTGGCGGCGCGCTATACCTTCCGGCGCCTGTTCCTGGCCGGTGTGACGGCGCTGCTGGCCGATGCGGTGGGCTTTGCGGTGTTGATGATCATCCAGATCAAGGTGATCCAGGATCTGGCCGTAACCGCCAGCATTGGCGTGGCGGTGCTGATCTTCACCAACCTGGTGCTGTTGCCGATCATGCTGTCCTTCACCGGCGTCAGCCCGCGGGCCGCTCAGCGCAGCCTGAAGGCAGAGGTGACCGATGCCGCCGACCCGACGCATCGCAAGCATGCTTTCTGGGCGTTTCTCGATCTGTTCACGACGCGTCGCTGGGCGAGCGGGGCGCTGATCGTCGCTTTCCTGCTGGGCAGCCTGGGCTTCTTCGTGAGCCTCGATCTGAAAATCGGTGACCTCGACCCGGGGGCCCCGGAGCTGCGCCAGGACTCCCGCTACAACCGGGACAACGCGTACGTCAGCGCCAACTATGCGGCGAGCAGCGACATCTTCGTGGTGATGGTGAAAACGCCGGAATACCAGTGCGGTCAGCATGAAGTCTTGCGTCTCGCCGATGCCCTGGAGTGGGAGTTGCAGCAATTGCCCGGCGTCGAGTCCACCAACTCCCTGGCGGCGCTGGCCAAGCGGGCCGCTGCCGGACTCAACGAAGGCAGCATGAAGTGGTACGAGATTCCCCGCTCGCAGGACATGCTCAACGCCATCATTACCCGGGCCCCGCGGGAGCTGTTCAACCAGAACTGCGACCTGATCACCATCTACGCTTACCTGAAAGACCACAAGGCCGACACCCTGGATTCGGTGGTCAGACTGGTGGAGGACTTTGCCGCCAAACACGACAGCAAGGATTCCCGCTTTCTGCTGGCGGCCGGCAACTCGGGCATCGAGGCGGCCACCAACATCGTGGTCAGGAAGGCCAATTCCCAGATGCTGCTGCTGGTCTATGCGGCGGTGATCGTGCTGGCCTTCATCACCTTCCGGTCCTGGCGCGGAGTGGTCTGCGCGGTGCTGCCGCTGGTACTCACCTCGGTGCTCTGCGAGGCGCTGATGGTGGCCCTGGGAATTGGCGTCAAGGTGGCGACGCTACCGGTGATCGCCCTCGGCGTGGGCATCGGGGTGGACTACGCCCTCTACGTGCTGACCGTCACCCTCGCCAATCTGCGCAGCGGCATGAGCCTCTCCGAAGCCTACTACCGAGCCTTGCTGTTCACCGGCAAGGTGGTGGTGCTGACCGGCATCACCCTCGGCATCGCTGTCGCCACCTGGGCCTTCTCGCCGATCAAGTTCCAGGCCGACATGGGCATCCTGCTCGCCTTCATGTTCGTCTGGAACATGCTCGGAGCCCTGATCCTGCTGCCTGCGCTGGGGCATTTTCTGCTTCGTCCGGCCCGTCCGGCAGCCCACTGAATCCGGGGAAACCGCATGTATCGACATCTTCTCGTTCCCCTCGACGGCTCGGAACTGGCCACCCCGCTGGTTACCCAGGCGGTCGACTTTGCCCGCACCCTGGGTGCGAGCATCACCTTCTTTACCGTCCGCGAGGACTTTGGCGCCACCGGTGAAGGCGCTCTCCAGCGCAGCTTGTCGCCCGGGCATTTTGTCGAGGCGGCAGCTGGCGAAGCCAATGCCATCCTGGCGAAGGCGGCCGCCTTCGCCGGCGCCCAGGGCGTGCCCTGCACGCTGCTTGTCCGCACCGGCGCACGTCCCTATGAACTCATCCTGCAGGTGGCGGAGGAGCGGGCTTGCGACCTGATCTTCATGGCGTCCCACGGGCGGCGTGGCCTGCAGGCCCTGATGCTGGGCTCCCAGACCCGCAAGGTGCTCGATCACGCCCGGGTGCCGGTGCTGGTGGCACAAGTCGAGACGGCCGGGCCACAGCCTGAACGGTGAAAGTAATCACTACAAGGCGCTCTTCGTGCGCCTGATGAACCAGGTCGTGGACACTACGGCCAATACGCCCACAAAGGAAAATCAATGATCAAACTCAGCGTGATGTACCCCGCCGACAGCGGTGCCCGGTTCGACCTGGATTACTACAACGATACCCACATGCCCTTCGTACTCGGGCTCCTGGGCGCTGCCTGCAAAGGAGCCAGCGTGGAGGTGGGCGTTTGTGGTGCCGCTCCGGATGCACCGCCGACCTATCAGGCCATCGGCGTCCTGCTGTTCGATTCTCCGGCGGAATTCCAGGCAACCTTCGGGCCGGCGGCAGAATGTATCCTGGCCGACCTGCCCAATTTCACCGACATTGTTCCGGTGGTCCAGATCAGCGATGTTCGGGTTGCCCGCTGAGGATCAAGCAGATGATGAAGATTCTCGTACCGATCAAGCGGGTCGTTGATTACAACGTCAAGATCCGCGTCAAGGCCGACCAGACCGGCGTCGAGCTGG
>JAOAUC010000057.1 GCA_030157785.1 Zoogloea oleivorans
GGCTCCAACCTCACGCTGTGGTCCGGCGCCAAGGGTGTCAGCAAGACCACCGGCGGCAACTACGTCTATTACGGCGTGCGCGAGTTCGGCATGGCCGCCATCGCCAACGGCGTGGCCCTGCACGGCGGGCTGATTCCCTACACCGCCACCTTCCTGATGTTCAGCGAGTACGCCCGCAATGCCCTGCGCATGGCGGCACTCATGAAAATCCGCCAGATATTTGTGTTCACCCACGACAGCATCGGCCTCGGCGAGGACGGCCCGACCCACCAGCCGGTCGAACAAACCGCCAGCCTGCGCCTGATTCCCAACATGGACGTGTGGCGCCCCTGCGACACCACCGAAACGGCAGTCGCCTGGGCGTCGGCCATCGAACGCCAGGACGGCCCCTCGTCCCTCGCCTTCTCGCGCCAGAACCTGCCCTTCCAGGTGCGGACGGCCGAACAGACCGCCGACATCCGTCGCGGCGGCTACGTACTGTCCGAAGCCGGTACTGTTTCACAGACCGCCCACACCCAAGCCGTTATCATAGCGACCGGTTCAGAAGTGGCCCTCGCCACGGCCGCCCAGAAGCAGCTCGCCGATGAAGGCATCGCCGTGCGCGTGGTGTCCATGCCCTGCACCAACGTCTTCGATCGGCAGGACGCCGACTACCGCGCCGCCGTGCTGCCCAAGGGTCTGCCCCGCGTGGCTGTCGAGGCCGGCGTCACCGACGGCTGGTACAAGTACGTGGGCCTCGAAGGCGCCGTCATCGGCCTCGACCGCTTCGGCGAATCGGCCCCGGCTGGCGAGCTGTTCAAGTATTTCGGCATCACCACCGATGCGGTGGTCGCTGCGGTGAAGAAGGTCATTGCCTGACGCGGCTTCGTTCGCGCCACCGGAAGTGCGGCCTCCGGCCGCACCCGCAGGATTTGTTTTTGTGTGATTAAGACTAGGGAGAAGATTCGATGAGCATCAAGGTCGCCATCAATGGTTTCGGTCGTATCGGCCGCTGTACGCTGCGTGCCATTTACGAGCAGGGTCTGCAAAACGAGTTTGAAGTGGTTGCCATCAACGCCGCCGGCGACCTGGCCACCAACGCCCACCTGCTCAAGTACGACACCACGCATGGCCGCTTCGGCACCCCGGTGGAGACCGAAGGTGAGAACACCATCATCATCGACGGCAAGAAAATCGCCTTCTACTCCACCAAGGACCCCCTCGGCGTGAACTGGGGCAGCCATGGCGTGGATGTCCTGCTCGAATGGACTGGCGCCTACACCACCAAGGCCGCGCTCTCGCTCGCCGGCAAGACGCTCCTCCAGCACCAGCTCAACTTCCTCCAGAGGTCGGGGATCGACCGGGCGATCGTTGTCTGCCGCCCTCGGCACGCGCGCCTCCTC
>JAOAUC010000058.1 GCA_030157785.1 Zoogloea oleivorans
CTGCTCGAATCCTGGGGCTGCCGGGTCAGCGCGGCAGCCGCTCCGGAGTTCATTCTGGCCACCCTCGACGACACCACCAGGCCGGACATCATCGTCTGCGACTACCAGAGTGGCGGCTCGGTGGATGGCCTGGCCATCATCCAGCTCCTGCGCGAACATTTCGGCAAGCAGATACCGGCCATCATCCTCAGTGGCGACACCTCCGCCACCGTCGCCGAGGCCGCCAGGGAAGCCGGCATTCCGCTCCTCCACAAGCCCGTGCGCCCGGCCAAACTGCGCGCCCTGCTGCAGCGCAAAACCCAAGTCTGATGCAGGCCTGCGGAGCTTCGGTTACTATCAGGCGGTGAATGTCACATCCAGATCAGGGGGAGAAAAATGAGCACTGAAAACAAGGCGCAGGATCCGATGGAATTCATGCGTGGCATGTGGAGCAAGATGGGCTTCAGCCTGCCCGGCATGGTTACCCCAACCCTCGATGTGGAAGAGCTCGACAAGCGCATCGCCGACATGAAGGCGGTCGAAAACTGGCTCAAGATGAACCTCAGCTCCCTGCAGATGGCCACCCAGGCCCTCGAAATGCAGCGTGCCACCATCGCCACCATGCAGGCCATGAGCAAGATCGTCTCCGAAGGCGGCAAGCCGCCCGAAGTCGAAGTGCCCCAGCCCAACCCCTTCGGCAACACCATGTGGCCGTGGACCCTGATGCAGAATGCCGCCGAGCAAGCCAAGGCCCAGGCCGACGCGGCGCCGGCACCTGCAGCCCCCGCCAAGGGCAAGGCCAAGGACAGCAAGTAAGCCCGCCCCGGGGGCCGGCCTTCACGGCCCCCAGCGCATCAGGGCTGCCAGCCAGCCCGTCAGCGTGACTGCCGCAGCCACCGTGGTCGCAGAAATCAGCCAGGCCACGCCGGGGCCGTCTCCGCCCATGCGCATGGCCAGAATATAGGCCGACGAGGCGCTCGGCAGCGCCGCAAACAGCACGGCCGTTGCAAATATCACTCCGGTCAGCCCGAACAGCGTCGCCAAACTCCAGGCGATGGCCGGCAGCACGAGCAGCTTCAGCGCGCACAGATAGATCGCCCCTGCTCGCCCTTCCAGTTTGTCGCCGCCACGCAGGGCCGCACCCACGGCCAGCAGGCCGAGGGTCACCGCCGCATCCGCCAGCCGCTGCAAAAAGGGAAGCACCGGCTCGGGCAGCGTCGCCCCCGCCAGGTTGAAAGCCATGCCGGCCAGCGTTGCAATGATCAGCGGATTGCGCGACAACTCCCGCCACAGCCGCCCCTGCCCGTGGTGCGCCAGCAGGCCCACTGCCGCCATGTTGGCAAAGGGCACCATCGCCCCACACAGGGCGCCCATGGTGGCCACGCCGGTGGCTCCCGCCACTTTGCCGGCCACCGCGATGCCAATGTAGGTGTTGAAGCGATAGGCGCATTGCACCCGTGAGGCAAAGGCCATCGGTCCCAGGCCCATCAGTGGCCTGCCGAGCAAGGCCAGCACGAAGCCGCTCGCCATGCAGAGCAAGCCGACCGCGAACAACGGCGCCATGGCCGACACATCGATATTCGCCCGGGCCAGCGCATTGAAGAGCAAGGCCGGAAACAGCACGAAGTACACCAGCTTTTCGACACCGCTCCAGAAACCCTCGGCCAGCCCGAAATAACGCCGCAAAACCACGCCGAGGCCAATCAGCGCAAAGTCGGGCAGCAGGAGCAGGAAACTCTGCATGGCGTCCGGCAGGCCCGGCTACATGATGACCTGCACCGCGCGGCCGATGTAACGGATCGGGCCGGTGGGCTTGCCGGTGGGCGAGCCTGTACGCGGTTCGAGGGTCAACTCGAAGAGCTGGTTGGGTTTCACGGCCGGGAGCTTGTCCACCGGCACCTTCATGCTCTGGCCGGGCGTGACCAGGCCCAGCGAGACCGGCCCGCTCCAGCCCTCCGCCTTGGTCCAGAACTGCAGGGCCTTGTCGGCAGGCACCTCCATCACCCCCAGCGGAATCAGCTCGATCTGCCGGGACGCGCTGGCCTGCACCACCCAGCCGGGCGCCTTGTCGTCGGGAGCCACCAGCACCACCATGAAGCGGGTGGCGGGCGGCGGGTCCATGGTCCGTTCAACCAGTACCGCCGCCAGGATCACGGCGGTGGCAAAGCCGCCGGCAGTGAGGCCGCGCCACAGGCCCAGGCTGCGCCAGTCCCGCCACCAGGGCTTGGGCTGGATCACCCGGCGCGCCGGCACCGCAAGGGCGTCAATACTGCGCGCAATGCGCTTCCACAGACGGGGCGAAGGCACCACCGGCTCGGCGAGGGAAGCCAACGGCAACAGGCGCTCCCCCCAGGCAAGCACCGCCGCCTGCAGATCGGCCTCCGTGGCGAGGCGCAGTTCGACAGCCCGGCGCTGTTCCGCCGTGAGGGTGCCAAGCACGTATTCGCCGGCCAGTTCGTGGATGTCGGGCGGCATGCCGGCCTGTGGCTCGGTGTTCATGCCATGCACTCCCGCAGCGCAGCCAGGCTGCGTTTTATCCAGGCCTTCACCGTCCCCAGCGGCGCATCGAGTTGCCGGGCGATCTCTCCGTGGGAAAAGCCATCCACGTAAGCGTGGAGGATGCAGTTGCGGCGCACCGGCTCCAGTTGCTGCAGGCAATGCTCAATGCGCCCGGCGCTGGCCTGCCAGGCAAAGGCGTCGGCCATGTCATGCCAGGCGTCAACGGAGGCCCGGGCATCGAGGGCGGCAGCGGTGTCCTCATCGACGCCCACCTCGCGGCTACCGTCGCGCATGGCATTGAGGGCCAGGTTGCGGGTCACGCTGTAGATCCAGCCCCGGGCCGAGCCCCGCGTCGGGTCGAAACTGGCGGCACGGGTCCAGATATTGACGCAGGCGTCGTGCACGATGTCCTCGGCCAGGGCCCGGTCACGCACGATGCGCTGCACCACGCCGAGCAGGCGCGCGCCCTCCCGCTCGTAGAGTCCTTGCATGGCGGCGTGCTCGCCGGCCGCACAGGCGGCCAGGGTGGCCTCGTAGTCGAATTCGTTCAGGGCGGATAACACGAAAATGGGTCGGCGGCGCGGAGCCGTCATGTTACCCGAGGCCCGCACGGCGGCGGGCCTCACTCCAGCGCTTAGCGCGCCTTCCAGAAAATGTAGTCGGCCTGGTAAGCCACCGTCTCGCGCTTGCCCTTGAGGGCCGCGGAACATTCCGCGGCCGGCGCCACGCCCCCCTTCAGGGCCACCCGCTGAATGTAGCTGACACCGCTCATCGCACCACTGCCCATGGCCGGATTGGCCTTGACGAGCTGGTAGGGCAGATTGCCGGCACCGGAGGGGGCCACCGCCAGCTGGGTGCCGGTCAACTTTGAACCATCCAGGGCTTCCCAGGTGGCGGGCGGGCCGTAGTAGCTGCCCACCGGCGTGCCGCTGCGATCCTTCAGCAGCGCCTTCGGGCCGACGAAGACCCATTCGGTCTGGCCGGGCGCATTCGCCTTGTCGCGGCACTCGTAGGTAATCTCGCCGCTGCCGACGGTTTCCCAGGCAATCTTGTGACCGGCCGGCACCTTGACAGGGTCGGGCAGGTTGTCCTGGCTGAAGCCGGCAGTCATGGAAGTCATCGAGCTGCAGGCCGCCAGCAGACCGGCACCAGCGAGCAGAACGAAGCGGGAAGCGAGGGAGGTCGGGGTGGTTTTCATGATGATTCTCCGGGGGCTTATGGGTTGATGAATCGATGCAGCTTTTCGTGCTGCTTCTTTCACTACCCGCCAGCCCCGGCTTTGGATGCACTACCCCGAAAAAAAAAGCGCCGGGGGGCCGGCGCTGTCAAAACACATCACTCCTGAAGTGAAACCGTTTATTCGTACTTGCGGATGTCGTCGATGACCTTGCCGTCGTTGGCCAGGCTGCCCGGGGCGCAGAAGTTCACCTCGCCGCGCAGCTTGGTCAGATCGCGGATCGACGTGGCGATGGCCTCGGCGAGCCCCTCCACCGGTGCGGCCAGTTCGCAATGCAGGGTCATGCGGTCGTTGTGGTCCGGGTTGTCCACCACCAGCCGGCCACGGCCCACATCCGGATGGCGCTTGAGCACCGCTGCAACCTGGCCGGGATGGACGAACATGCCCTTGACCTTGGTGGTCTGGTCGGCCCGCCCCAGCCAGCCCTTGATGCGGGTGTTGCTGCGGCCGCAGGGCGAAGCGCCGGGCAGAACCGCCGACAGATCGCCGGTGCCAAAGCGGATCAGCGGGTAATCGGGGTTGAAGCTGGTCACCACCACCTCGCCCACCTCGCCGGGCGCCACCGGCTCGCCGGTGCCTGGGCGCACGATTTCCAGCAGGATGTCCTCATCCAGCACCAGCCCTTCGCGGGCCGGGGTTTCGAAGGCAATCAGGCCGATGTCGGCGGTGGCGTAAGCCTGGTAGGCCTGGATGCCGCGGGCCGCCAAAGCCTCCCGCTGGCTGGGCGGAAAGGCCTCGCCCGACACAAAGGCCTTCGTGAGGCTGTCGATCTTCACCCCCAGCTCGTCGGCCTTGTCGAGAATGATGCGCAGGAAGGACGGCGTGCCGGCGTAGGCGTCCGGGCGCAGGTCGAGCATCGCCGCCACCTGCATTTCGGTCTGCCCGACGCCCGCCGGAAACACCGTGCAGCCCAGTGCGTGGGCCGCCGTTTCCATCATCGAACCGGCCGGCGTGAAGTGATACGAGAAGGTGTTGTGCACCAGGTCGCCGGAGCGAAAGCCGGCGGCAAAGAAGGCCCGGGCCAGCCGCCAGTAGTCGCGCCGAGCCCCTTCCGGCTCGTAGATCGGGCCCGGCGAGGCGAACACCCGCGCGCAGGCCGCCCCCCACTTCACCGCCGCCAGCCCGCCAAAGGGCCGCGCCGCTTTCTGCAGCTCGGCCAGTTCGGACTTGCGGATCACCGGCAGGGTGGCGAGAGCTTCGCGGGTGGTAATGGTGGCCGGATCAATGTCCTTCAGCAGCGCAGCGAAGGCCGGGGCATGGGCCCGTGCATGGGCGATCTGGTCCGGCAGGCGCGCCAGCAGGTCGCGCTCGCGAACAGCGGGATCGCGGGTTTCACGGGCGTCGTAATAGTTCATGTTTTCTCCGCGTTCTGGCTTTTTGTAGGCCGCAATTCAGTCCGGCAAGGCTCACGACAGCCAGCGCTTGCGCCGCCGGTAGTGCTTCACTTCCCGGAAGCTCTTGCGCCCTTCGGTGGACAGCCCGAGGTAGAACTCCTTCACGTCCTCGTTGGTCCGCAGGTCCTCCGCCTCGCCTTCCATCACCACCCGGCCGTTCTCGAGGATGTAGCCGAAGTCGGCGTAGCGCAGGGCGACCATGGTGTTCTGTTCGGCGAGGAGGAAGCTGACGTTCTCCTTGCTGTTCAGATCCTTCACGATCTCGAAGATCTCCTCGACGATCTGCGGGGCGAGGCCCATCGACGGTTCGTCGAGCAGGATCATCTCGGGCTTGGCCATCAGCGCACGGCCGATGGCGCACATCTGCTGCTCGCCGCCCGAGGTGTAGCCGGCCTGGGAAGTGCGGCGGGTTTTCAGGCGCGGGAAGTAGTTGTAGACCTTCTCCAGGCTGGCCTTCAGCTCGGCGCGGGACTGGCTGCGGGTGTAGGCACCGGTAAGCAGGTTTTCCTCGATGGACAGGTGGCCGAAGCAGTGCCGGCCCTCCATCACCTGGATGACCCCCTGCTTCACCAGTTGGGCGGGGGTCAGCTGGTCGATCCGCTCGCCCTTGAACTCGACACTGCCCTTGGTCACGTCGCCACGTTCGGCGCGCAGCAGGTTGGAAATCGACTTGAGGGTCGTGCTCTTGCCGGCGCCGTTGGCACCCAGCAGGGCCACGATCTTGCCCTTGGGCACCTGCAGCGACACGCCCTTGAGCACGAGGATGACGTGGTCGTAGATGACCTCGATATTGTTGATGCTGAGGTAAGACATGGCGGCCATTCCCTTGTGGGCGTCTTGTAGGGGCGACTTCAGTCGCCCGCCTTTTCGTTGATCAACCACCGCATGGGCGACTGAAGTCGCCCCTACAGGTCACGCGGGAGCCGACGCCCAGCCGGCTCCCGCCCCGATCAGCTTTCCTTGGAACAGTCGCGGGGCTTGATGCCCTTTTCCTTGGCGTAGGCGGCGGCCGACTCTTCGATCATGCCGCGCACCAGCGGACGGTCGGACTCCACCCAGTCGGTGATGGCCTTCCACTGGGTGCCGTCCCATTGCTGGAACTTCACCTTGCCCGGGCCTTCGTGATCGGCACAGGTGATCTTCAGCGGCGGCATGAAGCCGGTGGCGCCGAGGGCCTTCAGGCGGGCATCGTCGAGGTTGAGGTTTTCGAGGCCCCAGCGCATCTGCTCGCCGGTGAGGGACTTGCCCTTGCCGAATTTTTCCTGGGCCTTGCGGATGCCTTCGACGGTGATGATGCCGTGCACCACGCCGCGGTTGTAATACACCGAGCCGATGCGCGACTTGTCTTCCATGTTGCCCTTGTCCTTGCCGTACACGTGCTTCTTGATGTCGGCCACGACCGGGTAGTTCGCGCCGGCCACGTTGAAGCCCGCGGCCACGAAGCCCTTGGCTGCGGCACCGGCCGGAACGGTGTCCTCTTCGGCGCCGGACCACCACACGCCGATCAGCTTCTCACGCGGGTAGCCGGTCTTGGCGGCCGCCTTGATCGCCGTCGGGTTCATCACGCCCCAGCCCCACAGCACCACGTAGTCGGGCTTGGCCTGGCGGATCTGCAGCCACTGGGATTGCTGCTCGTTACCCGGATGGGCCACGGCGATCTTGATCACTTCGAAGCCGTGCTTGGCCGCCAGCTTGTCCATGATCGCGTGGGATTCCTTGCCGTAGGCGGAGTCGTGATAGAGCAGGCCGATCTTTTTGCCCTTCAGCTTGTCCATGCCGCCTTCCTTCTGGCCCATGTAATTCACGATGGCAGAGGCTTGCGACCAGTAGGTCGTGATCATCGGGAAGACCCACGGGAAGACCCGGCCGTCGGCCGCGTCGGTGCGGCCGTAGCCGATGGTCACCATCGGGATCTTGTCCTGGGCCACCTTCTCGAGCACCGAGTAGGTAATGCCGGTGGACACGGGCTGGAACAGGGTGTTGCCGGTGCTGCCCTTCTTCTTGAGACGCTCGTAGCACTCAACGCCGCGGGCGTTGTTGTATTCGGTTTCGCACTCTTCCCAGGTGAGCTTGACGCCATTTACGCCGCCGTCGCGCTCGTTGATGAGCTGCATGTAGTCGATCCAGCCGCCAAAGATGCCGACGCCGCCCGCCGCGTAGGGGCCGACCCGGTAGCTCGGCAGGCCGATGAACTGCTCCTCGGCAGCGCTTGTGACGGAAGAGGCCAGCAGGCCGGCCATGGCCGCGCCCAGCAGAACGGTTTGCTTCAGTTTCATGTTTTGTCTCCTCTTGTAGGTATGGGTGCTACACGCGGGGCGGCAAACCGCCGGGCATTTTTCAGTGCGGGAAGGGCCACAGGCGCAGCTTCTCCTTGGCGATCTGCCACAGTCGGGCCAGGCCGTGGGGCTCGACGATCAGGAAGAAGATGATCAGGCCGCCGAACACGATGAGCTGGAAGTTGGACACAAAGCCCGCCCCCAGCGAATCGCCGAAGATCATCGGCACGAAGTTATCGAGAAAGATCGGCAGCAGCACGATGAAGGCCGCCCCCAGGAAGGAACCCATGATCGAACCGACCCCGCCGATGATGATCATGAACAAAATTTTGAAGGACAGGTCGAGGTTGAAGCCTTCGGGCTCGACGGTACCGATGTAGGTGTAGGCATACAGCGCGCCGGCCACGCCGCAGTAGAAGGAACTCACCGCAAAGGCCAGCAGCTTGGTGCGCATCAGGCGAAAGCCGATCACCTGCGCCGCAACGTCCATGTCACGCACCGCCATCCAGGCCCGGCCGGTGGATGAGCGCACCATGTTCTTGGCCAACAGCGCCATGAAGGCGACGATCAGGAAGGTGAGCACGTACTTGGCTTCGGGCGTTGCGAAGGTGTAGCCGAGAATGGTCACATCCTGCGCGGTCACCACGCCCGACGACGAGTTGTTGGAGAACCACGGAAACTTGACCAGCGCCCACACGATGAAGAACTGCGCCGCCAGCGTCGCCACTGCCAGGTAGAAGCCCTTGATGCGCAAACTCGGCAGCCCGAACAGGATGCCCACCAGCGCCGCCGTCAGCCCGGCCAGGATGATCGCCACCAGAAAGGGCATGCCCTCGATGCGCAGGATGAAGTTGTAGGCAGCAAAGGCCCCCACCGCCATGAAGGCCGCCGACCCCAGCGACAACTGCCCGGCGTAGCCGGTGAGGATGTTGAGGCCGATGGCCGCCAGCGAAAAAATCAGCACCGGAATCAGGATGGCCTTCAGCCAGTATTCATTGGCCAGCAGCGGCACGGCCACGCCAAAGGCCAGCATGAGCAGCCAGAAACCGATCTTGTCCTGACGGATGGGGAAGATCTGGGAATCTTCGGCATAACTGGCCTTGAACTGGCCGGCTTCACGGTAAAGCATATTGTTGCTCTCCTTGTTTCTTCCTGTAGGGGCGACTTCAGTCGCCCCTACAGGGAATCAGACGCGGTCGATGTGTTTTTCGCCGAACAGGCCTTCCGGCCGCACCAGCAGGAAAGCCAGCGCCAGCATGTAGGGGAACCAGCCTTCGATGCCGCCGCCGACAAACGGACCGACATACACCTCGGCCAGCTTCTCCGACGCGCCGATGATCAGGCCACCGACAATCGCCCCCGGCACCGACGTAAAGCCGCCCAGGATCAGCACCGGCAGGGCCTTGAGGGCGGTAAAGGTGAGGGCGAACTGCACGCCGTTGCGGGCGCCCCAGATCATCCCGGCCACCAGCGCCACAAAGCCCGCCACCGCCCAGACAACCCGCCAGATGGTCTGCAGCGGAATGCCGATGGACAGTGCCGCCTGGTGGTCGTCAGCCACCGCACGCAGGGCCCGGCCGACCTTGGTGTATTGGAAAAGCAGGGCCAGCAAGGCCACCAGCGACGCGGCCACCCCGGCGGCAAACAGGTCGAACTTGGAAACCCCGATCTCGTAGTTGTCCATCAGCCAGGCAATCGGCTCATCGACAATGCCCAGATCCAGCCCGCGCACGTTGGCGCCCCAGGCCATCTGGGCCAGGCCTTCGATCACATAGGTGAGGCCGATGGTGGCCATGAACAGCGTGATGTGCGGCTGGTTCACCAGTGGCCTGAGCACGATGCGTTCGGTGGCGATGCCCAGCACGATCATCGAGATGAAAGCCAGCAGGAAGGCCAGCCAGAACACCATGCTGCCGTCGATGTCCATGCCCAGGTGCTTGGCCAGCATTTCCTTGAAGCCGACGAAGGTCAGCGCGGCAAAGAACACCATCGCCCCCTGGGCAAAGTTGAACACCCCCGAGGCCTTGTAGATCAGCACGAAACCGAGGGCCACCAGCGCGTACATCACGCCCGACAGCAAACCGCCGATCAGCACTTCGATAAAGAATTGCATCTCTGTATCCCCTTAGTGCGAGGTGCCCAGGTAGGCCTTGATGACCTCCGGGTTGTTCTTCACGTCTTCCGGCACGCCGTCGCCGATCTTCTTGCCGTAGTCCAGCACCACCACCCGGTCGGAGATGTCCATCACCACGCCCATGTCGTGCTCGATCAACACGATGGTGGTGCCGTAGTGGTCATTCACATCGAGGATGAAGCGACACATGTCCTGCTTCTCCTCCACGTTCATGCCGGCCATCGGCTCGTCGAGCAGCAAAATATGCGGTTCGGCAGCCAGCGCCCGGGCCAGCTCGACGCGCTTCTGCAGGCCGTAGGGCAGGCGCCCCACCGGGGTCTTGCGGATGTCCTGGATCTCGAGGAACTCGATCACCTCTTCCACCTTGATGCGGTGCGCGATCTCCTCCTTTTGCGCCGCGCCCCAGTACAGGGCGTGCTGCAGGAAGTTGCACTTCATCTTGAGGTTGCGCCCGGTCATGATGTTGTCGAGCACGGTCATGCCCTTGAACAGCGCAATATTCTGGAAGGTACGGGCGATGCCCTGCTCCGCTGCCTCGTGCGGCTCCATCTTCGGGCGCAGCGCACCCTTGAAGAAGATCTGCCCTTCCTGCGGGTGATACACCCCGTTGATCACATTGAGCATCGAGCTCTTGCCGGCACCGTTCGGCCCGATGATCGAGCGGACTTCATGCTCGCGGACATCGAAGCTGATATCGGTCAGTGCCTTCACGCCGCCGAAGCGCAGCGAAATGTTCTGGAGGTCGACGATCACGTCGCCAATCTGTCTGGCCATGGGTCGTTCTCCTCAGGCGGCCTTCCGCGGCATCGGCGGAAAGGTCTTGGCGTCTTCGATGCGCAGCTCGGCGCTGATCTTGTTGCTGCGGCCGTCCTCGTAGCTCACCTGGGTTTCGATGAACTGGCTCTTCTTGCCGCTGTACAAGGCCTCGATGAGCACCGCATAGCGCTCGGCCACGAAGTTGCGGCGCACCTTGCGGGTGCGGGTCAGCTCGCCATCGTCGGCATCGAGTTCCTTGTGCAGGATGAGGAAGCGCTGGATCTGCGATTCGCTCATGTTGGCGTCGCTGGCCAGGTCGGCATTCACCTTCTCGATGCACTCCCTGATCAACTCATACACCTGCGCCTGGCAGGCCAGATCGGTGTAGCCGGCGTAGGCCATGCCCTTGCGTTCAGCCCAGTTGCCCACGGCTTCCAGGTCGATGTTCACGAAGGCAGTAACAAAGTCGCGGCCGTTGCCGAAGCACACCACTTCCTTGATGTGCTGAAAGAACTTGAGCTTGTTCTCGATGTAGTTGGGGGCAAACATGCCGCCGCCGGTGAGCTTGCCCACGTCCTTGGCCCGGTCGATGATCTTCAGGTGGCCGTCTTCATCGAAGAAGCCCGCATCGCCGGTCATGAAGTAGCCCTCGGCATTGATCGACTCGGCGGTAGCGTCCGGGCGCTTGTAGTAGGACTTCAGCAGCATCGGCCCGCGCACCAGGATCTCCCCGTTGTCGGCCAGCTTCACCTCCACGTTGGGGGCCGGCGTGCCCACCGAATCCAGCTTGATCTGGCCGTCCGGCTGCAGGCACACGTAGGCGCAGGTTTCGGTCTGGCCGTAGAGCTGCTTGAGGTTGATGCCGATCGAGCGGTAGAAACGGAACAGATCAGGCCCGATGGCCGCGCCGGCGGTATAGGCCACGCGCACCCGGCTGAGGCCGAGCACGTTTTTAAGCGGGCCGTAGATCAGCGCATTGCCGATGGCGTACTGCAGGCGATCACCGGCCGACACGGGCTTGCCGTCCAGCAGGTCGGCCCCGCAGCGCCGGGCCACGTCCATGAAGTGTTGAAAAACCTTGCGCTTGATCGACGTGGCATCTTCCATGCGGATCATCACCTGCGTGAGCAGGTTTTCGAAGACCCGCGGCGGCGCAAAGTAATACGTGGGGCCGATTTCCCGCAGATCGCCCATCACCGTCTCGCCCGATTCCGGGCAATTGATGGTGAAACCCGCCACCAGCGCCTGGGCGTAGGAGAACAGGTGATCGCCCACCCAGGCCATCGGCAGGTAGGAAAGGATGTCGTCCTGGTCGGTCAGCTGGTCAAAGCTGCAGCCGCCGCGGGCCGCGGCGATGAAGGCCGCGTGGGTCTGACAGACGCCCTTGGGCTTGCCGGTGGTGCCCGAGGTGTAGAGCATGACCGAAACGTCGTCCGGGCTGCCCTTGTCGATCTCGTTGCCGAGAAAATCGGGGTGGTGGCTGTCGTGGATGCGGCCCATTTCGAGCACTTCATCAAGGCCGTGCAGGAAGGTCTGGTTGTAATGACGCAGGCCGCGCGGGTCGTCGTAGATCACGTGTTCAAGGAGCGGCAGGCCGTCCTTGATCTCGAGCATCTTGTCCACCTGCTCCTGGTCTTCCACGCAGGCGAAGCGGATCTCCGCATCCTCCATCACGTAGGCCATTTCCTGCGCCACGGCGTCCTGGTACATCATCACCGGAATGCCGCCGAGGCACTGGCAGGCCGCCACCGACCAGTACAGGCGCGGCCGGTTGTCCCCCACCACCGCCAGCCGGTCACCGCGCCGGAAACCCAGCTCCGCCAGGCCACTGGCAATCGAACGCACGCGCTCGGCCACTTCAGCCCAGGTGTAGGTTTGCCAGATCCCGTATTCCTTCTCGCGCATCGCCGGCCGGTTGGGCCGCTGCCGGGCATGATTCATCAGCAAGCGCGGAAAGGTATCCAGGCTCCCAGTCTCGGCCGCTGTCGCTCGGGCATTGGACATACCCCATCCTCCTCCGGTTTTGTCTCAGTCTCGTCCCCGCGGCTTCTTCCGGCTGCGCCCTGCAAAGGACGGCAAACGGCGGCCACGGATGGTCTTTTTGCTGAGCGACAGTCTTGCAAACCAAGTTTGCTCAACTGTTTTTCAAATGTACGGAATTGTGAGGAGGGGGGATGGCTGAAGCTTGGTGCGGATATCGAACAATCACCCGCCACTCATTGACTGGACTTCTCCAGCCACTTCAACACGGTTTCATAGAGCCGGTCCGGATCGGTCGGCTTGGCTATAAAGTCGTCCATCCCGGCTTCGCAACAGTGTTTCCTGTCCTCGGCAAAGGCATTCGCCGTCATCGCCAGGATGGGAATTCCCGCGCGCTCAGGCAGTTGCCGAATCTGTCGCGTCGCAGCCAGGCCGTCCAGAACCGGCATTTGCATATCCATCAGGATCATCGCATAGCTGCCCGAGCGGGCCATCTCCACGGCTTCCCGCCCATCCCCGGCGAGATCGACCTTGAGTCCGACATCCTCCAGCAGCATCTGGGCAATTTCCCGATTGACCGGCTCGTCCTCCACCACCAGGATGCGCCTGCCGGCATGATCGCGCTGGATCGCCTGCTCGGCGCTTTCCCCCCCGGCCTTGGCCGTCTCCTCGACCGAAGGCTCGGCCTTCCTGAGGACTGCCGTGAACCAGAAGGTGCTGCCCTTGCCTTCGGTACTGATCACGCCGGCGCGTCCCCCCATTACTTCGGCGATCGTCCGGGTGATCGCCAGGCCCAGGCCGGTGCCGCCGTACTTGCGCGTGGTCGAGCTGTCGGCCTGCTCGAAGGCGCCGAATAGTTTGCTTTGTACCTCGGGGGCAATGCCTATGCCGCTATCCTCGACTTCGAAACGGAGGGTGACGGTCCCATCAGTCTGCGACTCCTGCCTCACCCTCAGGGTGATATGGCCTGTCTCGGTGAACTTGAGGGCATTGGAAGCATAGTTGAGCAGGGCCTGCTGCAGCCGGGTGGGGTCACCATAGAGGTTGCGGGGCACGGAGACCGTCTCCATGTGCAAGCGAAGCCCCTTGCTCCTGGCTTTCTGACCCAGCATCGAGGCGATGTTGCCAAGCAGGGCTTCGACATGAACCGGGGCGTCGTCCAGCGTGAACTTGCCGGCCTCTATCTTGGACAGGTCGAGAACGGCATTGATGATCTCAAGCAGGTGATTACCGGCGACTTCGATCTTTTCAATCTTGTCGGTCTGCTCCGCATTCAGCCCGCTGCGGCGCAGGATGTGGGCCATGCCGGTGATGGCATTCAACGGGGTACGAATCTCGTGGCTCATGTTGGCCAGGAAGGCGCTCTTGGCGACATTGGCGGTTTCGGCGGCCTCTTTGGCCATGCGCAGATCCCGTGTCTGTGCTTTGACGAGCTCTTGAAGATGCTGGCGATGCTGCTCGAGTTCGAGCTCATTGTGCTTGCGTGCGGTAATGTCCGTATGGGTCCCGCACATGCGCAGCGCCTTGCCGTCAGCGTCACGCTGCATCACGCTGGCCTGGTCAAGAATCCAGCGCACGCTGCCGTCCTTGTGGAGCATCCGGTACTCAAGCCGATGCATGCTGGAGCGTCCCTCTAGCACCGCATTGATGGAGTTCCATGCGCACTCGCGGTCGTCCGGGTGAATGAAATCCGTCCATTGCCTGACAGTCTGCTGGATTTCGCTATGGGAGTAACCCAGCAACGCTGCCCACTGCTCGTCCCGATCGACTTTACCGGCCGCAATGTTCCAGTCCCAAAAACCGAGTTCTGACCCTTGCAGGACGAAGCGCAGCTGTTTCTCGCTATTCTCCAATGCGAGCTCCGAGTGTTTGCGTTCGGAAATGTCCTCAACCATGGCAACCACATAATCCGGGCTGCCATCCGGCTTGCGCACATGGCTGACAGCCAGTCGCGTATAGACCAGGTGACCATCCTTGTGGATGAAGCGCTTGTCCATGGCATAGCTGCTGATTTCGCCAGCCAGCATGCGGTTGAACTGTGCCAGGTCGGGAGCCAGATCCTCCGGATAGGTGAGCGCCGGCCAGGACATGCGGGTCAGTTCATCGCGGGTATAACCGAGCGTGGCGCAAAGCGCATCATTTACCTCGACCCAGCCTTTTTCCAGGCTGGTGATGGCAAGACCGACGGTGGAGTGATCGAAGTAGGCGTGAAAACGCTGCATGCTGGCGCGCTCTTCTGCAATCACGGCATTCTGTGCCGCCTGCAATGCCTCGCGGTCGCCCAGCTGCAGCTCGTAATTGCGAAAGATCAGGCACAGCAGCATGGTCGCCAGCGGATAGAACAGCAGGAGCACCCACCAGGCTTGTTCGATGAAGGCATACCCCGCGCGATTGGGCACCAGCGTAAATGCCGCCAACTGAGCGATCTGCACCACCACGCCCAACACGAAGTAGTGTCCGGCAGCCAGAGTCGTGTTGCGGCGTTGCCACCACCACCGTGCCAGTACACCAAGCAGGGCCGACTGGAGCACCACCATCACGCCAACTGGCGCACCGATGCCGCCTAGCTGGTAGCGATAAACAGCCGCCATGCCCGCGGCAATCGCGCCAGCCACGCCGCCGCCCACCACGCCGGCCACCGACAGCACAATGGAGCGCCCGTCGAAGATCAGGCCCGGAGCAAAGTTCACCGGGTTCACCATCCCCAGCAAGGTCACCCCGCCAAACAGGAGCCCGAGTAGCACCTGACGGTTCAACGAGGACTTGTGGAAACGTGAAACAACGAGCTGGCCTGCTGCTACCAACGCAACCAGGAAGGCGATGTTGTTGATCAGGTTGATAAGCATGCTTTAGCGCCGAACGGGTTTGGAGGCTCGATTACTCTTGTGGCAAAACCAACTGAACGCAAGATACAACGAACACGACAGTCTCATGCATTCACGGCAGTTTCCCGGCGTTCTGCAATCGGTCTTTTGGCATCAGGGGAATGGACGTCTATGCCACACGAGACTTACACGGCCGGATTGGCCTTTCCTGAAACCAGCAGATCGAAGACGACTCTTGCAAAACTGGCGGCCTTCCGGGGGTCGGACAAGAGCTGGATCATCTGATTCTGATGCGCCGTATTGCTATCGAGGATGGCGTCGTCGATAGCCTTCGAAAAGTCGCCCAGCAAGGCCTGTTCGGCTGAATTGTTTTCGATCTGCTGCATCACGATGCCGTTCTCGCTCACCTTGTCGCGGATCGTGTAGGCGTAGTTCACCATGTCCTTGTCGCTGAGCTGGTCGGCCACGAATATCTCGTTCAGCCTGCTGATGATCTGCGACAGGAACTCTTCCTTCTGGTCCTGCGGCTTGGCCGACCCCAGGCCTTCACCCGGTTCCAGCTTGTATTCGCCGGTGTTTTCCCTGAGCAGCAAATCCTGCTGACGGATTTTGGCGACGCGATAATGGCTGAGCACCACGTTATCGAGGTCGATTTCGTCTTCATCGATCAAGGCTTCGCGCAGCATCGGGCGCAGGTTGCGCGCGTAAAGGCTCAGCTTTTCCAGCCCGGTATCGTCGTAATCAACGATCTGCGACATGAACTCGTAAAAGCGCACGAAGGTGCCCAGATCCTTTTTGAAGATCTCCAGCGCGTCCTTTTCTTTCTGGCATTCCTTCAGGCAGTTGTCGGCATTGGTAATCAGCACCGTGTCGCCGGTTTTTTTGGTCCGCTCAAACATCATCTTTGCCTGCTTGAACGCTTCCACCGCCGATTTGTAGCGCTGCTGCCAGCGTTGCACTGCCGGCTTGCAGATATTGGCAATGGCCGCACTGCTCTTGTTCCTCACATAAAAAGCCGCGCAGAACTGCTCGACTTCCTGCCAGGTAAAAATGCCCGCCGCCCGCAGCTTGTCGTGCAGGGTAAAGATCAGGTTCGGGTCCGACACATCGGCCAGTTCCGCCGTCTGGTAATAGGGCTGGAAGGCACTCAGGATATCGTCGGGCTCGTTGAAGAAGTCCAGCACAAAGGTGCCCGTCTCCGCCTTGTTGGGGTAAGTGCGGTTCAGGCGCGACAATGTTTGCACGCATTCCACGCCAGCCAGCTTCTTGTCCACGTACATGGCGCACAGCTTGGGTTGATCGAAGCCGGTCTGGAATTTGTTGGCGACGATCATCACCTGGTAATCGTCCGAATCGAAGGCCTTGCGCATGTCGCGGCCTTTCAGATTCGGGTTCATATTGGATTCGGTGAATTTCTCGCCGATCAGGCTCGCCCCATTCGGGTCTTTGTCGGCAAACGCCACCTCACCCGAAAAAGCCACCATCGCGTGGATCTTCTGGTAGCCCTTTTCCGCAATGTATTTATCGAAGCACAGCTTGTAGCGCACCGCCTCCTTGCGTGAGCTGGTCACCACCATGGCCTTGGCCTGGCCGTTGAGCAGGCCCAGCACCTTGTCCTTGAAGTGCTCGACGATCAGCATCACTTTTTGCGCGATGTTGTGCTCATGCAGCCGCACCCACCGGTTGAGCTTCACACGGGCACGCTTGCTTTCGACTTCCTGGTCGGCTTCCTGAATCTTCAACGCCAGTTTGTAGGCCACCTTGTAATTGGTGTAGTTCTTCAGCACATCGAGGATGAAGCCTTCCTCAATGGCCTGACGCATGCTGTAAACGTGAAACGCCTCCGGCTTGTTGGTGATGGAGGCGACTTCATCGGGGCGCGGCACGCGGCCAAACAACTCCAGCGTCTTGGGTTTTGGCGTGGCGGTAAAGGCGAAAAAGCTCAGGTTGCCGGAGGCGCGGCGCGAGGCCACGGTGGCGGCGATGATGTCGTCGCTGTCCACTTCCTCCTCCGGGTCGTCACCCGCATCCTTCATCAGCACCTCCTTCAACTGCCGTGCCGTCGATCCGCTCTGCGACGAATGCGCCTCGTCGGCAATGATCGCGTAGCAGCGCGCCTTGAGGCTGACGCTGTTTTCAATTGCCTTGAGCACAAAGGGAAAGGTCTGGATGGTGACAATGATGATCGGCTGCGCGCCTTCCAGCGCCGCGGCGAGCTTCTCGGATTTCGAGCCGTCGCCTTCCTTGTTGTTGATGCGCCCGACCACGCCATCGGTGTGCTCGAACTGGTAGATCGTGTCCTGCAACTGGGCGTCGAGCACGTTGCGGTCGGTAACGACGATCACCGAATGAAACTGTTTCTGGCCATTGCCCGTATAAAGCGACGAGAGCTGATGCGCCACCCAGGCAATTGAATTGGATTTGCCCGATCCGGCGCTGTGCTGGATCAGGTATTTGTGCCCCGGCCCTTCGCTGCGCGCGGCATTGAGCAGCTTATTGACCACGTCCCACTGGTGATAACGCGGAAAGATCATGCTTTCCTTCTTGTACTTGCGGCCTTCCCAGTCTTCCTTGTCATCGATCTGCAAGTGCACATAGCGCGCCAGAATCGTGAGCAGATTGTCCGGCAGCAGCACCTCGTTCCACAGGTAGTCGGTGGCGTAACGGCTTACATCCTCCGGCACATCGTTGCCGGCACCGCCATCGTGGGTGCCCTTGTTGAAGGGCAGAAAGAAGGTGTTGGCCCCCTCCAGCCGGGTCGCCATGTGCACCTCGTACTGGCTCACCGCAAAGTGCACCAGCGCGCCGCGCTTGAAAGTGAGCAGCGGCTCGGGCTTTTTCGCTACCGGGTCCACCGGTAGGCGCGTCGTCCTGTATTGCCGGATCGCCCGGTCCACGGCCTGCTTGAATTCGGATTTCAGCTCCAGCGTTGCCACCGGCAAGCCATTCACGAACAGCACCAGATCGATGCGCCAAGCCTTGGCCTTGCTGCCGGTCTCCAGCAAATGCGCTTCGCTCGCCCACGGGCTATAGACCAGCTCCGGCACCACGCGCAGGCGGTTCTGCCTGTAGCGCGCCAGCGTGTCCGGGTTCAGGTCGTGCTCGGGCCTGAACTGGCACAGGCTGAAGCGCGCGTTGCGGTCGCGCAACTCGTGGCGCAGCACACCCAGCGTGCCAAAAGTGCGGCTGTCCTTGTGCGTCGCGTTCGGGTCGGCCTTTTGCAGCTGCGCCGCCACCAGCTCCAGGAACTTCTGCTCCGCATCCCGGGGGTGATTGACGCAAAACTTCTGCCACTGGGCCGCCTGCGTTTCCTGCACAAAACCCAGCGCATCCTCCGGGTACAAAGCCAGCGCGCGGTCGTACTTGTCCGCCGAACCCAGCAGCCAGCCGCTGGCCAGCAGTTGCCGGATGATGTCGTCCTGAAAAATGCGTTCGCTGGCTTGGTCGCTCATGGCTGGGATCGGTTCAGATTCGGTTTAAAAAAGCGCGGCAGCATGCAGGGGCAACTGTAGGGGCGACTTCAGTCGCCCATCGGTCGTCGATCAACGAAGAAGCGGGCGACTGAAGTCGCCCCTACAAAAGACAGCACATGCGGCGCGCTTCGGAAAATCACGCGCTTCGTATCAGGCCGCAGCTTGCCAGTCGCGCACATCGATTTTTCCGGTGACAGCGGCGGAGATCAGGGCGGTGCGGCGTTCAATGAGCAGAGCGACTGTCCGATTCGCTTTTTCACTCAGAGTGCTGAACTCTGAAAGCGCATTCTCTAGGTATTTTGCGATTTCTATTTGTTCAAATTCAGGGGGGTGCGCTACGACAAGTCCTCGAATTTCTTCGACATTTGCTCGCCGGATAGTAGCCCCAACCAAGAAGGATTCAATTTGCTCTCTGACGTGACGCGAAGTAATCTGAAAGTGCATATATCTGTTGGTCTTTCTTGTTCTGATCAGGCATACGTCTTGCCCCATGCAAAAATCAAAATCACCATTCACATAGCCGGCAGCCCCAACACTAGCGTTTCGGCAAAAAACAAGATCGCCTGGCTGCGGGATTCTTCCTTCGCGCAAGAAGTTCCATTCCGTGCAAGAAGTTAGTTTCGCATTCGATATATCAATTAAATCGTCCTTAAGCTCTCGAATACTTACGATGGGCAAGCCTTCATCCAGAAACTGAACGGTGTAGTGCTTGCAGTCGATAACCTCAGCAAATCTTTTCAGCGGTGCCACTATCCAATGCGCCGGCACCTCGCCCAGCCACTCCACCCCGGAATCCCTCATCGGGGCGTTGGGGTTGAGGCCTTTGGTCACGGCATGGCTGATCACCGCCTGACGCTTTTCCTTTAGCAGTTCGATCAGTCGCTGCTGCTTCTCGATCAGCGCGTCGATCTTCGCGGTTTCGTGGTCGAGGAAAGCAGCGATTTTGTTCTGTAACAAACCACTTGGCGCACTGACTTTCAGTGATGCAATTTTTTCCTGATTTACATTTGGCTGCCCACCACCAGACGATAAGTTAATTACCTCCTGACGATTTGCGTAAAGCCAATAAAACAAATATTTCCCGTGCAGCACCTCGGACGGCGGCATCACACAGCAAGCTTGATTTGTCGTGGCATCACTGCCCAATATACCAAGGCGCCCAATGGTTGCACCATACATTGCAATAGCGACAGAGCCTTTGGGGTGCAACCGCAACGTTGGCATGTCAACTAACGCTTTTTGGGTAACTTTTTTTTGGGTTTCAAAAACAACACCTTCTCGTAACTCTCCAGTGGTAACCCATGGAATTTCTCCCCCATAGTAATCATCGCTGTCTGATTTTGGCGTTGTTCCACTTCCGATAGAAGGACAGGCATGGATAATCTTCCACATATCCCAATCCTTTGGAATGTTTCCTATCCACTCCACCCCCGAATCCTTGTACTCCGAATAAGCCTTATACCGACTCATTCCGCTTCCCCCTCACCCATATTCGCCACATAAAACTCATGCAGTTTCGCCTGCAGCAGTTTCTTGTCCGGCAACTGGGTCTGGTATTGGGCGACCAGCGCGGGCGACAGTGAGCGGCTGAGCGCGTATTCGACCACTTCGTCGTCCTTGCTGGCGCAGAGCAGCAGGCCGATGGCCGGGTTTTCGTGGGGCTTTTTGTGGTCGCGGTCGAGGGCTTCGAGGTAGAAGTTGAGCTGGCCGAGATGTTCGGGTGAGAAGCGGGTGGTTTTCAGTTGGATGGCGACCAGACTGTTGAGGCCGCGATGGAAGAAAAGCAGGTCAAGGGCGAAATCCTGCTTGCCCACCTGCAGCGGGTATTCGCTGCCGATGAAACAGAAGTCACGCCCGAGTTCGAGCAGGAACTGCTTGAGCTGGGCAAGCAGGCCGTGTTGCAGGTCGCTTTCGAGGTGCGCGGCGGGCAGGTCGAGGAATTCGACGAGATAACTGTCCTTGAAGATGCCCAGCGCGCCGGGGTGAGTTTGTGTCACCAGCGCTGACACTTTTGTCGGGGTGAGCACCGAGCGCTCGAAGAGGGCGGTGTCGTATTGCCGCTCCAGTTCGCGGCTTGACCATTTTTCCCGAGCAGCCATTTTCAGGTAAAACTCGCGCTCTTCGGGGCGCTTGCTGCGGCTGAGGATGATCAGGTTATGCGTCCAGGGCAATAGTGTCAGCAGTGCCGTCACTAATTCCGGCTCCCGATAGGCCTCGTAAAACTGCCGCATGCGGAACAGGTTGCGGCGGGTGAAGCCTTTCAAACCCGGCTGGGTAGTGGCGATGTGCTGCGCCAGTTGCTCGACAACGCCCTCGCCCCATTCGGCGGCAGCGATCTTGCCGCTGAGGTAAGCGCCAACCTGCCAGTAAAGCTCGATCAACGTGGTGTTGACGGCCTGATAGGCACGCTGGCGGGCGCTATCGATCAGCCGGGTGATTTCGGCAAAGTCAGGGTTTGGTGTCAATGCGCTCATGAATGCACCTCGCGCAGCAGGGCCATGATTTCGGCGCTCACCGCGTCCAGGTCGGCGTCGATTTCTTCGAGCGGGCGCGGTGGCTGGTATTGGTAGAAGTGGCGGTTGAAGGGGATCTCAAAACCGACGATGCCGATCTCGCCATCCTTGGCGTCGCGCTTGCTGGCGTCGATCCAGGCGTCCGGCACGTGGGGCTGCACTTCCTTGATGAAATAGGCCTCGTTGATCTCGTTCACCGGGCGCGTCGGGTCGAGGGCGATGTTTTCGAAGTCGCGCAGATCGCCGTCGGCCTGGTATTCGATGATGTCGCCCTTGACGGCAAACAGCCCGTACAGGGGCGCGGCCGGATTTGCTTTCGTTTCCTTGTGCTGCTTTTTGATGACTTTCTCGGCGGCCGGGCTCTTCCAGCTCACGGCGTCGGCAATCTGCTTTTTCTCTTTGGTGTCGAGGGTGATGCCGGCCTTTTTGCTGGCGGCTTTGAGGGCGCATTCGTAGGCGTTGAAGTCGTCGGACTGTGCGCTGCCGATGATTGGCTGCACAGCCCGCGCCTTGAGCAGGATGCGCTTCTGGGCGAGCCAGGTTTCGGCGTCGAGCAGATCCTTGATCTGCTTTTCTTTGAGGTCGGCGAAGTGGCGCTTGAAATGGAGGCGGATTTCGTCGTGGTAGGCGGCGAGCTGGCCGTAGTGCTCGCAGTCGGCATCGTCGCGCCAATGGTCCTGGCCATATTCGGCGTAGAGCCATTGCATGGCGCCATTCAGGGCGCCGGGGGCAAAGCGCAGCGTGGCGATGCGTTCATCGCTGAACTGCCAGGAGAGGCGCAACGGGCGTTCGATGGTGATGCGGCGATAGCCGAACTGGTGCGCGGCAAAAATCTTGCTGGCGAAGGTCTTGGGTGCTTCCGCCTTGGGGTTGGCGGCCTGGCGGCCGCGGTTGCTCTTTTGCTCGGCGGGCTTGTCGAGTTCGCGGGCATCCACCACTTCAAACTGGCCAAAGCAGCGGGTGATGGTGGCGATGTCGCTTTCATCCATCACGTTGCGCTTGCTGCCCAGCGATTTGCGCATCTTGCCGCACAGGTTCACGCCGTTGATGAGCTGCACCTTGCCCTTGCGCTCGGCGCCCTTCTTGTTGGACAGCACCCACACGTAGGTGGCGATGCCGGTGTTGTAGAACATGTCGGTGGGCAGTGCGACGATGGCTTCGAGCAGGTCGGCCTCCAGGACATAGCGGCGGATTTCCGATTCGCCCGAACCGGCGCCACCGGTGAACAAGGGCGAGCCGTTGAGGATGATGCCGATGCGCGAGCCGCCGTCCTTCACGTCGCGCAGCTTGCTGATGAGGTGTAGCAGAAACAGCAGGGAGCCATCCGACACCCGCGGCAGGCCGGGCCCAAAGCGGCCGTCGTGGCCCTTGAGGGTGTACTCGTTGGTGATGTCACCTTCGATCTTCTTCCAGTCCACGCCGAAGGGCGGGTTGGAGAGCATGTAGTCGAACTTGCTGGCGTAAAGGTGATCGTTGGACAGGGTGTTGCCGAGCTTGATCTGGCTGACATCCTGCCCCTTGATCAGCATGTCGGCCTTGCAGATGGCGTAGCTCTCGGGGTTGAGTTCCTGGCCGAAGGCGCGCATCACGGCTTGCGGGTTCAGCTCATGCACGTATTCCATGCCGGCCGACAGAAAGCCGCCGGTGCCGGCGGTGGGGTCGTAAATGGTGCGGATGATGCCGGGCTTGGTCAGTGCGTCGTCGTCTTCCATGAACACCAGCGCGGTGGTGAGGCGCACGATGTCGCGCGGGGTGAAGTGCTCACCGGCGGTTTCATTCGAGCTTTCGGCAAAGCGCCGGATCAGTTCTTCGAACACCAGGCCCATGTCGTGAGGGGACACGGCTTTGAGGCTGACGTCCATGGTGCGTACTTTTTGCACGACCTTGTAGAGCAGGTTGGCGTCGTTCAGCAGGCCGATGAATTCGGCGAACTTGAAGTGATCGAAAATCTCGCGGGCGTCCTTCGAGAAGCACTGGATATAGCGCTCGAGGTTGGCCTTGATGCCCGTTTCGCCCAGCGTGGCCAGATCCATCGGCGAGGTGTTGAAGAAGGACAAGCCGCCGGTGGCGCGCAACAGCAGCTTTTCCTGCGCCTCTTCCGGCAGCTTCATCTGCTCGACCACCGGAACCTGCTTGAGCACGGCGTCCTTGCTGCTTTCCAGCACGCACTCCAGGCGGCGCAGCAGGGTAAACGGCAGGATGATGCGGCCATACTGGCTCTGTTTGAAGTCACCCCGCAGCAGATCGGCGAGGGACCAGATGTCGGCGGCGAGATTGTTGGTGCTTTGGGACATGGGGGATACGGAGCGGGTGTTGAGGCGTCGGTGAAATGAGCAAGCGCCCGGCTACCACAGGGCTTTGAAATCGAATGAAAGCTGTTTGTGGTGACGGATGGCGAGGAGGAAGACTTCTTGGCCGGTGAATGCGTAAAGTTCGGCATTTCCATCGACCTTGCCCAGCTTGCCCATTGGGCAGCCTTGATGATAGCGACTGCGACCCAAGCGGCAAACCCCGTTCACCGCCAGTCACATCCAGGGCGATCACTTCAAGAACTCAGGCGCATCTTCCTGGAGCCCTTGTTTCATCTACATTTTTCTGTATAAATCTTCTCACCAATCTTCTCAGCAAAGCCGATGGCACGAACCTCGCCCTCCACCGGATGCTGCAGGGGCTGGCGCCGCAGGTGGTGTCGACCGGCAAGGCCCGACGGGCTCGCTATGCCCCTCCCCGCCGGCACTTGGCCTGTTCCCGATGAAGCGCGTGACGGCTGGTGGGAGGGTTTGCCCTATCCGTTTTACGACATGCGCCCCCAGGGCTACATGGGCCGCCAGTTCGCGCTCGCGGCGCGAACGCCCGGAAACCAGCACCACTTCAAGCACGATATCAAGGATTGTTTCGAGCAGTTCTCCTCCAAGCCAGCCCAGTTCTCCTCCAACCAGCGTTAATGCATCTTTTTGGGGAATTAACTTGGCTAAAAGCTGAACCCGTTCTGCTCCGGGGAAAACAAGTTCATCTCGGAGCTGAACTCACTCAACTTTCAGGAGAACCGGTTCAGCTCACAGCGAGGTCAGTTCATCCCAAAGCGAAGCCGGTTCACTAAAAAGTTGAACCCGCTTCGCTTCAAGCTGAACCGGTTTCCTTTTCTGCCTTTCGCCGGCGATGGCGGCGACCGGGATTGTCGTGAAGAGCCCGCATTATGCAAATACGCTTACCCGTAAAAGATAAATGAACGGCAGTTAGCTCACGGCACCAAGATCAGGCGGCTGTCGAAAGCGGCGTTTTCGCGCTGCAGTTGTGCCGGGCTGTCGGCCACCTTGATGCCCCGGCAGTAGCCCATGGGGTTGGCCACGATGCGGGTGTGGCCGACCCGGTAGTCGAAGCTGTCATGGGTATGCCCGTGGATATGCAGGTCGGCCGTGCCCAGGCAGTTGCCGAGGTCGGAGGCAAAGGCGGCACTGGTGAGCTGGGTGGCAAAGCGCGGGTGGATGCTCGCGGGGTGCGGTGCGTGATGGGTGATCACCACCGTCTTGCCGGCAAAGGGCTCGGCCAGCCGGGATTCGAGCCATTGCCGTTGCGCCAGATGCAGGGTGCGGGCCGTGCCGGGCGAGAAAGGGAGGTTTCCTTCGGCCTTGATGGCGGTGTGGTCGGCAATGAACTCACCGCAGGCGTACATCGCGGCCGGCCGGGCGGCCTCGCCAAACACGGCATAGTCGGTCCACAGGGTGCACCCGATAAAGCGCACACCCGCCAGTTCGCAAACCCCGGGGGCCAGCACGGTCACGTTCGGAAAGTCGGCTGCACGCCGGGCGAACTCCGCCAGCACCGCCGGCACGCTGGCGCCGTAGAACTCGTGGTTGCCCGGCACAAACACCACCGGGCACGGCCAGTCGGCAAACAGGTCGAGCGCCCGCGTGCCGGTCGCCACGTCACCGGCCAGCACCAGAACGTCTGCGGCGGCGGGCTCGACGCCCCGGAAATGCGGAAACCGCCGCTCAAGCCACTCCAGATGCAGGTCGGAGGCAAACTGAATCCGCACGCCTGCGGCCGGGGTGGTGTTCATGGTGTCGCTCCTTGACTGTGGCCCGAGGGTGAGCGTAGCGCGTTACCGTGTTCGTCGCCCGGCTCAGAAGCCCAGACGTTCGCCGGCGCCGAACAAGGTGGCGACACCGAGAACCGCGAAAATCGCCGCCGCCACTCGATGCACCAGTTGCACCGGCATCCGGTGGGCAATGCGGTCACCCAGGATCACGGCCGGCACATTGGCCAGCAACATGCCAACGGTGGTGCCGGCTACGACCATGCCCAGATTCTGGTATTGCGCGGCCAGTGCAATGGTCGCGATCTGGGTCTTGTCGCCCATCTCGGCCAGGAAAAACGCGACAAGCGTGGTCCCGAATACCCCGAAGCGGGCGAGCTTGGCATCCTCCTCCTCGAACTTGTCGGGAATCAGCGTCCAGATCGCCATGCCGATGAAGGACACGCCAAGCACCCAGCGCAGGGTTCCGGGGCTAAGGAGTGTCGTGACCCATGTGCCAAGGGCGCCGGCACAACCATGATTGACCAGCGTGGCAACCAGTATCCCGACAATGATCGGAACCGGCTTGCGAAACTTTGCCGCGAGTATGAAGGCGAGAAGTTGCGTCTTGTCGCCGATTTCGGCGAGGGCGACGATGCCCGTGGAGATGAGGAAAGCTTCCATTTGAGAATCCTTGGCCGGACATGGACGAATGACCACCCTGCCTCTCCGGCCAATCCGGAGGCGAGGTGGTCAAAGGTCTTGCCAGGTCCAGGAACTGCCTGCGCCATGGCCGGACGGCCAAGTATGTTGACGCAGGCCCCTTCGACTGAAGGGCGGCTACTCCCCAATGACGGGCGCGATCTTACGTCAGAAGTACGAAGGCGTCCATTGCGCGGCAAGCGCCGGGAATCACATGGGTGTCACGCGGGGTTTGTCTAATTGGCGGCTCTTCTCTGGAGCCCGCCCCATGTCGCAGACCAAGCATCGTCGAGAGTTCATCGTCAAGACAGCCACCGCCCTGACTGCAGTGGCTGCCGGCAGCATCCTGAGCGCCTGTGGCAGTAGCGACAGCACCCGTCCGGCCGAGTTTCGCTACGGCGTCGCCAGCGGCGACCCGCTGAGCGACCGGGTCATCCTGTGGACCCATGCGCGCATCGCCGACTCCACCGAGACGGTCAATCTGCGCTGGCAGGTGGCCACCGATGCCGGCTTTGCGAACATCGTCGCCTGGGGCCGCACGACGGCGACCGCGGACAGCGGGTTCACCGTGAAGGTGGACGCCGCCGGGCTCAGCGCCGGCACCCGCTACTTCTACCGCTTCACCGACAACGCGGGCGTGGTGTCGACGGTTGGCACCACCCGCACGCTGCCCGCGAGCAACGTGAGTCGCGTCAAGCTGGCGGTGTTCTCCTGCTCGCTGTACTCGGCCGGCTATTTCAACGCCTACGACGCTGCGGCAAAGTCCGACGCCGAGTACGCGATCCACCTGGGTGACTACATCTACGAATACGGCGCCGATCCGGCCAAGTTCGGCAACACGGATGCGGTCACCCTCGGCCGCGTCACCGCACCGGCCAACGACATCGTCACCCTCGACGATTACCGCACCCGCTACGCGCGCTACCGCTCCGACGCCAGCCTGCAGGCACTGCATGCGCGGATGCCCTTCATCACGATCTGGGACGATCACGAGTTTGCCAACAACGCCTACGTCGGCGGCGCCGAGAACCACGACAGCACCACCCAGGGCGACTGGGCCACGCGCAAGAACATTGCCGCCAGGGTCTATCACGAGTGGCTGCCGATCCGTACCGACGCCTCGGGCGACGTGCTGAAGATCTACCGCCGCTTCGACTTCGGCAAACTGCTCACGCTGCACATGCTCGACACCCGCATCGAAGGCCGCGACCGTCAGTACGACAATTACGGCGATGCCGACGGCGGTATCGCCCGCTACGCTGCCGGCCTGAGCACCGGCAGCGACGCCGGGCGCCGCATGATCAGCGCCACCCAGCAAAGCTGGCTGACCGACGGCATCGGCAACTCGGCAGCGGCCTGGCAGTTCCTCGGCAACCAGGACATCATGGCCCGGATGTGGTTTCCGGCATCCGTGCTGCAAGCGCAGAACACCGCCTTCGCCAACCCGACGGCGGCCAACCAGGCAGCGGTCGGCCAGTCGATCACCGATTACCTGACCGCCAAGGCCACCCGTGCCGCCGCCGGTGCCGCCGCACTCACGCCGACACAGACCGCGCTGCTGGACGCCGGCACCAACCCGCGCATCCCCTACAACCTGGATGCATGGGACGGCTATCCGCTTAACCGTGAAGCGATCCTGCAAACGGTCAAGGCACAGGGAAAGAAGCTCGTCACCCTGTCTGGCGACTCGCACAACGCCTGGTTCGCCCATGTGACGACCCTCGCCGGCGAGAAGGTCGGCGTGGAGTTTGCCGCCAGTTCGGTCACAGCTCCCGGGTTCGAAGCCGTGGGCCTTGGTGCACTGGCCAGTTCGCTCGACGGCAGCGCCCTCGTCCCGCAACTGGGCAGCGCCGCCATCGGGGCAGGCCTGGGGCTGGTGGACGATTTGAGCTACGCCGACACCATCCGCCGGGGCTACCTGCAGGTGACGGTGACCAGCGCAGAGGTCAAGGGCGAATACGTTTTTGTGGATACGGTAACGAGCAGGACCTATACCGCCGCCATCGGCAAGACGGTTTCTGTCGCGCAATCGGGTGCAGTGACTTACGCGTGAGGCATCTGCAGGGCTGGTGAGGAAGCGCCCGCGTGGAGGCCTTCAATGTGCGCCTACGCACAGACCACGCGGCGTGGCGTGCCTATCTTTGACTGGAACCGTACCGAGTCCGGACGCCAGTCAACGCCCTTGTGGAGAATCACCATGCCAGCACCCAGCCTTACCGCCTCTGTACCCACCGGCAGCGGCCCTGATGATGCGCAGGGCTGCGCCAGCGCGGTTTCCTGGGGCGCCATTCTGGCCGGCGCAGCCGGGGCCGCGTCCCTGTCACTGATTCTTCTGGTGCTCGGCACCGGACTGGGCCTGTCTTCGGTTTCGCCTTGGGCCATGACGGGCCTCGGCGCCACCGCCTTCGGCGTGTCGACGATCCTGTGGGTCACCCTCACCCAGGTGGTTGCCGCAGGAATGGGGGGCTATCTCGCCGGACGATTGCGCAAGCGGTGGATTGCTGCCCAAGCGGATGAAGTCTATTTTCGGGATACCGCCCACGGCTTCCTGTCCTGGGCAGTCGCCTCGCTGGTGACGGCCGCCTTGCTGAGCTCGGTGATCGGGTCGATTGTCGGAAGCGGCCTGCAGGCCGGCGCCGCAGTGGCCGGCGGCGTTGCGGCCGACACCCCGCTGATGACCTACTTTGTCGACACCCTGTTCCGTCGCGATACCGGCGCCAGGGGCATGGCCGCCATCGGGCCGGTAACTGCGGCAGAGGGGGCCGAGGTGGGTCGTATCTTCATGAATGTCCGTCGTCCCGAGCCGCTGCCGCCCGAGGACCTGCGCTACGTCGGGCAACTCGTTGCCCAGCGTACCGGGCTGTCGCAGCAGGACGCCGAAAAGCGGGTTGTTGCCACCTACACGCGGGCCCAGACGAAGGTACATGACGCCGAAGTCACCGCCCTGGAGGCCGCCAACAAGGCCCGCAAGGCCGCGGCCTACGGCGCCCTGTGGCTCTTTGTATCCTTGCTGGCCGGGGCTTTCACGGCCAGTCTGGCTGCGATCTACGGTGGCCGGCAGCGTGATGCCTGACCATCCCTTCCATCATCGCCACTCCACTTCCTGAGGCCATCATGCGATCCATCCTGCTGTTTTTTCTCGGCATTCCCATCCCGATCATCATCCTGATCGCCCTGTTCGTGAATTGACGCTCCATCCCCGCCCAACGCCGCTGTCTGCGGCAGGAGGAAATCCCGCATGTCCAATCCCTGGCTAAAGAAAAACCCGTTCATGAGCATGTGGCTCAGTGCAGCAAACCGGATGGCCGCTTCCGTGCGAGGTCAGGCGAGCGCACAGGCCACACGCCAGATCAAGGCTGCAATGGCCAAGACTGGCAAGGAGAGCCCGAGCGACGACGCGGCGAAGCCGGCACCGTCCAAGGCCCGGCGGCGTTAGGGTCTGCTGATATCGACCGTCTTGTCATAGAAAAAACCGAACAACTCAACTATAAAGGGTATCGCGCCCGCGGAAAAAACAGGGTCATCCGATCTGGTTTTGCGCTTATCGAGGAATGCACATGTCCAGTCCGGCAGCCGATGATCCGAGGCAGAATCGTGTCCTTGCGGCACTGCCTGAGGACGATTATTCGCGGCTTGCAAACGATCTGGGGCTGGTCAAGCTGACCGTCGGACAAACGATCTTCAAACCCTGCGACAAGCTCTCCTATGTGTACTTCCCCACCACCTGCATCTTTTCGCTGATTGCCAACACCGACAACGGTTCGTCCGCGGAGCTGGCAATGATCGGCAAGGACGGACTCAGCGGCATTCCGCTGGTACTGGGTGGGGGGACCAGTATCTACAAGGTTGTCGTGCAGAGCGCAGGCCATGCTTATCGCCTGCCCTCCGAGGTGATGCGCTGGGAACTCGACCAGGGTGGCGCCCTGCGCAGCCTGTCCCTGTGCTTCGCCCAGGCGCTGATGACCCAGATGGCCCAGAGCGTTGTGTGTAACCGGCACCACGCGGTGGAACAGCAGTTGTGCCGCTGGCTGCTCCTCAGCCTCGACCAGCTTGCCGGCAACCAGATCGACGTCACCCAGGAAATGATCGCCAACATGCTGGGAGTGCGCCGGGAGGCCATTACCGAAGCTGCAGGAAAGCTCCATGCGGCGGGTCTGATCGAGTATCGCCGTGGGCACATCACGGTCACCGACCGGCCCGGCCTGGAGGCACGGGTATGCGAGTGCTATCACGTCGTCAAGGCCGAATACGAACGGCTCTTCCATCTCTCGGCCCCCATTCCTCTCCAGCACAGGCCCCGCCACAACCCGGCAACGCTGCGCCAGCGGGCCGAAGAGCGCCTGAAACAGTCGCAACCCGCCCCCCAGGGTTCCCAGTGGGACATGGAGCGCCTTCTGCATGAACTCCAGGTGCACCAGATTGAGCTCGAGATGCGAAACGAGGAGCTCCTCCTTGCCTACGAAGAGGCGGACACCCTGCGCGAGAAATACGCGGACATCTACGACTTTGCGCCAGTGGGCTATTTCACCCTCGATGCCCTTGGCGCCATCCTGCAGGTCAACCTGGCCGGGGCGATCCTGCTGGGCATCAAGCGTTCGCAGATGGGGCGGTCCCGCTTCTGCGCCGCGGTCAAGCCGGAATGCCTGCCCGCGTTCAACGCCTTCCTGGATGCCGCATTGACGGGCCAGGCCCATAACAAATGCGAAATCACCCTCGTGGCCACCAGCCAGCGTCCCGAAGCCCGGGTAAGAATCGAGGCCGTGGTGGATGAAAACGGCAGGGAATGCCGCATGGTGGTGATGGACATCACCGACATAGCGAACGGTGGCGTGCGCCCGATCCCGGGACGCGTCGACGAGCAGTGCGATCGGCACAAGAAAATATTATTTCGCGATATCGCAGAACCACTGCGTAGTGCGGCAGGAGCACAGCGGGATATGTAGCAACGGCTGCGCGACCTCCAGGGCAGTGTGAGGTCTTCGGGTTGGCGGGGCTCAGACGCTACTGTCTTCCGACCAGCGTTCGGAGCGCAGGGCGGTAGCGACGGCGGCGGCGCTCTGGGGCATGGCGGGGCTCACGAGGATTGTAGGAATGGGCACACTCGAGAACCCTTCAAGCAAAAAAAGCGCCGCCCAGAGAGGGGTGGCGCTTTCATGGCCGGCAATGGCGGTCAGTTGGTGCCTTCTCCGCCAATCGGGCCAAGCTGCATTCTGAGTTGGTCCCAGTGGTCCGAGTAGGCCGAAGATCCACCATAGTAGTAGCCCTTCGTGTAGCCCTGCCCGTCCTTGTACATGTCGCTCCGCACCGGGCCTTGCGCGCCGGCTGCGGTTGGTTCCATCGAGTCGTAGACGTCCTTGCTGCCGTACATCTCCATCCGCTGGCTGTCGCTGAACGCCTTGAGACTGTCGTAAAGGTCGGCAGCCTGGACAGCTGTCGGCAGCACGGTGAGTACGCTTCCGGTCAGGAAGACGGCCCCGATCTTCACCAGAAAAGTCGTTTTCATTTTGACCTCCGTTTGCTTTGTCCTCCCTGATTAGCCGGAACAAGAAACGTGGTGCAACAGTTGCCTGCACATCTACATAGTAGTCGACAGATCCAGTCGGGAAAGGTCAAAAGAGGGTGGCGGTACGACATCGTCAAGGGACAGCAGGTCGAGCACGCTGACCACCAGCGCCCGGTGTTCCGGCGGTGCATTGTGGTACCAGTGGCTCAGGTAGTTGCGCAGGGAACTGCGGGCGTCGGCCGGGTCGAGGTTGAGGTAGCCCAGGGCCTGCCAGTTCTCCGGATTGCTGTCGAACAGGGGCAGCAGCAGGTTGGCCAGAACTTCGTTCTTCTGGCGCAGGTAGGGGTCGTGGCGCAGGGCGTTTTCGTTGTCGTGCAGCCAGCGGGCCAGGGGCGCCCGGGGCGGCAACTGGCGATGGCCTTCGGCGATCAGCACGTCAAAGAAGCGCCGCAGGGTCTTCGCCTCGTCGGCCCATTCGGGCGCCGGCGGGGCCACTTCCCAGGTGCGGGCCAGGCTCTTGAGGGCAAACAGGGATGCGGTTTCGCACAGGGTTTCTTCAAACCACTGGTTGTAGCGGGTCGGCTCGGCGCCGGGCACCACGTGCTCGTCGAAGTTCGACAGCACATGGCATAGTTCGTGGGCAAATTCGTAGGCGTAGAGGTGCCAGTTTTCACCGCGGGCGTGCAGGCGGATGCGGTATTCCCCCTGCGGGCCGCGGCCATACAGGGCCACCGGCGGGCCGTCGGTGTGGGTGACGACAATCGGCGCCGCCAGCTTGCCGGGCAGGCGCGACATCAACTCTTCGGCCACCGCATGGAGCACGGTTTCGATGGACTCCTTGCGTGCATGGCCCCAGCCGCCGCCCTGCACCTGGATGTTGAGGCCGAGCTTGCGGCTGCTGCCTGCCTTCTTGGTCGGCGCAGCGGCCTCGCCGCCGGCCCAGGCCAGCGAGCAGACGATGGATGCCAGGATGAAGGGCAGCTGCATGCCCCGACGGATCCACGCGGCCGGCGGGCGATGACGGAAAGGGATGCGCTTCTTTTTCACCTTTTCAGGATAGATCGCCTCCCGGATTTCCGCGCTATCATCGCGCCGTTGCTGCAATGCACCAGTCATCCACTACCCGAATTCTCCCGCCATGATTACCCGCCTCCGCCGCTCTCTGGCCGTGCTCGTTCTGTGCCTGTCCGTCACCCCCTCCGTCACGCTGGCCGCCGATGCCCCGGCCGACCCGCGGGCGCGCATCGAAGCTGCCGCGCAAACCGCCATGGCCGCCATCCAGAAGGGCCCGCGCGACATCGCCCTCGGCGAGGAAGGCCGCCTCCGGCTTCCGGCCGGCTACGGTTTCATTCCCAAGGCCGAAGCCGCGGCCATGCTGGCGGCCCAGGGCAGCCACACCGGCGAGGGCTTCTACGGGCTGATCGTCGGCGAGGAGCTGGACGGCTTCCTGGTGCTCGAATTCGACAAGGCCGGCTACGTGAAGGACGAAGACGCCAAGGACTGGGACGCTGCCAAGCTGCTCGACAATCTGAAGGAAGGCACCGAAGCCGGCAACGAGGAACGCCGCAAGATGGGCGTGCCCGAATACAGCGTGGTCGGCTGGGTGGAAGCGCCCAATTACGACGTGGCCACGCACCGGCTGGTGTGGTCGGCCTCGGTGCGCACCAAGGGCGCCGAAAACCGCGGCGACGGGGTGAACTACAACACCTACGTGCTCGGCCGCGAAGGCTATTTCTCGATGAACCTGGTCACCAGCCTGGCCAGCGTCGAGAAGGAAAAGCCCGCAGCCCGGGCCCTCCTCGCCTCGCTCGATTTCAACGAAGGCAAGCGCTACGCCGACTTCAATTCATCCACCGACAAGGTCGCCGAATACGGCCTGGCGGCGCTGATCGGCGGCATTGCGGCCAAGAAGCTCGGCCTGCTGGCGACGCTGGGCATCTTCCTCGCCAAGTTCTGGAAGGTGGGCGCGCTGGCCGTCGTCGGCCTGGGTGCCGGCGCCCGCAAGTTCTTCGGCAAGAAGGACGCGTCTTGAAACTGCTTCTGCTCCTGCTCAGCGGCGCCAAGCTCGGCAAGCTGCTGACCACCGGCGGCACCATGCTGATTTCGGTGGTGGTGTATTCGTGGATCTACGGCTGGCGCTACGCCGCGGGCTTTGTCGGGCTGCTGTTCTGCCACGAGATGGGCCATTACGTGGCCGCCAAGCAGCGTGGCCTCAACGTGGGCATGCCCACCTTCATCCCCTTCGTGGGGGCGTGGATCGAGCTGAAGGAACAGCCGATGAACGCCGAGACCGAAGCCTACGTGGCCATGGCCGGCCCGCTGGCCGGCACCGTGGCCTCGCTGGCCTGCTACTTCTTCGCCCGCTCGGAAGGCAGCGACCTGCTGCTGGCGATCAGCTATTCGGGCTTCTTCCTCAACCTGTTCAACCTCATCCCGGTGCCGCCCCTCGACGGCGGGCGCATGACCGGGGTGGTGTCACGCAAGTTCTGGATGCTCGGCGCGCCGGTGCTGGTGGGCATCTTCATGTGGCGGCCCAGCCCCATGCTGATCCTCGTCGCCCTGCTGGCCGCGCCCCATGTGATCAAGGTGTTTCGCGGCCAAGCCGGCGAAGAGCCGCCGGGCTATTACGACACCCCGCCGGGCAAACGCTTCGAATACGCCCTGCTCTACCTCGGCTTGCTGGCCTACCTGGCAGTGATGAGTTACGAGGTGCATGAAATGCTGGGGGCGGTGCGTGCGTCGTAGGCCGGCGCAGGCCCCACCCCGGCGACTCAAAGCCCTTGCACTGCCACCAGACAGGAATCCATATTGAGCAAGGGAGCCACATGCCGGCCCGTCACTTGCTGCTTTCGGGCAACAAAGCCCATGCCCGGCGACATCCAGAACTGGTTGGTAAAGGATGTGAGCGGCTTGTAAACGGTGGGTTCAAGCGCAGTGAAGGTGTAGGTTTGCTGAATCTTGATCGGCTTGAGAGTCAGCGTGGATGCGAGTGGCGAATAAGGGCAGATATCGGAGAATCTTTCCGTATTGGCGACAATCGTACTGACGATCCTTATGGATTGATTGCACATTCCCAAGCTGCCATCCAGCAACTCGCAATTCGTCGCGGCTCCGGATTGCGTCGTCCAGGTCTGGCCCAGGCTGGCATTGATCGGGAAGAAGAGACTCTCGACAACGCCAAAATCAAACGCCGGCAGATAGGGGAACACATAGCTTGCCGTGTAGCCCGCAACGCCGGAGAGAAAGATGCCCTTCTGCGCATTGATGCCGACGATGCCGATCGTGGTGCTCGGATCCGCAAGGCCTTTGGCGCTCAGGGTGATGCGCGCCTCACCGGGGCTGACCTGCCGAACGGTGTAATCGATGAGCGAAGGACTCGCCGAAGCGTCACCGGGCAAGGCAAAAGTCCAGCGTGCATTGAGCTTGTTCAGGCCGAAATCGGCGGCAAGGGCTTCAACGTCCGTCGAGGTCTGCAGGCGCAGGGCAATCCGGTACACGCCGTACGACTGCTCGCCGATGTTCAGTCGAACGTATTCATCCTCGCCACTCCACGCCGCAGGCACCTCCAGCCGATGAATCCGGTTGTCGCACTGGAGCGGAAAACTGACTGTATTTGAGTACTGCAGGGCGCAATTCGCGGCAGTCGGGACGCGATAGCTCACGACGAACTTGTCGGTTGCCAGACGCTGGGTATTGAACAGTACCGGGTCGCGCACGACCTTGTTGCATGTTGCCCGCTGGCGGGAGGCGTTCAGAAACTCGACGTTCTTGACGACGGGATTGGCGGCAAGACAGTTGTCGTCCACGTCGAAAGTGGCTTCCTCGGTGTAGTTCGCGGTGGCCAGGCCTGTTGCCGACGCAATCCGGTTGTCGGCAACATCGACATACGTGAGGGTGCGAATGCCGGCCAGCGGTGCGAGGGAACTGATGGCATTGCCGCGCAGCACCAGCGATGTCAGACCGGACAGGGCTTCGATACCGTCCAGCGAATAGATGTAGCGGTGCGCGCACACCAGTTCGGTCACGGTCTTGAGATCTTCGGCCGAGGGATTCAGTTTGCCGACGGCCTCCTCAATGCAGGTGAACAGCTGCGGATCCTTCACCGCCAGACCCGAGGCCCGCGTCACGGTTTCCGTGATACCCCGCGCCCGGTCTTCGGTAATGTTGAGCGAACCGTTGATCTGGCCGTCGTCGGCAACTTCGTCGATGAGCTGCGAGAACCCGAGGGAACGCTGCACGGACAACACCGACTGGACACGCGAGTCGGACGCCGCCGCCGATTCGGCAAACACCGGCACCACGCGATCGAGCGCCAGCATGGCGTCGCGGTACCTGACCGGATCCGCCCCCACGAAGTTGATGAGGCCTGTGGTAGCGCCGCCAAGAATCTGCATTCTCGACTGCAGCGCGGGCACGACCATGCCCCGGATGGTGCCACTGAAGGGCAGTTGATCGGCGGTGGTGGACGGGTCGCCGTCGGCATCGATGACACCGCCGGTCACGACGATCAGGTAGTTGCCCTGGGCCGGCAGATCGAAGGTGACCTCACCGCGCGCGCCCGTCCGGGTCTCACCGACCAGTACGTTAGTCACAGTGTCGAAGAATTCGACCTTGGCGCCGATCACATAGTCATCGACCACCAGGCCATGAAAAGTGGCAGTCGTAGTGCCCCCCGGTACGCTGGCAGCGCTGCCGCCGCCGCCACCGCAGGACACCAGCGCACAGGACGCCATGGCAGCGCACAGAATTTTCCAGGTGTGTGTCATGACCTTACCTCGGCGTGTAGAGCGTCGTGCCTTGCCCGAACAGCGCAGCATTGAGCTTCAGGGATTTGTCCGTCTCGGCGGTGAACACCGCCAGGGAGCCGACCGGGGCATACACCCGTTGGCCGTTCTTGAAATCGACCCGTATTGCATAGGCGGCAGCGGCATCATCGGGGGAGTCAAACTCGGTGTGATAGCAGGCCAGATTCCGCTGGTTGAGGTTGAGGTTGGTATACAGGGCCGCGGGCACCACTTTCTGGCTACCGCTGGACTGGGTGATCATGTAGATGCCCGAGACATCGGCCAATACCTCCGAGCGGTCCATCAGACGATCAAACCAAAGGGTGCGCGGTGAATACATGCGCAGGCAGAAATTCACGCCGGAATTGGATGCCACAGACCTGCCGCTCCATGAGGTGACTTCCTTCATGCCCTGGCTCAGGGTCGTCAGCCCTGCGCCCATCTGGGCCGAGATGACCGCCCCCAAAGGCCCGGCCTTGTCAGCGAGCTTGGCCAGCGCCATGGCGGCGCGGGTCACCTCGTCGTCGGTGCCGGCAATGTTGCACCACTCCTGGAGCTCCCCCGCCGCACCACTGACAGCGCCGAGCGTCTTGCTCTTTTTCATCGCCGTCTTGGCTGCCTTGGCAGCCAGCCAGCCCGGCACGGCCCCGGTGCGCTCGGTCATGTACTCCTGGACTTTGTCCGAATAGGTCGAGATGCTCCAGGCGTCAGAGCTCTCCTGACACAACTGGAGCTCATTGGCACCAAACGCCCACCCATCCTGCGGGCCGAGCAGGAACACCGTGCAGCCCAAGGCTGCACACATCGCCGCAACGGGCGAGCGAGACCAGTTCATGACAAGAATCTTTCCCTGAAAAACAGCGTCAAGACGCGAGGCGGATCGCCCCGCGAATGGATTGTTTGTGTGTATTCAATGCAGATGCGGCGATCTGCCGGCAGCATCAGTATGCATAGTACGTTGGGGCATTGCCTGCGCCGGTCCGATAGTGTCGTGTCCGTGGCAGTTTTCACGGCATGCGCAACGGTGGACAGACCCGCCGGCAGCCTCACGCTTGGCTGGACCGACTGGCGGGGTGTCGGCATTGGTCAGGACGACGCGGGCAGTTGCCTCTTCGTCAATTTCGACGCCACACATGCCAGGGAGTAGATCATGCTCATTGCCCATCAACCGTTCCGCACCCTTGCCGCCCTTCTCTGTCTGGCGGGCCTGCAGGCTTGCGCCACGGTGCCGATGGCGGTGCGCCGCCAGGGCGAAAGGGGCGAGCGGGGACGATTAAGGGCCTTGCTCCGGCTGCTTCACACGGAAAAAGCGGCGCCCGAGAGCGCCGCTTTTCCTTGCTGTTCCCCTCTTGCGAGGGTCTCTTTTTATCGCTTTACATGCTGCGGCGGTACTGGCCACCCACGTCGTACAGCGCCGTGGTGATCTGCCCCAGCGAGCAGTAGCGCACTGCTTCCACCAGCACCGCAAACACGTTGCCGTTTTCGATGACGGTCTGCTTGAGCAGGGCCAGCCACTTGGGGGCCTGGTCGGCGTTGCGGGCCTGGAAGTCGGCAAGGCGGTTGAGCTGGCCCTGCTTTTCGTCCTCCGACGAGCGGGCCAGTTCGATTTCCTGCTGGGCCATGCCCTTGGGGTTCAGGAAGGTATTGACGCCGATGATCGGGTAGGAGCCGTCGTGCTTCTTGTGCTCGTAGTAGAGCGACT
>JAOAUC010000059.1 GCA_030157785.1 Zoogloea oleivorans
CCGGCCTGCCGGTGCCGGCCCTGCTGTATTTCATGTACAGCACCATGTCGATCTCCCTGCCGCTGGCGGTGCTGTTCTTCTGCTGGATCGCCACCATGTGGAAGGGCTCGATGACCTTTGAAACGCCGATGCTGTTTGCACTGGGCTTCATCGTGCTGTTCGGCATTGCCGGCCTCACCGGCCTGGTGCTGGCCGACGTGGCCGCCGACGCCCAGTACCACCACAGCTACTTCGTGGTCGCCCACTTCCACTACGCGCTGTTTGCCGGCGGCATCATGGGGGTGATGACCGGGGTGTACTACTGGCTGCCCAAATGGACCGGCCACATGTACAGCGAGAAGCTCGGCAAGACCCACTTCTGGCTCACCGTGGTCAGCTTCAACCTGACCTTCATGCCCCAGTTCTTCCTGGGCCTGGCCGGCATGCCGCGACGCATCCCCGACTACGCCCTGCAGTTCGCCGAGTTCAACGCCATCTCCACGGTCGGCGCCTTCATCCTCGGCATCTCCCAGTTGCTCTTCGCCTACAACGTGTGGCTGTGCATAAAGGGTGGCAAGAAAGCCACTGACGAAGTCTGGGAAGGCACCAGCGGGCTGGAATGGGAACTCAGCTCCCCGCCGCCCTACCACTCCTGGGAAACCCAGCCGGTCATCAAGGCCAGCTGAACATGAAGGAAGCCGTCATGCACCTCACCGACTCGGATCTGGCCAGGCGTCGTCGGGCCTCGGCCCGCTTTGCCTGGGTACTGGGCGGCGTCGCCCTGGGGCTGTACGTGATCGGCTTCTTCATCCAGCGCTGATCGCCGTGAGCACAGCCTCCCTTCCTTCGCCCCGCAAGCACGCCCGGCTGGTCGTCAAACTGCTGTTGCTGGCGGCAGTCTTCTTCGGCTTCGGCTTCGCGCTGGTGCCGCTCTACGACACCATCTGCCAGGCCATCGGCTTCAACGGCAAAACCCTCAAGGACGCCATCGCCGCCAAGGACATGCCGCCCAGCGCGGTGAACTACTCGCGCTCCCTGGGCGTGCAGTTCACCGCCACCCTGATGCCCGGCCTGCCCTGGGAGATCCGTCCGCTGGAGCCAGCCATCGAGCTCCACCCGGGCGAACTGCGTACCACCCGTTTCCTGGTCCGCAACCTGTCCGACAAGACCATCGTCGGCCAGGCCGTGCCCAGCGTGACCCCCACCGTGGCAGCCCGCCATTTTCGCAAGCTCGACTGCTTCTGCTTCCAGCAGCAAACCCTGGCCCCCGGCGAAAGCCGCGAGATGGCCCTGACCTTCATCGTGGATAACGAGATCGGCGAAGAGATCAGCGAGCTGACTCTCGCCTACGCCTTCTTCCTCGCCCCGAATCCTTCCTAGGGAGCACGCCTTGAACGCTTCGCACGCCAACACCGCTGCCACGCCCCACGCCACGCACTATTACGTGCCGCAGCCCAGCCTGTACCCGATCTTCCTGTCGGGCGGCATGTTCCTGCTGGCGCTGGGTTTCATCCTGCTGATGAACAAGTTCGCGCCGGGGCCGTGGGTCATGAGCACCGGGGCGGCGGTCATCATCTACGTGCTGTTCAAGTGGTTCGGCGCAGTGATTGCCGAAAACCAGCGGGGCGACTACACCGACTGGGAAGACCAGTCCTTCCGCCAGGGCATGGTGTGGTTCATCGGTTCGGAGGTGATGTTCTTCGCCGCCTTCTTCGCCGCCCTGTTCTACTGCCGCACCATCTCGGTTCCGGCTCTGGCCGGCATGGACCCGCTATTTACCCTCTACGAGGGCTATACCGGTGGCTGGCCCACCGCCGGCCCCAAGGGCGCCAGCTTCACGCCGATGGGCGCCTGGGGCATTCCGGCCATCAACACGGCGCTGCTGCTCACCTCTGGCGTGACCCTCACCTGGGCCCACTGGGGCCTGATGAAGGGCAAGCGCAGCCAGCTCAACCTCGGCCTGATCCTCACCGTGCTGCTGGGCGTCACCTTCCTCGGCTTCCAGGCCTACGAATACCACCACGCCTACACCGAGCTGGGCCTGACCATGGGTGCCGGCGTGTATGGCGCCACCTTCTTCATGCTCACCGGCTTCCACGGCTTTCACGTCACGCTGGGCGCCATCATGCTGGCCGTCGTCGCCGGGCGCAGTCTGTCAGGGCATTTCGACGAAAAGCGCCACTTCGCCTTCGAGGCGGTGGCCTGGTACTGGCACTTCGTGGATGTGGTCTGGCTGCTGCTGTTCGTCGTGATCTACTGGCTGTAGCCACCGAAACGGTAGGCCACCAGCAGCCCGGCAAAGAGCAGGAGGGAGAGGGAAATGCGCCAGGTCAGCGCCCGCAAGACCCGGTCGCCGTTGCCCTTGTCCCGATAAAGGAAAAGCAGGCCCGAGAAGAGGCTGCCGATCACCATAACCAGCATGAGCACCACTGCCAACTTGAATAGCACAGCCCACTCCCCGAATGTCGTGCGCCGATTGTGCGCCCGTGCCGGGGTGCTCACAAGCCAGCGCCGCTTCCGCCCGTCGGTGTGGGGCGGCGCCCTGGCGCTGGTGATTGCGGCCGGCTGCATCCAGCTCGGCAACTGGCAGCACGCCAAGGCCGAGCGCAAGCAGGCGGCCCAAAGCCTGCTCGATCAGCGCGGCGTCGAAGCCCCGGTTTCGCTTGGTGCGGCGCGGGTCGATGCGGAATCCCTGCGCTCCCGGCCGGTCGTGGTGCGCGGCCGTTTCGACACCGGGCACCAGTTCCTCCTCGATAACCGCGTCCATCGGGAGCAAGCCGGCTACCACGTGATCACACCGCTGCACATCGAAGGCAGCGACATGCGCGTGCTGGTCAACCGCGGCTGGATTCCGGCCCTCGCCAGCCACAGCGAACAACCCCGCGTCGACACCCCGACCGGCATCGTCGAACTCCACGGTGTCGCCATCGTGCCCGGCAGCCGCTTCTTCACCCTTGGCAACGAAGCCGCCGGCAGCGCCTGGCCCGGCGTGTGGCAGAACCTCGACCTGGCCCGCTTCACCAGCCTGGTCACCTGGCCGGTGCAGCCGGCGGTGCTGCAACTGGCCCCCGAAGCCCCTGCCGGCTTTGCGCGGGAATGGCCCCGACCGGACGATCGCCTGGAGCGCCACCTGTCCTACGCCTACCAGTGGTACGGTTTCGCCGCCTCGGCCGTGCTGATCTGGTTCGCCCTCGGCTGGAGACGCGCATGAGTAGCGCCGCCATCAAGGGCAAGAGCCCGCTGCTCCTGCTGCTCACCCTTTTCCTGCTCCCGCTGGCCATCGGCGGCGGGCTCTACGCCTACGGCTGGCACCCGTCCAAACCCGGCAACCACGGCGAAATCCTGAGCCCGCCGCGCCCTCTGCCGCCCCTCGCCGACGCCAGCGGCAAACTGCTCGGCAAGGCCGATTTCGACGGTCACTGGAGCCTCGTCGTGGCCGGCGCCGGCCCCTGCGACGCGGCCTGCAAACAGTGGATCGTCGCCACCCGGCAGGTGCATGTGGCCCTCTACAAGCAGATGGGACGAGTCCAGCGCACCTGGCTGACCGACCAGCCAGCACCGGACGCCGCCCCGCTTCTCGCCATCCAGCCCGACCTGCACACCGCGGTAGCCAGCAGCGCGGCGGCCCGCGCCGCCTTCGACCTGTCCAGCAGCGGGCACCGGGTGTACGTGGTGGACCCGATGGGCCAGATCATCCTGCGTTACGCCCCCGATGCCGACCCGGGCGGCATCCTCAAGGACATGGAACGGCTTCTGCGCTTTGCGTGGGCCGGATAGACAACCGCCAGCAGCGAATCACCCCGGAGACTCCCGATGCCGACCACCCTCCGCACCAACGCCCTGCGCCCCCCGCTCACCCTGCGCCTGGCGGCCTTCGCCACCCAGTGCAAGCCGCGGGTGAACAGCCTGATCGTGTTCACCGCCATGATCGGCATGTTCCTCGCCGTGCCGGGCTGGCCGCCGGGCGGGCTGATGTTCGCCGCCACGCTGGGCATCGCGCTGGTGGCTGGCGCTGCGGCGGCAATCAACTGCCTGGTCGAGCGCACCATCGACTCGCGCATGGCGCGCACCCGCGGCCGCGCGCTGCCGCTGGGCCTGATCAGCCCGGCGGAAACCCTCGGCCTCGCCTGCCTCACCGGCGGCGCCGGGCTGTGGTTGCTGAACGTGGCGGTGAACCCGCTGACCATGTGGCTCACGCTGGCCACCTTCCTCGGCTATGCCATCGTTTACACCGTGATCCTCAAGCCGGCCACACCGATGAACATCGTCATCGGCGGCGCCTCCGGGGCCATGCCGCCGGTGCTCGGCTGGGCCGCCATGACCGACTCCATCGGCATGCCCGCGCTGGCCCTGTTCCTCATCATCTTCCTGTGGACGCCGCCGCACTTCTGGGCGCTGGCCTGCTATCGCCGCGAGGAATACGCCCGCGCCGGCCTGCCCATGCTGCCGGTCAGCCACGGCGTACCGCTCACCTGCCTGCACATCCTGCTGTACACCGTGCTGCTCGCCGCCGTGTCCTACCTGCCGGTCACGCTGGGCATGTCGGGCGGCATCTACGTGGGCTTGGTCAGCCTGCTCAACCTCGGCTACCTGCGCGAAGCCTGGAGCCTGTGGCGCAACTATTCCGACGCCAAGGCCCGCCACGCCTTCCGCTATTCGCTGATCTACCTCACCGGCCTGTTCGTCGCCCTCTTTCTGGACCGCCTTCTGTGAGCCGGGCCTATCGACTCATCCTCGGCTCGGCGCTGATTCTGGCCCTGGTGGTGGTGTCGTTGGGCGCCTACGTACGCCTGTCGGATGCCGGCCTCGGCTGCCCGGACTGGCCCGGCTGCTACGGCCAGCTGGTCGGCGTGCCGGAGCAAGCCCACGAAGTAAACGCCGCCCAGTCGGCCTTCCCCGGCAAACCGGTGGAAGCGCACAAGGCGTGGAAGGAAATGATTCACCGCTACGCGGCCAGCGTGCTCGGCCTGTGCATCGCCGCCCTCGCCACGATGGCCTGGCGGCAGCGTGCCCGCCGCGCCCCGTGGCTCGAAGTGGGCTTGCTCGTGGTTGTAGCCGGGCAAGGCCTGCTCGGCATGCTGACTGTTACCAGGCTGCTCAAGCCGGTGATTGTTACCAGCCACCTGCTCGGCGGCATGACCACGCTGGGGCTGCTGGCCGTGCTCTTTCTGCGCGAGAACCGGCCCGCACGGCTGCCTAACGCCGCCCCCGGCCTGCGCATGCTGGCGCTCGCCGCGCTGCTCACGGTTTTCGTCCAGATCGCCCTCGGCGGCTGGGTCAGCAGCAACTACGCCGCCGCCATCTGCGCCGACTTTCCCACCTGCCAGGGCAGTTGGTGGCCGGTGATGGACACCCATCACGCCTTCACCCTCGACCGCGAACTCGGCGCCACCGCCAGCGGCGCACTGCTGCCGGGCGCGGCACTGACGGCGATCCACTGGACGCACCGCCTGTTTGCCGGCATGGTGCTGATTGTTGTCGGGAGTTTCGGCCTCGGCCTGCTCGGGCCCGGCGGGCGACGCGGCTACGGCGTGGCCGTGCTGGCCGCCCTTGCCCTGCAGATCGCCCTGGGTATCGCCAATGTGCTGCTGCAGTGGCCGCTGCTGCTGGCTGTCGCCCACAACACCGGCGCCGCCCTGCTGCTGTGCGTCACCCTGGCCGCCACGGCACGGGTTTTCATCGGCCGGACGGTGCCGGGGAGCATGCGCATGGCAGAGTTCCCCCGGCGCTTCGAGGTGGTGCGCTGAAGCGCACGCCCGGGCTCAGGCCTTGGGCAGGCGCCCCATCAGGAAGAACTCGTCGTTGGGGCGCATCGACGTAAGGTTGGCCAGGCGGTTGCTCATGGCGAAAAATGCCGTGATCGCGCCGATGTCCCACACCGCCTCGTCGTCAAAGCCGTGCGCCTTCAGCACGGCGATATCCGCATCGCCAACTTCGGCCGAGTTCAACGCGAGCTTCATCGCAAAATCCAGCATGGCGTGCTGGCGCGGAGTTATCTCGGCCTTGCGGTAATTGGTGGCCAGCTGGTCGGCCACCCGCGGGTTCTTCGCCCGGATGCGCAGGATCGCCCCGTGGGCCACCACGCAATACAGGCAGCTGTTGGCGCCCGACGTGGCGACCACGATCATCTCGCGCTCGGCCTTGGTCAGCCCCTCGTCCTTCTCCATCAAGGCATCGTGATAGGCAAAAAAGGCCCGGAACTCGGCCGGCCGGTGGGCGAGGGTCAGGAACACATTCGGCACGAAACCGGCCTTTTCCTGCACGGCGATGATCTTGGCACGGATGTCTTCCGGCAGATCCATGAGATCGGGAACGGGGTAGCGGCTGACGGAACGTTCGGACATGCGGGTCTCCTCGGTGTGTTGTTGTCCGGCGAGTTTAGCCGCACAGGCCACCGCCTCGGCCCTGACGGGGCAGCGCGCCCGCAAATCGGCAGAAAGCGCAATCGGGATGACCGAATGCGCAAGGCCTCGCGCTCCCCTTAGCCCGGTAACGCCGGAATCACGCCGGCCACTTCGAGTACAACTTCATCGCAATTCGGCCCCGGCCCGCTGCGGTCCACCACCACAAAATCGCACACCGCATCGAGGGCCAGCAGCGGGTGATGCCACACGCCCGGACCGTAATTGACGCCCTGCCCGCCCCCGGCCAGAAAGACCCGCAATTCCCGCCCCCTCGGCGGTTCGCCAGCCGGGGCAACGACCACCAGATAGGGCAGCCCGGACATCGGGATGAAGGCCTGGCTGGCCAGCGGGTGGCGCTCCATCATCTCGACGCGAAAGGGCAGCGAGCGCGGCAGGCCGCGGAAGATCGAGACGATCACCCTGCCATCCGGCCCCGGCTCGATGCGGGCGAGGTCGTGATAGCGCTCGGTGTTGCCGGCGTTGATGGTGAAGTGGCGTACGGCATCGGAGGCCTCGATGAGCTCGCCGAAGGGCGCGAAGGCCTCCCGGGTGAGGGCTTCCGGGATCAGGGTCAGCGTCGTCATGGCGCGTCCTGCTTCGCCACCCGGCCCCACAGGCGCAGGCGCGACACGCCCCCGTCGGGAAAGACGTTGAAGCGCACATGGCTCACCGGGCCGAGCGTCTGCAGCTCGGCAGCAAAGGTGTGAATCGCGTCCATGGACAGCTTCTGCTCGGGCAGCAGGGTTTGCCAGAACATGCTCTGGGTGGTGGCCGACTGGTCGGTACCACCGCTCACCAGCGCCGCCTGGATGGAGCAGCGGTCGGGGTAATTGCCCTTGAAGAAAGCCGTGTCCACTTCAACCTTCTCGATCAGGCCCGGCGCGCCCAGCGCCAGCACGCACCAGTCGTTGCCGGGTTCGCGGCGGCGGCGCGTTTCCCAACCATCGCCCATGTCGAGGCCGCGGCCGGGCAGCAGCAGGTTGCTCACCGACGAGCCGAAGCTGGCGTCGTTCCACGACACCGGGCGACCGCCGTTTTCGAGGGCAACCAGGTCCACCAGCTGGTCGCGGCCGACGTTCTCCAGCCCGCCAACGGCCTGCCCATACACGCGCAGGCGGGCGATGCCGCCGTCCGGGTAGATATTGACGCGCAGGTGGGTCCAGATGCCGTCACTGGCGCATTCAAAAAGGTGGTGACGGCTCGGGCCGAGCGCCGTGGCGGGCAGGATTTCGGTCCAGCTGGCGGCCTGCAGCGTGTCCGCGTCGTCGGTGGCCGACACCGTGGCCTCGATGGACACCGCCGGCGGGTAGTTGCCGGTGAAGTGGCTGGTGTCCACGTCAAAGCCGCGGATCAGACCCTTCACGCCGAGCTTCACCAACGCCCAGTCGTGGCCGGCGACGCGCTTGCGGCGGGATTCCCAGCCGTCCATCCACTTGCCGTTGGTGTCGTACTTGCCGGGAATGAACTGGGCCGGCTCCGGGTTGAGCATGCGCGCCACTTCGGCGAAGAAATCATCAGACGCGTACAGCGCCCGGGCACCAAGGCGCGGGTTGGCCAGATCGACGGACTGGCGCGCCCAGTCGGGCAGATCGGCAGGCGGGGCGATGACGGCGGGGCCGGGGGTGTGGGCCATGCGGGACTCCTGTTCTCTCAGGCTTGCGGGTTATAGGGGTGGCGCGCGATCCAGTGGCGGGCGACGTCGACACGACGGCACACCCACACGCGCTCGTGCTTTTCGATGTGATCGAGAAAGCGCTGCAGCGCCTTGAAGCGCCCCGGCCGGCCGAGCAGGCGGCAGTGCATGCCGACGCTCAGCATCGCCGGGCGTTCATCGCCCTCGGCGTACATCACGTCAAAGGCGTCGCGCAGGTATTCAAAGAACTCGTCGCCATGGGAGAAACCCTGGGGCAGCGAGAAACGCATGTCGTTGGTGTCGAGGGTGTAGGGCACGATCAGGTGCGGCACGCTGCTGCCGTCGGTCTTCGTCACCGTCGACCAGAAGGGCAAGTCGTCGCCGTAGTAGTCCGAGTCGTACAGAAAGCCGCCGTAGTCGGCAACGAGGCGCCGGGTGTTGGGCGAATCGCGCCCGGTGTACCAGCCCAGCGCCCGTTCGCCGGTCAGGCGCTCGATGATCTCCATGCCGATCTGCATGTGCTCGCGCTCCACGGCTTCGTCCATGCACTGGTAGTGGATCCAGCGCCAGCCGTGGCAGGCGATCTCGTGGCCCAGCGCCTTGAAGGCGGCAGTGAGTTCGGGGTGGCGTTGCAGCGCCATGGACACGCCAAAAACGGTCAGCGGCAGGCCGCGGCGCTCGAACTCGCGCAGGATGCGCCACACGCCGACCCGCGAGCCGTATTCGTAAACCGACTCCATCGACAGGTGACGGTCGGGAAAGGACGGCGGGTTGAAGAGCTCGGACAGGAACTGCTCGCTGCCGGCATCGCCATGCAGCACGCAGTTCTCGCCGCCTTCCTCGTAGTTCAGCACAAACTGCACGGCTACCCGCGCCTGCCCCGGCCAGTCGGCATGGGGCGGATTGCGGCCGTAGCCGACGAGATCGCGGGGGTAAGCGGGCTGGGGCGACATGCGTGGATTCCTCACGGCCATCGGAGTGTGGCACGGACTGAAGTTTAGGACGCCCGCCGCCCTTGAGGTCGGAGCGAGGCTTATAAGCGCTATTCCGGTTTCGATATTTCACGCCCGATGACCCACCGTCGACACCGCAAGCCACCCGCCGCATGTCCCTATAATAGTCCGGTCCAATGTCCCTCAGTCCGCCCATGCTCGCCACCCTCCAGACCACGTCCACCCTCCCCGATGCCGCCACGCTGGCCCCCATGAGCCATGCGCTGATCGTCCTGCCAGCCGGCGAAGAAGTCCCCGCCGACTGCCCGGAACGCCCGTTGCTGCTGGCCACCCTGGCCCGCCGGCGCATCGATGCAGAAGAACTGGCCAGCGAGGCGCTGAGCGCCAATACGGCCGGGGGCGGTTTGCGCGTCTGGCTGATGGTCGATGCAACGAAATCCACCTTCGAGAACCATGCCCTGCTGCGTGAAGGCCTGGCGATCCTGCTCGACGAAGAACCCGCCGCCATTGACGTGCTGGTCGCCGCCGGAGCGGCAAGCACCGACTGGATGGCCGGACTCAGCGCCTACGTCGCGCTGGCCAACGGCGCACCGCTGCCCAACCGCAAGCACAAGGACGACGCCCCCACGCCGCTGGCCACGCTGCGCCTCCACGGCGTGGCAGCGCTGCCGGAGCAAGCCCGGGGCCTGGCCGAAGGCAACCACCTGGCCCGCAGCCTGACCGTGCTGCCCCCCAACGAACTGACGCCGGCCGCCTACCGGGCCCGTATCGCCACGCTGGCGCAGGAACTGGGCTGGGAGCTGGAAGAGTTCGATCTGGCCCGGCTGCGCGAGATGGGCGCCGGCGCCTTCGTGTCGGTAGCCCAGGGCAGCGAGGCCACCGATGCGGCGATTGTCCGCGTCTCGCTGATTCCGCCGAATGCCAAGGGCCGGGTGGCGCTGGTCGGCAAGGGCATCTGCTTCGATACCGGCGGGCATAACCTCAAGTCGGCCGATTCGATGATCGGCATGCACGAGGACATGGCCGGCTCGGCAGCGGTGCTGGGCATTCTGGTGGCCGCCACCCGGCTGGCCCTGCCGCTGCGCATCGACGCCTGGCTGGCCCTTGCCAGCAACGACATCTCGCCCCGCGCCAGCCGCCAGGGCGACGTGGTCACGGCCCTCGACGGCACCACCATCGAGATCGTCCATACCGACGCCGAGGGGCGCATGGTGCTGGCCGACACGCTGGCCCTGGCCGGGCGCGACGAACCCGATCTGATGGTCGATTTCGGCACCCTCACCTACACCATGATCCAGGCCCTCGGCTGCCGCTACTCCGGCGTGTTCGCCAGCAGCGACGCCCTCGGCGCGCTGGCCGTGCAGGCCGGCTCGGCCAGCGGCGAACGGGTATGCACCTTTCCGATGGATGCCGATTACGAGGACGCGCTGGACAGCACGGTGGCCGACATCTGCCAGTGCAGCCTCGACGACGACGCGCCGGACCACATCCACGTGGCGCGCTTTCTGAAGCGCTTTGTCGGCGAGCTGTCATGGCTGCACGTGGATCTGTCGGCGGCCAGCTGCGAAGACGGCCTGGGCGCCATCGGCACCGACCAGACCGGCTTCGGCGTGGCCTGGGGCGTCCAGCTGCTGCAGGACTGGGCCGCCACTAAGTAAAGCGATAGCCCTCCGCCGGATGGCAATGCCATCCGCCGTCGCCAGTGAGCGCCAGCACCTGCTGGTGAAACTTGAGAATCGTCGCCCGGTGGGCAACGCTGACCAATGTCGTACCCGAGGCCGCCAGCTGCGCGTAAAGCGCCTCCTCGTTGGCACTGTCGAGGGCGCTGGTGGCCTCGTCGAGGATGACGTAGCGGGGCCGGGTGAGCAGCACGCGGGCAAAGGCCAGACGCTGCTGCTCGCCGATGGACAGCACCTTCTCCCAATCCATATCCACATCCAGGCCCCCGAAGCGCTCGGCCAGATCGGGCAGGTTCACCCGCGCCAGCAGGCCAAGCAGGTCCGCATCCGGAATCGATGCATCCTGCTTCGGATAGAGCAGCTGGCTGCGCAGCGAACCGAGCAGCATGTAGGGCTTTTGCGGCAGGAACAGGATCTGGTCGTGCCCCGGACGGGTGATCCGCCCGCCGCCGGCGTACCACAGCCCGGCAATGGCGCGCAGTAGCGAACTCTTGCCGCAGCCGCTCTCGCCGACGATCATCAGGCTCTGCCCCGGCAGGATCTCGATGGACAGCTTCTGCACCAGGATGCGCTCGCGGTTCGGCGTCAGCAGGGTCACTTCCTCGAGAGCCAGGCGGGAACCCTCCTCCGATTCGATGACGCCGCCCGACGGCACCGGACGATCGGCGAGCACCCTCGAAAAGCTGTACAGCCGATCGACGCCGGCCGCAAAGCGGCTCAGGCTCTCGAAGTTGTCCACGATCATCGACATGGCTGTGAGCACCGCGGCAAAGGCGCCGGCAGCCTGAACCGCCGCGCCCACCTCCAGCTCGCCCGACAGCACTTGGGAGGCCATGATCGCGCTGGGCAGAACGATGGTGATCATCACGTAGCCGTACTGAAACAGGTTCAGGAAAAGCTGGCGCGTGATGAGCATATTGAAGTTGTCGAAGGCGCCGGTGAAACGCCGCTTTACCTGCACCAGTTCCTGCGCCTCGCCCCGGTAAAAGGCGATCGATTCAGCGTTTTCGCGCACCCGCACGAGGCTGAAGCGAAAGTCTGCTTCCCGCCGCAGCTGCTGGAAGTTGATGCGGATCATCACCCGGCCAAAGACCAGCACCGTGATGAGCGTGCCGGCAAGCGTGTAGATCACCAGAAAATACACCAGCACCCGCGATATGGACCACAGCACGGTGCTGAAGGCCACCAGTTGCAGGATCGACCCGATGAAGATCAGCAGGAAATACAGCGAACGCTGGGTAAAGGTGTTGATGTCCTCGGCGATGCGCTGGTCCGGGTTGTCGATCACCACGACGGCGTTCAGCTCATAGAAATTCCGGTCGCTGAAATAGCTCGCCAGAAAGCGGTTGGTCAGCCAGCGGCGCCAGTGCAAGCCGAGGGTGTCACGCACGTAGTAGTAGAGCGCGTACATCGGCACTGCCACGGCCACCAGACCCAGGCACACCTCGATGGCATCCCAGAAGCGCGTTTCATCACGTGCGGCCAGAGCCGAGGTGAACTCCCCGGTCTGCGCATTGAAGAGCACCGCAAAACGGGTCAGCCCGAGCAGCAGCACGACCAGCAAGACCAGCAGCCCCCACGCCTTCCATTTCTCCTCCCCGCGCCAGTACGGCGTGGCGGTGATCCAGAAGCGTTGCCACAGGTGGCGGTCGACGATCTTCATGGGCGTATTGTCGGCGTTGAATGACTTTGAAGCTAAACCTGTCTGGCCGCCCCAGTCTGTGCGACACCAGACACACCAAGCCAGGCCGTGGTGATGGTGTCCCGCCCATTTCTACTCGCAACCCGGAGCGATTTCCAGCACTGCACGCCGGGAAGCGGGATAAAGATGATCGCGTTTTTGAACGGTGCCATCAGGCCGGTGTCCGTTCATCTGGACACCCTGCGGCAGCAGGCGCGTGGCGGGGTGAAATCATGCTGTCCGACCGGGGCAGCCAAAAACAAGAGGAGCGCAAGCAAATGAGCCAGGAAGTCATGTGGAGCAACCGCTACCGGGACGCCGGCGAGGCCTATCTGTTCGGAACCGAACCGAACCGCTTTCTCGCCCACCGGGTCGAGCTGCTGCAGGACGGCCACACCGCCCTGTCTGTGGCCGACGGCGAAGGCCGCAACTCGGTCTGGCTTGCCGACCAGGGCCTGGAGGTGACGGCCATCGAAATCTCCGCCATCGCCGTCGAAAAGGCCCGACGCCTCGCCAAGGGGCGCCAGGTGGAAGTGAACTTCATCCAGGCCGACATGCTGGCACCGGCCTGGCCCCCCGCCGAGCTTCACGACGCGTTCGACTGGGTCGTCGGCATCTTCATCCAGTTCGTCGGCCCCGAGTGGCGTGAGCGACAGTTCGACGTGATGAAACAACTCACCCGCCCGGGCGGCCGCATCCTGCTCCAGGGCTACACACCCAAACAGCTTGAATACAAGACCGGCGGCCCCTCGGCGGTCGAAAACCTCTACACCGAAGACATCCTGCGCGAGGCTTTCGCCAGCTGGGAAATCGAAGAACTGGTGGAATACGAGGAAGACGTTGCCGAAGGCAGCGCCCACCGGGGCCGTTCCGCCCTCATCGGCCTGGTGGCCCGCAAGCCCGCGTAGCGAACAGCGTCACACCGTACGGCGCTGACGCGCCGCCATCACGGCCGGCAGGTTTCCCTCGATCCAGTCGGCCAGCGCTTCAACCCGCTGGCCGACCTCCATCCCCAGCGGCGTCAGACTGTATTCGACGTGCGGCGGCACCACCGGATAAGCGGTGCGCAGCACAAAGCCGTCGCCTTCCAGCCATTGCAGCGTCTGCGCCAGCATCTTCTCGCTCACCCCGCCAACCTTGCGCCGCAAGTCGCTGAAACGATGTGTGCCGGCCAGCAGGGCCACCAGCACCAGCACGCCCCAACGGCTGGTCACGTGCTTGAGGACATCGCGCGAAGGGCACTCGACGGCAAACAGTTCGCCGCGCTGCATGAGGGCGGAGAGGGTGGTTTCGCTCATGGACACTTACCTTTAGGTGCGTACTTACAAAAAGTAAGTACAGACATTATTCTGCCATCTCCAAACATTTCCATAAAGGACTAGCACCATGATCGTCATCACCGGCGCCTCCGGCCAACTCGGCCGCCTCGTCATCGAAGCCCTGCTGCACAAGCTCCCCGCCAGCGAAATCGTCGCCGCCGTGCGGAGCCCCGAAAAAGTCAGCGACCTGGCCGCCCGTGGCGTGCAGATCCGGCAGGCCGACTACACCCGGCCCGCCACACTGGATGCCGCCTTCAGGGGCGCCGACAAGCTGCTGCTGATCTCCTCCAGCGAAGTCGGCCAGCGCGTGCCCCAGCACCGTGCCGTCATCGACGCCGCCAAGCGTGCCGGCGTAAAGCTGCTGGCCTACACCAGCCTGCTCCATGCCGACACATCGCCCCTCGGGCTGGCGGCCGAACACCAGGAAACCGAAGCATTGCTGAACGCCTCGGGCCTGCCCCATGTGATCCTGCGCAACGGCTGGTACACCGAGAACTACGCCGCCGGCGTGCCGGCCGCCCTCGCCCATGGCGTCCTGCTGGGCAGTGCCGGCACCGGGCGCATCGCCTCGGCCGCCCGCGCCGACTACGCGGAAGCGGCTGCCGCCGTGTTGACGCAGGACGACCAGGCGGGCCGCATCTACGAACTGGCCGGCGATACGGCCTACACGCTCACTGAGCTGGCCGCCGAAATATCGGCGCAATCGGGCAAAGAAATTGCCTACAAGGACTTGCCCGAAGCCGATTACAAGGCGATCCTGCTTGGTGCCGGCCTGCCGGAAGGGCTCGCCGCCCTGCTGGCCGATTCCGACGTGGGCGCCTCGAAGGGCGGGCTATTCGACGACAGCCACCAGTTAGGCCAGCTCATCGGCCGTCCGACAACAATACTGGCGACAAGCATCGCCACAGCGCTCAAGACCTGAGCGCAGCATCCGGCCGGCTCACCCCGGCTTTTTCCCCATCCAGACCAAAGGAGTCGTTGTAATGAAAGTGATCACCCTGCGCAGTCCCGCAGCACTCGACAACCTGCAACTCATCGACGGCGCCGCCCCCGGCGAACCCGGTCCGGGCGAACTGCGCGTGCGCGTGCACGCCAGCTCCCTCAACTTCCACGACTACGCGGTCGCGATCGGCATGCTGCCGGCAGCCGATGGACGGATTCCCATGTCGGACGGTGCCGGGGTCGTGGAGGCGGTCGGCGCAGGTGTCGACGAATTCAAGGTCGGTGATCACGTGGTCTCCTGCTTCTTTCCGGGTTGGCTCGATGGCGAGCCGACGGTGCGCGACTTCGCCACCACACCGGGCGATGGCGTGGACGGCTATGCACGCGAGTGGATCGTGAAGCCGGCCCACTGGTTCACCCGCGCCCCGGCCGGCTTCAGCCATGCCGAAGCGGCAACGCTGACCACCGCCGGCCTCACCGCCTGGCGCGCGCTGGTCGTCAATGGCGGCCTGAAGGCCGGCGATACGGTGCTGGTGATGGGGACGGGCGGCGTGTCGATCTTTGCATTGCAATTTGCCAAGCTGATGGGCGCCACGGTGATCGCCACCTCGTCATCCGACGAGAAGCTGGAACGTCTGCGCGCCCTCGGCGCCGATCACACGATCAACTACAAGACATGTGCCGACTGGGGCGCCAAAGCCTTCGAGCTGACGGGCGGACGCGGCGTGGACCACGTGGTCGAGGTCGGCGGGCCGGCCACCCTGCCCCAGTCGATTGCCGCCGTGCGGGTTGGCGGGCATATCGCCCTCATCGGCATCCTGACCGGTATTAGCGGCGATGTGCCGACCATCGCCCTGATGCTCAAGCAGGCGCGCCTGCAGGGTCTGGTTGTCGGCAGCCGCCAGCATCAGATCGAGATGGTGCGGGCAATCGACGCCGGCGGCCTGCGCCCCGTCATCGATCGCAGCTTCCCGCTGGAGGAGATCGCCGACGCGTTCCGTCACCAGGCATCCGGGGCGCACTTCGGCAAGATCTGCCTAGAGTTCTGAGGCAGTCCTAGCGCGCCGCGGCCCGCCCGAAGCGGGTCAGGCGCACATCCACCGTGACGGTCAGCGCCGTCAGCGCTGCAGCTTTCGCGCGGCCCTCGGCGCTGGCCCGGTACAGATGTGGCGTCATGGCCAGCAAGTCGGCAATCTGCTCGGTGCCGGTGATGTCGGCCGAATAGCGGACGGTTTCGGTGGACAGGCTGACGAAGCCTTTCGGCACCGGCGCCTCTGCAGTGCGCTCCGGCTTCAGCGTGGGGTAGATGATTTCGCGCAGTTCACGCAGATGATCCGGCCCCGCATCGACCTGCAGCAACTGGCCATCCGGCTTGAGCACACGGGCAAACTCGGCATACACCGGGAAGCCGAACATGCACAGCACCCGGTCGAGCGTGCCCGACAGCACCGGCAGGTTGGCGTTGCTGCCCACCACCCAGTTGGGCCGCGGGTCCTGCTTCGCCGCCGATAAAACAGCCCACTTGGAAATATCCAGCCCGAGCACTGCCAGGGTGAGTTTGCTGCTGCACGCAGCGACCAACTGACGCAGGTAGTAACCCTCGCCGCAACCGGCATCGAGGCAGCCAGCCCGTGCGCCGGCCGGCAGATCGGCCAGCGCGGCGCGGCTCACCGCCGCGGCAATCGGCTGGTAATGACCGGCATTGAGAAAGCGCCGGCGCGCCGCCACCATCTCCTTGCTGTCCCCCGGATCACGCGAGCGCTTTTGCTGTACAGGCAACAGGTTGGCATAGCCCTGGCTGGCGATGTCGAAACAATGGCCGGCGGCGCAGCGCCATGTGGCCCCGTTGCGGTGCAAGACAGCGCCGTCCAGCGGGCAGGCCAGCGCCTGGAATGGGATGATGTTCATGAGAGCTAGGTTCTGAAGGCCTTCGATATTCTGGCCGATTGTAACCTCCAGCACTTATGCAGGACTCAGGGCCGACGCGCCAGCCCCGGCTCAAAGGCCTTGCGACACCATGCCGCATTGTTGAATCGAGGGGCAGACATGAGAATCCGCCATCATTTCCTGACCTGCCCAGAGGATTCTCCATGCATAAGCGCTCTACCCTTTTCGCCCTGACGACCCTTGCGTCGGCCATCCTGACTGCCTGTGGAGGTGGAGGAGGAGGTAGCAGCAGCGAAGCCCCGAAGACCACCCTCTCCGGCACCGTCGCCGACGGCTACCTGAAGGGCGCGACGGTCTGCCTGGATGTAAACGGCAACGGAGCCTGCGACAGCACCGAACCCTCCGGCACCACCACCGACGGCGGCAAATACACCCTCTCCGGCATCACTGCCGGCGATGAAACAAAGTACCCCATTCTCGTCAGCGTTCCGGCTACCGCCATCGACAGCGACAACCCCACCGGCACGGTCGGCAAGTCCTACTTCCTGTCCAGCCCGGCCGGCAAGGGCAGCTTCGTCAGCCCGCTCACCACCCTCGTCCAGCAAAAAGTTGCCGCCGGCGCCAGCATCGATACGGCCGAAAGCACGATGAAGGCGCTGCTCTCCATCACCGACACCACGGTCAGCCTGTTCAGCGACTACGTGGCCGCCCAGGGCACGGCGGTTCAGACCGACACCACTTCCGCCGGTCACTACGCCCGTGCCCATGAAGCGGCGAAGGTGGTCGCCACGTCCCTGCAGGCGGGCTACGACGCACTCAAGTCGGACTCCAACCCCAAGGCCGTGCACAAGGTGCTGCTGGCCCAGGCCGAGGATGCGCTGATCATCCAGAAGGCCACCGCCACCGACACCACCAATCCCACCTTTTCCACCGCCGGTGTCGTCGCCGCCGACAGCCCCAACACGCTGAAAAAGATCGTCGCCTACGAAAAAGGCAGCAGCGTAGCCGCCACCCAGACCGTCAACATCGACTTCGACGTGGTCGCCGGCAGCCAGGCCGTCACCTGCGGCGCGGCACTGACCGGGCTGGGCACGAAGGCCACCAGCGGTCAGGTGAAGGATCTGCGTTTCTACATCACCAACGTGCTGTTGATCGACGCCCAGGGCAACTACGTACCGGTGAAGCTCGACGAGAACGCCAACCAGTCCCGCGACGTGGCCCTCATCGACTTCGAGGACGCCACCGGCAAATGCCCCACCAGCACCGGAACAGCGGCAAGCTACAAGTCGATCGCCGGCAAGGTTGCGCCCGGCACCTACGTGGGTGTCGCGCTGACCCTCGGCGTACCGGTCAAGTCTGCCGATGCCGACAAGGCGTCCCTCAACCACAGCGACACCACCGCGGCAACAACCCCTGCGCTCCTGACCAGCGCCTCGATGGCCTGGTCCTGGCAGTCTGGCCGCAAGTTCAGCAAGATCGAGTTCGTGCCGGACGCCCTGATCACCCGCCCCACCGGCACCACCACCACCTGGAACGTGCACCTGGGCTCCACCGGCTGCAAGGGTGACCCCACCAAGGGCGTCGTAACCGCCTGCACCAACCCCAACCGGATGGACTTCTCCTTCGCGGCCTTCAACGCCAGCACCCAGAAGATCGTGCTCGACCTGGCCGAGCTGTTCAAGAACTCGGATCTGTCCTACGACGGCGGCGGCGCGGCCGGCTGCATGTCCGGCACCACCGACCCGGAATGCGCCGGCATCTTCCAGGCCCTGCAGATCGACCTCACCAACGGCCTGCCGATCAACGCTGGCGCGGCCCAGAGGGTCTTTGCCGTGAAGGCCAAGTAAGGCCGGAAAGAGACATCCCACGATGAAGCACAGCCCCTTCCCCGGGGCGTTCGCCGCCGCCACCCTGGCCAGCCTCGCGCTGGCTGGCTGTGGCGGCGGTGGCACGTCCACCACCGATACCAGCCTCACCGCCAACGCCGACGCCTCCTGGACCTGGAGCCTGCCGGTGAACTTCGCCACCCCGGCCGTGCCTGCCGACAACCCCATGTCGGAGGAGAAGTTCCAGCTCGGCCGGCGCCTCTTCTACGACACCCGCCTGTCCGGCAACGGCACCCAGTCGTGCGCCTCCTGCCACTTCCAGAACCTCGCCTTCACCGACGGCAAGGCCGTGTCCACCGGCTCCACCGGCGAACTCACCGCCCGCAGCGCGATGCCCATCGCCAATTCGGCCTATCACCCCACCCTGACCTGGGCAAACTCGACGCTCACCTCCCTCGAAAAGCAGATGGAGACCCCTCTGTACGGCACCAACCCGGTCGAACTGGGCATCAACGACGGCAACAAGGCCACGGTACTCAAACGCTTCCAGGACGACGCCGACTACCTGGCCCGCTTCGCCCGCGCCTTCCCCGGCGAGGCCAGCCCGGTGAGCTTCACCAACATCATCAAGGCCATCGCCACCTTCGAGCGCGGCATGCTGTCCGGTGATTCCAAGTACGACCGCTACCAGAAGGGCTCCGCCACCCTCAGCGCCGCCGAAGAGCGCGGCCGCAACCTGTTCTTCACCGAAAAGGCCGAGTGCTTCCACTGCCACGGCAGCTTCAACTTCAACGACCAGCTGAAGCACGCCGGCTCGCGCATCGTCGAGACACCCTTCCACAACACCGGCCTCTACAACATCGACGGCCAGGGCGGCTTTCCGGCCCCCAACCGGGGCATCTTCGAGATCACCGGCAAGGCGGAAGACATGGGCGCCTTCCGTACCCAGAGTCTGCGCAACGTCGCCGTCACCGGCCCCTACATGCACGACGGCAGCCTCGCCACGCTGGAAGAAGTCCTCGACTTCTACGCTGCCGGCGGACGCAATCTCACATCGGGTCCGCTGGCCGGCGATGGCCGCGCCAACCCGAACAAGAGCGACCTGATCAGCCGCATCGACCTCAACGCCCAGGAAAAAGCCGACCTGGTGGCCTTCCTCAAGACCCTCACCGACGACAGCCTGCTCACCAGCAGCCGCTTCGCCAACCCGTTCAAGTAGGTCAGCCCATGCGCCACGCCCCCCTTGTCGCCGGTGCCGCGCTCCTTGTCAGCGTGTTTGGCGGACTCGTCACCCAGCATCAACTCCAGTCCGCCGCCGCCCCGTGGCGCTGGAATCTGCCCGCCCATTTCAAGGCCCCCCGCGTCCCGGTCGACAACCCCATGTCGGAAGAGAAGTTCCAGCTCGGCCGGCGCCTCTTCTACGACACCCGCCTGTCCGGCAACGGCACCCAGTCCTGTGCCTCGTGCCATTTCCAGAACCTCGCCTTCACCGACGGCAAGGCCGTATCCACCGGCTCCACCGGCGAAGAGACCGCCCGCAGCGCGCCGAGCATCGCCAACAGCGCCTGGAACCCCACGCTGACCTGGGCCAACTATTCGATTCTCGATCTCGAACGCCACATGCTCGTCCCGATGTTCGGCGAGAACCCGGTGGAGCTGGGCATCGACGACAGCAAGCGGGAGCTCGTACTCCAGCGTTTCAGGGACGATCCCGACTACCGGGCCCGCTTTGCCCGGGTCTTTGGCTCCGGGGCCGAAGCAATCAGTTTCGCCCACCTGATCCAGGCCATCGCCACCTTCCAGCGGGGCGTGGTGTCGGTGAATTCCCGCTACGACCAGTACCTCGCCGGAACAGCGGTCCTGACGGCGAGTGAAGAGCGTGGCCGGGCACTGTTCTTCTCGGAACAGGCCCAGTGCGCCAGCTGCCACAGCGGGCCGACCTTCAGCGATCAATACGCCGATGTGACGACGACCATCGTCAGGACGCCCTTCCACAACACCGGCCTCTACAACATCGATGGCAAGGGTGCTTACCCGGAACCCAACCGGGGCATCCTGGAGTTATCCGGCAAGGCCGCCGACATGGGCGCCTTCCGCACCCAGAGCCTGCGCAACGTGGCCGTCACCGCACCCTACATGCACGACGGCAGCATCCCGACGCTCGCGGCGGTCCTTGAGCACTACGCCACTCACGGCCAGCTCAGCCCGCTCAAGGACCCACGGATCGACCGCATCCGCCTGGACAAACAGGACAAGGCTGACCTCATCGCCTTCCTGGAAACCCTCACCGATAACGAACTCCTCACCAGCCCGCGCCATGCAGATCCGTTCAAATAAACTTGCCGGCCTCCTCTTGCTGAGCTTTGCCGGCAGTGCTGCCGCCCACGATAGCGTTACGCCGGCGGGGGACCGCCTGGCCGTTTCCGGCGGTTTCGGCCTGATGTCCCTGCATGCCGACGATCGCTACCCCGCCGCCCGCCTGCCCGGCGTGCTCGAAGCCGGCAGCCCCCGGGCCGACGAGCGGCGCGACGGGCTCGACTACGCCGAGATCGCCCTGCGTGCCCGCTTCACCGAGCAACTGCGAGGCTTCCTGAAAGTCGCCCACCACGGCGGCCGGGACGCCCGCAACGAAACCGAGGAGGCCTGGCTGGACGGCCGTACCGAGATGGGCCACGACCAGCAACTGGCCCTGCGTGCCGGCCGTCAGCTGCTGCCCCTCGGCCTGCTCAACCCGATCCACATGCATGCCTGGGACTTCGGCATCGCGCCGCTGGCCCTGCGTGGCGCCATCAACGAATCCTGGCGGGCCGACGGTTTCAACCTGAACTGGCAACTGCCGGCAGGCTGGTCGGCCGGGGCCGGCGCCTGGCGCAACCAGGGCTTTCCGGGGGCGGATGCGGGCGGCCTCAAGCTGCTCACCGCGCGGGCTGGCTGGAAGAACGAAGCACTTCAGCTGGAGGCCGGCTACGCCAACGTGAATGCGGACGGGCGGGCCCTCGTTACCACCGGCAATGCCGGCCACACCCATAGCGTACCCAGTTGCACCCGCATCACCACGGACCGGGTGTGCTTCTTCGGTACCGCCCAGATCCTGTCCCTCGCGGCCCGCTGGGCACCCGTCGGCAGCCCCCTGTGGCTGGGGGCCGAATGGTGGTTCAAGCGAGAAGACGGGCGCCTCGACAGCATCAACGGTGCACCGGACTACCGCGGCAAGCTGAACGGCGGCTGGCTCGATGTGGGGTGGCGTTTCGCACCAGGCTGGGAAGCCATCGGGCGGGTTGAACGCACGGTGGCCAGCCACGACCTTGCTGGAGCCAACGCGGGCCTCGTGGCCAGCCAGTCGGGCATCGCCGACTCGAATCGCGCGCTCGGCAGTATGGGTGCGGTGGTGCAGTGGCGAGCTGCCGGCGGGCACCGGCTGGCCGCTGAATGGCATCAGGGACAAAATGGAAGTGGGCCCGGCAACACCTTCCTCTTGCGTTACCAGTACGCGTTCGCGAGGGGAATTCTCCAGGGTCGTTGATATTGCAGCCAGCCCCACGACGACGGTGCGTCGTAGGGCTGGCCGGCGCTAGGAAGACCCCGGGCGCCCCGGCATGGCGCCAAGAATCGCCCCGATCGACACGACGACAATCCCCAGCACGACATGCAGGCTCAGCGCTTCACCCAGCATGAAATACGCGCCGACAGCTGAAACCCCGGGCACCAGGGCCAGCATCATTGACGCCTGGCACGACCCGATTTTCTGATTCGCATAGCTGTACATGCCCCCCGCCAGCAGCGCCGCCACCAGCCCCTGATAGACGCCCTGCAGGGCGATCTCGGCGGCCGGACTGGCGGATATGGCCTTGGGCAGCCAGAGCAGGTAAACGGGCATGTAGATCAGCAGTGAAAACGTCGCCACCCCGCTGATCGCCAGTTGCGGCCTGACCATCCAACGCCGCATCAAGAGGCCGAACACCGCCCATGACAACGCCGCCAGCAGAAACAGGATGTCGCCGATCCAACGGGATCCTGCGTCGGGCGCGACCAGGCTTTCGTAGCCGATCAGGAGCAGCCCTGCGCTCGACAGCAACAAGGCCATCACGATGTGGCGGGCCAGCCTGAAGCCCGACATGAGCGCCACGATGACGATGGTCCAGAACGGAATGCCGCCGTTCACAAACACGCCGGCATGGGCCGTGGGTGCAAAGGCAAAGCCGGAATACACCAGCAGGCCGTAGCCCAGCCCGCCAAACAGCGCCAGCACAAGGTAACGAGGCCAGTCCCGCGGCGGAACCCGGGCCATGAAATACGGAAGCGCAATCACCCCCGACACGCCGTAGCGCAGCGCGGCAATGTCGAAGGGCGTCAGCACCCCCTTGCTTCCCAGGCGGGAAACAATATTGAAGCCGGACCAGCACAGGACCACGACCAGGGCCGCCAGCAATCCGCGGGAATGATCGGAAAGGCCGGGGGCGCTGCTGTCAGACATGCTCATCGAGACACCTTCACATCGAGGGAAGAACCCGGCGACCAGTGACCGGCTCCCAAGAGTAATCCCGGAAGGCTGCCAGCGCTTCATGCGGCAATTGATCGGCACGCAGCAGGAAGGCATCGAAGCCGCAATGATGCAGGAAGTACAGCTGGTCGCGCAGCACGTCGCCCACCGCCCGCAGTTCGCCCCTGTAGCCGTGGCGATTGCGCAGCAGGCGGGCCAGCGAATAGCCGCGCCCGTCGGTGAACACCGGAAACCGGATGGCGATCAGCGGCATGTCGGCCAGCCACGGCAGCACCGGCTCCAGCTCGTCATCCGGGCCGAGCCACACGCCGGCGCGCGCGGGATCGAGGCTTGCACGGTGGGCCAGCCACAACGCCAGCGGCAACAGAAAACGTCCGCCGGTCTCCAGCCGCGCGGCAGGCAGCGCCTCATCCGCATCGATCCACTGCCAGCCGTCTTCAACGACTTGACCATTCCTGATCAGGGTATTCATGCCGCACCTCCGTACACCCGCGCCTTGAAGGGCTCCAGGCCGATCCGCTCGACCGCGTCGATAAAAATCTCGCCCTCATGGCGGGCCGCCAGATAAACCTCCACCAGACGCTGGATCACGTCGGGAATCTGCCCGGCCGCAAACGACGGGCCGATCACCTTGCCCAGCGCGGCACGGGCGCCCTCCCGGCCGCCGATGGTCACCTGGTACCACTCCTCGTTGTTCTTATCGACACCGAGAATGCCGATATGACCAATGTGGTGATGGCCGCAGGCATTCACGCAACCGGACATGTTGAGTTCCAGCGGCCCCAGGTCGAACTGGTAGTCCAGATCGTCGAAGCGCTGCTGGATGGCCGCCGCCACCGGGATGGAACGGGCATTGGCCAGAGAGCAGAAGTCGCCCCCGGGGCAGCACACCAGATCGGTCAACAAGCCGATGTTGGGCGTTGCCAGGCCGAGGGCGCGCGCGCCTTCCCACAGGGCCGGCAAATCCTTGCGGGCCACGTGGGGCAGCACCAGGTTCTGCTCGTGGCTGACCCGGATCTCGCCGGCGCTGAAGCGTTCTGCCAGATCGGCAACGCCGTCCATCTGCTCGGCGATGGCGTCCCCCGGTGGCGCACCGGTCTTTTTGAGGGACAGGGTGACGATGGCGTAGCCGTTTGCCCGATGGGGCGCCACATTGCGCTCGACCCAGCGGGCAAAGGCGCGTTTGTCGTGCAGGGCCTGCCGGTAGGCCGGGTCATCCGCATCGGCGGGCGCGTAGTCGACGCGAGCGAAGAAGGCGTCCATGTCCCGGAAGGTCTGCTCGGCGATGCTTGCGGGGCCGCCCCGGCTCCACGACCATTCGTCTTCGACTTCCTTGGCGAAGCCTTCGAGGCTGAGGTCTTTGACGAGGATCTTGATGCGCGCCTTGTACTTGTTGTCGCGCCGGCCGTAGCGGTTGTAGACCCGCAGAATGGCCTCGAAGTAGTTGAGCAACTCCTCGCGGGGCAGAAAGTCCTTGAGGCTCTTGCCGACCATCGGCGTGCGCCCAAGGCCGCCGCCGACGAATATCTCGAAGCCGATCCGGCCGTCCTCGGCCACCCGCGCACTGGCGCCGATGTCATGGAAGCGCACCGCCGCCCGGTCCTCCGCACCGCCCGAAATGGCGATCTTGAACTTGCGCGGCAGGAACAGGAATTCCGGCGCCAGCGTGGACCACTGGCGGACGATCTCGCAGTAAGGGCGCGGGTCGAACAGCTCGTCGGCGGCCACCCCGGCAAACTGGTCGGTGGTGATGTTGCGGATGCAGTTGCCGGAGGTCTGGATGGCGTGCATCTGCACCGTGGCCAGTTCGGCGAGGATGTCCGGCGTGTCCTCCAGCCGCACCCAGTTGAACTGGATGTTGCTGCGCGTCGTGAAGTGGCCGTAACCCCGGTCGTAGCGGCGGGCGATGTCGGCGAGCTTCCTCAACTGGTGGCTGGCCAGCGTGCCGTAGGGAATGGCGACGCGCAGCATCGGCGCGTGGCGCTGCACGTAAAGGCCGTTCTGCAGGCGCAGGGGGCGGAAGTCGTCTTCGGACAGACGGCCATCCAGAAAGCGCGTCATCTGATCGCGGAACTGGACAACCCGGTCGTCCACCAGGCGCTGGTCGGTTTCGTTATAAAGGTACATGGCGAAATGATGTCGGTAATGTAGGGGCGACTTCAGTCGCCCAAAAAACGCTCAAGGCAGCACAAAAGTGCTCTTTTCGATCACCCGGGTCGCCGGATCACCCGCCGCCCTGACCACAAAAGCAATCGGGCTGGCGCCAGGCTTGCCGGCATCGGGCGGCGCCACAACGGTCACGCGCACCTCCCGGATGCTCCCCGGCTCGCCGGCGAAGCGGGTGGGGCCGAGCAGTTCGATGCCCGGCAGGCCGCTCACCGCCACCTCGAAGTCCCGGGGCTCTTCGGCAAGGTTGGCCAGCTTGAGGGTGTAGGCGTTCTCGATGCGTCCGTCGCTGGCCTCCCGGGCCAGGCTGCCCCGGTCGCGCAACACGTCCACCAGCAGCAGTGACCGCTGGGTCACCGTCCATGCCCCCAGCGCGACAAACAAGCCCAGCAATCCCGCATACACCGCCAGCCGCGGCCGGGCACTGTGCCGGGGCATGCCGGCCAGCTCCTGCTCGGAGGCGAAACGGATCAGGCCCACCGGTTTGGCAACCTTGGTCATCACCTCGTCGCAGGCATCCACGCACAGGCCGCAGTTGATGCACTGATATTGCAGGCCGTCGCGAATGTCGATGCCGGTGGGACACACCTGCACGCAGATGCCGCAGTCGATGCAGTCGCCGCCGCCCTTGCCCTTGCGGGGCTCGCCGCGCTGCACGTCGTAGCTGACGGTGCGCGTCGTGTTGTCGAACATAACCCCCTGGAAGCGCGAGTACGGGCACATGTGCTGGCACACCGCCTCGCGGGCAAAGCCGGCCTGCACATAGGTGAACAGTGCGTAAAAGATCAGCCAGAAGGCTTCCCACGGCCCCAGGTTCCAGCCGGCCACCGCCGGCAGCAGCTCGCGGATCGGCGTGAAGTAGCCAACAAAGGTGATCGCTGTCCATGCGGCGATGAGCCCCCACAGCACGTACTTGGTGCCGCGCAGGGCCAGCTTGCGCAGGGTCGGGGGGGATTGGTCGAGCTTGAGGCGGGCCAGGTGGTCACCTTCCACCTTCGCTTCCACCCACATGAAGATCGCGGTGTACACCGTCTGCGGGCAGGCGAAGCCGCAGAACAGGCGCCCGGCCAGCGCGGTGACGAGGAACAGCCCGGTGGCGGCAAGGATCAGGGCAATCGCCGCCAGCAAGGCATCCTGCGGCCAAAGTACCAGGCCGAACAGGTAGAACTTCTCGTGGGGAATGTCGAAGAGAACGGCCTGACGGCCACCCCACTGGAGCCAGCAGGCGCCGTAAAAAATGATCTGGGTGAACCAGACCATCGCCCAGCGGATCGTGTTGAAACGGCCGCGCACCTCGCGGGCGTGGATCTTTCCCTTCTTGCGGTACAGCTCCAGTTTGGCTTCGCGGACTTTGCTGACGGGCTTGTTCATTCGGTGATTCCTCCTGGGTCAGGAGTAGATCACCCGCGACAAAATGAAAACAGATTCAGATTGTCGACTATCGAATGGGCACAGATCTCAGGCTTGCAACTGGGCGGCAAGCAGTCGCCCCAGCGTGGCGACCGCTTCCTGCTGACGGGTTTCAAGGGGGTGGCCGAAGTTGAGGCGAATGCAGTTGCCGAACTCCCGCTTGGCCGAAAAGATCGGCCCCGGCGCGATGCTGATGCCGTGCGCCAGCGCCTGCCGGTGCAGCAGCAGGGCGTTGGCCTTGCGGGGCAGTTCCAGCCACAGAAAGTAGCCGCCCAGCGGGCGGGCCAGCCGGGTGCCTTCCGGGAAATGTGCCTCCACCGCGGCAACCAGTGCGGCCTCCTGGTCGGCCAGCGTGCGGCGCAGATGACGCAAATGGTTTTCGTAGCCGCCCTGCTTCAGGTAGTCGGCCATGGCAATCTGCACCGGAACCGTCGTTGCCAGGCTGGTGGACAACTTCTGGCGCTGGATCAGCCCGGCATAGCGCCCGGCGGCAACCCAGCCAATGCGGTAGCCCGGTGCCAGGCACTTTGAGAAAGACGAAACGTGCATGACCCGTCCGTTCGGATCCACCGCCTTGCTGCACAGGGGCGCCTGCGGGCCGAAGTGCAGCTCCGCGTACACGTCGTCCTCGATCAGCGGCACATCGTGGCGGTCGAGCAGTTCGACCAGCGCCCGCCGCCGCGCGTCCGGCACCAGACTGCCGGTCGGGTTGGCGAAGTTGAGCATGAACAGGCAGGCCTTGATCGGGTGATGGCGCAGCGCATCTTCCAGGGCCATCAGGTTGATGCCTTCCCGCGGATGCGTCGGAATCTCGATCACCTTGAGGCCCAGCCGCTCGCTGGCCTGCAGGCCCGCATAGAAGGTCGGCGATTCAATGGCGATCAGATCGCCCGGCCGGGTCACCGCCTGCAGGCACAGGTTGAGCCCCTCCATGGCGCCCGAGGTGATGACGATCTCCTGGGGCGACACGTTGGCACCGTGGGCCAGATAGCGCAGCGACAACTGGCGGCGCAGCTCGTCGTTGCCCGGCGGCAGATCGGTGACAGTGGCCAGTGGGTCCAGGTGACGGGCCGCGGCAGCCAGAAAGCGCCCCAGCTTGTCGAGGGGAAACAGCCACGGGCTGGGGAAGCTGGAGCCCAGCGGAACGACCGCCAGATCCTTGACGCTGTCGAGGATCTCGAAGATGAAGTCGCTCACCTCCAGCTCCGTCGAATGCCCCACCGGCCGGGTCATCTCCGGCTCCGGCAGGCTTTGACCGAGCCGCGCCCGCACAAAGTAGCCCGACTTCGGCCGTGCTTCGATCAGCCCGCGGCTCTCGAGCAGGTGGTAGGCCTGGGTGACCGTCACCGGGGCAATGCCGTGGGTGCGGCAGGTCTGGCGGACGGACGGCAGGCGGTCGCCGGGGCGCAGCACCCCATCGGCGATCAACGCCGCGGTCTTGTCGGCCAGGTCGTGGTAGAGCGTCATGAGCGGAAGGGAGCAGCCGATGTGAAAAGCCGAAAAACTCGGCATACGGCGCCGATCCGTGAATTCTAATGCAGGCACAGCCCCCCTCCCTGGAGACTTGAGACATGGCACACATCTCCGACCCCCACTTCGCCGAGCGTGTTCGCGCCAGCTTCGAGCAGCAGCACGGCTTCGTGCATGGGGGCGTGGTCGGCATGATTGCCGATTCGGCGGCCGGCTATGCAGCGATGACCATGGTGCCGGCCAGTGCCTCGGTGCTGACCGTCATGGTCATGCACGGCAAGGTGGAGAAGTAAGGAGTGTGCCCAAGCGTCTGCGCGCGCATCAATGCAGCAGACGCCAACATGCAGGCGCTTGAAGAAACGGGAGCCAGTGAAGCTGGTGCTTACCGCCTTGCCCGCGGACGCTTCGGAATGACTGGACCAGATCGTCACAGGCCCGATGAAAGCGGAGTCGGGCGGAGAGGTAATGCGGCGGGTTTAATGGGTTACTCGTCGGTCGGTGCTGTCGTCGGCACCACGACAAACGGGAGACAGCTACCGACCCAATCCGGCCAGTCAGCTCGCTCCTGAGCGGCCGCTCGGCCAAATCCCGTCTCTGCGAACTGGAACTCTACAAAGCGGCCGTTGGTGACCTCACCCAATCGGCCAAAAGCTGCCGATCGAAGAGGCGGAGGATAACGTTACCGCCTCTTGTCATCGAATCGATAGGCGCGCTCCTGTCAGGCGTCTACGAATAGAACCTTGCCAGTGATGAATCCATCAACGGATCGCTCGAAAGCTTTGCCTACGAGAGAGCCTGGAACCGGCTGGAAGCCAGGCATCATTTCACCGTATACACCCCATGCTTCTTCCAGAACGGTCGGGTTGACCACGTTGATGCGAATTCCGCGTGGCAGCTCGTGTGCTACGCACTGCACGAAGGTGTCGATCGCCCCGCTGGTGGTGGCATCGGCGATAGCCATTGGGATCGGTTTGACGTTGAGAATGCCGGAAATCAACGTGAACGAGCCGCCATCGTTGATGTGCTTCAAGCCTACGTGTACCAGGTTGATCTGGCCCATCATCTTGCTTTGTACCGTCGTGGCCCACTGCTCGTCGGTCATGTCAGCGAAGCTTGCGTATTCGCAATAGCCCACGGTGTTGACCACGGCATCGAACGAACCGACCTTTTCGTATAGCGCTTTAATCGATGCTTTGTCGGTGATGTCTACCTGATGGTCGCAGCCCTTGCCAGAGCGGCTGGCAGTGATGACATTGTGATTTTTCAGCCCGCTGAACGCAGCTTGCCCCATATGTCCCTGGGCGCCGATGAGAATGACAGTTTTCATGGATGAGCCTCGATATGTCTGTGAGAGGCGCAAGTATAGAAATGCACAGGTACAATTTAAATCATGTAAGACTTGTATGAGATACAACCAAAAATGGTTGAAAAGATCGATGTCAGGCACATGCGCGTTTTGCTGCATCTCGTGCGAGAGAAGAATGTGTCGCGGGTGGCTGAAGGGCTTGGGCTATCGCAGCAAGCCGTTAGCGGTTACCTCAAGCGTATGCGTGAGGTGTTCCCTAACGAGCTGTTTCTGCGGCAAAGCGTAGGATTGCAGCCAACGGACTATGCCTACGAGCTGGCCGCCAAGTTCGAGAAGATCCTTGAAGAGGTGGACGGTATTTTCAGCGCCTTCCCGTTTGATCCTGTCACCAGTGATCAGGTTTTCAGGGTCATCGCCAACGAGTATGCGCAGTTGGCGATCATCCCGCGGTTGTCCTTGCTCATGCGCGAAAGAGCACCCGGGGTACGGCTGGAGATCCGCGATTTCAGTCCCGAGCAACACAACCAAACCTTGGCGCAAGGCGACGCTGATCTGGTGATCGGGTTTTCCGAGTATGTGGATCCAGGGCTGCTGCGGAAAACGCTCAGAAACGACCAATACTGCTGCGTGGTTCGAAGGGGCTCGCAACTGTCTGCACGCATCAAGACGCTCGCTGATGTGTCATCTCTGCCGCATGTCGGTTTTGCCAGTGGCGTTGGCAATCTGGGCAATCGGGTCGACGATTTCTTAGCTAGTCGCGGCGTGAGCCGTACCGTGATCGCCACGTTGCCGTGCTACACGTCCCTGCATGCCTTTATGCATGTGAATGACACCGTAGCGTTCGTTCCATCAGCGATTGCTGCCGTGGGTGACTTTCAAGTGGTCGATACGGAAATCTCAGCCTTGCGCTTCGATGTGGTGCTGGGCTGGCATAGACGATCATCAGGTAGCGCCCCGAGAGAATGGTTGAGCCGGACGATTGAAGCGTTCGCCTGGGCCTGACACTTTCGTGGCTACGCGTACCAATGGCAAGAAGGGAACAGGTTGAACCAACTTCCGCTTTTGGCCGGGTCGAGCCAAGGCGGGGTTCAAGTTGGCCGCCGCAAACCGGTCACCCAAGACGATCCAGCGAGGGAAATCCTGGGCGGATCTCCAACGGCCGGTGATGGCCGAAAACTGCCAGCGACAGGCCTGATCTCAACAACCAGCCCCCGCCGACCGCCCCCATCCAGCACATCCCCCCGCAGCAAATCCTGTCATATGCCTCCCAGATCGCCTATGAACCAGATCACTCGCGCCTTACCCATTCTGATCTCACCCAGTCAAGATCGGTACTGCGCAGGCCTTGATCCGCCTCTCCGGTGCCACCATGTGCCGCGAACCTGCCACCTTTTAGCGCGCACTGATCAAGTTGCCGCTTGATGGAGGTGTTGCCTTTCGGCGTTAAGGTTTAAGGTGCCCTCCTCCATACCTCGAACGCCGGACACTGAACAGAACGTGGCGAAACCCTCCGGAAATTTCCGCGGAAACAAACTCGGTTTGCCCGTCAAACCATGCATCGCTTGCGGCCGCCCGATGGTGTGGCGCAAGAAATGGCGTTTGAACTGGGATGAGGTCAAATATTGCTCGGACGCCTGCCGGAAAGGATTCAAATCAGCATGAGCCGTCTCTTCCTGATCCTGGGGGACCAGTTACACCCCGACCCGCATCCCCTCCTGAGCGATTTCAACCCGGCAAGCGATCAACTGTTGATGATCGAGGCCGGCGAAGAGTCGACCCACGTGTGGAGCCACAAGGCGCGCAGCGCGCTCTTTCTGGCCGCCATGCGCCACCGCGCGGCCGCCTTTCGCGCGGCGGGCCTGCCGGTCAATTACCTGCGCCTGGGTGAACACCCCCATGCCCGTCTGGGCGATGCGGTTCAAACCTTGCTGAGCGATGGCGATTTCCGCGCCCTGGTGATGCTGGAAGCGGGTGACTACCGGATACAGGAATCGCTGTACGCCGCGTGTGCCGCTGCAGGCAAGGCGCTGCTCATCCGGCCCGACCCGCACTTTCTCTGTTCTCTGAACGACTTCAAGGCGTGGGCGGGCGACAAGGTGCAGCTGCGGATGGAGTATTTCTATCGCTGGCAACGCAAGCGCCACCGCGTTCTGATGACGGGGGACGAGCCCGTTGGCGGCCAGTGGAATTTTGACGCGGACAACCGCCAGTCTTTCGGCCGGCAAGGCCCCGGTCTGTTGCCGCCCCCCGTCCGCTTTGCGCCCGACGCCATAACCCAAAGCGCAATTGCCGACGTCGAACAGCACTTTCCCGATCACCCCGGCGAGACACGGCACTTTGCCTGGGCCGTCACCTCGTCCCAGGCCGAAGAAGTGCTGGCGGACTTCATCCGCCACCGCCTGCCGGAGTTTGGACGCTGGCAGGATGCCATGTGGGAAGGCGAGCCATTCCTGTGGCACTCGCTCCTCTCCAGTGCGATGAACCTCAAACTGATCGATCCACGCAGGGTCATCGACGCAACGCTCACCGCCTACGCGGCCGGCCACGTACCGATTGCCGCTGCCGAGGGCTTTATCCGCCAGATTCTGGGTTGGCGCGAATTCGTGCGGGGGGTGTATTGGCGCCAGATGCCCATGCTGGCCAGCGCCAACCAGTACGACCACCACACGCCGCTGCCGGCCTGGTTCTGGACCGGCAAAACCCGGGCGGCCTGCCTTGGCAGTGCCATTCGCCAGACGCTGGAACACGGCTACGCGCACCACATCCAGCGCCTGATGATCACCGGCAACTTTGCCCTGATCGCCGGGCTTGAGCCACGCCAGGTTGCCGACTGGTATCTGGCGGTTTACGTGGATGCCGTCGACTGGGTGGAAGAGCCCAACACCCTCGGCATGGCACTCAATGCCTGGCCGGGCATGACGAGCAAGCCGTATTGCGCCAGTGGCGCCTACGTCAAGCGCATGAGCAACCACTGCCGCGATTGCCCTTACCGGCCGGAACAACGCAGCGGCCCCGATGCGTGCCCGTTCACCACGTTTTACTGGGACTTCCTGATCCGCCATTCCCGGCGCTTTGCGGGCAATCCCCGCATGGCCTTGCCGCTGAAGAACCTGGGGCGTTTCAGCCCCGAGGAAATTGCCGCGATCACCCGGCAGGCGGAGACACTCAGAAGCAATCTGGATGCACTTTAAGCCATTTGACATTCTCACCCTCCTCCCGACACAATCCACGCCGCATCATATTGCGCAAATGTCATTGTTGTTATCCATTCAGGAGGAGCAAGAAAATGTCCCAGAACGTGGTTTCCCTGTCTTTGTCCGGCGAACAGATCGAGCAGGTGCTAAAGGCACTGGCGATGCTGGAGAACGGGCTTACGGGTTTGGTGTCGCTGTCGGTGGATGAGCGGCGCGAGTTGCGCAAGATGGGGCCGAAATCGGAGATGTTTGCGCGCAAGGCCTATGAGGTGATCGGGCAGTCGCCGGAGATGCTGCCCGGGCATTTCGTGTTCAGCGAGTTTGCGGCCGACATGACGGCGCTGGATCAGTTGCGGCCGGTATTTGCGCGGATCACCGCGCTGGCGCAACGCGCGCAAGACACCGAGATGGCGCTGGGCAGCGACATCTTCAACGCGGCGCTGGAGGGTTACCGTTTTGCCAAGCTGGCCGGCAAGGGCACGGCCCTGGATGAGCTGCGCGCCCAGGCCTCGGTACGCTTTGCGCGTCAGGGTCGGCGCAAGGAGCCGGTGGCCGAAGAGGCAGTTTGATCCGGTTGCCCTCCACGGTCAGAGGGTTCACCTAAAACTTGAACTTGCGAAACGCCCGGTTACGGGCGTTTATCATTTCCGCAAACCCTTTCAGGCGGGGTTTGAAGGGGTTCAAGGCGGTTTTGAATGTTTGTTGTGCGGAGTTGAACGGGTTCATGCCCGATTCAAAGCGGTTCAACTCCGGGATGAACTTTTTCAAGGCCGGGTTGAAGTGGTTCAAGGCTGAGCCAGACAGAGAGAGCTTGTCGGAAGCGAGGGGCCTGACTTAGTGATTTCGCTGCATGACGTCAGTCTGTCAAGGTTCGTCGCGCATGCCTCAAATTTCTGTCCTGCGGACTACGCTGAGAATTTAGTTCGTTGGGGATTCGGACGGAGTTGCCGGTCATGCCAATGCGTTAAAATAACGGCGACCGGCCAATTGCGGCCCATCGACGCCGGGTGCGCAACCCTGACGCTCTGGCACCTTTACTCCTTGCCCTTCCGTCTGGACTATTGATATACGCATACGGAAAGGCTGAAGGTATGCTGCCGATGAATCAATAAATTAACGCGGATTTTTTCTGTCCGTCCACTCTCATTTAACCACTATTAATATTTCCACTTAACCAACACACATGAGCGAAGCGAAAATTTTAGGTGAATCCTTTCTGGCTTTGCTTCACAGGCACATCATAAACATAATGTGTTTTGATAGTGGCCCAGCGGCTTTAAGCGCCAACAATGGTAAGCGCGCCGTCTACAACTTCAGCGCTTTTATCGTTGAGGTCGGTGGTGCGTGGATTGCCATCTCTGCAGGGCATATTTTTAGTCAATTGAAAATGGCCGTTGAGCACGGAGCAAAGCTGTCCGAATGGCACATCGATGACTCAATCGTTTCAACGCAACCAGAGCCACCCTACCCCATTGCGTTGGATATTGATCAAGACGTCCACTACATTTATAACGAGATACCCGGCATGGACTACGCCTATATAAAAATAAACTCATTAGCTCGTGAAGCCCTTTCAAGGCAAGGAATTTGTGCTGTTCCTCAGTCCATTTGGGGGGCTGACGATATTGGAAATTTTTCGATGTGGCTGCTCATTGGGACCCCAACTAAGTTTTCCCATCTAGTCGAAGGAGATTCCTTCGAAAAAAATCATGCAACAATTCAGATTGATCGTGTCTATGACGCTCCAAGTGGATTGGTAGATACGGAGTTTGAACGTTTGTACGCAAAGATTTATTTTTCATCCGTGATGGGTCAAGAGGATGGCTTTGATATTGGAGGAATGAGTGGGGGGCCAATTTTTGGCTTGCGTCCGTCCACGGATAAGACCCCTTACGAATATAGGCTGATAGGCATTCAAAGCTCATGGAACAGTAAGGATCACGTGGCAATATGTGCAGCGTATCCATATTTAATGGCAATCGCTAGCCTTCTAGGCGATGCTTGAATGCCTGAACCATCGGCTAACCATTTTTCAGTCGACCGCCTTCGGCTGCGGCCGAACGCCGACGTTACGCTTCTTCCGAGAAATTCATGAGCGAAAGTTTTTCCCAACGCCACGGCTTTAGACAACTCTACGAAGTTCCGATTTCCATCAGAAACGATGCACCTGATGAGCTACGAGGAGAAATTGTTGAACTCGCCTATGAATGCGGCTTAAGCCCAACACCTCTACGCCTGATCGTCTGCAGAACCTTCAGAAAACGACCTGACAAAAACAACTGGTCGGAATATCCAAACATAGATGGCGAACTACGATCTCTTATCGATAACTGCAATTGGTATCGCGTCTACGACGCGATCGAAGCTATCGCCACATCCATGCGAGACATCCCCTTCTCGTATGACTACAATAAGTTCGAGACAAGTCTCAACGAATACTTTATCGAAAATGGCATCGGTTGGCAGTTGGTCAAGGGAATGATTGAAGTACGTGGGGGGGAGATTTTCGAGAAGTCTACCCACCAAGCAACCGCCGATCTGCAGGAAGCGGGTCTTGGTACCGCCAGCAGCGAGCTTCAGGAGGCACTAAGGGATCTCTCCCGCCGCCCGGAGCCAGATATAACGGGGGCTATCCAGCATGCCATGGCAGCATTGGAGTGCGTAGCTCGGGCAGCGACGGGAGACTCAAGAGCTACCCTGGGAGATATCATGAAACGATATCGAGACCTTATGCCTAAGCCGCTCGATGAGGCCGTTACTAAGCTTTGGGGATTCGCGTCGGAGAACGCTAGACACATAAATGAAGGCCGCATTCCTGCCTTTGAAGAGGCGGAGTTGGTCGTAACAACGGTTGCAAGCTTATGCACATACCTCGCAAAAAAGAAAACGGCCTAAATGGTTGGAGGAGGAGCGCTGGTGATAGATCTTGACCGAATCGAGTTTGAGGTGGAGTGCCCAAGGTGCAACTTTGGCACCAAGATTTTCTACAGGGAGGCACGACTTCGGGACGTACTCATATGTCGCGGATGTAAGGCCAACATTCAACTCGACGACCGCATGAACGAATGCCGGAAAGCTCGACGGCAAGTCAACGCTGCCATGCAACAGCTTGAGGACGCACTGGCCAGTTTGAACACTACCTTTACTTTGAGGTTTTAAATGGACTCCGCCTACCTTCAGCGAATTCGCTTCCAACTGCAAAAGCGGGTCCGCCGACTCAATTCATGCCCCCATTTCCTGTTCCACAGTTCGCTGGTGCAGTTTTGGAACTACCTTCAATCGCAATCTCTTACCTATGGCATCCTGGCCAGACTCGAGACGCAGGCAAAGCCTTACACTGATGAAATTGCAGCGATTACCACCAAGCACGAGATCGAGGAGTTCACCACTGAATCAGAGCAGTCTGCCTTTGTGTATCGAGTCGTTCAATACTGTGCGCAGCAACCTCTCGTCACTCACATGGGGCCGGAGGTCGAGATAGGTCTTGCAATCTCGAATGATCGCAAGCCAGATGAGGCGTTGAACCACTTTCGGGAGATCTTCCTTGAGCCTCTTTATGAGTACATGGATGACGCGCTTGACCAGCAAGGTGCGGTGCTCTCGTTGCTGCTCAAGTACAAGAGAAAGGTTGAATGGTTTGAGCGTGAGGCGCTGTCACAATTGGCCGCAGGTGATGAGCGGAAGTTGGCGAAGCACCTATATGCGTATTTGTTTGACCAAGGTCTGGACTTTCACATTGAGCCTCAATCGGCATCAGGGGAGGCAGATCTTGTAGCTCCCGAATTGGTTTTAGATGCGAAGGTATTCGATGGGACAAGGCGGGGTGTCCAGTACTTGGCAAGTGGCGTACACCAAGTACACACATATACCCGAGACTTCAATCAAGAGGTCGGTTATTTGGTTGTCTATAAGATTTGCCCAGAAACTATTGACTTCGCATTTTCATCTTCCGGCCAGCATGCCCCATATGTGACAGTTAGCGGCAAGACCATTTATATCTTTATCGTCGATATCTGCGAGTACGAGAAAAGCGCTTCGAAGCGCGGCGCAATGAAGGTGCACACCGTGGAGCAAGGGTTCTTGGTGCGTACCGTGGAATCCATCGCAAACACCGACGAGAGCAGCCCAGCCATCTAGAGCCAACGCCTATCAGACGCCTTTAACTTTCACCGAGAGCCCAACAGAATGCGGCCCATTGGGCAATCGGTTGTTTGACGTGAATTATCAAATAGCCTGGACGTCCGCTCAGGCCGAGCAGCCGACAGCCCCCCGGCGATGTTATGCCTCTGAGTAGAGAGCCCTCGCAGCCCCAATCCTGATTGATTTCAAGCTCGTGCCAAGCTTGTAAACGCAAATGCGCCCGGGGACACCGGGCGCATTTAGAGACACTTGCAGTTTTCGACTTCAATGGGTTGTAGAGAAACAATAAAGATATATCCTTAAATGCACACAAGTCCATGATAATTAACAACGCTCTCAACACACTTAAAAATAAAGTTAGATCCTTGCATCCAATATAACTGCCTACTTTGACGAAGCATCAAACAATAAAGATGTATCTTTACTTCACTCACCAAGAGCAAGTTGGTTTGCTCCCCGACTTTTCATTCCCCACTGACATCACCACCCGTAGCCTGGCCAACACGCTCCACTTACCCCAGCCTGTCAGCGCGCAGCCCCCCTGCCCTGCTGGACCTTTAACCTGTCTGGGACCAGCGGAAGCCAACGTCGCTGAGGCGCTCATCCGACCTGTCGATGAAGCGGCTAGCGCCTGAAGATGCCTCACAACCCACCGCGCAGCACGCGGTCGACGCCCTCGGCGACCGGACGGCGATCTGCGGCCCCGATGGATAATCGTCAAACCAGTCGGTGCGCCACTCGAACACGTTGCCAGGCATCTCGCACAGCCCCCACGAAAGCCGCCGGGCGACGAGCCACAGGCTAAATCCACCGCTCAAATGACTCAGTCACTACATCGCGACGCCGCGTGACGATCCGGTGCAACTACCCGCCCGGCAGATGCCGCGCCCGACCGAGTACATGGCGGGCATTCATATCACATGCATCGACCGGATGCTACGCTCACCAGCAGCGTAAGCGTCGTCCCAACCCCGTCTTGACGCCTCAGACCCTCAGCCTCTCCAGG
>JAOAUC010000060.1 GCA_030157785.1 Zoogloea oleivorans
CGATCAGTTCCACCAGCGCCATGTAGCGCGGCGGGTTGAAGAAGTGGATGCCGCAGAAGCGCGCACGGGCTTCGGCCGGCATACCTTCCGACAAGCTGTTGATCGACAGGCCCGAGGTGTTGGAGGCAAAGATCGCATCCGCGCGGATGAAAGGTGCGACCTTGGCATACAGGTCGAGCTTCCACTCCATCTTCTCGGCAATGGCCTCGATGATGAGGTCGCAATCTCGCAGCTTGTCCAGATCGCTGCCGTAGTTGGCCACGTCGATGAACTGGGCGCGATCCCGAGTGGCCAGCGGCGCCGGCTCGAGCTTTTTCAACGCGTCGACGGCTTTCTGGGCGATGGCATTGGGCGGGCCTTCCTTGGCGGGAAGGTCGAAAAGAATGACAGGCACGCCGGCGTTGGCGCAGTGGGCGGCAATCTGCGCCCCCATCACACCGGCGCCCAGCACCGCCACCTTGCGAATGATCAGTCTGCTCACATGCTCCTCCTTCTGGCTCGGCCCGGAAGCGGGCCTTTGTTATTGGGTACAAACCGCGCGACGCGGAAAATTGAACAACTGTTCAAATCTTAGCGCAATCAGTCTCTTGAGTACAACATCGATGAAATTTCAGGTCTTCGCCGGCCCGCCGGAAGGTGCCCCGGCCGGGGCCTGGAAGCCCGCCACGACAAAAGGCCGCAGGCGCGCCATGACGGCTTCGGGGTCGCCGGCGTCGGCGAGGGAATAATTCTCGGTCATCCGCATGACATCCTTTCCGGCCATGGCGTAAGCCACGATGCCGACAAAGAAATACATGCGCCACACCACGTCGTCCTGGCTGAGGTGGGGCAGCGCACGCATAAAGGCCTGGCGGTAACGATCCACCGCCTCCCGGTATTCAGACGGAAAAAAGGCCTCGGTGCCCGGCCCGGGCTCATAGAAAGCCCGGCCGATGAGTTGCTTGAAGACTTCCCCGGAGATGCTGTCCTTGCGCGTCAGGCGCAGGGCCGACGACAGGAAGGCATCCACCAGAATATCGACGGCAATGGGCTTGCCGCCCGCCACCGCTTCGAGCCGGTCGAGATAGCCGACCCGGCTGCCGCCCCGGTTGCCCAACGCGCGGGCATACACCGCCTCCATCAGCCCCTGCTTGGAGCCGTAGTGGTAATTCACCAGCGCCACCGGCACCCCGGCCGCCCCGGTGATCATGCGCACCGAGGTGGCGGCGTAGCCGTTTTCCATGAACAGGCGCTCAGCCGCATCGAGGATGCGCGTCTTGGTGTCGGGAAGCGGGTTCTCGGGGCGGCCCATGAGATCAGAAGGCCATCGAGTACTGGGCGCCCATGATCCACACGCGGGCGTCGTAGACACCTTTGACATAGCCACGATCAAGAGCAGGATTTGTGGAGCTCTGGTTATTATCGATGTGGGACTCGGGAACATGCAGGTAGGCAACACCAAGATCAACCAGCGAACCCTTGTCAAGCTTGATCTGAGCACCGGTTGACAGCCAGGTACGGTTGCTGTCCGGCAGCGAGACCAGGCGGTGCTGATCACCCGGGACCGGGGTCTGATCGTAGGCAATGCCGAACTTCAGCTTGACGGCTTCATTCAGCCGATAGTTGGCACCCAGAGCATAACGCCATGTATCGCGGAACTGGGTATCCAGCTGCTGAACCTGGCTAGGGCTAGCACCCGATGTACGCATGATGTTCACTTGAGGAATGCTGCTCCAGCCTGTCCACGAGATATCACCGAGCATCTCCCATTTATCGTTGAGATTCTGCGTGACACTCATGATGAAAGTATCGGGCAGCTCCACATCCGCAGATGCGCTGTTGTTTCCGACCAGGCCCGCCGCCGGACCTGCGCCCTTCAGATCGCCCTTCAGCTCATGCTTGATCTTCGAACGATAGGACACCCCCACCTTGGTTGTCTGACTAAGCGTAAACAGGGCGCCCACGTTCCAGCCGATGCTGGAGTCTTGAGCACTTAGCGTAGCCGTCGTGCGCCCCAGAGCAGGGGCAAGGGAAGACCCGGAAACCAGTCGGGCATACTCCACCTCCATGTGCTGAAGACTCACACCGGCGCCCAGTGAGACTTTCTCACTAACCCGGTACGCGATACTCGGGTTGATGTTGTAGGTCTTAATGTCGAACTTCAGGGCCTGAGCCCCGCCGACCCACGGGTTGTCATACTCGGTCACCAGTCCAAACGGCGCACCAAGACCAAGACCAACATAAAAATCCTTGGTCAACGCCCAAGACATATAGGCATTGGGCAGGAAGGCCCAGCTTCCCGCATCGTTGCCCTCACCGGTCGAACTCAAAGTGCCGGAGCTGGTGCCCCGGTTGTCGAACTTGAAGGTCGGCCGCACGATGGACATGCCGACAGAAATCTCCCGATCCTTCAGCTGCGTCATGCCCGCCGGGTTGTAGAAGATCGTACTGGCGTTCTCGGCCACGGCGGCCGAACCGGCATAGGCGTTGCCAATGCCGCTGGCGTTCTGTTCAAGCAACTGGAAACCGGCGGCGGAAGCGTTTCCACCGGCCAGACCGAGAGCCAGCAGCGGTATCAGACGGGCGATCGTCTTCATCTTCATTTCATGTCTCCTCACATTTGGGCGCTGTACTTGTGAAAAAACCGCGGGCTGCGCATACCCCCGGTGATTCTAGAGCGGCAAAGCCCTGCGGCTTCGCAGCAAAAAAGTGGATCCGTTGCATTCATGCGACAGGTTCCGGTGGAATCTCCCGCTTGACGCCGCTGGCGCTCACCGCCACATAAGTCAGGGTGGCTTCGGTCACCTTCACGACCACCGGGTCCTCCGGATTGCGTTCGGCAAAGACCTCCACATCGACGGTGATCGAGCTCTTCCCGACGTGCAGGACTTCGGCATAGAAACTGACGATGTCGCCCACCGAGACCGGCTGCTTGAAGAGGAAGGAATTCACCGCAATGGTCGCCACCCGGCCCCGCGCCCGTTGGCGGGCCGGGACGGCACCGGCGATGTCCACCTGGGACATGATCCAGCCACCGAAAACATCGCCCGCCGGGTTGAGATCGCGCGGCATGGGCATGACTCGCAAAACCGGCATCTTGCCGGGCGGCAGCTGGGTGGGAAGATTGGTCATGGAAGGCTCCTGGAATGGTTGAGAGGGCCGCCCGTAAAGGGCGCAAAGCCGGTCCCGAATATAACGCCTGCATCGGCCAGATCGGCATCGGCAACCACACCTCTTGCCACGCAGGCCTCTGTCGCCGCCAGCAGGGGCGCCACGATACGCGCAGCCAGCCCGGCCGGGGCGTTCGCCGACGCCGATTTTTGCGCCTTGCCGGCCTGCCAGGTGTAAAAGCCCTGCCCGCTCTTCTTGCCCAGATGGCCCATCGCTACCTTTTCCGCCAGAGACTTTGGCAGCACCGCTGCGGCACCGGCCAGCGCCTTGCCGGCTGCCACGGCAATATCCAGCCCCACCGTATCGACCAGCTCGATCGGCCCCATCGGCATACCGTAGGCCACCAGGGCGGCGTCAATGGCCTCCGGCGCGATACCTTCATCCACACAACGCAGAGCTTCGTACATGTAGGGGCCAAGCACCGCATTGACCAGAAAGCCCGGCTCGTCCTTCACCGGCAGCGGCAACTTGTCGAGCTTGCGCACGAAAGCCGCGGCACGTCTGAAGGCTTCGTCGCTGCTGGCCGGGGTGCGCACCACCTCCACCAGCGGCATCACGGCCACCGGGTTGAAGAAATGAATGCCCACCAGCCGGCCCGGCTCGGCGAGCGCCGAGGCGATGTCGGCAATGCGCAAACTGGAGGTATTGGAGGCCAGCAGCGCATCGGGTCTGGCGCGCAATTCCATATCGACGAACAAGGAACGCTTGGCCTGGAGGTTCTCGAAAATGGCCTCGATGATCACGTCGGCCTGGGCCACGCCATGGCCGGCCGGATCGGGGATCAGACGGTCCAGAGCGAAACGCGCCTCCCGCGGCTTGCCCTTGAACTTGCGCTCAAAGCGCTTGGCCGCCCGGGCGATGGCCGGGGCAATGCGTTCCACGCTCTGGTCCTGCAGGGTCACGATCATGCCGCGCAGGGCGCATTCGGTGGCGATGTCGCCGCCCATCACGCCGGCGCCCACCACGTGCACACGCAGCGGGTTGAAGTCGGCGTCCTTGCCGAAGCCCTTCAGACGCTCCTGCAGGAAGAAAACGCGGATCAGGTTCTTGGCCGTCGGCGAGCGGAAGATGGCCTCCAGCGACGACGGCGAGGCCGCCGGCACCGCCAGCGCATTACCGCCGTAATGGGCCCAGATGTCGATGATCGCGTAAGGCGCCGGGTAGTGTTCCGGCCGGGCCTTGCCGGCCACCTGCTTTTTTGCCTTGCTGGCGACGATGCCGCGCAGCGGGCCGTTCAGCAGACGCTGCATCAAGGGCAGGCGGCGCGGCGCGCGGCCGGACAGCAGCATGATCCGCGCCGCGTTGTCCATCACCCGGGCCGGCACGCAATCGTCGGCGAGGCCCAGGCGTTTGGCCTTGACGGCATCCACGCCCTTGCCGGTGAGCATCAGGTCGAGGGCCGCCGCCGGGCCGATGAGCCGGGGCAGACGCAGCATGCCGCCCCAGGCCGGGTAGATGCCGAGCATCACCTCGGGCAGGGCCAGGCGAGTACTAGGTTCATCCACGGTGAGGCGGTAGCGACAGGCCAGCGCCAGTTCCAGCCCGCCGCCCATGCAGTGGCCGCGAATCAGCGCGAGGGTCGGGTACGTTGCCCGGGCCAGCCGCTCGAACAGCGTCCAGCCCCGCGCCACCAGCGCACGGGCGTCCTCGGCGGAATCGATGCGGGTGAATTCCTCGATGTTGGCGCCGGCGATGAAGCCCGCTGCCTTGCCGGAGCGAATCACCAGGCCCGTCGGCGGGCGCAGGGTGAGTTGATCGAGCACCTGCTCCAGCTCGGCCATCACCACGGCACCGAGCGTGTTGGCGGCAGAGTCGGCCACATCGAGCGTCGCCCAGGCGATGCCTTCGGCGTCCCGTTCCAGTTTCCAGTTGTTCAGCATCATCAGACAGTCTCCACCAGCATTGCACCACCCAGCCCGCCGCCAATGCAGATGCTGGCGATGCCCCGCTTGCCGCCGGTACGGCGCAGGGACTGGAGCAGATGCAGAACGATGCGCGCCCCGCTCGCCCCCACCGGATGACCAAGGGCCACAGCCCCGCCGTCCACGTTGAGACGGGCCGGATCGATGGCGCCCAGCGCGCCGGGCAGATCCAGCCGGGTGCGGCAATAGTCCTCGTCCTGCCAGGCCCGCAGGCAGGCAATGACTTGCGCGGCGAAGGCTTCATTGATCTCCCACAGGTCCAGGTCGTTCAGCCCCAGACCGTGACGCTTGAGGATCGGCGTGGCCGCATGGACCGGGCCAAGGCCCATCTGATCCGGCTCCAGCCCGGCCCACTGGCTGTCGACGATGCGGCCGATGGGGTCGAGCTTGAGGCGCTTGACGGCCTCTTCCGAGGCCAGCACCAGCCAGGTGGCACCGTCGGTGATCTGCGAGCTGTTGGCCGGCGTCACCCGCCCGTATTTCTTGTCGAAGAAAGGCTTGAGCTTGGCCAGGCCGGCCATCGAGGCATCGCGACGCAGGCCGTCGTCCTCGCCATACACGGTGCCGTCCCGGTCGATCAGCGGCACCAGCTCGTCGGCAAAGTGGCCGGCGTCGTGCGCGGCGGCAACTCGGCGGTGACTCTCCACCGCAAAGGCATCCATGTCCTCGCGGGTGATGCCGAACTTCCAGGCCAGGTTCTCGGCGGTCTGGCCCATGAGCTGGCCGACAATGGGGTCGGTAAGGCCCTTCATGATGCCGATCACCGGCGCCAGGTAACCGGGGCGAAACTGCGTCAGCATGGCCAGTTTCTGGCCGAGGCTGCGCGCCCCCATCCAGCCGGCAAACCAGCGCACCATCGCATCGGAGTACAGCAGCGGCGCCCTTGAGAGGGCATCCACGCCGCCGGCCAGCACCAGCTGCGAGCGGCCGCAATGACTGTTGGCCATCGCCGAATCCAGCGCCTGCATGCCCGACGCGCAGTTGCGCATCACCGTCCAGCCCG
>JAOAUC010000061.1 GCA_030157785.1 Zoogloea oleivorans
GCGGAAATCATGCGGCCTCCTTCTGCTTGAGGTTGTCCGGGTCGTAGAACGGGGTGGGGCTGACTTCCGCCTGCACCATGCTTCCGTCGGTCAGGCGAATGGCCAGCGGGCTGCCGATGGCGGCCAGGTCGGGGCGCACGAAGGCGAGGCCGATGTAGCGCGCGAGGCTGGGGCTGAAGGCGATGCTGGTGATGCGGCCGGCGATGTCGCCGCCCTCGATGACCAGATTGCATTCCAGCGGCACCGCCCCGCTGTAGCCCACCGGGAAGGTGATGCCGACCAGTTGCTGCTTCTGCGGCTTTTTGGCGATGGCGGCGAGGCTGCGCTGGCCGACGAAGAAGGGCTTGCTCATCTTCACTGCCCAGCCCATGCCCACTTCCAGCGGCGTGGTGAGGCCGTCGGTGTCCTGGCTGATGATGATGTGGCCCTTCTCCAGGCGCAGCAGGCGCTGGGCTTCGACGCCGAAGGGGCGGATGGCGTGCTTGGCGCCGGCCTTCATCAGTGCATCCCACAAGGCGCCGCCCATGCTGGCGGGTACGTGCAGCTCGTAGCCCCATTCGCCGACGAAGCCGACGCGCATCAGGCGGGCAGGGATTTTTCCTCCACTCACGGCCACCTCGCCCTCGCGCACCGCCAGGTAGGGGAAGGCGGCGGCCGACAGATCGAGCCCGGTGAGCGTCGCCAGCACCTCGCGGGATTTCGGCCCGGCCAGGTTCATGGCGGCGAAGGCACCGGTGTGATTGACGATGCCGCAGTCGAGCCGCCACATGGTGTTGAGCCGCGACAGCTCGCGATACACCGTGGCGGCACCGGAGGTGGTGGTGGTGAAGTAGAAGTGGTCTTCGGCCAGCCGGGCCACCACGCCGTCGTCGATCACCACGCCGGATTCGTCGCACATCACCGCGTAGCGGGTCATGCCGACCTTCAGGTTGGCGTAGTTGGACGTATAGACGCGCTCGAGGAACTCGGCGGCTTGCGGGCCGATGACTTCGAGCTTGCCCAGGGTGCCGACGTCGATGAGGCCGACCCCGTTGCGTACGGCGGCAACTTCCTCGCGGATGCAGTCCAGGCGGCTCTTGCCGGCCACCTTGTAGAACTCCGGGCGCTGCCACACGCCGGCCGGCATCCAGGTGGCGCCGAGGGCCTCGTGGCGGCTGTGCAGCGGGGTGCGGCGTTCGGGGTTGAAGCCGCGGCCGGCCAGGATGGCCATCGGGACCGGGTGGAAGAAGGGGCGGGCGGTGGTGGTGCCGACCTGCTGGGGCTCCTTGCCGGTGAGGCGGGCGAGGATGCGCAGGGCGTTCATGTTGGAGTGCTTGCCCTGGCTTGGCCCCATGCCCACCGTCGAGTAGCGCTTCATCAGTTCGATGTTGTCGAAGCCCTCCTGGATGGCGTTGTGGAAGTCCTTCAACTGCAGGTCTTCGTCGAAATCGACGAAGTTCTTGCCATCCGGGTGGGCGACGATCGGCCACGGGTGGGTCGGGCTTTCGGCTTCCGGCGGCTGGGTGGCGCCGCTGGCGCTGCCGAAACCGGCCGCGGCGGCGGCGTGGCTGCCGGCGCGGCTGCCGTCGGCGATGCGGGATTCCAGTTCATGCACGCCATTGACCCGACCACAGGCGAAGACGCCGTCGGGCAGTGCGTCGGGGACGAACTGTTCGACTGCCCGCTCGTAGCGCATGCGGGTGCCGGCCTGGTAGAGCAGGTTGGCAGCGGGGGCCCAGCCGACGCTCATCAGGATGCCGTCGCAGGGGATCTCGCGGACGCTGGAGGAGGGCGTTCCGTCTGCCTGCAGCACCGCGACGCGGGCGCCGGCACAGGTGCCCTTGCCGTCGGGCAGGGCCTCGACGATGCAGCTGCCGGCCTGCACCTCGACACCGTTCTGGCGCAGCAGCTTGGCCAGTGGCTCGGCGCTGCCGGCGGCGGGGCGCAGGTCCATCACTGCCGCCACGCCGATGCCGTGGGCGAGCAGGTCGAGAGCGGCGCGGTAGCCGTCGGCATTGGCGGTGAGCACCACGGCCTTGTTCATCGGCTTGACGCCGTAGCGGTGGATCAGGCGCTGGGCGGCGGAGGCCAGCATGATGCCGGGCAGGTCGTTGTAGCGGAACACGGCGGGCTGCTCGAAGCCGCCGCTGGCGACGACCACGCTGCCGGCGCGCATCTTGAGCATGCGATCGGCGCTGACCAGGGGAATCCAGTGGTCCTTGTAGTAGCCGGCGGCGTAGGTGGCGGCGAGCACGCGGATGCGCGGTTCGGCGGCAACCTTGGCCAGCAGTTCGGCGAGAAGCCGGCGGCGGAAGGCTTCGTTGCCGATCTGGTAGCTGGCGCTGCCACCGGCGCGGGCGTTCTCGTCCACCACCACCACGTCGGCGCCCTGGGCGGCGGCGGCCAGCGCGGCGGACAGCCCGGAGGGGCCGGCGCCGATCACCAGCACGTCGCAAAAGTCGTAGGCCTTGGGCGTGGTGTGCTGGGCGCTGGCGAGATCCACGCTGCCGAGGCCGGTCATGGTGCGGAACATGCGTTCCCACATCGGGAACAGCTTCCTGGTGTGGAAGGCCTTGTAGTAGAAGCCGACCGGCAGGAAGCGGGCCATCTTGCCGAGGAAACGGCCCTTGTCGTCGGCCAGGCCTCCGAAGGTGTTCACCGCGGTGAGGGTCATGCCGGCCACCAGGGGCGTCACGTCGGCGCGCACGTTGGGCTGGTCGCCCCACTGGTGGAGGGCGTTGGTGTCGTGGTTGGCCAGGGACAGCACGCCCCGCGGCCGGTGGTACTTGAAGCTGCGGCCGAGTACGCGCACGTCGGCGCCCCACAGGGCCGAGCTGACGGTGTCGCCGGCGTAGCCCTTGAAAGTCCGGCCTTCAAAGCTGAATTCGACGGGTTTGGAGCGGTCGATCCACTCACCGCTGCTGGCGGGCAATCGCATCATTCTTCTCCCGGGTAAAAGTAGGTCTTGAGCACGAGGTCTTTCTCGGTGTCACGCTCGGCGATGAACCAGGTGTTGCTGGGGGTGTGGCACCACCATTCGCGCTTCACGCCGGGGGCGCCGTTGCGGTTGAAGACGTAGTCGGCCCATTCGTCGTCGCTGGCTGCGGCGGGGTCGGGCATGGGGCGCACTTCGCCCCAGTAGAAGAATTCGGAGACGGGGCGGGGGCCGTTGAGGGGGCAGGTCAAAATCTTCATGGCGGGTTTCCTCTCAGTGGCCGACTCAGTGACCCACACTCGCCGCGCCCTTTTCGCCGGTGAGGGCGAAATTGCGGAAGCGGTCGAGGGAGAAGCCGGTGATCAGCGGGTGGGGCGTGTCATTGACCAGCGTGTGGGACATGGTCTTGCCGCACACCGGGGTGGCCTTGAAGCCCCAGGTGCCCCAGCCGGAATCCAGGTAGAAGCCTTCGACCGGGGTCATGCCCATGATTGGCGCGAAGTCGGGGGTCATGTCTGCCATGCCGGCCCACTGGCGCATCACCTTCACCTTGGAGAGGAAGGGGAACATCTCCAGCATGTGGGTGCTGAGGCCTTCGACGAAGTCGAGCGTCGAGCGGGTGCCGTGCAGTTCATACGGGTCCAGCGAGGCGCCCATCACCAGCTCGCCGCGGGCCGACTGGCTGATATAGACATGCAGGCTGCCGGACACCAGGATCGGGTCGAGCCAGGGCTTGACCGGTTCGCTGACCATCGCTTGCAACGGGTGGATGTAGATCGGCGTCTTGACGTCCACCATCTTGAGGATGCGCGGGGTCGAGCCGGCCACTGCGCACAACACCTTGTTGGTGGCGATGTAGCCGCGGGAAGTCTGCACTCCGCGTACCTTGCCGCCCTGCACGTCGATGCCGAGCACTTCGGTTTGCTGGTGGATTTCCACACCGCGCTGGTCGGCGCCGCGGCCGTAGCCCCAGGCGACGGCGTCATGGCGGGCCACCGAGCCGGGCGCGTGGTACAGCGCACCGAGAATCGGGGCGTGGCCGGCACATGACAGGTCGATCATCGGTGCGGCTTCCTTCACCACTTCCGGGCCGACCACTTCCGAATTGACGCCGTAGTGCTTGTTCACCTCGGCACGCCAGCGCATGGTGCGCAGGGCCGAATCGGTGTGGGCCAGGGTGAAGTGGCCGCGGTTGGCGTAGAACAGGTTGAGGTCGAAGTCGGTGGACAAGTCCTGCCACAGATTGACCGACTCGTCGTAGAACTTGACGCCCTCGGGGGTCAGGTAGTTGGAGCGGATGATTGTGGTGTTGCGGCCGGTGTTGCCACCGCCGATGTAGCCCTTTTCAAGCACGCACACATTGGTGATGCCGTGGTCGCGGGCCAGGTAGTAGGCCGCGGCGAGGCCGTGGCCGCCACCGCCGATGATCACCACGTCGTAGCTCGACTTGAGCTTTTCGTGGTGGGTGAACATCCGGGGTTCCGGGTGCTTCTTGTTCAGCGCAAAGCGCAGCAGTCGCCAGGGCATTTTTGATCCTCAAGTATCCGTATGCGGCATGTAGGGGCGGCTTCAGCCGCCCGGCTTTTCGTTGATCAGCGTCCGTGGGCGACTGAAGTCGCCCCTACAGGGCTCCACCCTTAGCGGAACACCACGGTCTTGTTGCCGTGCACGATCACCCGGTCTTCCAGGTGGTAGCGCAGACCCCGGGCCAGGACGGCCTTCTCGATGTCCTTGCCGTAGCGCACCAGATCGTCCGGGGCGTCCGAGTGATCGACACGGATCACGTCCTGCTCGACGATCGGCCCCTGGTCCAGCTCCGAGGTCACGTAGTGGCAGGTCGCCCCGATCAGCTTCACGCCGCGCACATGCGCCTGGTGGTAGGGCTTGGCGCCGACGAAACTGGGCAGAAAACTGTGGTGGATATTGAGGATCTGCCCCGGGTAGTTCTCGCACAGCTCGGGGGAGAGGATCTGCATGTAGCGGGCCAGCACCATCACGTCGCCTTCGGCCTCGCGGAACAGCTCGGCGACCTTGGCGTAGGCGGCCGGCTTGTTGTCGGGGGTGACAGGAACGTGATGGAAGGGAATGCCGTGCCACTCGACGAAACCGCGGAAGGTTTCGTGGTTGGAGATCACGCAGGGCACGTCCATGTTCAGCTCGTCGGCGTGCCAGCGCGACAGCAGGTCGTAGAGGCAGTGCTCCTGCTTGGAGACGAGGATCACCACGCGTTTCTTGCGGGCACTGTCGGTGATGCGCCAGTCCATCTTGAACTCGGCGGCGATGGGGGCGAACTTGTCGCGCAGGGCCTCGACGCCGAAGGGCAGGGAGTCGGCGAGGATCTCCTGGCGCATGAAGAAGCGCTGGCCTTCGGCGTCGGCGTGGTGATTGGCCTCGGTGATCCAGCCCTGGTGGCTGGCGAGGAATCCGCTCACCGCGGCGACAATGCCGACCCGGTCGGGGCAGGACAGCGACAAGGTGTAACGACGACTCGATGACATGCTCTCAACTCCGCTGGAAGTTCATATAGAGAATTATTTTTGAACATTGTGCATCTTCGGAAAGAAGAGGTCAACTATTGTTCATGTAGAGAAACATCGAGCCTGTGCGATAATTCCGTCATCGTTTTTGAACGCAAGGAAACCCCATGAGCGACACCGATTCCTCCGGCAGCCTGGAGCGTTATCTGGGCAACACCATCCGGGATCTGCGCCAGAAACACGGCCTGACCATCGCCGATGTGGCCACGCTGGCGGGCATCAGCCGCGGCATGTTGTCGAAGATTGAAAATGCCCAGACGGCCACCAGCCTCGACACCCTGTCGCGTCTGGCGGGCGCTTTGGGCGTTTCCATTGCGACGCTGTTCCGCAGCTACGATGTGCAGGGCGGCAGCGCCCAACTGGTCAAGAAGGACGAGGGGATGGAGGTGGTGCGGCGCGGCACCAAGCGCGGCCACACCTATCACCTGCTGGCTTACGACCAGGGGCCGACCAAGGTTTTCGAGCCCTTCCTGATCACCATCGACCACGAGTCGGAGACCTTTCCGATCTTCGAGCACCCGGGGACCGAGTTCATCTACATGCTGGAAGGCAAGATCGAGTACCGGCATGGGCAGAACACCTATCTGCTGACGCCAGGCGACGCGCTGACCTTCCGCGGCGACGTGCCCCACGGGCCCGAAAAACTGGTGGAGTGCCCGATCCGCTTCTTGTCGGTGCTCATGTATCCCTCCGGTCCCGAAGCGGCCTGACTGATCCCGCTCGTCAACGAAAAAGAGGCCCGCCGGAAGGCGGGCCTCTTGCCTTGCATTACACGTGGTAGGCCGATTCCCCGTGGGTGGAGACGTCGAGGCCTTCGCGCTCTTCCTCTTCACTCACGCGCAGGCCGATGGTCATGTCGATCAGCTTGAAGGCGACGTAGGACACCACCGCCGACCACACCACGGCGGTACCGACACCCCAGCACTGGGCGATCATCTGGGCGCTCATGTCGTAGGGGGCGACCGCGTTGGCCACGTAGTCATACACACCGGTGCCGCCCAGGTCGGGCGAGGCGAAAACGCCGGTGAGCAGCGCGCCGAGGATGCCGCCGACGCCATGCACGCCGAACACGTCGAGGGTGTCGTCCATGCCCAGCATGCGTTTGAGGCCATTGACGCCCCAGAAGCACACGATGCCGCTCAGCAAGCCCATGATGATGGCGCCCATCGGGCCGACCAGACCGCAGGCAGGCGTGATCACCACCAGGCCGGCGATGGCACCGGAGACTGCGCCGAGCATTGACGGCTTGCCCTTCAGAACCGCTTCGGTCACCGTCCAGGCGACGGTTGCCGCACAGGTGGCCACCAGCGTGTTGAAGAAGGCCAGGGTGGCCGTGCCGCCGGCTTCGAGTGCCGAACCGACGTTGAAGCCGAACCAGCCGACGAACAACATCGAGGCGCCGATCATGGTCATGGTCAGGCTGTGGGGAGCCATGGATTCACGACGGTAGCCGATGCGCGGGCCAACCATGAAGGCGCCGATCAGCGCGGCAACACCGGCGTTGATGTGCACCACCGTGCCGCCGGCAAAGTCCAGCGCGCCCTTGTTGAACAGGAAACCACCCACTTCAGAAGCCTTGGCGGCAGCTTCGGCGGAGGTGAAGGCATCCGGACCCGCCCAGTACCACACCATGTGGGCCATCGGGATGTAGGAGAAGGTGAACCACAGCACCATGAAGATCAGCACTGCCGAGAACTTGATGCGCTCGGCAAAGCCGCCAATGATCAGGGCCGGGGTGATGGCGGCGAAAGTCAGTTCGAAGGCTGCGAAGATGTACTCCGGCAGCACCACGCCCTTGCTGAAGGTGGCTACCACCGTTTCGGGTGTGACGCCCTTCATGAACAGCTTGTCGAAGCCGCCGATGAAGGCATTGCCATCGGTGAAGGCCAGGCTGTAGCCATAGATGGCCCACAGCACGCCGAGCAGACAGAAGATCACCAGGGTCTGCATGAGCACCGAGAGCATGTTCTTGGCGCGGACCATGCCGCCGTAGAACAGGCCGAGGCCGGGGGCGGCCATCATCACCACCATCATGGTGGCGGTGATCAGCCAGGCGGTGTCGCCCTTGTTGGGCACGGGGGCGTCGGCGGCCCAGCATGGGGTGCTGAGGCCAATCGCCATGAGCAGGGACAGAAAGGCAGGCAGGCGTTTCATGGGAGGCTCCTAGATGGCTTCAAGACCGGCTTCGCCGGTACGGATGCGGACGGCTTTCTGAAGATCGAAGACGAAGATCTTTCCGTCGCCGATCTTGCCGGTGGCTGCGGCCTGTTCAATGGCCGCGATGGCGTCCTCGAGAATGTCGTCGGCGACGGCCGCTTCCACCTTCACCTTGGGCAGAAAATCGACCACGTATTCGGCGCCCCGGTAGAGCTCCGTGTGGCCCTTCTGGCGGCCGAAGCCCCTCACGTCGGTGACGGTCAGGCCCTGCACGCCAATGGCGTTGAGGGCCATGCGGACCTCGTCGAGCTTGAACGGCTTGATGATTGCGCTAATCCATTTCATAGGGCCTCACTGGCATTCATGAATAAAAGTTTCCTTTTGTGAAAAGCACGAGCTGTGCCAATCCCGTTTACCCGGAAAAACCGGGGGCCACGGTTGCCAGTGAGTGAATTTCGCGCACTAAAACGCGGCATGGTGGTGCTGCGTTGCACCAGAAGGGAGGTGGCATGCCCGCCGTTTGCCAGCGCACAGACTGTCCCGTGGTGCGGGGAGACAATCGGCCCATGCCGACACTTCACGTTTCCGCGGGGACGTCCCGTGCGCTCAAATGGCTGGCCGCCTTGCTGCTGGCGGTTCCGGTGGTCTTCATCACGTGGGTTTCGGTCTTTGGCTGGAACTGGGCGCGCGCGCCGCTGCAGGAGCTGGTTTTCCAGGCCACGGGCCGGGCCTTGCACATCGGCGGGGAGTTGAGCGTACGGCCGGGCTGGCCGGCACCCCGGGTGATGGCGGCGGCGGTTACCTTCGCCAACCCGTCGTGGGCCACCGAGAAGCAGATGCTGGAGGTCGAGCGGGTGGAGTTCAGCGTCGACCTGATTGCGCTGCTGGGCCGCAAGCTGGTGTTTCCCGAAGTGCGCCTGACCCGCCCGGTGGTATTTCTTGAACAGGCGCCGGACGGACGCCGGACATGGCTGCTCGATCTGGGGCAGTCAGACGAAAACGCCCGCATCCCCATCGGGCGCCTGACGCTCGACCAAGGCCAGCTTGGCTATGACGATGGGGGTCAGAAGACCCGGCTCCGCGCCGAAGTGTCGAGCCGCGATCTGCTGTCTGGCGAGGCGAGTGGCAGCGGTGTGATCTTTGGTGTGCGCGGGCGCTACAAGGGCCTTGCCCTGGCGGCCCATGGCAGCGGCGGCCCGGTGCTGGCGCTCCACGACGACCGCGTTCCGTACCCGCTGGACATTGACGCGACCCTTGGCCGTACCCACATTCAGGCCAAGGGCAGCGTGACCAGCCTGATCAAGCTCTCGGCCATCGACATGCACCTGGACCTGCGCGGTGACAGCCTCGCGCAGCTTTACCCGCTACTCGGCATCGCGCTGCCGGAAACCCATGCCTACGCCGTTGCCGGGCGCATCGTGCACAGCGGACAGATGTGGCGCTTCGAGAAGTTTGCCGGCACCACGGGCCGTAGTGACGTCGCCGGCAACCTGCAGATCGACCACGGCGCGGCGCGCCCGTTTGTGCACGGCGAGCTGGTTTCCCGCCTGCTGGACCTGGATGATCTGGGCCCGCTGATCGGGGTGCGGGCGCCAGCGGCCGCCACGGACGAAAAGCAGACCGCCGCCGAACTGGCGCCGGCGGCGCGGGCTGGCACCCATGTGCTGCCCGACCTGGCCTTCCGGACCTCCCGCTGGAATAGCGTCGACGCGGACGTGAGCCTGCGTGCCGCCACCATCCGCCGCGCCGCCGGCCTGCCCCTCGACGATCTGCTGGCGCATTTCAAACTGAAGGATTCGGTGCTCAGCGTTGATCCCCTCGACTTCGGCCTGGCTGGCGGGCACCTCAAGGGGGGCATTTCGCTGGACGGGCGACGTGACCCGGTTGAGGCCCGGGCGCGGATGGTAGCCCGGCATCTCCTGCTTGCCCGCTTGTTTCCCGGACTGGATTCGGCGAAGACCAATGTCGGTCAGTTCAATGGCGAGTTCGCGCTGGCCGGCAAGGGCAACTCGGTGGGGCGCATGCTGGCTACCGCCGACGGCAAGGTTGGGCTGGTGCTCGTCGATGGGGAAATCAGCAGGCTGCTGATGGAGGAGGTGGGCCTGCACCTGGTGGAGATTCTGCAACTGAAGCTCACCGGCGACCAGGCCATCAAGCTGCATTGTGCGGTGGCGGCCTTCGACGTGAAGGGCGGCGTCATGGAGACTCGCGGCCTGCTGGTGGACACCGAGGTCAGCACCATCACGGGGATTGGTCACATCGATCTCGGGCGCGAAGCGCTGGATCTGACGCTGCAACCCCGAACCCGCAACACCAGCCCGGTGGCCCTGCGTAGCCCGATCTACGTGAAGGGCAGCTTTTCCAGGCCCGAGGTGGATGTGGACAAAACGCACATCGTGGTGCGCGGGGCCGGTGCAGTGGCCCTCGGTCTGGTCAGCCCCGTGCTGGCCCTGATTCCGCTGATCGAAATGGGCCCCGGGGTTGAAAGTGAATGCGGGCGGCTCATAAAGGCCGCCCGCACGCATTCTTCAGGTATTCAGACGCCGGCGGAGTGAGCCCCCGGCGTCTGCTGCTCAGACTTGCTCGATCCCGGCGAGCTTCCAGAAGCCGCGGTTTTCATCGACAAAGTGCCATACCTCGTCGAGCGCTTCCGGTGCGGCGTTGGGGCCTTCGACAATCGTGCCCGTGTACTGGATGGACACCAGCCGGCGGCTACCCTGGTCGGAGACATCAAGCAGCAGCGGCCTCATGGACACGACCGTTGTGTTGCCCGGGCCACCGCGCTGGGTGATGTCGGCTTCCAGTTGCTGGAAAAGCAGGTCATCGACGCGGGTGCGCAGAAATGCCAGGTCGCCGCGGTTGTTGGCGTCCTGCAATTCATTGAAGGCCTTCAGGGCCAGTTGTTCCATGGCTGCATCGGGATTACCGGCTGCCGAAGCACTGGTGCCGAATGCCGGCGCATCGCTGACCTTGAAGGATGACACCGGCTCGTTGCGGCCGGCCAATTGCGGGCGCTGGCCCGCCTGATACTTGCGGAAGGCCCACAGGCCGGCACCGCCGAGTGCCAGCAGGCCGAGCAGGGAACCGAAACCGAAGCCGCCGGAACTCTTCTCCTGGGGCAGGGGGGCGCCCGCCTCCGCGGCCGAGCGCTGCAGGTCCCGCGACGCGCCTGCGTCCGCACTGCCCTGGCCCCCGTTGTTTTGAGCCGCGTTGTTCTGTGTTTGCGGCGAATTGTGGTCGCCCATCATGTAGCCGGCTGCTGCACCAACCGCCGCTGCACCAGCCACCGTGCCCCAGCCGGGGCCGCTGCGGGGCGCCGCGGCCGCGGGCGCTGCCGAGGGCATCGGCGCACCACCGGCATAAGCACCGGCCGGCGCGGCCGTGTTGCTGCGTGCCCTGGCCATCACATCGGGGCGGGTCATGCCGGCACTGCCGCCGCTACCCAGGCGGGAGGAGGCTGCACTGCTTGCCGGCGCCGATCTGGTCACCGACGTGGAGCGCCCGCTGCTGCTGCCGCCGAGCTTGGCTTCGCTGATGAGGGGCAGGCCGGCCATGGAGGTGGCGAGCAGCATGACCATGAGCTTCCTGCCGGGTTGGCGAGAGGGCTTTTTCATAGGGGTTCCTTGTGTGTGGAGGCTAACGGCGTGCGACATTTTTGAATGATGGCACGAGGTTCATGGTGAGCACTCCACGATGTTGTAAGCAGTTAAGTCACCCGGGAGGTGGCCGAGGCCGCCAGTGGGCGCTTTACCGGGATGCGCTGCGGGCGCTGATCTCGACGCGTCGATTGACGGCGCTGGCCGGAGCGCTGGGGTCCTTGAGCTGTTCCGAGCCGACACCGACCGATGAGAGGAAGGACGGGGAGATGCCGAAATTGGCGATGAAGTATTGCCGTACCGATTCGGCGCGCAGTTGAGACAGGCGCATGTTCAGCTTTTTCGAGCCGGTGACGTCGGTATGCCCGACGAGGACCACCTTGTTGCCGCTGCTCTCGTTGCGCTTGATGACGGGACCGAATCCGGCCAGCAGTTTTTTGGCGGGTTCGCTCAGCTTGGCCGAGCCGGTGGCAAAGGAGATGCCGGAGGGCAGCGAGAAGACCTTGCGCGGGACGATCTGGCCGCAGGTGAAGCCTGCCTTTGCGGCTTCGGCGCAATCGCTGGCGGTGGCCGATTTGGGAAACAGCCCGCTCTCGATCACTTCGGGTGCGATGTTCTCGTTGAGTTCGATGACATCACCGGCACTGTCGGCAGCAAACGCTGTTCCGAACGCCAGACAGATTGACGCGAGCACGATGGATCTGATGGTCATGTTAAGCCCCAAGGGTCGTTGAACGCTGGATGTGGATGGCAAATCAATCCATTTAAAGTATATACGCCATGTCGTTTTTCGCGACACGGGCATCGGTGCCGGGGTTCTGGATCAACAGTTCTCCGACTTGCGCGAGCCACACAGGCTCTTCGGCGGCCGGTATCCGAGCCGCAGCGCTTCCGGTCCGAAGAACTCGGCGTCCGGGTCGCCCTTTTCGGCGAGACGGCGGTAGAGCTCGTAGCAGGCGATGGCGTTGCCGAGCAGGGCCGAGTAGCGCAACCATTGCTCGCTGCGCAGGGGGTTGGCCGCCACGCCATTGCTGCCTTCCTCGTACATTGTTGCTATCCGAGACGCAGCGTCCTTGTCGCCGCGTACTGCTTTGCGCATGTCTTCCATGTAGAGCTCGCTCCCCCTGGACAGAAAGGCGCTGGAGGAAAGGCGCACGAAGCGACTGGAGGTCGCCCGCAAGGCGTCTTCGGCACCGGCCAGCGCAACACGAATCTGGGCGTCGTAGCGACTGCCGGGGTAAGCCAGCAGGAAGTCCTCTGCGGTCTTTTTGACATTGGCGGGCTGCATGGCTGCGGCATGCTGGGCGTAGGCGTCGTCTTCGGCAGTCCGGGCTGCCGTCGGCGACCTTTCCCTGCCCAGCCGGAAGACGCCGGTCTGGCCTGCCGTCATGTGGGGGCGCTGGGCGAGCTTGCGCACGATGGGCGCCGGGTGCGAGGCCATCGTTTTCTCGACCCGCAGTCGGGTCAGCTCGAAGATGTCGGTGATCGGCACCTCGGTGTCGATCCCGTCCAGGACTTGCACGAGTTCTCCGGTGTAGAAACTGTTCCGGGCCGGGTCGCTGGGTGACAGGGAAACCTGGCCGGCACTGGCCGAGAAGGCCACGATGCAGCCCGGGGGGGCGGTCGAATAGTTGAAGGAGCCGATCTTGGTGTCCTGTTCGGCGCTGTCCCGGCAGGCGTCTATGACGGCCACGCCGAGCCCCGGGTAGCGTTGGGGAAAGGCGGTCAGGATCTGGTCCTGCAGGTTGATCGCTTGCTCCCTGGCCTTGGGGTCGTCAATGGCGACGCCGGAAGGCAGCAGGTAGTTGCGTCCTTCGACCTGCATGCCATGGCCACAGAAATAGATCAGCCCCATGGACTGGCCATCATCGGGCAGGGCGGCCATGCGCTGGCGGAAGCGGGTGACGGCGGCGACAAAGCGGGCCCGGTCCGGGTCGTTCTCCACTTCCACCTCGAAGCCTTGCCGGCGCAGCGCCGCTTCGAGGTCGCGTCCGTTCTTGCGTGCCGGCTGGATGTTTTTGCCGTCCGGGTAGGTGCTGCAGCACACAAGCAGGGCGATGCGCTTGCCCGCAGCTGCGGCGGTGTAGGACGGGGCGCTGTAGCCGTCGGCCATGGCGTGCCGGCCCAGGCTGGCGCCGAAAAGGGCTGCGGCCCAGGCATGGCTGCCCCTGATAAGGAAACGGCGGCGGGGGTGTCCAGAGTACGAATCTGACATGGTGGATTGGACCGGCAGGCTTGTGGGCGGGTTTGCGCGAGAAACGGAATGCGCTTCTTATAGCGCATTTGCATTCATCGCATTTTCTGAATAATCTAATGAAGCACAGGTTCCTACTTGCTTGAAGGTGACAGGATGCATGCCCGTTCTCTGCTTCGTTCTCCACGCGCAGTTGTATTGGTTTTCCTGCCATTTTGCCTGATGGGCGCCGGCTCCGTGCTGGCCCAACAGGACGCGGGCCAGATTCTGCGTCAGCTTGAAGACAAGCCGCCGGTGCCCAAACGGCCGGATGCGCCGGTGATCGATCAGCGGCCGGAGTTGCGCAGGGAAATTTCGGATATCCCCGACCTGGTGGTCGACATCAAGGCGTTTGCGATCACCGGCGTGCCCGACGAGGAACGGGCGGCAATCCTCGAGAAACTGGCGCCGGGCACTGGCACTGGCAAGACCTTCCAGGACATCCTCGATGCTGCAGGTTTGGTTCGCAGCCACCTCAATGCCCGCGGCTATCTGCTGGCCCAGGCTTATGTCCCGGAGCAGCGGCTTCAAGACGGGGTGGTCGAGATTGCGGTGCTGCTGGGACGCCTGGGCAGGATCGAACTGAACTATGACCCGGCCACGCCGGTGGAGCGCAGCCGGGTCGAGGCTTATCTCGCCCGCCTTCAAACGGGCGTCGACCTGCGCACGGCCGAACTGGAGCGGGTGCTCTTCCTGCTCAACGATCTGCACGGCGTGCGCGCCGTCTCGGCCATTCACCCCGGCAGCAGCCCCGGTACGGCCGACCTGATTGTTGACGTGGGGCCAGACAGAACCGTCAGCGGGAACGTCCAGTTTGACAATGCGGGCTCGCGCTACACCGGCGCGATTCGCGCCAACGCCGGGCTGGTGATCGGCTCGCCGGCCGGGTTGGGCGATTCCCTGTCCTACCGGGGGATAATTTCCGACGATAGCGGCATCAATTTCGGCTCCCTGAGCTACGTCATGCCGGTCGGCTCCGATGGCCTGCGGATTGGCGCATCAGTTTCCAACCTCGACTACAAGCTCCTGGGCAAAACCAGCATCCCGCCGGGCACCGGTTCGGCGTCCGACGCCCTGGGTTTCGTGCTCTACCCGCTCAAGCGCTCGCGTAATTTCAACGTGTTCCTGCAGGCTGGCTATGACCACAAGGAGTTCCGCGACAACCCGAACGCAGGGGCGCCGGTCAATCGCCGCTCGGATTCGGGGCTGGTCACGCTAAGCGGTGATTTTCGTGATCACTACCTGGGCGGCGGGATCAACAGCTTCTCCCTCGGCTACACCTACGGCTCACTGGACAACCCGACAGCCCAGGTCGGCACACCGCTGGGGCTGTTCCGGCGCGTGAATCCGTTCTACTCGCGCCTGCAGGCCCTCGGCCAGTCGGGCTGGCTGATGTTCCTGCGTTACGCGGGGCAATTGACGCCCGACCGTCTGGACAGCAGCGAGAAGTTCAGTCTGGGCGGCCCCACCGGTGTGCGCGCCTTTCCGGTGGGTGAGGCGCCGGCCGATCAGGCCCACCTGCTGAGCGCCGAGCTGCGCTATGCCTTCCCCAGCCGGGAAGGCGGCCTGCCGGGTTCGCTGGTCGGTGCGCTGTTCATGGACTGGGCCCGTGGCCGCCTCGACAAGAATCCATCTGCGTCCAACACGGTTGCCGACAGCAATACCCGCATCCTCTCCGGTTTCGGTGTCGGGCTGAACTGGGCCACGGCCTACTCGTGGTCGGCCCAGGCCAGCCTCGCGTGGCGAGTCCAGGGGGATCTTGTGAATGACAAGCTTGAACAGCGCCCGCGGGCCTACGTCCAGGTCACGTACTACTTCTGAATCCGCGTTGCCCGTCGCCTCACCGCTGGAACTAAGGAAGCGTCATGGTCACCCAACTCCCCCAGGTCTCGCTGAACTCCCCGTCTTTCCGGCCGCGCTTCAGGACGGGCTTGCGGCCTTTGGTTGCAGCCTTGATGCTGGCCCTGTGGCGGGGCGCCTTTGCCCTGCCGACCGACCCGACCGTGGTGGCCGGCCATGCGGTGGTCAATGCGGCGGGCACCAACAGTCTGGTGATCAACCAGAGCAGCGCCAAGGCGGCGATCGACTGGCGCAGTTTCAGCATCGGAGCGAACGAGGCAGTGCGCTTCAACCAGCCGTCAGCCAGCGCGATGACCGTCAACCGGGTGACCGCCAATGATCCGTCGCGGATACTCGGTTCGATCAGTGCGCCGGGCACGGTCTTCCTGATCAACCCGTCCGGCATCATCTTTGGCCGGACCGCCGTCGTCGATGTCGGCAGCCTGGTGGCGTCCACACTCACGGCCAGTACGGCCGACCTGCTCAATGGCCGCAATGTTTTCACCGCCGCCCCGGGTGGCTCCGGCACGGTACGCAACGAAGGCCGGATTTCCGCAGCGCCCGGAGGCAGCGTGTCGCTGATCGGCACGCAGGTGGACAACAGCGGCACCATTCTTACCCCGGGGGGGACCACCGGGCTTGTCGCCGGTGAGCGGGTCAGCGTGGATTTCGACGGGGACGGCCTGGTTCGCTACCAGGTGGATGCCGCCGCGGCCCGGGCACTGGTCACCCACAGCGGTGAAATCGTCGCTGACGGCGGGCGGGTGGCGCTCCAGGCGAGTGCCCGCGACGCCCTGATGGATACCGTGCTGAACGTTGAGGGTGTGGTGCGGGCGCGAGGGCTCAGTGTGCGCAACGGCGAGATCTACCTGGATGGCGGCCGCAGCGGCACCACGCAGGTGAGCGGCACGCTGGACGTGTCAGGCCGCAGTGCCGGCGCGGCGGGTGGCCAGGTTCGGGTGCTCGGCGAAAACGTCGGCCTGTTCGACCAGGCCCGCATCGATGCGTCGGGGGCCACTGGTGGCGGCACGGTCCTGATCGGCGGCAACTTCCAGGGCAAGGGGCCCGAGCACAACGCGATGCGCAGCTTCGTCGGCAGCGGAGTGTCGATCAGCGCCGATGCGCTGGGCAGCGGCGACGGCGGCAAGGTGATCACCTGGGCCGACGACTGGACACGCTTTTACGGTTCGATCAGTGCCCGGGGCGGAGAACAGTCGGGTAACGGCGGCTTTGTCGAGGTGTCAGGCAAGGGCCGTCTGGGGTTTGCCGGGGATGTGGTCACCAGCGCGCCGAAGGGGCGATCGGGAACGCTGTTGCTGGACCCCAGTGATCTGTATGTGGGGCAGAACCCGAATCCGCCCGTCGTGGAGAAGACGGGCCCCACGATCTTCTTTGCCGATGACCCGGGTGATGCCAATTTCTATGTGGCGGCAAGCCGTTTCACCGGCAACAGTGAATACTTCCTGAGCGCGACGCACGATGTGATCTTCAATGCCAATGTCAACTTTGGCTCGGCTGGGGGCAATACCGTCCATGTGACGGCGACTTCAGCCATCACCTCGTCCGGCTTCAATATCACGACTGCAGGCGGTGGGCTCAGCCTGACGGCCAACACCCTTGCGCTGGGCAACATCAACACGGCTGGCGGCGCGCTGACAATCGCGAATACCGGTAACGCCACGCTGTCGGGCGTGGTGGCAGGGGCGGGTTCGCTGGTCAAGAATGGCGCCGGAAAACTGACTCTGAGCAATGCCAACACCTATGGCGGTGCGACCAACATCAATGCCGGCATCCTGTCGGTAAAGGCGCCTGATGCCATCAAGGCCAATACCGATGTGACAGTCGCTGCCAATGCCACGCTCGACATCGATGCATCTGCGGGGGCTTTTACCTTCAATTCGGTCAATCTGAATGTCGAAGGCGGGGGCAGTGCCGGGCAGGGGGCGCTGACCGGCACCGGGCTGGCGACCTATGCCGGCCCCGTTAACCTGACTTTTGACACCAGCATGGGTGGCACCGGCACCCTGACGCTCAACGGTGCGGTGCAGGAAAACGGTGGCAACTGGAGATTGATCAAGGTCGGGAGCGGTACGTTGGTCTTGGGCGGCGCCAATAGCTACCACGGCGGGACAGAAATCGATGCTGGCATCCTGTCGGTCAAGGCTGCCGAGGCCCTCCTGATGGGTACCAATGTGTGGGTCACCAACGGAGGAACGCTCGACATCAATGCTTCCGCAGGCGCCTTCACCCTCAACCCCTTGCTCCTGGAGATTGCGGGCACGGGCAGTGCGGGGCAGGGCGCGCTGACCGGAACGGGGGCGGCAAGCTACGCCGGCACGGTCACGATGGTCGGCAATGCCAGCGTCGGCGGGACGGGCACGCTGGCCCTGAGCGGACCGGTAGAGGAAAGCGCCGGAAGCTGGAAGCTGACCAAGGTCGGCAGCGGAACGCTGGCCCTGAGCAGCACCAACACCTATTCGGGTGGGACCGACATCAATGCGGGCATCCTGTCGGTAAAGGCTGCCGACGCCCTGCTGGCGGGCAGCAACGTGAGGGTTGGCAACGGCGGGACGCTCGACATTGACGCGTCGGCAGGCGCCTTTACCCTTAACCCCGTGACCCTGGCGATCGGGGGTGTGGGCAGTGCGGGGCAGGGCGCGCTCACCGGGACGGGGGCGGCAAGCTACGCGGGGCCCGTCACGCTGAACGCCGACACCCGCATTGGCGGCACCGGCACCCTGACGCTCAACGGCGCGCTGCATGAAAGCGGCGGCAGCTGGAAGATGATCAAGGTCGGCACCGGTACGCTGGCTTTGGGCGACAACGCCAGCGACTACAGCGGCGGCACCCACGTCAGCCAGGGCCGGCTCAGCATGGGCGTGGCCTCGGCGCTGCCGGGGCTTGGCGAGCTCAGATTGTTTGATGGCGCGCTGCTGGAGCTGAACGACAATGCACAGTCGGTCGGCCCGCTCTTTGGCTCTGGCGGCAGCATTGCCCTGGGGACTGCTGCGCTGACGGTGACGACGCCAAGCGGCATCACAGGCGATTTTTCCGGGACGATCGGTGGTAGCGGCAGTTTGATCAAGGAGGGGCTTGGTACGCAGATATTGTCGGGCGGCAATACCACCTACAGCGGCGTGACCGTGGTGAATGCCGGCACCCTGACCGCCGCCAGCAGCAATGCGCTTGGGGTTGGTAATGTGGTGGTCGGGACTGGCAGCACCCTGGGTATCGCCGACGTGGCGCTGACCGGGCCCGGCACGATCAACCTGGCCGGGACTCTGCTGGGGGCCGGCAGCAATGCGGCCTACGACGGCATCGTTGCGCTGGCGGCCAGCGCGGCAATCGACGTGGCGGCAGGCGGCAGACTCACGCTGACGCCGACGTCCTCGGTCACCGGCGTCAGCGTCGTCAAGAATGGCCTGGGCACGCTGGATCTGCGGGGTAGCGGCAGCTATACCGGTGGCACGACGATCAACGCCGGCAGCCTCCAGGTGAACAAGGGCGATGCCCTCGGGACCGGAAATGTTGCGGTGACGACGGCCGGTACCCTGGAAATTGCCGGCGTTCCGCTGACCGGGCCGGGCACGATCAACCTGGCCGGCACCTTGCTTGGCAGCGGCAGCAACGCGGCCTACGATGGCGTTGTTGCACTGGCTGCGACGGGGAAGGTCAATGTGGCCAGCGGAGGCACATTGAAGCTCACCTCGTCGCTCACCGGTGCCAGCCTGGTCAAGGATGGCCTGGGCGTGCTGGATCTTTCGGGGAGCGGCAGCTTCACCGGCGGCACGCTGCTCAACGCCGGGACTCTCTCTGTGAGCCATGGCGCAGCCTTGGGCACGGGAGACGTGGCGGTCGCGGCAAACACAACCCTGAACATCGCCAATGTGCTGCTTACAGGGCCTGGCCGGATCAACCTGGCGGGCACGCTGAGTGGCTCCGGCAGCAACGCGGCTTACGGCGGCACCGTCACCCTGTTCGGTACGGCAGATGTGAACGCAGGGGTGGGCAATGTCCTGACCCTGACGTCCTCCTCGACCCTCGAAGGCGCCAGCCTGCGCAAGGAGGGAGCGGGCACGCTGGCCCTGGCCGGCACCAACATCTACACCGGCGCAACCCTGGTCAACGCCGGCACGCTCTCCCTGGACTCCGCCCTGCCGGACATTCCGGTGACTCTGAGTGGCGGCACTGAGGGGGCTCCCACCACGCTGAAGCTCAACAGTACGACGCAGAATGTCGGCACCCTGTCGGGTACGGGGAGCTTCCTGAGTGTCGATCTGGGCACCGGCAACCTGAATGTCACGGCCGGGGCTGATCGTGAGTTTGCCGGCGTGATCAGCGGCAGTGGCAACTTCGCCAAGGATGGGCCGGCCACCCTGACCCTGTCGGGTGCCAACACCTATTCCGGCTCGACGTATGTGTCTGGCGGCGTACTCCGGCTGAGCAGCGCCAATGCCTTGAGCACGGCATCCCGCCTTCAGGTTTTCGACGGCGGTACCGTGGAGCTGGCCGGTATTACCCTCAATCCGCTGTCCTCGCTGAGCCTGAGCGGAGAAGGTGCCGGCCTCGTCGGCGCGCTGCGGGGCACCGGTACGGCGGCGGCCTACGCCGGTGAGGTGACCCTGACGGGCAACACAGTCATTGGTGTCGGCGGCACAACTGTTTTGACCCTGGGCGGTGAGGTGAAGGACAGCGGCAGCGGCTGGAGCCTGAGCAAGATCGGCACGGGCAGCCTGGATCTCCGGGCTCGCGGCTTCTACGGTGGTGGTACGACGGTCAAGGCCGGCACGCTTACCGCGAGCCACGGCGGCGCCTTGGGGACGGGCGACGTGACGGTCGAGGCCCCCGCAGTCTTGATCCTTCCCGACGTGCAGTTGACGGGCCCGGGCGATCTCAACCTGGCTGGCACGCTGCGCGCGACCGGCAGCAATGCAACCTATGGCGGCACGCTTGCGCTGGCGGGTGGCGAGATTGATGTGGGCACGGGCGACAAGCTCACCCTCACGTCCACTTCGTCAGTCACCGGGACGAGCCTGGTCAAGAATGGTGCGGGTACGCTCGACCTGAAGGGCACAGGCACTTATGGCGGTGGCACGATGCTCAATGCCGGCACCCTCGTTGTCGGCAACGGGAGCGCCCTTGGGTTGGGCGATGTAACGGTCGCCTCCCTCACCACCCTCAATATCGCCAATGTCCTGCTCGCCGGCCCCGGCAATCTCCACCTCGCCGGCACCCTGAGTGGAACCGGCAGCAGTGCCGCCTACCGCGGTGTGGTCCGTCTGGATGGTTCGAATGCCAGGCTCGTTGCCGCGACAGCATTAGATGCGCTGAAGCTGCATTCCGGGCTGGTTGGTGCAGGCCGCAGTCTGACCCTGGACGGACTGGGCCTGATTACCCTGGCAGGTGGAGCCTCAGGGCTGGCTACGCTGACGCAGAATTCCGGCAACCAGCTCAATCCCGGCGCCGGGCAGAGCATCGTATCCACCGGTGCCCAGACTTACCTGGGTGTGCTCACCGGTAGCGGCGGCACCCTGTTGAACAGCACGGGTGGCGCGGCAATCACCGCTGACAATCCCGGCAACGCCCTGGGCGGCATGTTGGCTGTGGACACCAGCGGACCTGTCGCCCTGACCGGCCACTTTGGTGCGCTGAATATCGACCATGCCGCCACGCTGCGCTTTGGCACACTTGCCGTGGACGGGGTCACCACGGTGGCGGGTGTGGGTTCGGTGACCCAGACATCCCCGAGCGTGCTCACCCTCAATGGCAGCACCAGCCTGACGGCTGGTAGCGTTAGGCTGACCAATCACGACAACGATTTTGCGGGTGTCGTTACGGTCGCGACATCCGGCGCAAGCGAGCTCTACGACAGCAACGACCTCCATGTCATTGGCACCGCCAGCAGCTTCGGCGCCACCGCCGTGGGTGCCCTTGGCAGCAGCGTCATTACCACGGTCGGCGACAGCATTCTGACAGCAGGTGGTGACTTGGGCAGCCATGGGAGTGTTGCGGGCAATGCTCGCCTGACCAGCACTGGTGGCGCCATCACCCACGATGCAAATGTGGCGCAGACCCTGACGACCAGCGCTCCGGGCTCCACCACGCTCTCCGGCACCTTCGGCGCCCTTGATGTGCTGAGCGCCAGCGTGCTGAGTTTGGGCCCAACCGAAATCACCGGCTATGCGGGCAACACCGGATCGGCCTCCATCGTCGCCAGCGGATCCGTGAGCCAGACCGGCGCCCTCACGGTGAAGGACAGGCTCACCATAACAGCCGGCTCGACCGAGCCCTCCGTGAGCCTGAACAATGCAGCCAACCGGATTGGCGGCGCGCTGAACATCGAAACGACCGAGCGCGTTGAACTTGCCGGCCACTTCGGCGCTACCGCACGGCTGCGCGCCGGCGAACTCGACTTTGGCACCACCACCGTCACCGGCACCACCGATGTGGTGGCGACCGGCGGCATCACACAGTCGGGGCCGCTCACGCTGGGGGCTGCGGCCAGCCTGGGTGCCGGCCAGCGTGCGATAAGGCTGAGCGACATCGGCAACGACTTCAGCGGAGTCGTTACCCTGGCAACGACGGGTCTGGCCACTCTGCATGACAGCAACAGCCTGGCGCTCGCCGGCAGCGTCGGCAGTCTTGCGGCTACGGCCGGCACCACGCTGCACAGCGCCGTGGCGACCACCGTCGGCGACAGCAGCCTTACTGCCGGTGGCGACATCACCCACGATGGCGCCAGTGTCACTGGTACGCTGCTAACCGACACCGCGCAAAAAACGACTTTGTCTGGCCATTTTGGTGCCCTTGATGTCACGCAATCCGGTGCGCTGGTTTTTGGCAGTACCACGGTCGACGGTGTCGCCACCGTTCGTGCCAGCGGGCCGATAAGCCAGACCGGCACGAGCGTGCTCAGCTTCACCGATACCGCCCAGCTCGCCGCCAGTGCCATCACGCTGACCAATACCGGCAACGACTTCAGCAAGCTGCTCACCGTGACGAGCACTGGCCCGACCGAGGTCTACGACGCCAACAGCCTGAGCGTCACCGGCATCGTCGGCAGCTTTGCGGCAACGGCCGGCACCACACTCTTCAGCAGCGTGACGACTACTGCCGGCGACAGCCACCTGAAGGCCGGGACGGCCATCACCCACGATTCGGGGCGGGTTGCCGGCGTGCTGCTCACCGAAACGCCGGGTAGCACGACCCTGTCCGGGCAGTTCGGTGCGCTCCACGTCAAAGCGTCCGGCGAACTCGTTCTTGGCGCTGTTACTGTAGATGGGGCCACGACCGTCGATGGCACCCACAGTGTCGTCATCAACGCCAGCGGGCCGACGACTTTTGGCCCCACTACGGTCAGCGGCGACGCCGATATCCGCTCCGCAGGCGCAGTCAGTCAGACCGGCGCGCTCAAGGTCACGGGTGCCACGACCGTCGCTACGGGCCAGAATGCAGTCACCCTAGGCGACGACGGCAACGACTTTTCCGGTCTTGTCACGGTCACCGCCGGTCCAGTGAGCCTGCATGACAGCAATGACCTGAACGTCGCCCTGAATAGCGGCGTCACCTCGCTGAAGGCCGGTGGTGCCCTGACGGCCAGCGGCACCGCAGCCAGCCTTGCGGCCGTTGCCGGCACCACGCTCGACAGCAGTGTTGAGACCTCCGGTCACCTCCGGCTGGAGGCGGGCTCCGGACTCAACAGCCACGGGAAGGTGGGCGGCGACGCCGAACTCGTCAGCGCTGGCGCCATCACCCATGCCGCCGATGTGGCCGGCCTGTTGAGCACCCGGACGCCAGGCAGGACAACCCTGTCCGGGCATTTCGGCGCCCTCGACGTGAAGTCCGGCGCGCTGGACTTCGGCGCCACCGATGTCGACGGCAATGTCCTGGTCAATGCCGGTGACAGCATCACCCAGAGCGGGGCTCTGAGGGTTGAAGGCATTAGCGAAATCAATGCCACCTTTGACGCTACCGGCCAGGCCGTCACGCTTAGCAATTCCGGCAACTACTTCGCATCCGGGCTCTCCGCCAAGCTGAATCTCGGGTCCTCGGCTGAACCGTCGAACATCACCAGCGCCAGGGCGCTCGCGCTTGGCACACTCGACATCACCGGGACGGGTACGGTCGAATTCGCCTCCCTGGCGAACATGAATCCGGTCGTCGTACCCAAGGTGCTGGTGCCGACCCCCTACAGCATTTCAGTGCAGAACGCGACAGGCAGTGCGGAGCACCTGTCGATCTACGCGCCAAGCATCTACCAGCAGGACGGCACCCTGATCACCACCGGGCCCGCCGTGACCCTGAAGCTCAACGCCGCCGGCTCCGGGTCGATCAACCTGACTGCCGGTGCCCAGGCCAATGGCAGCGCCGGGCTTCCAAGCCTGATCAGCACCTTTTCCAAGGCCGGTGATGCACCGCGCACCCTCACCCGTGCCGGCGCCAACCTGACCAACCGTATCGACGGCCAGATCGCCGCCTTCACCAGGCCGGACGAGGGGCAGGCCTCCCCGGTGAAAACGGTGGTGGCGATTGCCTCCGACGCGATCACCATGGATGGTTCGAAGCCGGTTGCCATCGATGCCGATACGGTCATGCTCATTGCCAGGGCCGTGAATGGCGGCGGTGGAACGATCCAGACCCATGTGGCGGCCACTTCCATGAGCGACGGGCGAAACATCACAACCGGGCCGACGCTGCCCGAAAACAAGAATTACTCCATCCTGCCCTCTATTTTCGTGGTCACCGAAACAGGTGTCCCGGCTTCGGGTACGCCCAGCGCCTACCGTTTCGGCTCGGGGGACAAGCCGATTGCGGTCAGCTTCGGTGCGGTCGACAGCCCGGTGAACAACAGCCGCCTGCAGACCATCGCCGTGGATCCCTACAAGAAGGACGGTGGCAGCGGCGGGGTACCGGTGTTTCTGGCGACGCAGGGCCTGGGCGTGAATCCGGTGGGGCCGATCCGTCGCTTCCTTGTCTTCCCGATCAACACGTCCCTGAGTGCGATTCGCGCGGTGGTGGTCGATGGGGTTCAGATCATGGATTCATCGGCGTACGATTCCGTTCAGTCGAACGTGGCCGAGGTGCTTAACCAGGTGCGCAAGGAGCAACTGGAAAGCGGTTTCTCGAATGAAAACGTGTCAGCCCAGTTGCGCAAAGGTGTCATTACTGAAACCCGTGTCGGGCAGGCCGCTGTGGATCGCTTCCAGGGGGTTGCGCCGGTGGCCGGGTGTGTCGGAACAGTTGTCGGAGACATGGTCGTCTGCGCCCCGGCGGCCGGACCCGGTCGGCCCTGATCGAGTCAGGATGCGTATCGGGACTTGCCCGGTGCGCGGGTGGGACTAGACTGAATGTGGAAGCCCCGTCGGGGACTATCGAGAGGCGTGTGTGACGATTGAAACGTGGTTGCAGCCAATATCCAGTGACAGCCCGTGCGGCCCGAATCTGGAGTACGACCTGGACTTCCAGAAGCTTGAGGAAGCTTCCCGCGACAAGCCCGATCAGGAGTTTGGCAAGGATGGCGGGGAGGCTATCCGCATCCAGGGCGCCACCGCCAACTGGTCCGAAGTGCGTACCCTGGCAGAGGGCCTGCTGGCCCGCAGCAAGGATTTGCGGATCGCCGTCTATCTTGTTCGGGCCTTGCTGCGTACCGATGGTTTTTCCGGAATAGGGGAGGGGCTTGTCCTGATTCAGCGGCTGCTCGAGGATTACTGGGACTGCGGCCTGCATCCCGAGCTCGACGCCGACGATGACCACGATCCGACCATGCGCATCAATGCGCTGGTTCCGCTTGGTGCGCTCGATTCTGTGGCGGGGGATTTGCGGGCCAGTTTCGTCATGCGCTCGCGCAGTCGCGGTCAGCTTACCGTCAAGGAGATCGAGGTCGGGCAGGGGCGTCTGCAGGCCGGTGCCGACGGGGCCACCCTCACCGAGTCCCAACTGGCAGGCCTGCTTGCCGCTGCAGTCGAGGAAAGCCCCGGATTGCCGCGGTTGGCGGCGGATGCCCTGGCCCGTGTGAAGCACATTGAGCAATTCATCGGCGAGCGCGTCGGTGAGTCTTTTGCGCCGGACTTCAAGCACCTGCAGGCCACGCTCTACTGCGTCGTACAGGCCTTGGGCAAGGGTTTGCCCGAGGCGTCTGCCGACGAGGCTCTGCCGGCTGCGAACAGCGGCGGCGCCCCCGTTGCGGGGGGCAGGGCCGTCGCAGTGGACGGTGAAATCCGTTCGCGTGAGGATGTTCTACAAACTCTCGCGCGTTTATGCGAATATCTTTCCGTGCATGAGCCTACCAACCCCGTTCAACTTGTGTTGCGCCGGGCCCAGAGGATGATGAACATGTCCTTCCTCGAGCTTATGCAGGATCTGGCCCCCGATGGCCTGGTCCAGGCGGAAACGGTGGTTGGCGAAAGGCTGAACAAGGAAGAGGAAGAATAGCTGGCGCATCGTTCCGGATGTCCGCGTCCGGAGCTTCAAATTCATCCGTGTCGGGGAGGCCAAAATGGCAGGAAGCAGTCAAAAATTCATCGCTCGCAACAGGGCGCCGCGCGTTCAGATCGAGTACGACGTGGAGCTCTACGGAGCCGAGAAAAAAATCCAGCTCCCCTTTGTGATGGGGGTTCTGTCCGATTTGTCCGGCAAGCCTGCCGACGCGCTGGCACCGGTTTCCGACCGCAAGTTCCTCGACATCGACGTGGACAATTTCGACAGCCGCATGAAGGCCATGAAGCCACGTGTGGCCATGCAGGTGCCGAACACGCTGACCGGCGAAGGCAGCCTGAATGTCGAACTCACCTTTGACTCGATGGACGATTTTTCGCCGGCCGCGGTGGCGCGCAAGGTGGATGCGCTGAACAAGTTGCTGACCGCCCGCCAGCAACTGTCCAACCTGATCACCTACATGGACGGCAAGAGCGGTGCCGAGGAGCTGATCGCCAAGGTGCTCAACGACCCGGCCCTGCTCCAGTCCCTTGCGACGGCGCCCAAGCCGCAGGACGAAGCGGGCGGCTGAAACAGTCTGGCTTCCCGGCTTAAACGAACACACCCGAATCCGTTTGCCCCGTTCCGGGGTACATGCTTGCAGTGGAGGTTTTCCGAATGGCAGACCAACAAATCCAGTCCGAAGTTGGCAGCGCCCTGGCTGTCGAGGGAGGGGAGTTCGCTTCCCTGCTCCAGAAGGAGTTCAAGCCTAAATCCGAAGAGGCCAGAGACGAAGTCAGCCGGGCCGTACAGACGCTTGCCCAGCAGGCGCTGGCGCAGACCCAGCTCATCAACGCGGACGTCGTCAAGTCGATCGAGGCGATCATTGCCGAACTCGATCACAAGCTCTCCGAGCAGGTCAATCTCATCCTGCATCATGAGGACTTCCAGAAGCTGGAAGGGGCATGGCGAGGTCTGCATTACCTCGTCAATAACACCGAATCCGACGAGACCTTGAAAGTCCGGGTCATGAACATCTCCAAGGCCGACCTGGGCAAGACGCTGAAGCGTTTCAAGGGTACGGCGTGGGATCAGAGCCCGCTCTTCAAAAAGGTCTACGAAGAGGAATATGGTCAGTTTGGCGGCGAGCCCTTTGGTTGCCTCGTGGGCGATTATTATTTCGATCACTCGCCGCAGGACGCCGAGTTGCTGGGCGAGATGGCCAAGATCTCGGCCTCGGCCCACACGCCTTTCATTGCCGGTGTTTCGCCGGCTGTGATGCAAATGGATTCGTGGCAGGAACTGGCCAACCCGCGTGACCTGACAAAGATCTTCTCGACGCCCGAATACGCGGCCTGGCGTTCATTGCGCGAATCGGACGACGCCCGCTACATCGGCCTGGCGATGCCGCGCTTCCTGTCGCGTTTGCCCTACGGCGCACGCACCAGCCCGGTCGAAGACTTCGACTTCGAGGAAGACACCGGTGCGGCAGACCACCGCAAGTACACCTGGGCCAACGCGGCCTATGCCATGGCGGTCAATATCAACCGCTCGTTCAAGGAGTTTGGCTGGTGTTCGCGGATTCGCGGGGTCGAGTCCGGCGGTGCCGTCCAGAACCTGCCGGTGCATTCCTTCCCCACCGACGATGGCGGTGTGGACATGAAGTGCCCGACCGAAATCGCCATCAGCGACCGCCGCGAGGCCGAACTCGCGAAAAGCGGCTTCATGCCCCTGATCCACCGCAAGAACTCTGATTTCGCGGCTTTTATCGGCGCCCAGTCCTTGCAGAAGCCTGCCGAATACGACGATCCCGATGCGACGGCCAACGCCAATCTGGCGGCGCGGCTGCCCTATCTGTTTGCTTGCTGCCGCTTTGCCCACTACCTGAAATGCATTGTCAGGGACAAGATCGGTTCGTTCAAGGAGCGCCCCGAAATGGAGCGCTGGCTCAATAACTGGATCATGAACTACGTGGATGGCGACCCCGCCCATTCCACCGAGCAAACCAAGGCCCGGCGTCCCCTGGCGGCAGCGGAAGTGATTGTCGAGGAGATCGAGGGAAACCCAGGTTATTACTCGTCCAAGTTCTTCCTGCGGCCCCATTACCAGCTTGAGGGGCTGACGGTTTCCCTGCGTCTGGTGTCGAAACTGCCCGCAGAGAAGGCTGCCTGATTGACGTTGAAGTGGTCGGTGCTTGTGTGTGTCGCGGCTTCTGATGCAATTCCTGGGCGTGCGGGCCTCCTGCAGCGCCCTGGCCGCCGACGAATGTGTGTGGACTAACTCGCTAGGAGACGAAAATGGCTGTTGATATGTTCATGAAGATCAGCACGATCGACGGAGAGTCAACCGACAAGAAGCATCCGAAGTCGATTGATGTACTCGCGTGGAGCTGGGGTATGTCGCAAAGCGGTACCACCCACATGGGCGGTGGCGGGGGAAGCGGCAAGGTCAGTGTTCAGGATCTGTCCTTCACCAAGTACGTCGATAGTTCGAGCAACGCCTTGATTCTGGGCACCTGCACGGGCGAACACTTTGACGAGGCTGTGCTGACGGTGCGCAAGGCGGGCAAGGATCCCCTTGAATACATCAAGATCACCATGAAGGAGGTGATTATTGCCTCGATCAGTACCGGTGGCAGTGGCGGTGAAGACCGTCTCACCGAAAGCGTGACGCTGAATTTCGCTGAATTCAAGTTTGAATATCAGCCGCAGAGCGCCAAGGGCGGCAAGGACGGTGGTGCGAAAATCGCTGCCTGGAACATCGCAGAGAACGCACCCGCTGGTTGATTGCGTATCGTCCGGGACTGCCTTCGGGCTGGCCCCGGACGACGCGTTTCAGGGGTTTTTCGTGGTTCTTGTATCCGAAAGGCTTGTCCCATGGCTTTGCGCGACATGTTCCTCAAGATCGACGGTGCAAAGCAGGGGCCGATCAAGGGAGAGTCGTCCGATCCCCGGCATCCTGGCGAGATCGATGTTCAGTCCTGGTCCTGGGGGATGGACAGCCCGTCGGATGCCTTCGGCAACGCGACGGCGCGTACCGCCTTCGACCAGTTGCGTATCGTCAAGCGAGTGGATAGCGCCACCACCGCCCTGATGTCAGCCCTGCGCAACAACGAACTCGTCAAGAAGGCAGTGCTGACGGTTCGCAAGGCCGGCGGCGCGGACGCGCTGGAATACTTCAGGATCACCATCGAGAAGGCACGACTCATCCATCACAAGGTCAGGGGGGGCGAGGGTGCCGAGTCGTCCGAACTGAGTGAAGAGCTTGCCTTCAGCTTCCAGAAGGTCACGGTCGAGTACGTTCCCCAGGGCAAGACCGGGGGCGGGCGGGGGACGCTGACTTTCGAGACCGAAATCAATACCAATGGCTGATCCAGCCCGGGGCGCGCGTTCATGAATCCAGTCCAAGCTGCCGAGCTTGCCGTTCGTGAGGGAGATGTCGATGAGGCCCTCCGCTTGCTCCAGAACGGTGTCCGCGCCAGTCCCGGCAATGCCGCGCTGCGCATTTTCCTGTTTCAACTGCTGGCCGTGCAGGGCCAGTGGGAGCGTTCCCTCACCCAGCTCAATGTGGCCGCCGAACTGGATGCTTCGGCCTTGGCAATGGCCCAGATGTACCGGGAGACCCTGCATTGCGAACGCTTGCGTGCCGAGGTGTTTGCGGGGCAGCGCTCACCCCTGATCTTCGGCCAGCCTGACACCTGGCTGGCGCTGTTGATTGAGTCCCTGCTTACGGCCGGGCAGGGCAATGCGGCTGGCGCAGAGTCACTACGCCAGCAGGCTTTCGACGCCGCCCCGGCCAGTGCCGGGAGCATCGACGGCCAGGCCTTTGCATGGATTGCCGACGCCGACATGCGACTCGGGCCGGTGTGCGAGGCGGTTATCGCCGGCCGCTACTACTGGCTGCCTTTCGTCCACATCCGCCGTGTCGTTCTCGAGAAGCCGCAGGACTTGCGCGACGCAGTGTGGATGCCGGCGCATTTCGAATTCACCAACGGAGGCGAGAGCGTCGGGGTGATTCCGACCCGTTACCCGGGTTCCGAGCAGGATTCCGAGCCACTCGTCAGACTTGCCCGCAAGACCGAGTGGGTCGAAGGGCCGGCGGGGGTCTTCCATGGCCTTGGACAGCGTGTTCTGGCGACCGATGTGGGCGATTTTCCGTTGATGGATATCCGCGAAATCGTCTTCGCACCCGTCGCGGGGAGTGAGGGTGGCTGAACCGACTGCGACCGAGCGCCTGCAGCCAGCCCTGCTCGACAGGTTGACCGACAATGACCCGACCTCCCGCGTCGAGGCGCGGGAGGCCCGGGTGCTCACCCGGAGCCAGTTGCGGGCGGCCGTATTGCGCGATCTGGCGTCCTTGATGAACGCCATTCGCCTTGGGGCGACCCAGGATCTCTCTGCCTATCCCGAAGTCGAACGTTCGGTGATCAACTACGGCATGCCGTCGTTTGCAGGCGAGATCGCCTCCACGCTCGACGTCAATGATCTCGAAAGCGCGATCCGCCTGGCCATCCTGCGTTTTGAACCGCGGATCCTGGCCAGCAGCCTGCAGGTAGAGGCAATTGCCACCGAGAACGGCGTGGGCTGGCATAACGTCGTCAGTGTCCGGATCTCGGCCCAGGTCTGGGCCCAGCCGGTACCGCTCGAATTGCTGCTGCGCACCGAGGTCGACCTCGAAACCGGACAGGTTGCACTGGCCGAGCTGGTGGCCTGAAGCACGCCATGGATCCCCGCCTCCTTCGCCATTACAACCAGGAGCTCCAGCATCTCCGCGAGATGGGGGCGGAGTTTGCGCGGGCCTTCCCGAAGATTGCCGGCCGGCTTGGCATGGAAGGCATCGAGGTCCATGACCCCTATGTCGAGCGGCTGCTGGAGGGCGTGGCTTTCATGGCGGCGCGCATCCAGCTGAAGCTGGACGCGGAGTTTCCCCGCTTCTCCCAGCGCCTGCTGGACATGCTCTACCCCCATTACATGGCGCCCACGCCGGCCATGCTGGTTGCCCAGTTCCGGCCGGTGCTGGCCGATGCCAATCTGGCTCCCGGTTGTGTGCTGCCGCGAGGCACCGCCATCCGCAGCCAGACGGGCAAGAGCGATGGCAGCGCCTGTGAATTTCGCACTGCCCGCGCACTCAAGCTGTGGCCCGTGGAGCTCGTCGAGGCCAGCTATTTTTCCTTCGCTCCCGATCTGCCGCTGGCCGGCCTTCCCCTGCCGGGCGCCTGCAAGGGCGGGGTCCGGCTGCGTCTGCGCAGCACGGCGGGTCTGGCCTTCTCGGCAACCCGGCTGGATGCCCTGTGCCTGTACCTGGGGGGCGCGGAAGATGTCGCCTACAAGCTTTACGAACTGATCTGCGCCTCGGCGCTGGGCGTTCTGCATAGCGCCGGCCCGCGCGGGCGCGCCACCTTCAGCTTCATCCCCCGCGACAAGATTGGTTTGCCGGGCTTCGAGGACGACGAGGCATTGCTTCCCGTCACGGCTCGCAACTTTGCCGGTTACCGTCTGATTCAGGAGTATTTCTCGTTTCCCCAGCGTTATCTGTTTGTCGAACTGGGCGGGCTGGCCGAAGCGGTGGCAGCCAACCCCACCGGCGAAATGGAACTCGTGATTTTGTTCGGGCGGGGCGAGCCGGCCCTCGAAGCCGTGGTCAATTCGTCGAATTTCCTGCTCAACTGCACGCCGGCGATCAATCTCTTTGAAAAGCGCATCGACCGCATCCAGCTCAGCGACACCACCCACGAATTCCACGTGGTGCCAGATCGCACCCGGCCGATGGATTTCGAGATTTACGATCTGCAGGAAGTGACCGGCTACGGGAACGGCGTCCAGAGCGAGCAGACCTTTCGGCCTTTCTATGCCGACCATTACGCAGCCGATCCGGCGCCCCACGGCTACTACAGCCTGCGCCGGGAGCCGCGCCTGCATTCCGAACGCCAGCAGCGCGTTGGCGCGCGTACTGACTACATCGGCAGCGAGGTCTTCCTGTCCCTCGTCGATCCGCAGGAGGCGCCCTACCGGGCCGATCTGCGGCAGCTTTCCCTGCTGGCCCGGTGCACCAACCGCGACCTGCCGATCATCATGCCGAGTGGAGGAGGGAGCACCGATTTTGCGATGGAGGTGGCGGCGCCGGTAGAGGCCATCTTCTGCGTCAAGAGACCATCGCGCCCCTATTCTGCGGTGGCCGAAGGGGCCCAGGCCTGGAAGTTCATCAGCCAGCTTTCTCTCAACTATCTGTCCCTGCTCGATACCGACGTCCATGAAGGTGCCGCCGCCCTGCGCGAACTGCTCGGGCTGTACGCGACAACCGCCGAGGTGGGCATGCGCCGACAGGTGGAAGGCCTGCGTTCGATTCGCTGCGAACCCGTCGTGACCCGCCTGCCGATGCCCGGCCCCTTGTGCTTCGGGCGTGGCCTGGAGATCCGGCTCGAGATGGATGAAATGCTCTTCGAGGGCGGCAGCGCATTTTTGCTCGGTAGCGTGCTGGAGCGTTTCCTGGCTCGCCACGTGAGTCTCAACAGCTTCACCGAAACGGTGCTGCGCACGCTGACCCGCGGTGAAATCATGCATTGGCCGGCACGATGCGGACTTCGACCGATTCTTTAGGCCCGGCCCTGCAGGCCCTGCTGGCGGATATCGGGCACCAGCCGTGGGCCTGGGATTTTCATCAGGCGCTGCGCCGCATCGAATGCGCCGCCCCTGGCTCGCCCCGCTTCGGCACCGCGCTGCGCCCGGCCGACGAGCCTGTGCGGCTTGGTCAGGAGCCTTCGATGGGCTTCGCGCCGGCCAGCCTTTCGGGGCTGGTCCCGGGCGACGCGGGGGGGGCGCCCCGTCTGGAAGTACGCTTTTTCGGCCTGTTCGGGCCGAATGGCCCGCTGCCGCTGCACCTCACCGAATACGCCCATGCTCGCCAGTTGCAGGCCGCCGACCCGACCTTTGCGCGCTTTGCAGACATCATTCATCACCGTTTTCTGAGCCTCTTCCACCGGGCCTGGGCCCAGGCCCAGCCCTGCGTCAGCCTGGATCGTCCCGGCGACGACAGCTTTGGCCGCTATGTGGGGGCCCTGGCCGGCCTCGGCCAGCCCGGCCTGCGTCAGCAGGATGCGTTGCCCGACTTTGCCAAGCTCCACCATGCTGCGCTGCTCAACCGGCAGGTGCGCAACGCCGAGGGCCTCAGCCAGATCATCGCGGGCTTTTTCCGGGTGCCGGTTGCCGTCGAGCAGTTTGTCGGGCACTGGATGCCGATTCGGCAGCGGGATCATTCGCGCCTCGGCCTGGTCGGCAATGTGCTTGGCCGCAGCGCGCTGGTGGGCAGTCGGGTATGGGATCGCCAGCACAAGTTTCGATTGCGTGTCGGCCCTCTCGACCTCGACCAGTACACCGAGTTCCTGCCTGGTGGGCGGGGTGTGGTCCAGTTGCGTGCCTGCGTGCGCAACTACGTGGGGCTCGAATACAGCTGGGACGCGCAACTGCTTCTCCGTGCCGACAGCGTGCCGCCCCTGCGGCTTGGCCACAGCGGACGGCTGGGCTACACCAGCTGGCTGGGCTGTCGTCGCAGCCCGGCACCGGCTGCCGATCTGGTGCTCGACGTCGACCGCGCCCTCCGCCACATGGGCGAGCGGGCATCCGCTTCAAATCCTTCCGAACCTTCCAGGTGACACAACCATGAGCGAGATCAGCCGGGTCGCACTTTTCGGCAAACTCAACAGCCTTGGCTACAAGGCCATCGAGGGCGCCACCGTGTTCTGCAAGCTCCGGGGCAACCCCTACGTCGAGCTCGTTCATTGGTTCCAGCAGATCCTGCAGAACCCGGATTCGGATCTGCACCACATCGTTCGCCACTTCGAACTGGACGCCGGCCGGCTTGCCGGCGACATCACCGCGGCCCTCGACCGCCTGCCCCGCGGGGCAAGCTCGATCTCCGATCTGTCCGAACATGTCGAGCACGCCGTCGAGCGCGGTTGGGTTTATGGCTCCCTGATGTTCCGGGAGGACCAGGTGCGCACCGGTCACCTGCTTATCGGCGCCCTCAAGACCCCCAGCCTGCGTAATGCGCTGATGGCCATCTCGCGGGAGTTCGAGCGCATTCGCGGCGATACGCTGACCGACGACTTCGCCCGGATCGTGGCCGGCTCGCCCGAGGAAACCCTGACCGCGAGTGACGGCACGGGGGCGGCGCCTGGCGAGGCCAGCGGGGCGATTCCCCCCGCCGCAATGGGCAAGCAGGAGGCGCTCAAACGCTTCACCACCGACCTTACCGAACAGGCCCGCTCCGGCAAGATGGACCCCATCGTCGGCCGCGACGAGGAGATCCGCCAGGTGGTGGACATCCTGATGCGCCGGCGTCAGAACAACCCGATCCTTATTGGCGAGGCCGGCGTCGGCAAGACGGCGGTGGTCGAGGGCTTTGCCCAGCGCATCGCCCGCGGCGACGTGCCGCCCAGCCTGAAGGACGTCCAGCTGCGCGCTCTCGACGTGGGCCTGCTGCAAGCCGGTGCGAGCATGAAGGGCGAGTTCGAGCAGCGCCTGCGCTCGGTCATCGACGAAGTGCAGGCCAGCCCGCGGCCGGTCATCCTGTTCATCGACGAAACCCACACGCTGGTTGGGGCCGGCGGCGCTGCCGGCACCGGCGACGCTGCCAACCTGCTCAAGCCGGCCCTGGCCCGGGGCACGCTGCGCACCATCGGCGCCACCACCTTTGCCGAGTACAAGAAATACATCGAAAAGGACCCGGCCCTGACCCGGCGCTTCCAGTCGATCCAGGTCGAGGAACCGAGCGAGACACGGGCGCTGCTGATGATGCGCGGCGTGGCCACCACCATGGAGGCCCATCACAAGGTGCAGATCCTCGACGAGGCGCTGGAGTCGGCGGTGAAGCTGTCCCATCGCTACATCCCGGCCCGCCAGTTGCCCGACAAGGCGGTGAGTCTGCTGGACACGGCCAGCGCACGGGTGGCGGTCAGCCTGCATGCCACGCCGGCCGAGGTGGACGACAGCCGTCAGCGCATCTGCGCCCTCGAAACCGAAAACGAAATCATCGTGCGCGAGAAGGACATCGGCCTGGACGTGAGTGCGCGCGAAGCCACCGTGCATGAAGCGCTGGAGGCCGAGCGGCTGCGTCTCGGGGAACTCGAAGGGCGCTGGGCGCAGGAGAAAACGCTGGTGGACGAAATGCTGAGCCTGCGCGGCAAGCTGCGCGGCAGCTCGCAGCCGGCTGCCCCGACCGGCAGCGCCGATGTAGCCGTGCCGGCGGCTGATACACCGGTGGCCGCCTCCGCTGCCGAGCCGCAGCCCGACCGCGAGGCTCTGCTGGCACGGCTGCATGAGGTGCAGACCCAACTGCTTGAACTGCAGGGCGAGCATCCGCTGATCCTGCCCACCGTTGATCACCAGGCGGTGGCCAGCGTGGTGGCTGACTGGACCGGCATTCCGGTCGGACGCATGGCGCGCAACGAAATTGAAACCGTGCTGAACCTGCCAAAAATCCTGGCCCGCCGCATCATCGGGCAGGACCACGCGATGGAAATGATCGCCCGGCGCATCCAGACCGCCCGCGCCGGGCTCGACAATCCCAACAAGCCCATCGGTGTGTTCATGCTGGCCGGCACCTCGGGCGTCGGCAAGACCGAAACCGCCCTGGCCCTGGCCGAAGCCCTGTACGGCGGCGAGCAGAACGTCATCACCATCAACATGAGCGAATACCAGGAGGCCCATACGGTGTCCACCCTCAAGGGCGCACCGCCGGGCTATGTGGGCTACGGCGAAGGGGGGGTGCTCACCGAGGCGGTGCGGCGGCGGCCCTACAGCGTGGTGCTGCTCGATGAAGTCGAGAAAGCCCACCCGGACGTTCACGAGATCTTCTTCCAGGTTTTCGACAAGGGCTGGATGGAGGACGGCGAGGGGCGGGTCATCAACTTCAAGAACACCCTGATCCTGCTCACCACCAATGCCGGCACCGAACTCATCACCAGCCTGTGCAAGGACCCGGACCTGATGCCCGACGCCGAGGGCATGGCAACGGCCCTGCGGGAGCCGCTGCTCAAGGTCTTCCCGCCGGCGCTGCTGGGCCGTTTGGTGGTGATTCCCTACTACCCGCTCAACGACGAGATGATCGGCGCCATCGCCCGCCTGCAACTGGGGCGCATCGAGAAGCGCATCCGCGACAACCACCGGGTGCCCTTTGTTTACGACGATGCGGTGGTCAAGCTCATTGCCAGCCGCTGCACCGAGCTCGAAAGCGGTGGCCGCATGATCGACGCGATTCTCACCAACACCATGCTGCCGCGCATCAGCGAGGAGTTCCTGCGCCACATGCTTGCCGGCAAGGAGATCGAGCGGGTCAGCGTGACGGTGGCCGATGGTGATTTCCAGTACAGCTTTGAATAGGGCGCCGAGCCAGCCATGTCCCAAGCCATGAGCCAGGAAGTGCCATCTCCGTCGCGTGAGATGAACCTCGAAGAGGCCATCCAGTACGCCATTGCACTTCAACGCAACAACCAGCTGGAGGGGGCCGAGACCCTGTACCGGCGGATCCTCGACATTGTGCCGGGGCATCCCGATGCCCTGCATTACCTGGGGCTGCTGCAATTCCAGCGCGGCCGGCCGGAAGTGGCGGTCGAGCTCATTGTCCGTGCCATCGATCAGGCGCCGGACTACCCGGATTTCCTCAGCAACCTGGGCAACATCCACACCGCCCTAGGCAATCTCGAGGCTGCCGCCGGCTGCTACCGCCGCGCCCTGGAAATCGACCCGCAGCGCGCCGATTTCCACAACAACCTGGGCGTCCTGTACCGCATCACGGGCCGGCTGGAGGAGGCCGAGGCGGCCTTCCTGCGCGCCACCGAACTCGATCCCCGGCACTTCCGGGCCTTCAATAACCTGGGCATGCTGTACGCCGCCCAGGACCGCATCCAGGATGCCGTGCAGCACTATTGCCGCTCGATCACCCTGATGCCCAGCCACCCGGACGGCCACAAGCTGCTCGGGCTGGCCTACTACTCCATCGGCCAGCTCGCCGAAGCGGCAGAAGTCTTCCGCCAGTGGCTTGCCGAGCAGCCCGACAACCCCACCGCCCGCCATATGCTGGCCTCGTGCTCGGGGCAGGGTGTGCCCGATCGGGCCGAGGACGACTACATCGTCGAAACCTTCGACCGCTTTGCCGACAGCTTCGAGGAGCAGCTCCAGGTGCGGCTGGCCTACCGGGCGCCGCAACTGGTAGTCGAGGCCCTCACCGCTTACCTGCCGGAGCCGGCCGGGCAGCTCGACATCCTCGATGCCGGTTGCGGCACGGGCCTGTGTGGTCCGCTGGTGGCGCCCTGGGCGGCGCGGCTGACCGGTGTCGACCTCTCGGTCGGCATGCTGCAGAAGGCCGAAGGCAAGGGCTGCTACCAGCACCTGTACCGGATCGAGCTGACCGCTTTTCTCGATCAGCCTGCCGAGGAAGGCGCCTGGGACGTGATCCTGTCGGCCGACACCCTGTGCTACTTCGGTCCGCTCGAGGCCGTGACCGCAGGCGCGAGGCGGGCCTTGCGCACCGGCGGGCTGCTGGCCTTTTCGTTGGAAGAAGCCGGCCCGGACGCCGGCCCGGGCCATGTGCTCAACCCCAACGGGCGTTATGCCCACTCGTCAGGCTATGTGCAGCGCTGCCTCACCGGCGCGCGCTTTGGCGTGCTCCACATCGGCCCGGCCGTACTGCGCACCGAAGGGGGCAAGCCCGTCAATGGCCTGATTGTCGTGGCCAGGGCGGACTGAGGGATCGAGGTTGATATGTCATGGGGGCCGGCATCGCGCCGGGTGCTTGGGCGTATCATGAAAAAAAGGTTCAGCGGGAGCGAGAACGGCGATGTTTCTAGGGAAAGTCGACAGACTGGTCAAGGTTGTCACGTCGCTGGGCGAGGCGCTTCTTTTCAACCGGCTCGAAGGCAGCGACGGCCTGTCCCGCAATAGTGAATATCGTGTCACGGTGCTGTCCCGGCGCGGGGATATCCAGGCCGACGAGCTGCTCGGCCGAAGCGTGTCCACCGTCGTCAGAACACCGTGGGGTTCCGACCGCGAGTTCAACGGTCTGGCGGTCGGCTTTTATCAGGTAGGCCAGCAGGGCCGTTATCACCAGTACCTGATCGTCGTCCGCCCCTGGACCTGGCTGCTCACCCGCACCAGCGACTGCAAGATTTTCCAGGAAAAGACCGTCCGCGACATCATCAGCGCGGTGTTGGCCGACCATCCCTATGCCGACTTCGAGTTTCAGCTGACCGGCAGTTACAGCCCATGGACTTACTGCGTCCAGTATCGCGAGACCGATTTCAACTTCCTGGCCCGGCTGATGGAACAGGAGGGCATGCACTTCTTCTTTCGCCACAAGGGCGGCAAGCACACCCTCGTGATCGCCGACGGCGCCCAGGCCCACGAGGCAGCCGATTTCTATGACACGCTGCCCTACGTCGAGCCCGAGGCCGCCCGCGCGCGGCAGGAAGAGGGCGTGCGCGAGTGGTCCCACGGCAGCGAGATCCAGCCCACCCGTTTCATCCAGCGTGATTTCAACTTTGAAAAACCCCGTGCCGACATGCAGGCCGACGCCCATCCGGCCCGGCCGCTGAAGCACGACTACGCTGCCACCTTCGAGGTCTTCGACTATCCCGGCGAGTATGCAGACCGCAGCGATGGCCAGCGCCTTGCCACCGTGCGCATGGAAGAGATGCGCCACCAGTTCGACCTTTTCAACGGTGAGAGCAACGCCGCCGGGCTGACCACTGGCGGCCTGTTCAGGCTTTCGGAGCATCCGCGGAATGACCAGAACCAGGAATACCTGATCGTCAGTGCCGACTACCATGTCGAAGAAAGTCCGCCCGAATCCGAAATCGCCCGGACCGAACTGTTCAGCCTCCGCTTCCGGGCCATTCCGTCGGCGCAAAGCTTCCAGCCGCCGCGGCTGACTCCCAAGCCCATTGTGCAGGGCCCGCAAACCGCCATCGTCGTCGGCAAGGCCGGCGAGGAGATCCACACCGACAAGTACGGCCGCGTAAAGGTGCAGTTTCACTGGGATCGCTACGGCGAGAAGGACGAAAACAGCTCGTGCTGGATCCGTGTCTCCCACCCGTGGGCAGGCCAGAACTGGGGCATGATCGCCATCCCGCGGATCGGTCAGGAAGTCATCGTCGAATTTCTCGAAGGCGACCCCGACCGCCCGATCATCACCGGGCGCGTCTACAACGCCGACCAGATGCCGCCCTACGCACTGCCCGCCAACATGACCCAGACGGGCATCAAGACCCGTTCCAGCAAGGGTGGCGGGGTGGCCAACTTCAACGAGATCCGCTTCGAGGACAAGAAGGGCAGCGAACAGCTTTACATCCACGCCGAAAAGAATCAGGACGGTGTTGTCGAGAACGATGAAACCCTCTCAGTTGGCCACGACCGCAAGAAGAGCGTCGGCAACAACGAGAACGTCAGTGTCGGCAAGGACCGCACCGAGTCGGTCGGCCAGAACGAGAACATCAGCATCGCCGCCAACCGCAGCCTCAGTGTGGGGGCCAATTCCGCCACCAGTATCGGTGCGAACCACAGCCTGTCGGTTGGCGCCAACGAGAGTCACGAGGTGGGCGGTAACCGGAGCCGCGCGGTGGCCAAGGACGAAACCGTCGACATCGGTGATCACCTCAGTGAAACCGTGGGCAAGAACGTGACGGTTTCCATCGGCGAGAACCAGTCCCTCACGGTCGGCAAGGATTCCAAGAGCCAGGTCGGCAAGAAATATTACCTCGAAGCCGGCGACGAACTCACCCTGAAAACCGGCGACGCCTCCATCACGATGAAGAAGGACGGCACCATCACGATCAAGGGCAAGGACATCACCATTCAGGGCAGCGGCAAGATCGGCATCAAGGCCTCGTCCGACGTGGTCATCAAGGGCTCGAAGATCGCCAACAACTGATTCCATGCTCCAGGTCGACAACCGCACCCCCTACCCGGCGACGCTGGCGATTTTCCCGTCGCCGCAAGGCGTTGAGTGCGCCTATGCGGCGGTCAAGGTCACCTACGATCTATCCTCTGGCCGGCCGGAGGTTTCCACCCGCCAGGCCGGCTTTCTGGCGCAGGACGTGTATTGGGGCGACCCTGCAACGACATCCTTGCGTGCTGCCGCCGACCTCACGCTGCTCAAGCCCTCCACCGATATCATGGTGATCGGCAGGGCCGTCGCGCCCCAAGGGCCGGTGGATGCCATGGACGTGACCGTGTCTGTCGGAGAAGTACACCGGCGGCTGCTGGTCTTCGGCGAGCGCAGCTGGGAGCGGGCAGGGGACACCTGGCGGCCCGGCGCGCCCAGACCCTTCGAGCGTCTTCCGTTGCGCTGGGAGTTGGCCTTTGGCGGAATGTCCCGACCGCACCCGGATCACCCTCCCGAAAACGAGCCCCGCAACCCGGTCGGACGCGGCTTTGTGGCCAGCTGGGACACCCGGCCCGAAGGCCTGCCGCTGCCCTGCATCGAAGACCCTGGCATGCGCATCGGCAGCCCCCACGATCGCCCCGAGCCGGCAGGGCTGGCGCCGGTTACCCCGGTCTGGTTCAACCGCGCCCGCCACGCCGGCACCTACGATACGGCCTGGCAAAAGCAACGCGCCCCGCATCTGCCCCTCGATTTCAATCCGCTCTTCTTCCACACGGCTCCGCCGGCCCTGATCGCCCCCCACCGCCTCGAAGGCGGCGAGGCCGTGGTGCTCGCGGGCCTCACTGGCGGCGGCGAACTGCGTTTCGATCTGCCCCGCCCCGACCTGGAACTGGCCTTCGATTTCGCCGGCAGCGACATCCAGGCGCAGCCCCTGCTGGACACGATCCTGATCGAACCCGACATGGCCCGCCTGCAGATGGTGTGGCGGGCCGAACTGGTGGTGGACAAGCGTCTCCTCAAATTGCGCACCCTGCACGTGGGCCAGGGCCGGGCGGTGTCCGCATGAATGTCGTCATCGCCGCCGCCGGGCTGGTCAGCGCCGCTGGCCTCAGCCTTGCCGAAAACGCCGCCACCGCCCGGGCGCGGCTGGCGTGCTTTCGCGAGATTGCCTGGCTGGACCGGCGCTTCGAGCCCTTCATCGTGGCCGGTGTGCCGGACGACGGCTTGCCGCCGCTGTCCGAAGCGCTTGCCGCCGCACATCTGCAGTCGCGGGAGGCGCGCACGCTGCGTCTCGCCCATGCGGCCCTCGCCGATCTGTTCGCCGGGTTGCCGCCTGATCTCCCGGCGGTTCCGCTGCTCCTTGGCCTCAGCGAACACCACACCACCCAGACCGTCGATCCCGGCCGCTTTCTCCGCAATCTTGCGCTGCAGGCGGGTGCCTGTTTTGAGCACGCCGGCAGCATCGCCGCGCCGCGCGGCCGCGCTGCCGGCCTGATGGCCCTGGGCCGCGCCGCCAACTGCATCGCCGCCGGCCAGGCCGAGTTCATGCTGGTGGGCGGCGTAGACAGCCTGATCGACCTCTACGTGCTGGGTACCCTCGATCGCGCCGAGCGAATCCGCGGTGAAACCGTCAGCGACGGCTTCACGCCCGGTGAAGGCGCCGCCTTCCTGCTGCTCGCCAGCGAGGCGGCGGCCAGTAAGCACGGCATCCGCCCGCTGGCCCGCGTTGCCGGTAGCGGCAACGGAACCGAAGCCGGCCATCTGTATTCCGACGCGCCCTATCTAGGCGACGGACTGGCCGCAGCTGTGGGGGCCGCGCTGGAGGCCGCGTCCCTCGGTGTTCCTGTCCAGACCACCTGCTGCAGCTTCAACGGCGAGCGCTATTGGGCGCGGGAGTTCGGCGTGACCCGAATCCGCAACGCGGAGCACTTTGCGCCGGACAATCGGATGGAACACCCGGCCGAATGCTTCGGCGATCTCGGCGCCGCCCATGGCGCCGCATTGGCCGCACTGGCTGCCCACGGCATCGCGAATGGATATATGGGCGGCCCGGTTTTGGCCTATGCTTCATCCGACAAGGGCGACCGCGCAGCGCTCGTCCTCGAGCGGACTTCCTGACTGGGGGCCACACATGGCATGCACTGTCCATAACATTCCCGGCTTCGCCCACAAGAGCAGCGGCGGCATGAGCTTGGTATTTCCGGATGTCTGCAAAACGCCGGCCCCGCCCGCGCCGCCGATTCCCATCCCTTATCCCAACATCGGCAAATCTTCCGACACCACCGCGGGCACCACCACGGTCAAGGCCGACGGCAGCATGGTGATGGTCAAGGGCGCCAAGTACATGATGAGCAGTGGCGACGAGCCCGGTTCGATCGGCGGGGTCATCAGCGGCACCATCAAGCAGGAGTGCGAATTCCTGATGTATTCCTTCAACGTGATGCTGGACGGCAAGAACGTCTGCCGCATGGGCGATCCGCTCTGGCACAACAAGAAGAACATTTGCGGGTGAGGGCATGACACAACTCGGCGAACTGGTGGCGGTCGGGATGGTCCAGGCTGACGGTGGCGACGGCGACTGCCCCTTCCACGAGACGAAGCACACCTGCGACGGCGCCCGTAACGAACTCGACGGTGACGCTTCAGCCCTTGGCCAGAATCTGGACGCGGGCACCGCGGCAACCAGCACGGTGGTTCGCAGCGCAGCGCCGGACAAGGCTTACCAAAGTCCCCGCAAGGAGGCCGACCCGGACAACCTGGCTTACGAGAAACGGGAAGTCCAGCTCTTTGCCGGAGAGGAGTCGTGCTGGTATCCGGTGGGCTTTCAGGCCCATCACCTTATTCCTGCCAAGGAGTCCCTGGCGCGTGCCGGCACCCTGCTGAAATACATCGACAAGTCGAAAGGCAAGCTCTGCTGCAATCTTGGCTACAACGTGAACGGCAACGAAAACGGCGCCTGGCTGCCGGGCAAGCATCCGGTGGACGGTAACGGGCTCAATCTGTGGGGATCTGCCTCCGGCAGCCTGCCCGACAAGGAAGACGTCGGGCGCAAAAAGGTGGTCAGGGGCAGTGGCGGCAACAAGTGGTCCTACACGCCGCTCGCCGGGCCGCGGGCCGGCAATCCTGGCGCCAATGCAGAACACAACCTCAAGTGGCAGTACGTGAAGGCCTCGATGAACTTCCTCGGCGCCCGCCAGTTCCACGACCGTCATCCCACCTACAGCAAGAATGTTAAGGAACACCTCGATACGGTCGGTGCGCTGCTCGAGCGTTTTTCAGGTACCCGCAAAAAGCCGGCGACCTGTCCGAAATGCAAGGAAGACGCCAAGAAAAAGCTGGTTCCGCCGGTCAAGCTGCTCGGCGTGCTGAACGCCTTGTCGGCGCGATACTTCGCTCATGTGGTCGGCAAGACCGAGGATGAAAAATTCTATACCTCGAGCTGGTGCGACCCCGCCCGCCGGCAAACGGCCGCCCTGAAGAAACCCAAAGCGCAGCGGGCGCGCTAGACGCGAGCCCAACGCCTGGAGCCTCCTCATGCTATATGCCCTGGACCTTCACGAACTGGTGGACGAGAACGACGAGCCCTACAGCTACTTCCAGTTCGATCCCGTCTCCCCCGAACTGCTCGAGTGGCCCTGGCTCAACGGGGAGAGCTTCGATGCGCCGCCGCCGGAGCCCCTCGCGCTGGTGTTCGATCCCGATGACGAGGATGCCGGCGGCCTTCCTGACTATCAGGCCGGCCCCATCCCCCTGGTCAGCGCCCGCCTGCGCCGGGTGCTCGAGAAGAGTGGTGTTGCCAACATCGACTATTTTGCGACGAAGATTGATGGCGGCGAGGTCTTCGCCGACTTCCCGCAGTATTACGCCATCAATGTGATCGGCAAGGTCAGCGCGCTGGCAGGCAACTCCATCATGACGCCCACTTTCGGCACGACCCAAATGGCGGCGACGATAGACCGGCTGGATCTTCCGGATGCGGTGGCCCGGGACGAAAAACTGTTCCGTCTGGCCGAGCACGTCATCACCCTCTTTGTTGACGACACGGTGCGGCGGGCCTGTCTGGCCGCGGACATCGATACGCTTCGGTTCATCCCTGCCGATGAGTGGACTTCCTGAACCCCTGAACCCAAGGTGATCCCGATGAGCGTGAAACGTCTTGCCCTGGTCGAAACATCCCCTGCGCCTGCGCTGGAGCAGGCCGCTGGCGGTCTGCAGAGAGGGGCGCTGCTGGCCATCGAAGATGGCGGCTGGCTGAGCGTGGCAGTGACTGGCCATGAACCCTGGCGCTGCCTGTGGCTCGAAGGCAAGCCCCTCCAGATCGGTGACCAGGTGCTGGTGCTGCCGCCCGGAGGTGGATGTCCCGGCGTCGTTGTGGGGCGCATTGCAGGCTATGTGGCGCCCGTTACCCCCGCCCGTCTCACCCTCGAAGCCACCGAAGTGCTCACCCTCAAGTGCGGCGACGCCACCCTCGACCTGCGGGCCGACGGCAAGGCGGTGCTCAAGGGCGAGGACGTGCTGATCCGCGCCAAGGGCTTGCAGCGCATCAAGGCCGGCAGCGTGTCCATCAACTAGTCAGTCATGGTCACCGTCACGCCCCTCGTGCGGCGCAGCAGTTTCATTGTCGAGCGGGTTCGGGTCCATGCCGAGGAGCTTGCGTATCTCTGGCAGCGACGGCGCGCCTCCCGGCGTTCGCCAGAACTTGCCCTGCACGATTTCACCTATCTCGCCGAGCGCATCGAAGCCCACCTGCAGGGCATGCTGGTAGCCGGCGACAGCCTTGGGGCGATGTTTGGCGATGCCCTGCGTGGCGACGACCGGGATGAGATTTTTGCTGCGGCCTGGGCGCTTCTGCGCAGCACCCGGCCCGACAATGCGCGGCGGGTGCTGGAGGCCTTTGCCGCGGCGGCCGGCCCGGTGATCGACGGTTTTGCCGACGCGCTGGCCATGGCGCCCCTCACGCATACCGAAGCGACCCTGCGGGCCGCGCTGGTCCACGGCAGTCCGGCCCACGCGGCGGCGGCGGCGCTGGCGCTGGCCAGCCATCGGAGCCTGGAGCCCGCGTCCGCGCATTTCGGCCAGTTGCTTCGCCACGACGATCCTGCGGTGGCCACCGTCGCCTGGCGTGCGCAAGTCCTTCTTGAAAGCCCGCTCGCTGCTCCGAGTCCGCCTTTCGCGGAAGCCCTGCGTCGCCCGGTTGCCGCGCTGCGCAGCGCGGTGCTGGATGCGGCGGTCTGGCGAGGCGAAGCCTGGGTACCGGAAGCCGTCAGGCGCCTCGCCGCCGACGGGGATGCCAGTGCGCTCGGATGGTGCGCAGCGCTTTGCCCCGAGGATGAACAGGATGCCGTGCTCGATCTGCTCTCGGCGCAGCCCGTGCCGCAACGGGTGGCGCTGGCGGCACGCCTCGGTCGACCGAAAGCTCTGGCCGCCGTGCTGGCCTGGATGGCTGATCCCGACCCTATTTTGGCCGCTGCAGCGGGCCAGGCGTGGGAGCGCATGACCGGCCTCTCGGTGGAGGGCAAGCGGACCACCCTGCCGCCCGCGGCCGATGCCGATCCGATCGAGCAGGATTTCCCCGTCGAACTCTGGCTGCCCGATCTGCCCCGGGCCCGGGCGCAATGGGCCGAAAATGGCGAGCGTTGGTGCGCAGGGCAACGCTGGTGCCGTGGCTTCGACATCCACACTACGCTGACGAGCGAAGCCCGACGCTGGGTTGATCTGGAAGCCTTCTGGGATTTTGGCGCCCGCGCCGCCTTTGCCGGTACACGCGTTTTTCCGCCGCAACCGGTGGTTTGAGCCGCCGGGAGCACGGTGTGAGGCGTCGAAATTCGCGTCCGGGCTATTCGAACAGGTGAGCACAATGAACAACTGGGAAATGTTCTTCTGGACCGACAGATCAAGCGATCCTCGCGACCCGCGCGCACCGGCCGGTGGCGGCGGGCTTGGTCAGTTTCGTATTCCCGGCAGCGTCGGGATCGACTCGCTGGATGGAAGCCCGTTTCTCCATCCTTTTGCGCCTGCCGCACGAATCAACGGTTGCATCCTCGGCGTTGTCACGCCGGTTGCGGCTGCCCGGGAGCCGACCTGGGAAGAGATTGTTGCGGATTTCGGGCTGTGGGAAGGGAGGATCTCGCACATGTATCTCGACACCGAAGGCTTCGTGACGGTGGGTATCGGCAACCTGATTGCCAGTGCCGAAGCGGCCAGGTTGCTGGCGTTCGTGGTGAGGGATACCGGCGCGGCCGCCACGGCTCAGGAGATTGAAGCCGACTTCAAGGCGGTCGCGAAGCAGACCAAGGGCGAACTCGCCGCGTCGTACAAGAAATTTACCAAGCTGGATTTGCCGGACAGCGCGATCGACGCGTTGTTCAAGCTCAAGATCGATGGTTTCAAGAATGATCTGATGGCGAATTTCACGGGTTATCCGGAGTATCCGGTGGAGGTCAAGCGCGCCTTGCTGGACATGATCTATAACCTCGGCAAAGGCGGCTTGCTGAAATTCAAGAAGCTGAAGGCCGCGGTCGAGGCGCACGACTGGAAAGAGGCTGCGGCGCAGTGTCATCGCAACGGGCCTTCAAAAGCCCGGAACGACTGGACCCGGGATCTCTTCCTGAGAGCGGTGACTTGATCATGCGGGCACCTATCCGTATCGCTGTGTGCCTGTTCCTGGGCGTTGTGGCATGGCCCGCCGCATGGGCCGGCTCGATAGTTGTTCCCGATTCTGGTGCGTCGCCGAAACTGGACGATCCGTTTACCGACCCCTTGCCTGCTGCATTGACGATGGCGGGGGGCGGGCAGGAGCGGCGGCTTCTTCGCTCCTGCCGCGACTATCTTGCCGTGAAGGACCGGATTGCCGGTTCGGATTCTGAAGCGGATTTTCGGGTGCTGAGAGCCAAAACGGTCGATTGCGAAGTGCTGGCATTGGCGAGCGCGGCGACAACCGCGGCCAGAAGCGCCTTGCCGAGGGATTTTCTGAAGGCCACCGAGACGCGCCTTTATCCGGCTTCGCTGTGGACCAACGTGTCGGACGACGAAAGCGCGAAAGCAGCGCGGCCGGGAAGCACGCTTCAGAGCATCTCTGCGGCGCGCCGTTTCAAGGCGAGCCGGCCGGATACGCTGACCCTTGAAAATCCGGCTTACGGCATTCGGCTGGTTCTGCTGGCACGGGGCGATTTCAACGGCGACGGGTGGGAGGATGCTGCATTTCGGTGGACCGGCTATGCCCGGCACGGGAGTTATCGGGATGCAAGGCTGGTTGTCCTGACCCGAGTCGGCACCCGGCCGGCGCCCGGCTTCATCGAGTGGAAATCCTCGTCCGCCGATCCGCAAAAGTGAGGGCTTGTTCGCGCCTCGCCGCTGGTAAGATCAAGCTTGTTTGTCATGTCCAGCCCCTGATTCCATGGTCAATCCGCACATGCGTATTTCCGTCATCAGCTTCAACGGGGCACCGCCTGCCCAAGCTTCCGAGTTCAACTTTGACACCCGTGGTGGATCGATCGGGCGGGAGGAGGGCAATGAGCTCATTCTGCCCGATCCGGATCGGCACATTTCAAGGGTTCAGGCGCGGGTCGAGTTCGACGGGGCCAACTTTCTGCTGGTGGATCAGGGCGGCAATCCGTCGGCGGTCAATGACCGGCCCGTCGGCAAGGGCAACCGGGTGATGCTGACTGGCGGCGACCGGATCACGATTGGCGCTTATGTGCTGGAGGTTGAATTCGACCGACAGGCACCGGTGTTTTCGACGCCTGCCGTCGCGTCCTCCGGGGGGGCGGATCCATTGGGCCTCTTCGGTGCGCCTTCATCGGGCGGGGCGGATCCTTTCGGGGGGCTCTTCGGGGCCGCCGAGCCGGCGGAGCAGGGGGCCGCGCCCGCGTTCTCCGGGGGCGGGTCGGACGATCCGTTCGCGGTTTTTGCGGCGCCGCCACGGCCGGTGCCCGAGGCCGATACGGTCGCTGATCCGTTCGCGCCACCGCCACCTGCACCCCGTACGCCAGCGGCAGACTTGCTCGGGTTGGGCGGCGGGCGCAACGATGCGTCGGTGGATGCCTTGTTTGGCCTGAGCGCGGGCGGGGCGCGGGATCCTTTCCTGGGCACGCCGCTGGGCGAACCGGCCAGTGTGCCGGCGGCAGACGGGGCCGGGGCGGTCGATCCGCTGGCCTTGTTCGGCGGGCCGGCGGCAGCGCCACCGATGGCCAGTCCGCAGCGCGACGATGCTTCCCTGCTCAACCAGGCCTTTACGCCGCCCCGTGCAGAGACGCCACCGGCGGCAGCAGGCGAGATGGTTTTCTCGTGGGACCAGAGCCCGCCCCAGCCGGTACAGGCTTCGTCCCACTCCGTGCCGGCTACCGTGCTTGCCGAGCCAGCGGCCCGCGGCGAAATCAGTGTCGACCGGGTGGTGGCGCAGCCTGCGCCGCCACCTGTCGTTGAGTCTGCCCCTGCGTCGGGCATGCCGGCAGAGCAGGGCGCGTTGGAGGCGGCCTTCCTGCGCGGGCTGGGTGTTCCGCTGCGCTTGCCGGCCGGCCTGACGCCCGAGTTGATGGAGCAGATTGGCGTAGTGCTGCGAGAGTCGACCCAGGGCACGCTTGATCTGCTCACCGCGCGCGCGCTGACCAAGCGCGAGGTGCGTGCCGAGGTGACGATGATCGTCAGCAAGGGCAACAATCCCCTAAAGTTTTCGCCGGATGTGGGCTTTGCCCTCGCGCAGTTGCTGGTGCCCCAGGGGCGTGGCTTCATGCCGCCCGAGGAGGCAATGCGCGATGCCTACGACGATCTGCGCGCCCACCAGTTCGGTTTCATGGCCGGCATGCGGGCGGCCCTGACTGGCGTGCTCAAGCGCTTCGAGCCGCAGGCGCTCGAGCAGCGGGTGCTGACTCGCAGCGTGCTCGACAGCCTGCTGCCGGGCGCGCGCAAGGCCCGTCTTTGGGATCTCTTCGAACAGATGTACGGTGAGATCTCGCGGGAAGCGGAGGATGATTTCCATGCCCTGTTTGGCCGCGAATTCCTGCGCGCCTACGAAGAGCAGGTAGAGCGCCTTCAGGCCGAACGTGACCCGGAGCAAAAGACGTAAGTCCACCCGACAATCGCCATCGCGAGGTTCTGATGCTGGATGTGCAGACGTGTTATCTGTCGGAGATGGGCGGCCGCAGTCGCAACGAGGATGCGTGCGGCTACTGGACGTCGGAGAACGGCAGCTGCTGGGTAGTGTCCGATGGTGCCGGCGGCCATGGCAGCGGCGATGTGGCGTCGCGGCTGGTGGTCAGCACGGCGCTGAAGCGCTTCGCAGCGCATCCGCGGGTCGACCCGGACGAGGCGGCGGCCCTGTTGCAGGCGGCCAACGACGTGGTGATCCGCGAAAAGACCACCGGCGGCACGACCGACGACATGCATGCCACCGCCGTGATCCTGCTCATCGACCCCCACAGCGGCATTGCCGTGTGGGGACATGTGGGCGATACGCGGATCTACCTGTTCCGGCGCGGGCGGGTGGCTTACCAGACCCGCGACCACAGCCTCGTCCAGAACATGATCGACGCCGGTTACGGCAGTGCCGACATGATCCGCAGCCATCCCCAGCGCAGCCTGCTGACTTCGGCCATCGGCTCGAAAGAGGCGATCTCCCTGTCGGTGTCTGCCGAGCCGCTGCAGCTGTTGCCGGGGGATGTGTTCCTGATGTGCACGGACGGCTGGTGGGAATATGTCGAGGAGCCGGAGATGGAGCGCATCCTCGATGAATCGGCGAGTTCGGAGCAATGGCTGGTGGGCATGCAGGCGCTGATCCGCAGCCGGGCGCCGGTCGAGAACGACAACTACACTGCAGTGTGTGTGAGGATGGCCGACGAGACGACCATCATCATTCCGTCCACGCCCCGCGATGTGCCGGGGCAGGATTGATCAGGGGATATTCATGAAGAATCTTGCGAAGTCGCGCCTCGTCTTGTGCCTGTTCGGCACCAGCCTGGTATTGAATGGTTGTGCTTCCATGGATCAGAAGACGCAGAGTGCCGGCATCGGTGCGGCGGTGGGCTGTGCAGCCGGCGCGGCGCTCGCCAAACTCACCAAGAACGACGCAGGTACGGCCTGCGTGGCCGGTGCGGTGGTGGGCGGGCTGATCGGCTACCAGCGGGCGCGCAGTTCGGAAATCCAGGAGGCCCAGGCAGCGTCGGAAGAGGCGGCCCAAGCCGGCGGCGGCAAGGCCACGCCGGTCCAGACGCAGACGGTGCAGGTGACCGACAAGCAGACCGGCAAGACCGAAACGGTGCGAGCCTTCAAGTCCTTCTCGGTGGATATTCCGCTCAGCCAGGTAGACAAGCCGGAGGGCAAGGAGGCGATGCGCAAGCTGAGCGACTACGCCCGCAAGATGGCCCGCGAACGCGAAGAGGCCATCGATATGAGCATCGCCACCGCGCCGGGCAAGGGCGCCAAGCTCAGCCCGGCAGGCGGTCAGGTCCAGGTGAGCGAAAAGGCCGGCAACGGGGTTGTGAACCGCAAGATTGTCCTCGATTCCCGGGTGCCGGCCAACGTGCAGCGGGTGACGATCGAGGCCAACAACCCGTCACGGCTGTCGGTCTGACCGGGCGCTGCCGGGCTACTTTTCGTTGAGCATGCGGTCGAGGGTCTTGTTCAGATCCTCGACGTACTTCTTGTCGGCCTGCTCGTTGCCTCTGTCTTTTGCGGGGGCGCGTTTTTCGGTGCCCGGCGTTGCCTTGGCAGGCTCCTTGCGCTTTTCAGCGGTGATTTCCTCGACGCTGAAACGGGCTGCTGCGTAGGCCGACGGGCAAGGCTCGCTGCCCTTGCAGCGTGCTTCTCCGCCCAGGGCCAGGCCACCTTTGGCTGATTTTCCGAGTGTTTCCTCGAGCACGCCTTGTGTAACGGAGTTGGCGTTGGCCCGCGATTCCAGGTGCAGTCCTGTGAAGTCCCGCGGGGACTCGGAGACGAGGGTGATGACTTCCCATTTTCCCTGGGGCGGATCGGCTTCGTAGGCCCAGTCGGGGCGCGGGAAAATTACTGGTTTGCCGGCGCTGACCTTGTTCTGCAGGTCGAGCTCGTTGGGGAAGATCAGGTTCAGGTGCCCCGTGGCCTTGTCCCACAGCAGAACGTAAAGCAAGCCGTTGCGCTGGCTATGGAGCACGAAGCTGAGCGGGTCGCGACCGATCACCAGGGGCGTCCTGACCTTGTCGACGGTCAGTCCGAAGCGGCTGTCGGAGCTGGCCAGCGTGGCGGCGATGGCTTCCTCGAGGGATACCGGTGCGGCTGGGACAGGGGATGTGGGTGCTATCGGGGCTGCCGGCGCGGGTGCTGCGGCTTGGGGAGGAGCGGGGGGCACGGCTTTGGGTGGCGTTTCCCTAGTGAAAAGGTATGCCCCCGCAGCCGCGGCGCCGAGGGCGGCAAGGCCGGTGAGGTAGATCGGCAGCTTGCCGGACCGGACCGCCGTGGCTGGGCTTTCCGCAGCTGGCTTTGGCGCAGGCGGGGGCGATGGCGGCAAGGTGGAGGCCGGCGCGGGAAACAGCACCGTGCCCGGCGTGTCGCTTGCGCCGGCTGCCGTGGCGACGGGGGACGAGTAAGCCGAGGGGGCAGGAGGCACGAAAACGGTGGCGTTCGTCTCGTCCATGCCGAGGGCGGTGCGCATCTCGGGGATGGACTGGGGCCGCTCCTCGCCCTTGACGCGCAGGCATTGGTCGATGCCTTCCAGGAAGCGGGCCGAATACCGCCCGGCGGCGAGCGTGGCCAGCGGCTCGTAGGCGTCCTGCATCATGCGCCCTACGGCCGGCGGAGGCGTACGGCCGGTAATGGTGAAATAGACGACAGCGGCCAGGGCGTAGATGTCGGTCCACGGGCCCTGCTTGATGCCCGGCATCTCGGCGTATTGCTCGATCGGGGCGTAGCCGGGCTTGAGGATTACCGTGAGCGCCTGGGTCATGTCGCTGATGACCCGGCGGGCTGCACCGAAGTCGAGCAGGACGGGGCGGCCGTCGCGCAGCAGCATGATGTTGTCGGGGGCCACGTCGCGGTGGAAGCAGTTCTCGTGGTGCATCAACTCGAGCGCGTCCATGACGGGCGAAAGGATGCGGCGGATCCAGGCTTCGTCGGGTGGCGACCCCTCGCGGTCCTTGAGGGCGTCGCGCAGGGTCTTGCCGGCGTAGTAGGGCATGGCCATGTAGGCGGTGCCGTTGGCCTCCCAGAAGCGGAAGACCTTCAGCAGGGCGGGATGGTCGAACTGGGCCAGCAAGCGGGCTTCATTGACGAAACTGCGCAGGCCGATCTCGAAGGTGTCGGCGTGGCGTGCCGAGCGCACGACCACCGAGTCGTCCTTGCCGCGGGTGGCCAGGGACGAGGGCATGTATTCCTTGATGGCGACCCGGCGTTGCAGCGAGTGGTCGTCGGCCAGATAGACGATGCCGAAACCGCCCTGGCCAACCAGGTCGACGATTTCGAATTCGTGGAGGCGGGTGCCGGGCTGGAGCACCGTGGTGTCGACGGCGGCGTTGCGCTGAACAGGTGTGGCCGATGCGGCAGCACCCCCCAGTACGATGGTCTTGTTGTCGTCGGAATCGGACACTTGGCGGAGTCTCGAAGGCGCGGGCGGCCTCAGTCGGTTGGCGAATACGTGATCATCTTCAACACAAATGACGCGTCGGGCAAGCTCCGGTGCGCGAAGCCGCCGCTGACCCCGTCTGCGTCGTAACACCACCACAGCGAATAGCCGGCCAGCTGTGGCAAAAGGCTGGCGGTGGCCAGGGCGTCGAGGTAGTTGCCCGGGTTGCCGTGTCCGGCGCGGGGCAGGGGAATCAGGTCGGCCCGCTGGCCGAGGGCTGCTCCGACCTGCTTCAGCGCAGCCGCGCCGTGTTTGTCGACGGGCGGCGGTCCCAGGCTGGCCAGCGCGTCCTCGAGGGGTGCAATGTCGTGTTCGAGGCGCAGGCCAAGGCGGGCGATGTCCTCGAGCGCCCTGAGCCAGTTGCCGAGGGCACTCGTCGAGCTGCCGAGGGCTTGTTCGGGGGGGAGCGGGGCCAGTAGCGTGAGGGGAAAGTAGCGTCCGACGCGATCCACCGAGGGCATCCAGACGCCAGCCCAGGCGTGCGGGCCGAGCACGCCCGGCATGAGCACGAAATGCCAGACGTGGGCCGTCAGGTAGTTGTCGAGCCAGGCCTCGCCGAGGGCCGCCCGGCTGTCGGTGATACCGGCCTGCAGCCAGGCGTCCCAGCGCTCGACCACGTCGTGGGGCAGCCTGCGCTGGGCGAAGTCGCCAAGGATCGGGAGCTTGCCGAACCAGCCTGCGGGGTGTGGCATCGCCGGGCCGCCGTCACAGTCCGCCGGGGCAGCGGAACTCGGAGAGTTCGCGCAGGCGGAAGGGGTTTTGCACGCTGCTCGCGGTCACTTCGAAACTCGCCTGGCGCCCTTCCACATCGAAGGTGACCTTGAATTTCTCGGGTGCGCCGAGGCCTTCGACGCGGGCCTTGTCGAACAGCCGGAACAGCGCCCACGGGCCTTCGGTGGTCTGGCCGGAGGCGCCACTGGGGGCCGGCGGGGTGATCTGGATGCGCGTCGAAATGCCGCCCTTGCTGCCGGGCCACTGGATCGACTGGGCAAGCTGCGGGCCGTGGGCATACTTGACCAGCTGGCCGTCCACATCGAGGGTGAACTGGGTGATGGCCGGATCCATCTCGAGGGGCTTGAAGTCGAGCCGTACCGTGCCGCCGCTGCGGAAGAACACATCGCGGATGGTGGCGGCACGCTGGAACTGGGCCAGATTGCCGGGGCCGCCGAGGGATTGCTCCTGCACTTTCTTGAAGCTCCAGGGGCGTGTCGACGTGTCCACGTAGGGGGCGAGGTTTTTCTGGAAGAAGTCATCCATCAGCCCACCGGGAGCGAACAGGCGGGCAAAATCCTCGCGGGTCACGTCCCGGCCGCTGCCGCGCACGAAGGGGTAGCGGCCGTCGGTGGCCATGTGGCAGAACTGGCCGACCTGTGCGCCGACCGCCGAGGACAGGTTCTCCCGCGTGGCGGCGAGGGACTGGCTGGTGCCGGCGCTGGAGAGTTGCTGCAGCATCGAGCGGATCGGCTCCGGCAGGCGGGCGCTCTCGGCCTTGACCCGGGCCGCCGAGTCGCCCGGCGGCGGTGCGACCTTGTCCTTGATCGCGGTTTCGGTGGCTGACAGTTGCACGTATACGTCGTTGAGCAACTGGGTGACGGCGTCGATGGGGGCGCTCTTGGCGTCGCCGGTGACGAGCTGGCGGATCTGCACGAAGCGGTCGTCCACGATGCTCTCGAGTCGTTCCGGCTGGGCGCCGCGGGCTGCCGGTGCACCGCCTTCGGCACCTCCGGTGCCGAGCAGCTTGTCGAGCTCCTGCTTGGCGCTGGCCAGCTTTTCACCGGCCTTGTCGCCTATCGATTTCGTGCCCTCCGGCAGGGTCAGCGTGGTCTCGCGGGAGATCGCCCGCATCAGCTTCGGCAGGGGCGAGTCGGCCCCGGAGAGCACCCGGGCAACCTGAATGCTCTGGCCCAGGCCGGGTGAGCGGACCAGGCTGATGTCGGCCAGCAGGGCGTCCCACTGGCGTGCGTAATCGGTCAGGTAGAGGCGGCGTACGTCCCGGGCGACCGTGGCGGGCGTCCGGTCGGCGCTGCTGTCGCGGCGGGTGCCAAGAACCCAGGACTCTTCTTCGGCCAGTTTGGCAGCGACGGCATCCACTGCCTTCACGAAGCCCTTGTGGTAGCCGTCGTGGGTGTACAGGCCATCGATGCCGCGGGTCAGCGGGGCGCCGCTCTTGCGCGTGAACACCAGGGTTGAACCCGGCCCGGCGGCCCGCTCGATGGTGAAGGCCGGAATGTCGTCGCCGACACCCTGGCGCTTGAGACGGCTGTAGATGCGATCGGGCAGCGAGTAGCGCAACAGCGTCTCGCGGGCGTGGCTGACCAGGCTGGGGTCGCGCTGGACCGGAGAGGCTACGGGGCCGTCGGCAAACAGCTGGTTGAGGTGCTCCCCCAGGGCGGCGCGCTGGTCGGCGTTCATCTCGCGGGGCAGGTTGCGGTCCCAGTCGAGGGTGATCCAGGCCTTCAGTGCTTCCGCATCGAAGTGGGCCGGCTCGTGGAGCATCAGGTAGGCCTTGAGGGTTTCGTAGGTGAACTCGAGGTTGGTGCCGTCCTGGTTGTGCAGCTGGGCTTCGATGCGCCGGGCGATGCGCGGCAGTAGTACGTCGCGGAGCAGGCCGCGATAGGCCTGTTGCGAGGCGGCGTCGAGCTTGTCGCCCTGGAACAGTCCGAGCCCCATGCCGGCGGGGGTTTCTCCCTGCGGGCGCGCGGCTGTGGCGGGCAGCTTGCGTACCGCTTCGAGCACGTCGAGGGTGCCGCGCAGTTCGCCGTCCGTTGCCGTGCCGGTCTGGCCGAGGAGGGGCCGGGCCGCTTCGGTGGCCGCATCCACTTCGTCCACGTAGCTGCTGTTGCGCAGGTAACTGAAGCTCCAGCCGACCAGCAAACCGACAGCCAGCAGGGCCATGGCGGCCAGGGCGCCGGTGTGGATCAGGCTGCGCCGGTGCTCCCATTTCAGGTTGCTGCCGCCGATGCGCTGTTCGGCAAAGATCACGTCCTTGAGCAGGCGGGTCAGGAAGAAGCTCTTGCCACTGCCGGCGGGCGGGGGCAGGACGCGCCGCTCCAGACCGAAGGCGCCGCCCAGGCTGGCCATCACCCGGTCGATCGGGTTGCCCTCCTGGGTGCCGCTGGTGAAGTAAACGCCGCGCACCATCAGCGGGTGGTCGTAACCGGAGCTGGCGAAGACTTTTTGCAGGAAGCTGTCGAGCAGCCGGCTGACCAGGCTGAACTGCTGGTCGAAGGCGGCGATCAGGCCGCGCTGGTTGAGATCGGCTTCTTCCTGCAGGCGGGTGAGGAGCTGGCCGCTGACGCGTTCGTGGAGTGCCGCCAGTTGTTCCGGCAGACCCTTGAGGGCTTCGGCATCGCCGGCTTCGGGGTTGGGGAAGGTGACGCCCCACACCTGATCGCGCCCCTCCTTGGTCAGGCTGGCAAAGAACTCGTTGAAGCCGGCGACGAGGTCGGCCTTGGTGACCAGCACGTAAACCGGCAGGCGAACGCCGAGCTGGGCGTAGAGCTCCTGCACGCGGGCGCGCAGGGCTTCGGCGTGGCGGCTGGCTTCGCTCTCGTTCTGGGCCAGCAGATCGCCAAGGCTGATGGTCAGCAATACCCCGTTGAGGGGCTGGCGGGGGCGGTGCTTGCGCAGCAGCTTGAGGAAGCCCTGCCAGGCTTCCCGGTCGGCGGTGGCGTCGGAATCCTGGGTGGTGTAGCGGCCGGCGGTGTCGATGAGCACGGCTTCGTCGGCAAACCACCAGTCACAGTTGCGGGTGCCGCCGACGCCCTTGATCTGGTGGGTGCCGAGCTTGTCGGCAAGGGGAAAGCGCAGGCCGGAGTTGATCAGGGCGGTGGTCTTGCCCGAGCCGGGCGCGCCGATGAAGACATACCAGGGCAACTGGTAAAGGTAGCGGCTGGAACCAAGGGCGGCCAGCCGCGACAGGCCGCTGCCCGATGTGGCGGCGCGGCTGTGGCGCAGGGTCTTGACCGCATCGCCGAAGCGCTCGCGCAGGGTGGCGATTTCGGGCGATTCGGCGGGGGCCGGTGTGGCGCCCTCCTTGCCGAGCAGGCCGTCGATGAGTTTGGCGTTGCTGGCGCGGGCCTTGAGGCGCGCGAGCAACAGGCGCAGGACGTAGGCGAGGACCATTGCGCCGATGAGGGCCCAGCGCACGCGCTCGGGTTCGAGCGGCGTGTGGCCGGCGATGGATACCAGCGGCCCGACATGCCAGATCACCAGCGCCACGGCGATGAGTCCGAGGGCTGCCAGAAGCAGCGGATGAAGCAGCACAGTGAAGAACTTTTTCATCATTCAACCCTTGTTCATGGGGCGCCGGGGCGCCTTGTCAGGTGCCGCGAGCCGCCGGAAAGACGATGATCTCGACGCGCCGGTTCTGCGCCCGTCCTTCGGGCGTGTCGTTGCTCATCACAGGTTCGCTGTCGGCACTGCCCTCGGTCTTGACTTGCGGGCGCTTGCCCAGGTGGGGCGTGATGGCGGCGGCCACCGCATCGGCGCGGGCTTGCGACAAATGCCAGTTGGACGGAAAGCGGGCCGAGCGGATTGGCCGGTTGTCGGTGTGTCCGCGCACCAGCACTGTGCCGTCCACCCGGGCGACGGCCTGGCCGATACGCTCGAGCAGTTCGGTGAAACCCGGTGAGAGAGTCGCGCTGCCTGCTTCGAAGAGGCCATCGCCGCGGGCGGTGACGATGCTGCGGTCGGGCAGGTCGCTGACCGACACCCGGCCAGCCTGGATCTCGCCCGCCAGGAAGTGGGCCAGCCGGGCAGGCGCAGGCGTCGTCGGTGTCGTCGGGGCCGCGACGGCGACCGACGCTGGGGTGCCGGCCTTGAGGGAGAGGATGGCGGAGAAGGTGGGGTCCGAGTGCCGGTTGAGCGTGAATGAGGCGAACATGTAGACGGCGGCCAGCACCAGTGCGCCGATGGCCGCCACGGCCCACAGGGGCAGTGCTTCGTGCAGCGGGCGGGAGGTGCTGGCGGTGGTCTGCCAGGCCGGCGAGAGTTCGCGAATCACCTCGCCGCGTTCCTTGGCGAGCATCTGGGCGAGCCGCTCGCGGACGGAGGCGAGCTGGGCGCGGCCGTTTTCCAGCACCCGGTAGCGCCCCTCGAAGCCGAGGGACAGGATGACGTAGAACAGTTCGAGCAGGTTGCGGTGGGCCGCGGGGTTTTCGGCCAGCTTGCCGAGCAGCTGGAAGAACTTCTCGCCGCCCCAGGCTTCATTGTGGAATTGGACGAGCAAGCTGCGCTGGGCCCAGACCTTGTCGCCCCACGGGGTGTTGGCGGCGGTTTCGTCGAGAAAGGTGCACAGCGCGTAGCGGGCGGCAATCACGTGTTCGTGAGGGATGCCTCTTTGCTGCGCCTTGCTTTCGAAGATTCCGATGGCCCTGGCCAGGGTTTCGCGCAGGCCCTGGGGGTCGGGATGGCGGACCTGGCGGAACTGGGGGACGAGGTTGAGCAGCGGGTTGGCCGCGGCGACAAGGGGGTTGAGCCCCGCGTCCCAGTCGAGGGCGGCCAGGTCGACGTGCTCGAAACGCGTGCCCTGGGCTGCCTGTGCGGTGGCCGGGCGGGCTGCCCGGGCGCCCGGCGAGGGCACGATGAGGGTCTTGTCTGAGGGGGGCAGGGCGAAGGGATCATCGTGCGCCATGGTGCCGGTCTCCGATCATGGGGCAACGGGCGTTCAGGCCCGGATCGCCCACAGGGACAGTTCGAGTGCGGGAAAGTCGCCGGTGACATAGATGCCAAGGCCGCTCGAATGCTCGAGTTGTTTCCATAGCTCGCCGGCATTGTCGAGTTCAAAGTAGCTGAAGCCGGCATGGAAGGGAATTTGCCGCGGGGCAACCGGCAGCGGGCGAAGGGCGATGCCGGGCAGCTGCAGATTGACCAGTTCGCGGATCTTTTCGACCGGCCCGAGCTTGGCCTGGGTCGGGAAGCGCGTGCGCAGGGTTTCGCTCGGCACCTGGGCATTGACGGCCAGGACGAAGCCGGCGTGGCGCAGCAGGCTGCGGTCGCCGATGAGGCCGACGAAGCGCCCCTGCTTGTGGTCCTGCAGCTCGATCTGGACGGCATTCTGCTCAAGCACGGTGGCCAGCGAGCGGCGGATGTCGCGCATCAGCGGCGTGAAACTGGCTTCCAGCATGTCGTGGTTATAGGGCGGCAGAGCGCCCGGGCGGCGTTCTCCGCCCACCAGCGTGGCCAGTTCGCCGGATAGTTCGAGGAGCCGGGTGAACAGGCGCTCCGGATGCAGTTGCGACAGCTCGGCCAGGTGGTCGAAGACCGGCTGGTGGCGGTTGATGGTCAGCAGGAACAGGAAGTCGGCGATTTCCGCCACGCCGCCGGCGCCTGGCTGGGCGATGCGCGCGGCCAGTGCATTGCCCCGCTGGCCGAGCAGGCCACGGACTTCGCGCAGAAGGGCGGCGAGCACCGGCGAAACCCCGCAGGCGAGGGCTGGCGGAATGTAGCCCTTGTCGACCAGCAGATTGTTGTCGGGGCGCCGCTCGACGATACGCAGCACGCCAAGGCGCACGAAGGCGTCGGAAATCTGGTCGGTGAGGGCCAGGCACAGGCGCGGATGACCCGTTTCGACCGGTTCGGCGCTGCCGTCGGCAGTGCTGGAGTCGATAACCTGTTCTTCGACCGGCGTGTAGCGGGCCAGGTGGGCTGCGCTGTCGCCCTTGGGTGCGGCTTCGGGGCTGTGGCTGCGGCGCAGCGGCAGCGCCAGGTAGACCACGGCGTTGCGGGTGTCGGCCGGAATGTCGAGTGCCGGCGGGGCGGGGTGGGTGGCCGGAAAGTCGAAGGGTGTGCCGTCGGGCAGCACGCCGCGGGCCGATGAAATGGCGACCTGGCCGGTGCCCAGGGCCGCCTCGTCCAGTTCGAGATGGGTGAAGCCCCAGAACAGCCCGCCCACCGCCCGGGCTCTGGCCTCTACATACCATTCGGCATGGCGATCCTGTTGCTGGAAGTGCTGGGGCCGCAGAAAAAGGCCCTCGGACCAAACGACTTTGCTGAACCAGGACATGTCGACTTTCCGGGTCGGGTTGGGGAGGCGCGATCCACGGCCGGGTGCTGGGCACCCCGGTCAGGGGGAAGGCGGAGTGATGGAGATGGCCTGCGGTCCAATCCGGACTTTGTACGCGGTGGTCTTATTCTGGGGGATGGCAGCGGTTGCCCGCCAGCCCGATTTGTTGACGTCGCGGTAGGCGCCAAAGACCGCGATGAACTTCGCTTCGCCCTGCGGGCGCAGGACGGTGGCGTGCGTCTGGCCCGGCCTGAGGGTGATTTCCTCGCGCACGATTTTTGCCGTACCGAGCAGTGCCTCGTCCCGCTCGAACAGGGAGAAGAAATCGGCGCTGTCGAAGGCTGCGGTGTTCTGGAGCACGTAGTAGCGCAGCACGATGGGCATCGCCCGTCCCCGCGCGTCGGGATTGACCGCTGCGTCGGCGCTGATCTCGAGGCTGATTACGGTGGGGGCAGGCTTGGGTTCGGCCTGGAAGACGGGGGGCAGTACCGGTTTTCCGAAGCAGCCGGAAAGTGCCGCGGCGGCCAGTACAGCGGTCACGATGCGAAGGCGATGGAGTGAAGACATCGTAGCGGTGCTTTCCGGAGTTGAACTGCTATACGTTTTGATTATTGTGGAGTTCTGCTCCGTACGCAATGCGCGCGGCAGCCTCTCTGAAAAAATCGTCGGTATCAGCCGGCCCTGAAAGGCTACTCCATCCAGGCTGCGGGCGCTTGACGCAGCATGGCTTCGGGCACCGGGGCGCGCATGAAACTCCCGCTTTTTTTGGGCAGGCCAAGCGCCTTGGCGTCGAGATGGGTCGCATACAAGAGCTTCATGCTGCGCAGCGCTGTCTGAAACTCGTTCAGGTTGGCGCGATTTACCCGTCCGGTGAAATCCAGCGGAAAAACCGTGAAGAAGAACTCCGCCGGCCGCTGCTTGTGCTGGGCCAGGGTCTTTTCCATGGTGGCGAAGTAGAGCGCCTTCCAGGCGCCACTGCCCTTGAGCGGAGCGAACACCTCGACGCGTTCTGCAATCAGCAGGCCCGCATTGTTGATGTAGCCCTCGAGGCGTTGCGGGTTCCAGCTTGCCAGCGCTTCGCCAAGATCCAGTTCCTCCTGGCTGACGGCGTCCAGTTCATCGCAAATTTGAGCGGCGTTGAGTGCGGCCTTGCTGCGTTTTCGGCGGTAGCTCGCGAAGCGGCAGACTCCGGCGATATCCCCGTCGGGCCGGATGAGCCGTCCGAGCGTCCGGAAGGCGATCAGGTCAAGGTCGGGAGAACTGTCCCTTCGCGTCGTCAGCTCGATGGGGCCAAACGGGCTCTGGATTCGGGACGGTGCTGTGTTTGTCTTGTGGACCATGGTTTCCCTTGTTCACGGAAGCCTGGCGCAGGCTGGCACTGGAACCGGATTCCCTTACAGGTTACAGGTGAAATAAAAAAGGCCACTCTAAAAGTGGCCTCAAGGCATCAGGGGCGTTGTGTGCTTCAGCGGGCGGGGATGGTACCGCTGTCATCGGACAGGATGATTTCGACGCGCCGGTTCATCTGGCGACCGCCCGAATTGCCGTTGCTGGCGACCGGATAGGCTTCGCCATAACCGTGGGCGTCGAGGCGCTCGCTGCCGATGCCCATGTCCACCAGGGCGCTGCGTACGGCACTGGCGCGCCGGCCGGACAGTTCCTGGTTGTGGCTGTCGCTGCCGGTGCTGTCGGTAAAGCCTTCGACGACCGCCTTGCGTTGCGGATATTCCTTCAGAAAGGCCACCAGCTTTTCCATGTTGCGCATGCCGCCGGACTTGAGTTCGGCCTTGTCGGTGTCGAACAGCACGTCGCCAATGGTGATGACCAGGCCGCGGGGTGTTTTCTTGGCGTTCATGTCCCGGATCTGGGTTTCGAGCTGACGGTTCCGGGCCTGGGCATCCTGCGTGTCGAGGCGGGCGGAATCGGCGCTGCGGTTGGCTTTGTCCGCTTCGGTGGTACGCGCAGCCAGGCGAACCTTGTCGCGGGCCGACTCGGCTTCGGTCACCGCCACTTCGGCGGCTTTCTGGGCGCCGGTTTCCCGGGCAATGGCGACGCGCTGCTTGGCCAGATAGGCCAGGTGATCGACGTCGGCAGGCTTGTCGCCGCGCTCCGAGGCCTCGTTGGCCCGGTTGAGGGCATCACCGGCCTGCTTCATCTCGACAGTCGCCAGATCGCGGGACTGCGGATTGGCCTGGGCAGCCTGGTAATCGGCACGGGCCTGATCCAGCTGTACGTTCTTCAGGGGCTGCGAGGAGCAGCCGGCCAGCGTTGCCAGCGCAATGAGTGTCATGGCAAAGATCTTGTGCTCGGTCATGGTCAGGTCCTTTAAATGGTTGATCACTTGTTCTTGCGATTGAGCTCTTCACGCAGGACGCGGATGCTCTCCTGGAGTTCGGCCGCTGCCTTGCCGGCCTTGCCGGAGCGGGCCTTGGCTTCTGCCAGTTGGGCATCGACCTGGGCTTCCTCGGCCAGGCCGCGGGCGGTGTCGTAGTCTTCCTTGGTCATGGCGAGCTTGGCGCGGTCGAGCTTGTCACGGGCCATCTGCATTTCGGCGGGGGCCGTTTCGCTGCCACCAGCGCCGGTGGCGCGGGTGACGGCTGCCGTCGACAGCGCCATTTGCTCGGTGGGGGCAGGTACGCCGGCACAGGCCGCCATCAGGAAGGAAGCGCCAAGGATCAGGGCCGGCAGTCCGAGTGTGCTCATGCGGGGGCAATATCTCCCGTTGCGGGTAGTTTTCATGGTCAGTTCCATTCTTTGGATGATTTGAGTGATCGGTGCGATCACCGGAGGCAGGGCTTTGCGGTATGCGTTGTGTGCACCGCATCAGAGCGCAAGTCAGGAGCATGGCCAGATGACGGGGGAGGGTCGGTGCGCTGGCGCACATGGGTCGATCAGGCCGCCGCGGACGGACCCTGTGTGCGCCAGCGTACCGACCGCGAACATCACGGATGGGTAAGCTGCGCTAGAGGTTTCGCCTTGGGCCGGTGGTGGATGCCGCCCGGAACAGCTTGCCTCTCCCTCGAGAAGCAGCCGTTTGCGCGATACCCCGGTCCATCGTCAGCCGTTCCATGGCGAAACTGCGGAAGGAATCGCGTGGCAACCCTGGCCAATCCCAGTCGACCGTTCAAAACCTGGTTTCCCGGTAGCGGATGGCCACAGGCCTTCCGTGACGAAGAGCCGCCGTTGCGCTCGGAGTTGTTCAGTGCCGACCAGATGGCGCAACACGGTACGGTGCTCGCCGCGTCCCACGTTCTTGCCAGCGGGCAGGCGCCGGACCAGTTGCTGGCCCGTCTGGCCGAGAACGAAAGCATCCTCGTCGATGTGTGCAAGCTGCTCACCCGGGCGGTGGCCGACAGCCGCCGCATCGTGCCGGCCGGTGAATGGTTGCTCGACAACTTCTATCTCATTGAAGAACAGATCCGCATGGCCAAGCGGCTGCTGCCCAAGGGCTACAGCCGGGAGCTGCCACGTCTGGAGGACGGTCTGGCCAGCCCGGCGGCCGGGCGGCCGCGGGTTTACGACATTGCGCTGGAAACCGTTGCCCACGGGGACGGGCGGGTAGACGCCGAAAGTCTGGCCCGCTTCGTCGCCGCTTACCAGACTGTTGCGCCGCTCAAGCTCGGCGAGCTGTGGGCGATTCCTATCATGCTGCGTCTCGCGGTGATCGAGAATCTGCGCCGCGTCGGCGTGCGCATTGCGGCGGGCTGGGTCGAGCGCGAACTGGCCGACTCGTGGGCCGACCGGATGACCGAAACCGTCGAGACGGACGCCAACGGCCTGATTCTGGTGATCGCCGACATGGTGCGCTCCGAGCCGCCGATGGCCAGCGCCTTTGTGGCCGAATTGGCCCGACGCCTGCAGGGCAGGGGGCCCGCACTGGCCCTGCCGCTGAACTGGATCGAGCAGCGTCTGGCCCAGTCGGGGCTGACCATCGAGCAACTGGTGCAGTCCGAAAACCAGCAGCAGGCCGCCGACCAGGTTTCCATCAGCAACAGCATCGGCAGCTTGCGGGTGCTGGGGGCGATGGACTGGCGGGATTTCGTCGAGGCCTTGAGCCTGGTCGAGCAGACCCTGTTGGGCGACCCGGACGGTGTTTACGGCCGGATGGATTTCGCCACCCGTGACCGTTATCGCCATGCCACCGAGACCATTGCCCGCAAGGGCCGGATGAGCGAGGAGAACGTGGCCCGCAAAGCCGTGGAACTGGCCCGGGCTGGCGCCGAGGGCGCTGGCGGCCGGACGGCGCATGTGGGTTACTACCTGATCGACAAGGGCTTGCCCGCGCTGGAACTGGCCGCCGAGGTACGCGTGGGGGCCGTTGAGACCTTGCGTCGGGCCGCCGGGCGCAGCCCCCTGAGCCTTTATCTGGGTGCGATTGCCCTGCTTGCGGTGGCGGTTGCCGCCTGCCTGCTGACCCCCGCGCTGGGCGTCGGGCTGCCTCTGGCGGCGCTGGTGCCGGTTGGCTTCCTGGCCTTGCTGGCCGGGAGCCAACTGGCCGTGGCCCTGGTGAACTGGCTGGTGACGCTGCTGGTGACGCCGCGCCCGCTGCCGCGGATGGATTTTTCGGAAGGCATTGCGGTGCCGTCGCGCACGCTGGTGGTGGTTCCGACCATGCTCACGGGCACCGCCAGCGTCGAGGGGCTGGTCGAGGCGCTGGAGGTGCGCTTTCTGGCCAACCGGGATGCCTGCCTGCACTTTGCGCTGCTCACCGATTTCCTCGACGCCCAGCAGGCCTCGCTGCCTGGCGACGCGGCCCTGGTGGCGCAGGCCCGGGCCGGGATCGCCGCGCTCAACGACAAGTACGCCCCTGCCGAATTCGACATCTTTTTCCTGTTTCACCGGCCGCGCTGCTGGAACCCCCTGGAGCAGGCGTGGATCGGCTGCGAGCGAAAGCGCGGCAAGCTCGCCGACCTGAATGCCTTGCTGCGGGGCGGTGGCCGTGACAGCTTCGCCCTGATCGAGGGCGACATTGCGGTGCTGTCCGGCGTCAAGTACGTGATCACGCTGGATACGGATACCCAGCTCCCGCGGGATGCGGCGCGGCATTTTGTCGGTGCCATGGCGCATCCGCTGAACCGCCCGCTCTACGACCCGGACAAGCGTCGCGTTGTAGAAGGCTACGGCATCCTGCAACCGCGGGTGGCGATCAGCCTGCCGGGCACCAGCCGTTCCCGTTACGCCAAATTGTATGGCGGCGAGCCGGGCATCGACCCCTACACCCGGGCCGTCTCGGATGTGTATCAGGACGTGTTCGGCGAAGGCTCCTTCATCGGCAAGGGCATCTACGACGTGGATGCCTTCGAGCAGTCCCTCGGCGGATGCTTCCCCGACAACCGCATCCTCAGCCACGACTTGCTGGAAGGCTGCTATGCCCGGGCCGGGCTGCTCAGCGACGGTCTGCTTTTCGAGGACTATCCGGCCCGTTACAGCGCCGATGTGAGCCGTCGCCACCGCTGGATTCGCGGCGACTGGCAACTGGCCGGCTGGCTGCTGCGCCGGGTGCCCGGCGCGGGTGCCCAGCGGCTGGCGAATCGTCTGTCGGTGCTGTCCCAGTGGAAGCTCGTGGACAATTTGCGCCGCAGCCTCGTCCCGGCGGCGCTTACCTCGCTGTTCCTGACCGGTTGGCTTGTGCTGGACGCCAGCGGGCTATGGACGGCCTCGGTCATCGGTATCCTGCTGCTGCCCTCCCTGTGCGGTACCGTGCTCGACCTGCTGCGCAAGCCGGACGAAGTGCTGTTGCGGCAGCACCTGGCTGCCGTGGCCAGCAGCACCAAACGCCATTTCGCCCAGGTGGCCTTCGAGCTGGCCTGCCTGCCTTACGAAGCCTTCTTCAGCCTCGATGCCATCCTGCGCACGCAGTGGCGCATGCATGTCAGCCATCGGGGCCTGCTCGAATGGAAGCCGTCGAGCGAAGTCGAGCGGGAGTCGGCCGGCCGCGGCCGCAGCGATCTGGCCGCCGCGTGGCGGGCCATGGTGGTTGCACCCGGCATTGCCTCGGTGGTCGCCTTGTGGCTGGCCATGGCGCATCCGGCTGCCCTGCTGGTGGCCGCGCCGGTGCTGCTGCTGTGGTTCGTCGCACCGCTGCTGGCCTGGTGGATCAGCAGCCCGCTGACAAGCCGCAAGGCCGTCCTGACGCTGGAGCAGACTTTGTTCCTGCGGGCTCTGGCGCGCCGCACCTGGCGCTTTTTCGGCACCTTCGTCGGCCCTGCCGACAACTGGCTGCCCCCCGACAATTACCAGGAATACCGTGTCGCCTCGGTCGCGCATCGCACCTCGCCCACCAACATGGGGCTGGCGCTGCTGGCCAATCTGTCGGCTTACGATTTTGGTTATATCCCGCTTGGCCCGCTCGTCGAGCGCACCACCCGCACCCTCTCCACCATGCAGGGCCTGGAGCGCTACCGGGGCCACTTCTACAACTGGTACGACACCCAGAGCCTGCAGCCCCTTGCGCCGCTTTACGTGTCCACCGTGGACAGCGGCAACCTGGCCGGGCATTTGCTGACCCTGCGGGCCGGTCTCGATGCCCTGGCCGACGACCAGATCCTGCGGCCGTGCTTTCTCGCCGGCCTGAGCGACACGCTGGTGATTCTCGAGGACGCCATCGGCAGCCCGCTGACAGCCTTCTGGAAGGCGCTGGAGTCGGCCTCCAGCACCTGCCCGACCACACTCCCGGCGGCCCGGGCTACCCTCGAAGGGCTGGCCCTTTGCGCCGCCGGGGTGCTCGCCCAGGCCAGGGGCAAGCTCGATGTCGGCGACGACAAGGCCCCGGCAGTCGAGGCACATGCCTGGGCCCAGGCCTTGGTCGAGCAGGTGCAGGAAGCGCTCGACGAACTGAACTTCCTGGCGCCGTGGCTGTTGCTCCCCAAGCCGCCCCGCGGGCTCGAGGCCCTGGTAACGGGGCTGGCCGGAGAGACGGGTATCCCGTCCCTGCGTAGATTGGTAGAGCTCGATGCCGAGCTGTCGCCACAGATCCGGCAATGCCTCGGCGGAGAAGTGACGGATGCCCAGCGCACCTGGCTGGCCGAGTTGCAGGGCGCCCTGGCGGAGGCGAGCGTCCGTGCCCGGGTGCGGATGATGGCCATCGACGGGCTGGCCCTGCAGGCTGCCGACCTGGCACGCATGGAATACGATTTCCTGTTCGACAAGACCCGCCATCTGCTGACCATCGGCTACAACGTGCCGGAGCGCCGGGTCGATTCGAGCTGCTACGACCTGCTCGCCTCCGAGGCGCGTCTGGCCTGTTTTGTGGCCATTGCCCAGGGAGAGTTGCCGAAGGAAAGCTGGTTCGCCCTCGGCCGTCTGCTCACCAGTGCCGGCGGCGAGCCGGTGCTGCTGTCGTGGAGCGGCTCGATGTTCGAGTACCTGATGCCCATGCTGGTGATGCCGACCTACGACAACACCCTGCTCGACCAGACCTGCAAGGCGGCGGTGGCGCGGCAGATCGACTACGGGCGCCAGCGCGGCGTGCCGTGGGGCATTTCGGAGTCGGCCTACAACACGGTGGATGCCCAGCTCAACTACCAGTACCGGGCCTTTGGCGTGCCAGGGCTGGGCCTCAAGCGCGGGCTGGCCGAAGATCTGGTGATTGCCCCGTACGCCGCGGTGCTGGCCCTGATGGTGGCCCCCGAGGCGGCCTGCCGGAACCTGCAGCGCATGGCCGTGGAAGGCTTCATGGGCAAGTTCGGGTTCTTCGAGGCGGTGGATTACACGCCGGCCCGGCAGCGCCGGGGGCAGGCCAGGGTGCCGGTGCGGGCCTTCATGGCTCACCACCAGGGCATGAGCCTGCTGGCTCTGGCCTACCTGGTGCTGGATCGCCCGATGCAACGGCGTTTCGAGTCGGACCGCAGCTTCCAGGCGGTCATGCTGCTCCTTCAGGAGCGCATCCCGAGGGCCACGGCCCTGTTCTCCCATTCGGCCGAGATTTCAGAGCTGCGCTCCCGCACCACCGACATGGAAACGCCAATCCGGATTTTCGACAGTCCGGATACGCCGATCCCCGAAGTCCAGCTGCTTTCCAATGGCCGCTACCACGTCATGCTGACCAATGCCGGCGGTGGTTACAGCCGCTGGAAAGACCTGGCCGTGACCCGCTGGCGCGAGGATGGCACCTGCGACAGCCTGGGTTCGTTCTGCTACGTGAAGGATGTGACGAGCGGGATCTACTGGTCCACCGCCCATCAGCCGACGCTGCGCCGGCCGAGTTGTTACGAGGCGATATTCTCCGAAGGACGGGCCGAGTTCCGGCGCCGCGATTTTGTTGGCGAGGAGGGCTCCGCCGGCGACATCGAGACCTACACCGAGATCGTCGTGTCGCCCGAGGACGACATCGAGCTGCGCCGGGTGCGCATCACCAACCGGACGCGCCTGCACCGGGAAGTTGAAGTGACCAGCTACGCCGAGGTGGTGATTGCGCCTCCGGCATCGGACGCGATGCATCCGGCCTTCAGCAAGCTCTTCGTGCAGACCGAGGTGCTGGCAGAGCAGGGGGCGATTCTGTGCATGCGTCGGCCGCGCTCCGCCGGCGAGCCGACGCCGCGCATGCTGCACCTGATGGCCGTGCATGGGGCCGACACCGGCGCCGTATCGTGGGAGACCGACCGGGCGCGCTTCATCGGCCGCACCCGCAGCACTGCCGCACCCCTGGCAATGGACCAGGCCGGCCCGCTGTCGGATACCGTTGGTGCCGTGCTCGACCCGATCGTGGCGATCCGCCAGCGCATCGTCCTGGCGCCGGAACAATCGGTCACCGTCGACATCGTGTCGGGCATGGCCGATACCCGCGAGCTGGCCGTCGGCCTGGTGGACAAGTATCAGGACAGGCATCTGGCCGACCGCGTCTTCGATCTGGCATGGACCCACAGCCAGGTGGAGCTGCAGCAGATCAACGCGGTGGAAGCCGACGCCCAGCTTTACGCCCGGCTGGCCGCCTCGGTGCTCCATGCCAATGCCTGCCTGCGCGCCGATCCGGCCCTGCTGATCAAGAACCGGCGCGGCCAGTCGGGTCTGTGGGGCTATTCCATCTCGGGCGATCTGCCGATCGTGCTGCTGCAGATCGGGGATGCGGCCAACATCGACCTGGTGCGCCAGCTCGTCCAGGCCCATTCATACTGGCGCCTGAAAGGGCTGATGGCCGATCTGGTGATCTGGAACGAGGATCACGCCGGCTACCGTCAGCGCCTGCAGGACCAGATCATCGGGCTCATCGCCTCGGGTATCGGGGCCAGCGTGATCGACCGGCCGGGCGGCATCTTCGTACGCTCGTCCGAACAGATCTCGGCCGAAGACCGGCTGTTGTTCCAGTCCGTCGCCCGCGTCGTCATCATCGACAGCCAGGGCTCGCTGGTGGAGCAACTCGACCGCCGCGGCCTTCCCGACGTGCGCATGCCGCGCTTCGTGCCGAGCCGCCGGCATCGTCCCGAGCTCACCGTGGTCGACTCGACGGAAGCGACGGCCGGGCTGCTGCTCTTCAACGGTCTCGGTGGCTTTACCCCTGACGGCAGTGAATACGTGATGGCCCTCGCGCCGGGGCAGGCCACGCCGGCCCCGTGGGCCAACGTGCTGGCCAACCCGCACTTCGGCACGCTGATTTCCGAAAGCGGTATGGCCTACACGTGGAGCGAGAACGCCCATGAGTTCCGCCTCACCCCGTGGCACAACGATCCGCTGTGCGATGCCGGCGGCGAGGCCCTCTACCTGCGCGACGAGGAAAGCGGCCACCTGTGGTCGCCGACGCCGCTGCCGGTGCGGGGCTTGACGCCCTGCGTGATCCGCCATGGTTTTGGCTACAGCGTCTTCGAAACCCGCTCGGACGGCATCGTCTCGGAACTGACGGTATTCGTTGCCATGGATGCGTCGGTGAAGTTATCGGTGCTCAAGCTGCGCAACGATTCCGGCCGGCCGCGGCGCCTGTCGGCAACCGGCTACGTGGAGTGGGTGCTGGGCGATCTGCGCGAAAAATCGGCCATGCACGTGAGCACCGAGATCGCCCCGCGCAGCGGCGCGCTCTTTGCGCACAACCCCTACAGCACCGAGTTCGCCGGGCGGGTGGCCTTCTTCGATGTGGATGACCCGATGCGTACCGTCACCGGCGACCGGGCCGAGTTCATCGGCCGTAACGGCTCCCTTCAGGATCCGGCGGCGCTCCGGCATACGGCCCTGTCGGGCAAGGTCGGCGCCGGGCTCGACCCGTGCGCGGCGATCCAGGTCGATTTCGAGCTGGCCGACGGGCAGACCCATGAAGTCGTCTTCCGCCTGGGCGTAGGGCGTGACATGGAGGACGCCGGCAAGCTCGTGCAACGCTTCCGCGGCATGCCGGCAACCCGCAGCGCCCTCGATGCGGTGCGCCAGTACTGGCGCCACACCCTCGGCGCGGTGCAGGTGGAAACCCCCGATCCGGCGCTCAATGTATTGGCCAACGGCTGGCTGATTTACCAGACCCTGGCCTGCAGGATGTGGGCGCGTGGCGGCTACTACCAGTCGGGTGGCGCCTTTGGTTTTCGGGACCAGTTGCAGGATTCGATGGCCCTCGTCCATACGGTGCCGTGGCTGGTGCGTGAGCACCTGCTGCTGTGCGCCAGCCGCCAGTTTGTTGAAGGTGACGTGCAGCACTGGTGGCATCCGCCATCGGGCCGCGGTGTGCGTACCCGCTGTTCGGACGACTTCCTGTGGTTGCCGCTGGCCGTGTGCCGCTATGTGGGCACCATCGGCGACACCGGCGTGCTGGATGAGATCGTGCCCTTCCTGGATGGCCGTCCGGTCAATCCGGAGGACGATTCCTACTACGACCAGCCGGCCCGCTCCGCCGAGTCGGTCAGCCTCTATGAACACTGCGTGCACGCCATCCGGCGCGGCATCCGGCAGATGGGCGAACACGGCCTGCCGCTGATGGGTTCCGGTGACTGGAACGACGGCATGAGCCGGGTCGGGATTGGCGGGAAGGGTGAAAGCGTGTGGCTGGGCTTCTTCCTGTGCGCGGTGCTGCGGGACTTCGCCGGAGTGGCCCGGGCCCATGGCGATGCCGACTTTGCGGCGCTGTGCGTGACGGAGGGCGAACGCCTGCGCCGAAGCATCGAGCAGCACGGCTGGGACGGGGAATGGTATCGCCGCGCCTACTTCGACGATGGCACACCCCTTGGTTCGGCCTCCGGCACCGAATGCCGGATTGACTCGATTTCGCAAAGTTGGGCGGTGCTGTCGGGGGCTGGCGACAGTGCACGCAGCCGCATGGCCATGGACGCGGTGGGGGAACACCTGGTGCGCAGCGACGATGGCCTGGTGCAGCTCCTCGACCCGCCCTTCGATTCGGCGGCGCTGGACCCGGGCTATATCCGCGGCTACATCCCCGGCGTGCGCGAGAACGGCGGGCAGTACACCCACGCCGCGGTGTGGGCCGCCATGGCCTTTGCCGAGCTGGGCGAACATGAGTTGGCCTGGGCGCTGCTGCGGCTGATTGCGCCGGTCAACCACGCCCTGTCGGCCCGCAGCGCTGCGATCTACAAGGTGGAGCCCTACGTGGTGGCCGGTGACGTGTATGCCGTGGCGCCCCATGTGGGCCGTGGCGGCTGGACCTGGCACACCGGTGCGGCAGGGTGGACTTACCGGCTGCTCATGGAGTCACTGATCGGTCTGCGCCGGGAGGGCAATGTGCTGCACCTGGCACCGCGCCTGCCGGCCGAGTGGCCGGAGGTGAAGATCGCCTACCGCTTCCGCGAGACGGTCTTCCACATTCTTGTTTCACGGGCTGCGCCGGAAAACGGGGAGCGTGGCATGACGGTGGATGGCGTTGCGTGCCTCGACATGGCGATTCCACTGGTGGATGACCAGCGGGCGCACCACGTCGAGGTGAATATCTGAGGGATGGCGCCCGGCCGGTTTCCGGCACGGGCGCAATGCGGGCTTACTGGTTGAGCAGGATCTGCAGGATGACGCCGGTGGCAATGGCCACCAGCACGTAGTCGCCCCCCGCCTGGACCCAGTGGTAGCCCCGGGGCGGTGCGCTCAGGCGATGGCCGCGCCAGTCGTTCACCACGTAGTTGCGGTGACGGTATTCGCCGGGCAGGCGGTCACCCCGGTAAAAGTTGTGCTGGGGGCCGGCGCCCGGGCCGCGGCGATCTTCGCGATAAGCCTGGGGCGGCGGCCGGTTGCCGCGCTGGTCGCGGTAGTCGCGGTGGTCACGCTGCTCGCTGCGCTGCCAGCGGCCCTGGTTTCCGTGGCCCTGACCCCGGCCGTCGTGGCCGCGTTGTGCTTGTTCATGGTTACCACGCTGGCCGTGGCGATCATTGCCGTCGGCGAAGGCAACACTCCCGGGAAGCAGGGATATCGCCAGGGCGATGGCCAGAACTGTTTTGCTTTTCATGCGGGCTCCTTGGGTCGTGATTGACCCGTCTGACGCTAAAGCAGTCCGTCCGGCGAGTCTGTGCGTAAGCCCACAGAGGTGTGTGTGTTGCCCGACAGACCGGGCCTGTGCATCCACCTATCTTGGATAGGAGGCGCTGCAGGCCTGGAGCGACGCTCTGACCCCTTCCCCAGGCGAATGATCAGGAGACAAGCATGAACTACGAAGAAAACGACACCTACGGTATCTACAAGGCCAACACTGCCGGCGGCATCGGGCTCGATGCGGGCGAGGGCCCCGGCCCCGCGCTGATGGGCGCACACACCCTCATCGGCAACGACGTGGTCAGCCACAGCGCCGAGCTGCTGGGTGAAGTGAAGGAGATCATGCTGGATGTGCGCAGCGGGCGGATTGCCTATGCGGTGCTGTCCTTCGGCGGCTTCCTGGGCATGGGCGAAAAGCTCTTTGCCGTGCCGTGGAGCGCCCTGACCCTCGACACGATGAACAAGCGCTTCATGCTCGACGTGCAAAAGGAGCAGCTCGAGCGCGCCCCGGGCTTCGACAAGGACAAGTGGCCCGACATGGCCAACCCCGAGTGGGCCGAGGGCATCCACGCCTACTATGGCCGCACCATGTACTCGCTCTGACATGATTCAGGCGCTGGTCTTCGCCCTGTCGAAGGCCTGGCGCCAGAGCATGAACAGGACGCGCGTGGAAGGATCGTGATGGCAGATTTTCGCGTACCAGGACCGGCGTTTGCGTTTCCCCGGTCGGTGCTGATTCCGTCGGCGGTCCTGGGGGTTCTGGCGGGTTTGTGGCTGCGCATGGCCGCTATCGGCTGGTCGGCGGGCCTTGGTGCAGTGCTGGCCGGGCTGGCGGCATGGACGCTGGCGGAATACCTGCTGCACCGCTTCATCCTGCACGGAATCGAACCCTTCAAGCGCTGGCACCTGGAACATCACCGCCAGCCCGACGTGCCGATGCGCACGCCGGTGCTGTTCAGCCTGATGCTGGTGCTTGCGCTGGCCGTGCTGCCCCCGTTGCTGTGGGCCGATACGGGTCTTGCCCTGGGGTTTTCCTGCGGGCTGATAGTGGGACATCTGACGCAGGAGCTCGTGCACTACCGGCTGCATCTGGCTGCGCCCTGCACTCAGGGCTGGCTGGCGGCCCGCTGGCGACACCACGATTTTCATCACCACGACAACGACAGCCTGGCCTTTGGCACCTTGGGCAGCTTCTGGGACCGCCTGCTCGGCACGCAGCCGGGGCGCTAGTTTCAGCGCTTGGCCGGCGTCACCCGCCACACGCTGTTGCCCGTGTCGTCGGCCACCAGCAAGGCACCGGCATGATCCACCGCGACACCCACCGGGCGCCCTCGGGCATCGCCGTTCTCGCTCAGGAAGCCCGTCAGCACGTCTTCGGGCGGGCCGGCCGGGCGACCCTCGGCAAAGGGAACGAAGATCACCTTGTAGCCGCCGAAGGGCTGCCGATTCCATGAGCCGTGCTGGCCGACAAAAGCGCCACCCGCGTATTTTTTTGATAACAGCGTGGCGTTGTAAAAGGCAAGGCCGAGGGACGCCGTATGCGCGCCCAGCGCATAGTCCGGCACCCGCGCCAGGGCAATCAGATCGGGCCGTGGCGGGCTGGGGCGGGTGTCCACATGCTGGCCGTAGTAGCTGTAGGGCCAGCCGTAAAAGGCGCCGTCCTGCACGGCGGTCATGTAGTCCGGCACCAGATCGCTGCCGAGCCCGTCCCGTTCATTGACGGTGGTCCACAGGGCGCCGCTGGCGGGTTGCCAGGCCAGCCCGTTGGGGTTGCGCAGGCCCGACGCGAAGAGGCGCGCGCGGCCGCTGGCCAGGTCGATCTCGTGAATGGCGGCGCGCCCGGTTTCCTTGTCCATGCCGTTTTCGCCGGCGTTGCTGTTGGAGCCCACCGTGACATAGAGGCGCGTGCCGTCGGGGCTGGCGATGAGGTTCTTGGTCCAGTGGTGGTTGAGCTTGCCGGCCGGCAGGTCGATGAGCTTTACCCCCGGCGTGGTGATCTGCGTGGCGCCGGGCACATAGGCAAAGCGCCATACGGCATCGGTGTTGGCCACGTACAGATTGTTGCCGACCAAGGCCATGCCGAAGGGCGAATGCAGGCCCTGCAGGAAGACGCTGCGCGTTGCGGCAACGCCGTTGGCGTCGATGCCGCGGAGCAGGGTGATGCGGTCGGCACTGGGCACGCCGGCACCGACGGACTTCATGATCTGCTTGCTGACCCAACCGACAAAGCCGGTGCCGATGTCGTGTTCGGCCGGGGCATTGCTCTCCGCGACCAGCACATCACCGTTGGGCAGCACATGCAGCCAGCGCGGGTGGTCGAGGCCGCTGGCGTAGGCGCTCACCGCCAGGCCTGCCGCGGCCTGCGGCGTGGTGCCGGCCGGCCAGCCGACGGCGCGGGCAGTGTTGACGGTTGGAACAAGGTCCATCCGGGGGGCGGGAAGGCTTGGCCGGGGGCCGAAGCCGGCACTATCCGGCAGGGTGGCGACATCGCCACAGCCGGCGACGGCGAGGGTGAGGGCGAGCACCGCAGGGCTGCCCGAAAACAGTCCGTGTCGTCCGCCGCGGCGGGTTCTGCTTCGATTCATGAGGGTGTCAGCCGCTCAGTCCGGTGACCCATTCCAGCAGCAGGCGGGCGACTTCTTCCGGTTGGTCGAGGGGGGACAGGTGGCCGCAGGTGTCGATGATGTGAAGCTGCGCATGCCTGATGTGGGTAGCGATTTCCTCGGCCATTTCGGGGGGCGTGATGAGGTCTTCGCGGCCAACGATCACCAGCGTCGGGCAGGTGATGGCGGCGAGGCCCGGACGGCTGTCGGCGCGGCCCATGATGGCTGTCTGCTGACGCAGGAAGACGTCCTTGCCGAGGCCGGTGAGCATCGAATGGAAGACGCCGCGCACCACCGGCAGGTTCATCCGGTCCGGGTGGGACAGACGCGGCAGCATCTGCTCGCTGACCGCCTCCATGTCGGTTTCGGCCAGCTTCATCAGCGCCTTGCGGGCGGTGGAGGCTTCGGGGCTTTCGGGGCGGGCCGAGGTGTCCAGCAGGGCCAGGCCGCAGACGCGGTCGGGGGCCTGGCGCATGATTTCGAGGGCGACATAGCCGCCCATCGACAGGCCGACCAGTACGAAGCGTCCCGGGGGGGCCTGCTCGATTACGCCTGCCGCCAGCTCGGCAATGCTGTCCGAGCGGGTCAGGTCGGCCACTTCGGTCAAGGCCACCGGCGACAGCGCGGCGAGCTGCTCCCGGAAGAGGCTGGCGTCGTTGAGCAAACCCGGCAGGAAGAGCACGTGGACTTTTGGTTTCATGGTTGGCTCCGTGGTGGCAGGTGGACGTTTCGTGGGGAGGTGCCCTGTCGGCTCTGCGGGGGCAGGGCGGAGCCGGCAGGTTCGCCTGCGCTGCTCAGCCCTTGGTCTTGTCGAGAAATTCCTTGACCTGCCTCTCGGCTTCGTCGCGGGTAATGGCGTAGCGCTCCTGGATCAGGCCGGCGAGTTTTTGATCGTGGCCTTCGGATTTGAGCAGTTCATCCTCGGTCAGCTTTCCCCAGGCAATCTTGGCGGCGCCTACCTGTTGCTGCCATTTGCCCTTGAGTTCATCGACGCTGGGAATGTTCATGATTACCTCCGAATGAGTTCCGTGACCTGCACAGTGCGGGGAAACGGTGGAATGACAATGGCAGTGAAGCCATGGGGCGTCGGTGCGCTGTCGCGCTTACAGGCGGGGGCCGCAAGGCCGTTGCCGGAAATGTTCGCCAGCGCACCGAGGCCGCGTGGGCATCGGCAGACAATCGTCATGGCGATGCTGTTTCATGGTTCCGGTTTGCCGGGCCGGCAGCATCGATTCAGCGCGAAGGAGCCTGTCATGTCACTCGGAACCATTCTTCTGGTTATCGTCATCCTCGCCCTGCTGGGCGCCCTTCCGACCTGGCCGCACAGCCAGTCCTGGGGCTATGGCCCGAGCGGCGGGGTGGGGCTGGTGCTGATCATCCTGGTCGTCCTGCTGCTGCTCGGACGCATCTAGACGTTCATGAAATTCAAGGACTACTACCAGGCTCTGGGGGTCGAGCGCGGCGCGACGGCGGACGAGATCAAGAAGTCCTATCGCAAGCTGGCCCACAAATACCACCCGGATGTCTCCAAGGACCCCGCCGGCGAGGAGAAATTCAAGGAGGTGGCGGAGGCCTACGCGACCCTGAAAGACCCCGAGAAGCGTCAGGCTTACGACGACCTCGGGCGGCGCCCGGCCGGCGAGTCCTTCACGCCGCCGCCCGACTGGCAGCAGCGCTTTCACACTGATGAAGCGGGCTTTGAGGACGTGGACCTGTCGGACCTGTTCGCCGCTTTCGGGCGTGCCGGCCACGGCCCTCGGCCGCGCAAGGACCCGCCGCGGCGCGGACAGGATTTCGAGATCACCGCGCCGGTGACGCTGGAGCAGATATTTCACGGCGGCGAAATCGAAGTGCGCGCCGAACTGCCGGAATACGATCCGAGCGGCCTGGCCCACCGGGTTGCACGCACCTTTCGTATCACCATTCCGAAAGGTGCCGGCGATGGCTACCGCCTGCGCCTGGCCGGCAAGGGTGGCCCCGGGCACAAGGGCGGGCCGGTTGGCGATCTTTACGTGGCCCTGGCCCTGCAGCCCCATCCCCTCTATCGCCCGAGCGGCCGCGATCTGTACATCGACCTGCCGCTGACCCCCTGGGAGGCCGCGTTGGGGGCGGACGTGGAGATTCCCACCCTGGCCGGCAGCGTCACCCTCAAGGTCAAGCCGGGTACCCAGTCCGGGCACAAGCTGCGCCTCGCCAGGCGCGGGCTGACGGCGAAGGACGGCAGCATCGGCGACCTGTATGCGCTGGTGCGCATCGATGTGCCGGCCACCCTCAGCCCCGCCGAACACGATCTGTTCGTGCAGCTGGCGGCGCTATCCGGCTTCAACCCTCGCCAGCACTTCAAGTCAGGAGAGCCCGCATGAACACGCAATTTTCCGAGCCGGCAGGGCAGGGCGATACCCGGGTCTGCCGCATCGAATACCTCGCCGAAGTGTCCGGCCTGAGTACCGACGAGATCGAGGATCTCGTCGCCATCGGCTTGATTGCGCCGGCTGACGAAGCCGTGCGGCCACCGGCTTTCGCGCTGTGCTGCGTGTTGACCGTGAAGACGGCACGGCGCCTGCGCGACGACTTTCAGCTCGACCGCCACGGCGTTGCGCTGGCCCTCACGCTGGTGCAGCGGATCCGCGAACTGCAGGCCGAACTGAAGGCGCTGCAGGCGCGGCTGGGTTAGGGCGGGCTGTGTCTGGCAGCGCACCGACTGACGCGTCACGCCCTGTAAAGCTGGTCTTTCCTGATCCCCCACGGAGGCAGCATGCCGCAAACTCCCGTTCCGCGCCTCGGCCAGGCACCTGCCAAGCTCGGGCGCAATGAATTCCACCTGCAGTTCCGGCGGGCCTACGCCGACCCGGCCTTCGATACGGTCAAGGATGCGCTGGCCGAAGTCGAGGAGATTGCCTGGGACAACTACAGCCACGGTCACAAGGCACCGCTGACTGCCCCCGCCGGCCCGGGCTTTGCCGACCCCGACTACCTGTTGTCGGTGGAATGGAAAGCCACCCGTGACCGCCTGCTGGCGGCCGAGAAGACCCAGCGCGACCCGGCTACCCGCTCGCGGGTGCTGCTGATCTGCGGTGCCGCGCGCAACGACGGTAGCTGCGCCAGCGAGATCTCGAAAACCTTCCGCATGACCCAGTGGGCAAGGGAGATCCTCGAAGCCGAGGGCATCGAGGTAGACCTGCTTGATCTGAGCCTGCTGACTTCCAGCTACGACCTGCATATCCATCCCTGCAAGGCCTGCGTGTCCACCGCCATGCCCCTGTGTCACTGGCCGTGCAGTTGTTATCCCAATCACGGGACACGCCAGACCAACGACTGGATGGCCGAGATCTATGAAAAATGGACTGCCGCCCACGGGGTCATCATTCTCACGCCGGTGTATTGGTACCAGACGCCGGGCGTGCTCAAGCTGATGATCGACCGGCTGGTGTGCGCCGATGGCGGCAACCCCGATCCGACCACCACCCAGGGCAAGAAGGCCGAACTGGCCAAGGCGCTGGAAATAGCCGGCTGGAACTACCCCAAGCATCTGGCCGGCCGGGCTTACGGGCTGGTTGTGCATGGCGATGTGGCCGGTATCGAAGGCGTGCGCCGCGGGCTGTCGGACTGGCTCGACTGGATGGGCCTGATCGATGCCGGGGCCCTGTCGCGGCTGGATCGCTACATCGGCTACTACAAGTCCTACGCGGACAGCCACGCCGCCCTCGACCGGGACCACTTCGTCCAGGACGAGATCCGCAACGTGGCCCGCGCCGTGGCCCAAACCGTTGCCGGCTTGCGTAGCGGCATCGTCACCGCGGCCGACGTCGGCCTGCATGCGCCGCGCCCGAAATAGGCGCTCGCTCACCTCATTACCCGGAGCTCATCATGAACACATCCGTCGAAGAAAATACCCCCGTTTCCAGCACAACAACCCACACGGTGTCGGCGGTCTATCCGAGCCGGGAGGAGGCCGAAGGCGTACGCCAGGTCTTGTTGGAGCGGGGCATTGCAGCCGGAGAAATCCGGATTTTCCAGGAAGCTCCCACGCAGCCTGCCGAGGAAGTCAGCGATGACGTGCTCAAGGACGTGCTGGTGGATGGCAGCATCGGCACCGTAGTGGGTACCGGTGTCGGGGCCCTCGGTACGCTGGCCATCGTGGCGTCCGGCATCACGCTTTTTGTGGCCAGCCCGGTGGTGGCACCTCTGGCCATGCTCGGCTGGTTCGCCGGCATTGGCGGCATCGTCGGGGCGGCTGTCGGCGCCGGCCGCAAGGAAGGGCGCTTTTCTGAGCTGGTGAGGGATGCCGTCAAGGCAGGCAACACTGTGCTGCTGGTCCGCACCCACTGCGCTACCGATCAGGAGTTGGCCCGCAACATTGTCGAGGCGTCCTTCCGGGGCCGTGACGAAGTCAGTACGGAGTCGAGCTGACCCAGTAAAACGGGGGCGGGCAATGCCCACCCCCGTCAGGGTAAGAAAGGTCTGGGTGGAGGGTCAGCGGGCGGGCTTTCCCACCTGATTACCGATGATGCCGCCCACCGCCGCGCCGCCTACCGTGCCGGTGGTGCTCCCGCCGGTAATCACGTTGCCAACCACGCCGCCCACTACGGCACCCGCCGCGGTGCTCTGGTCCCGCTGGGACATTCCGCTACATGCACCGAGACCGGGCAGCATTGCCAAGGTCGCCAGAATGGCCGCAAGTCTTTGTGTCGTTTTCATGGTGCTACCTCTTCTTCGAGTGAATCAGCCGGCGGGCGAGCCCGCGTTCATGCCTGCGAGCTGGTTGCCACGTCCTTGCAGGGTCTTTGTAACCCTGCCCGATCAGGATGGAGGCTGGAGGCGTTGCAGTCTGTGCTGCAGCCAACATTGGGCGCCATACCCCAAGAAACCAATCTGGGCGGAATGCTGATTTTTGCTAGCATGAAAATGGAAGTTTTATATGTTGGCTATCGCACACAGTAATTCCTGCTTTTAGCCTACTCTGCCCTGTACAAACAAAATATTGCGCAATGAACCTATTCTTACTGCCTGCATGACCCGAGGTGCCCAGATGCCCAGTTCTACTCCCGACAGCCCGCGACAAAACCGCATTCTGGCGGCCCTGTCGCCGGAAGAATATGCTCGACTGGCGGATGATCTGGAACTTGTCAGCCTGCCTGAGGGGCAGACTCTTCTCGAATCCGGCGACAGTCTGGTTTTTGTCTATTTCCCCACAACCTCCATTTTTTCGCTGATTTCCACGACCGAGAACGGTTCGTCGGCCGAACTTGCCATGACCGGCAAGGATGGTCTGGTGGGGATTCCGCTGGTGCTGGGCGGCGACACGAGCAACTACAAGGTTGTCGTGCAAAGCGCAGGCAAGGCCTACCGCCTGCGCGCCGAGGTGATGTGCTGGGAGCTCGAGCAGAGCGGCAATCTGCGCCGGCTGGCCCTGAGTTACACCCAGGCTTTGATGACCCAGATGGCCCAGAGCGTAGTGTGCAACCGGCACCACTCAGTTGATCAGCAGCTGTGCCGCTGGCTGCTCCTCACCCTCGACCAGATGGACGGGAATCAGCTCCATGTGACCCAGGAAGTGATCTCCAACATGCTCGGGGTGCGCCGCGAAGCCGTTACCGAGGCTGCCGGCAAGCTCCAGGCGGCCGGCTTGATCCAGTACCGCCGGGGCAACATCACGGTTACCGACCGCCCCGGCCTGGAGGCGCGGGTATGCGAGTGCTACGGCGTGGTCAAGGCCGAATACGATCGGCTCTTCCGTCTGCTGGCGGCTGCACCGGACCGCTATCGGGCCCGCCCCAACCCGGCAACCCTGCGCCAGCGCGCCGAGGCCCGTTTGCAGCAGGCCCAGTCCGTTACTCAGGGGAGCCAGTGGGATGCGGAGCGACTGCTCCACGAACTGCAGGTGCACCAGATCGAACTCGAGATGCACAACGAGGAACTCCGCAACGCCTACGACGAGGCGGACACCCTGCGCGAGAAATACGCGGACATCTACGACTTTGCGCCGGTCGGCTATTTCACCCTGGATGCCCATGGCTCCATCCTGCAGATCAACCTGGCGGGGGCCATCCTGCTCGGCATGAAGCGCTCGCAAATGGGGCGCTCGCGCTTCGCCGCATCGGTAAAGCCGGAATTCCTGCCGGAATTCAATGGCTTTCTGGCCGATGTGGCGAGCGGCAGGGGGCGCAACAAATGCGAAGTTGCCTTGATTGCCACCAGTCAGCGCCCCGAGGCCCTGGTCCGCATTGAAGCGGTCATGGACGAAGGGGGCCGGGAGTGCCGTATGGTGGTGATGGACGTCACCGAAAAATCGCCCTTTGCTGTGCGTGCAGCGCGTACCGATTCCATCGGGTAGTGCGGCCACGCTGTGCATTCCGCCAGTGCCATGCCGCATCCCGTTCCAAGGAGAACAGATCATGCTTTACACCTTCAAGTCCCCGGCCACCGCCAATCTTGTGATGCTCGAGAAGAACGGTGCGCAGATGCTCACCATCATCGGCAAGGAACTGTTGCCCCAGGGCATCATCACGGTGGCCCAGATTCCGGATGCCATGGCCGCGCTGGAGGCAGAGGTCGACGCGCAGGAGGCCGCCCAGGGGCAGCCCGAAAATGGCCCGACGCCGGAGTCGGAAGAACAGGTTGAGCATGTCACCCTGCGTCAGCGGGTCACGCCCTTCATCGAGATGCTGCAGCGCAGCGAGGATGCCGGTGAGGCCGTGGTGTGGGGCGTTTGAGCGACCGGGCGTTATCAGTCCTGTGCGTCTGCCAGCGGATCGGGGCGTAGCCAGCGCAGCAGGGTCTGGAACAGTTCTTCGATGTTCACCGGCTTGGCAATGAAGTCATTCATCCCGGCTGCGAGGCAGCGCTCCCGGTCCGGGGCGAAGGCGCTGGCGGTCATCGCAACGATCGGTGTCGCGCTGCGATCCACCAGTTGCCGGATTTTTCGGGTGGCTTCAAGCCCGCCCATTTTCGGCATCTGCTGATCCATCATGATCAGTGCGTAGTCGGTCGCACTGGCCTTCTCTATGGCCTCGATGCCGTTTTCGGCGATGTCGACCTTCAGGCCGATGTCCGTCAGCAGCATTTCCATCACTTCCCGGTTGATCGCATCGTCGTCCACAACAAGGACTCTGGCACCCCGATGGTCGCGCTGGAGGATTTGTTCTGCGTTGTCCGGCAGCTCGGGTGGTGCGGCACTTTCGAGCGGCTCTCCCTTGCCCAGCCGCACGTCCAGCCAGAAGGTGCTGCCCTGGCCGGGGATGCTGGTTACGCCGACCTCGCCGCCCATGAGCTGGATAATTTTCCGGGTGATGGCCAGGCCTAGCCCGGTGCCGCCGAATCTGCGGGTTGTCGAACTGTCGGCCTGCGTGAAGGCCTCGAAGAGTCGCGCCTGCCCGTCCGGCGCGATGCCGATGCCGGTGTCGATGACCTCGAAATGCAGCAGGTAGTCGTTGTCGGTTTCCGCACTGACGCGGCCCTTGAGGACGATGCTGCCCTCGGGGGTGAACTTGATGGCATTGCCCAGGTAGTTGATGAGCGCCTGCGCCAGGTGCGTGCGGTCGCCGCACAGGGCCTGCGGCATGTCCTGCATGTCGACACTGAGTTGCAGGCCTCTTGCGGATGCGCCGTTGGCGACGACTGCCAGCGTGTCGCCGATCATGTCGTCCAGCGTGAAGTCGGCGTGTTCCAGCACCAGCTTGCCGGCCTCGATCTTGGAGAAGTCGAGGATGTCGTTGATGAGGCTGCTCAGGTGGCGGCCCGACACTTCGATCTTGTCGAGCTGGTCGGCCTGCTTCGGGTTTACGCCGCCGCGGCGCAAGAGGTGGGCCATGCCCAGGATGCCGTTCAGCGGCGTCCGGATCTCGTGGCTCATGTTGGCGAGAAAGCTGGTCTTGGCGCGGTCGGCCGCCTGGGCCGCATCGCGGGCCGCCAGCAGTTCGGTTGTACGAGCGGCGACCAGTTCTTCGAGCCGCGCATTGAGGACGCTCAGTTGCTCGCGTGCCTCGTTGGCATCGTCGCGGGCGGCGCGCAATTCTTCGTTCTGCATCTCCAGCTCGACCTGATGAACCTGGAGTTCGTGCATCAGCCGCAGCGCATCGATTTCATCCGGGCAGGCGGTCGACTGCTGTTCCTGCACGAGACGCGCTTCGGCGTTCCGGCGCAGCCTGGCGGCCGCCTTGTGGCCGGGGGGCGGCTCAGTGCTCACGGCGTGCCTCCCTTTTGCGCAGGCGGGCTTCAAGTTGCTTGATGCCGGTGATGTCGATGAAGGTGACCACCACGCCGTCGATCACGTTGTCCTGGGTGCGGTAGGGCATTATGCGCACCCGGTACCAGCGTCCGTCCTCGGTGCACACCTGTTTCTCGCTGAAGATCAGGGTGGTCAGCACGGCCGTCGCGTCGTCCTGCAGGGCGGGGTAGTCGAGGTCGGTGACAATGTCGGAAAGCGAGCGTCCGACGTCTCCGGGGATGAACTTGAAGAGATGCGTGGCGTGGGTGGTGAAGCGTCGCAGTTTCATCTCGTTGTCGAGAAAGATGGTGGCGATTTCCGTGCTGTTGAGCAGGTTCGTCATGTCGTTGCGCGCCCAGGTCAGATCGTCCACCTTGGATTGCAGCTCGGCGTTCATCGTTTGCAGTTCCTCGTTCATCGACTGCAATTCTTCTTTCGAGGTGGTGATTTCCTCATTGGTGACCTGGAGCTCCTCGTTGGCCGACTTCACCTCTTCCATGGACGACTGCATTTCTTCCTGGTTGACGCGCAGGGTTTCGCGGGTCTGGGCCAGTTCGACGGTCAGGGCATTCTCCCGGTCGGAGGCCTCGCTCTGGCGGGGTTTGTGGCGTCCCGGCATGGCCTTCACGTCGTTGAAGACGACGAGCACCCGGTTGCGCAGCGATTCCGGCTTGTTGATGCCCTGCACGGTGATGTTGACGGTTTGCATGCCGCCGTCAGTGGAGACCTGCAGGCCGTTCAGGTGAATGGGCTGGGGCTGGTGCAGGGCGTTGCGGATCACCCCGGTCAGCGCGTCGCGCAGGCCGTCGCGGGCCATCGCATGGATGTTGATGTTTACCTTGCCGGCGGGGGGTTCCAGGTACTTGCCGACGCGCCCGCTGATGTAGAGGATGTCGCCGTCGCTGTTGGTCAGTACCGCAGCGGGCGAGTAGTTCTGCTGGATGAGCTGGTTGGTCAGGTATTCGAGGCTGTCCCGGTAGTCCGGCCGTTCGCCGTCGATCACCACGCGGACTCCGGACGGCGTCCGCGCCGGGATGTCCATCCACGACGAGCCGGAGAGACGGTCGATGCGCTGGAAGATGTGGGTTTTCTTGTCGATGGGGGCAAACAGGTCAGTGAAGCCGCCAACGGTTTCGGCGCTGCCCAGTACCAGGATGCCTTCGCGGCTCAAGGCGTAATGAAACAGGGGCAGGATCTTCTTCTGCAGCTCGGGGCCGAAGTAAATCAGCAGGTTGCGGCAGGACAGGATGTCGAGCCGGGTGAAGGGCGGGTCGGAGACAATGTTCTGCGGCGCAAAGATGACCATCTCGCGAATGTCCCGGTCGACCCGGTAGTTACTTTCGTCGGCAACGAAGTAGCGGGCCAGCCTTTCCGGCGTCACGTCGGCGGCGATATTGGCCGGGTAGCAGGCCTGGCGGGCCTTGTCGATGGCATCCACGTCCAGGTCGGTGGCGTAGATCTGCAGCGAGAAGTGCGCCTCGGGCTTGAGCTGCTCGAGCACCTCCTTGAAGACGATGGCCAGCGAATAGGCTTCTTCGCCGGACGAGCAGGCCGGCACCCAGGCGCGCAGGGCCTTGCCCTCCGGGTGCTTGGCGAGCAGGGCGGGAATGGCCGTGTCGCGCAGGAATTCCCACACGGAGGGGTCGCGAAAGAAGTTGGTGACGCCGATCAGTACTTCCTTGAAGAGCAGGTCGAGCTCTTGCGGGTTGTCGCGCAAGTAGCCCACGTAGTCGGCAATGCCGGCGATCTGGAGCAGGGCGATGCGTCGCTCGATGCGCCGGTACAGGGTGCTTGGCTTGTACAGGGACAGATCGTTGCCGGTGCGGTTGCGCAGCAGGACGATGATGCGCTCAAGGGCGCTTTGCTCGCCGGTCTGCGGTGCGGCGTTGGTCTTGAGGCCCGGCGGGGCGTGTCGCAGGTAGGCGGCAATGCGCGCCACCACTTCTTCTGCCGGGGCGACGATATCAACGACGCCGGCCTTGATGGCGCTGCCGGGCATGCTGTCGGCCTTGGCGCTGGCCGGGTCCTGGGCGAGGGTCAGGCCGCCTTTTTCCTTGATTGCACCGAGGCCGAGCATGCCGTCGGAACCCATGCCCGACAGCACCACGCCGATGGCTTTGTCCTGGCGGTCGTCGGCCAGCGTGCGCAGAAAGAAATCGATAGGCAGGCGCAGGCCGCGCTTTTCGGCGGGATCGAGCAGGTGCAGGACGCCGCGGAGCAGGGACAGGTCCTTGTTGGGCGGAATCACGTAAACGCAGTCGGGCCGGACCTCCATGCGCTCGCCGGCCTCGACCACCGGCATCGGGGTTGCACGCTGCAGAAGTTCAGGCAGATTGCTGGTGTGCTGCGGGTCGAGGTGCTGGACGATGACGAAGGCCATGCCGCAGTCGGCGGGGACATGGGACAGCAAGGCTTCGAGGGCTTCGAGCCCGCCGGCCGAGCAGCCGATGCCGACAATGGGAAAGTCGGCGTCCCGGGTACGGCTCCGGGCGGGGCGGGCCGCGTGTTCCGGGCTCGTCACGCTTTCAGCCGTCGTGACGCTGCTTTCTTTGACCATACGTCAATCCAGTGGGGTGCGGCTTTGATTGTAGAGGCCGGTTGCGAGGCAGGCGGGAGGTGGCGATTCTCCGCTCCATTGATACCCGCTGCGCGATTATCTTCTATCTTCGCGCCCGGAACCGCCTGGGCTTACAAGGCGCGGCGTCCGCTGATGACCCTGAGCAGTACAACCACGATGGCGATTACCAGCAGGATGTGGATGAAGCCGCCCATGGTGGTCGAGGTGACGAGGCCGAGCAGCCACAGGATGAGCAATACGACAGCGATGGTGTACAGCATGATGTCCTCCGTTTTCTAGCGTGAGCGCAGCAGCCAGCTGATCAGCAGCCCGGCACCGACGGCGATGCCCAGCGCGGCAACCGGCTTGTTGCGGATGTGGGCGCTGCAGCTTTCGGCAAAGCGCGATTTGGCGTCCAGCAACTGGCGGCCTTTCGTGTCCATCCTTTCGGCGGCCCGGCTGGCGCTGCCGGCGAGTCTTTCGACGGCCTGGTGGGCGCCGGTGGCAAGCTGGTCGACGGCCGGGAGCGCGGCGTCCGAGGCCCGGTCAATGGCTCCGTGAAGGCTGTTGGTGGCTTGGTCTACCGAGCGGGCGAGCGTGCCGCCCAGGTCGTTTGTTCCCGTCATTGATGTACTTGCCATGATTGATTCTCCTGTCTGATTGGGGGCGCGGGGGCCGGATGGGGCCCCCCCGGGCCTGCGCTTACATCTGGCCGTTGCGGGCCTTGGCGTCCTTGATACAGGCAGCCTTCGGGTCGCCAGCCAGCGCGTCACACTTTTCCTTGGCGACGGCATAGGCGGCGTCGCGCTTGTCCGAAGCGGCATCCTTGCGGACGGTGTTGGTCTTGTCGTGGGCGGTGGTGTTGGCGTCGTTGGTCTTTTCGACCACCTTGGCATCGGCCTTGGCGGTCACGTGGGCGGCCTTGGCCTCCTTGACGCAGACGTCCTTGGCATTGCCGGCGGCGTCGTCACACTTTTCCTTGGCGACGTCATAGGCTGCATCGGCCTTGGCCATGCGGACTTCGTAGTTGTGCTTTTCGGACGGCTCGTAGCTGGCTTCGAGTTCGGCCTTGGCAACCTTCTCGTGGCCCTTGGCTTCTTCGACGCAAATGTCCTTGGCGTTGCCGCTCATCGGCTGGCAGGCGGCCTTGTCGGTCTTGTACTTGGCGGAGATCCCGTCCTTGGCGGCGCTGTATTCAGCCTTCGACATGGGGGCGGCAATGGCTGCAGCGCTGAAGGTGAGGCAAACGGCAGCAGAGAGGGCGGCGAGAGTGAAGTTTTTCATGATCATCCTTTTTTGGTTTGGCCGTCGTGGGGGGCACGATGTGGCTCGTTAACGCAAATCAAGGATGGACTGCTGGGCAGCAGGGGTCGGTGCGGTGGAGCACACTGGAAGCGGGTATCGCTTCAGGCTGGTGGCTCTGTCTGGTGAAAGGCGAAGTTGCCGCCGCCGCTGCGCTTGATGCGGTACATGGCAGCGTCGGCGCGGGCGATGAGGGTGGCTGCATCGGTGCCGTCTTCAGGATAGAGCGCGATGCCGATGCTGGCGCTGATGGTGACAAGGAACTCGCCGATCGGCGCTGGTGCTGCGATGGCCGACAGCATCTTGCCGGCGACCATGGCGGCATCGCTGGCCTGGCTGACTTCGGTCAGCAGGGCCAGAAACTCGTCGCCGCCGTGGCGGCTGACGGCGTCCGAATTGCGCAGCACCGCGGCCATCCGGTTGGCCATGAGCTTGAGAATTTCGTCGCCCACAGCGTGGCCCCGGCTGTCGTTGATCTCCTTGAAATTGTCGAGATCGAGAAAGAAGACGGCGATGCGCGTGCTGCGCCGGCGTGCCAGGTTGATCGCGTTTTCGAGGCGGTCGAGCATCAGGCTGCGGTTGGGTGTGCCGGTGAGGGGGTCGTGCTGGCTGCTGCGGGTCAGCTCGTCGAGGTCGCTCAGGGCGTTCTCGGCGACGCTGTCGGCCTGCAGCGCAGCGATGACCAGGTTTTCGTTGGCATCGCGGAGCAGGTTGGCCCGGGTGACGTCGGAGTCATGCCGGGCCTTGTCCAGGTCGTCGTGGAGTTGCGCCAGTTCGGCCCGCAGTGCGTCGGCTTCTGCGTGGAGTCGGGCCAGCGTCAGCCGGGCGGCGGCCACCTTTTTTGTCTCAGGGGGCTTGGCCACGGCGGCTCAGACCGCTGTCAGGGGCGTCTCTCGGGCCGGCCGGCCGCCCAGTATGCCTTCGAGGCCACTGAGCATTGCGCCGATCCGGATGCCGTCGTCGTCGATAGTGAAGAGGTGCAGTTCGTCGGAGTGGGCGCTGGCCCGCACCTTGACCACGGCCATGGCGCGCAGCAGCCGGCTGCCCACCTCGACGTAACGATGCACGATGATGGCGTCGGTCAGGAAGGCGGTGCCGTAGGGGCTGAAGCGCAGATCGGTGTAGCGGTCTTCGAGTTCCGAGGTCATCAGCACCGTCACCCCGGTGCTGGCCAGCGCCGACACCAGGCGCGACAGGGATTCGCGGAAGTCGTCGCGGAAGGTGGGGGCAAGGGCCAGTTCGAAACCCGACAGCGAATCGATGACCACCCGGCTGGCGCCCAGGCGCTGGATCTCGTTGATGAGGAGCATGGCCATCTCATCGACGGACAGATCCGGCGCCCGGGTGTCGACGACGCCGATCCGGTCGCTGTCGATCAGCTCGGCAACGATGCGGCCGCGAGAGTGCCGCGAGCGCTGCTCGAAGGCGGCGATCACGCCGGTTTCGCCACAGCGTGCCCCTTCGGCCAGGAAGGCCGAGGCGAGGATGCTCTTGCCCGATCCGGACGGGCCGGCAACGAGCAGTGAGTAGCCCCGCGGCAAACCGCCACCCATCATCTCGTCGAGACCGGCAACGCCCATCTGCAGACGCTCAAGGCTGCTGGTTTCGGCGGGCGGCGCGAGGGGCCGTGGCGCAAAGACGTGGATGCCGGCGGCGCAGATGCGAAAGGTGTGCAGGCCCGCCAGAGTCGGCTGGCCGCGCATCTTCATGACCTCCATCTTGCGCACCATCGAGTTGCCCTGCACGCTCTGGCCAAGCCAGATGAGTCCGTCGGCAACGGTGAACACCGGATCGTGATCGTCGGGGCTGGCGTATTCGCCGATCAGGAAGCTGGTGGCCTGCCAGCAGGTCATCAGCACGCCGAGGTTCTGGATGAAGTGCTGCAGGCCAAGGGAGGGGCTGCCGTCGGGCCTGGTGTTGCCGACCACCGAGCGGAAGGAGTCCACAAAGACGAGCCCCGGGCCATAGTTTTCGACCTCGGTGGCGATGCGCGCCAGCACCTTGTCGAGATCGCCGGAAGCGGCTTCGTCGGACAGGTCGATGAAGCGGATCGAGCGGTTGAGCTGCTCGAGGTCAAAAAAGGCGAACTGCTGCTGGTAGCGCAGCATCTTGAGCGGCGGCTCGCCGAGCACGGTGAAGTACAGGGCCGGACGCTCGGGCGTGGCCAGGGCGAACATGATCTGGTGGGCAAGGGTCGTTTTGCCGCAGCCGGGGGGGCCGGCGATCAGGTTGAAGGAGAACTCCGGCAGGCCACCACCGAGCACCTCGTCCAGACCGGGCACGCCGGTAGCCAGACGCTGGATTCTTGTCTTGCCTGTGTTCATGACGAGGTGTCCTGTGCGGCGTTGCCGCTGTTGGGGGTGTCACGCATCGACGGGAGCAGTCGCTCGGCGAGCTGTGCTCCGATCAGCCGGGTCAGGAGGTCGAAGAACATTTGCAGCAGGGCGATGTTGGCGGCAGCGGCGGTGGTGCTGGTTTGCTGGGACAGCAGCGTGTGCAGCGGCGCGAACTCGCCTTCGCGGACGGTGGCCTGGTGTACGCCGGCCAGCCAGGGGTAGTCGTTACGGGTCAGGTACAGGCTGCGCTTGTAGAGTGCCGCGACACCCCGCCGGCCGATGATCGGGGAGAGGGCCGCATCGACGCCGCGCCACATGGTGACTGCCGTGTCGGCTATCTGTCCGGGGCCTGCACCGTCCTCGGCCAGTCGCCTCAAAGTCGCTTGCATCGGGTATGCCTCATTCAATGGTTGCCGCAGAAAGAAATCGCCGTACGGCGAAGTCTGGATGTCGGTTGATTGTGCGTCGGTGTGCCAGCACACGCCGGGGCCGGTGGAGGGGGTCAGCGTCGCGCCGGCAGCGGCGACCAGTCGGGGCGCGTGCTGCGTTCCGAGTCGACCACCACGATGTAACGACCCGGCGACCCGGTGGGGATGCGGTCGGCGCGCATCACCCACAGGTTGGCACCGCTGGCGAGGGCCCGTTCGTAGTCTTCGTCCAGCACGCCGCGGCGATCGAGGAAGTTGTTAAGTTCTTCGGGGATGCGAATGCAGCCTTCGGACTGGGCGGTGCCCAGCCGTTGCGCCCCGTGGTCGGGGTCGGTGGCGTGCATCTGCAGGCGCAGTACGCCCATGGCTCCGTCGCCCCAGCCCCGCGGGGCCTTCACCCAGCCCAGGTCGTAAATGCGCATTCCCTTGCTGCCATAGCCCCGGAAGCCGAGCTTGTTCTTGGTGCCCTCGGCGCGAAAGTCGGGATTGACCAGGGTGTGCGCATATACGCCCAGCGGCGTCGTGAAATGCTCGAAGCGGCCCGGCAGGCCGGTGGATACCGGGGCGGCACCGACGAAGTCCCAGCCTTGCCCGTTGGCGCCCCAGTACAGCAGTGCTGCCTGCACCATGGGGCTGCGGTCCACCAGCAGCACAAACTGCGGCGTGGTGATCTCAGTGCCCGCCGTTGCCAGGGCCTGGCGCAACTGGGTGGCGTAGTTGGCGCGCTCAACCGGCGGCGGGTCGAGGTGTGGCGTCACTTCCTGTGCAAACTCCGCCGCGAGGGGCGGTGGTGCCCCGTAGGCAGGGGGCAGCACCGCGATGCACAGCAGGGCGGCCAATCCGAGCCGGACGCCGGAAGGAAAGCAGAGGTGTTTGAACATGGCCTGAATGGTGGGCGAAGCCTGACGTATCGTCTGTTCGGCAGCATACGCTGGCGGCAGGGGGCCTCTTCGGCGCTTCTGCTCGATAGCGCACATACGCCGACGGTCTTTCGACCTACCTTGCGTGCCAGTCCCGCCCGTTTCAGTCTCTTCCAACCTTTACCGACAGGCCCTGTGATGACGACCCTTTTCGACCCCATCCGCATCGGCGACATTGATCTTGCCAACCGCATCGTCATGGCCCCGCTGACCCGCAATCGGGCGGCGCCCGGGCAGATTCCCGCGCGCCTTTCCATCGAGTACTACCGGCAGCGCGCCAGCGCCGGCCTGATCGTCGCCGAGGCCACGCAGATCAGCCCGGCCGGGCAGGGCTATCTGGACACGCCGGGCATCTACAACGCCGCGCAGATTGCCGCCTGGCGACTGGTTACCGACGAGGTGCACGCCGCCGGCGGGCGCATCGTGGTGCAGCTCTGGCATGTGGGGCGCATCTCGCATGTGTCGCTGCAGCCGGACGGTCAGGCGCCGGTGTCGTCCACCGCCCGGCGGGCCGATACCAAGACTTTCACCCGTGACGGCTTCGTGGATGTTTCCACGCCCCGCGCCCTGCGCACCGATGAGCTCCCGGCCATCGTGGCGAGCTATCGGGACGCCGCCCGCAACGCCATCACGGCAGGGTTCGACGGCATCGAAGTGCATGCGGCCAACGGCTACCTGATCGAGCAGTTCCTGCGCGACAGCATCAACGACCGTAGTGATGCTTACGGTGGCTCGATCGAAAACCGCACGCGCCTGTTGCTGGAAGTGATGCAGGCCGTCGCCGGCGAGATCGGCGCTGGTCGTTGCGGGCTGCGCCTGTCGCCGGTCACCCCGGTTAACGGCGCCGGGCCGGACAGCGACCCGCAGGCTCTGTACAACTATGCGGTGGAGCAACTGGCCTCGCTGAAGCTGGCCTTCCTGCATGTGATCGAAGGTCAGACCGGCGGTGCCCGCGATTGCGCCCCCTTTGACTACGCGGCGCTGCGCAGTCATTTCGACGGTGCCTGGATGGTCAATAACGGCTATACACGGCAGATGGCGCTGGATGCGGTGGCCTCAGGGGCGGCCGATCTGGTCGCCTTCGGCCGGCCCTTCATCAGCAACCCCGATCTGGTGCGTCGTTTGCGCGACAACGCGCCACTCAACGCCCTCGACGCGAGCACGCTCTACGGTGGCGGTGCCAAGGGCTATACCGACTACCCAAGCCTGGGCTGACCGGAGCTTCCATGTTCCAGATCGCACTGAAGATGCTGTTCGGTGATCGCGGAAAATACTTCGGGATCATTACCGGCATCGCCCTCGCATCCCTGCTGATGATCCAGCAGCCGGGCATCCTGATCTCGATCTTCTCGCGCACCTACAGCTTCATTTCCGATGTGGCGCTGCCCGACATCTGGGTCATGGACCCGATGGTCAAGTATGTGGATGACTCGCAGCCCATGCTCGACACCGAGCTCTACCGCATCCGTGGCGTGAAGGGCGTCGAATGGGCGGTGCCGCTCTACAAGGGCAACCAGCGCGTGCGCCTGGCCGACGGGCAACTGGTCGGCTCCAACCTGCTGGGGCTGGACGACGCCACGCTGATCGGCGGTCCGGCGGTGATGCTCAAGGGGCGCCTGGCCGACCTGCGCCTGCCCGACGCGGTCATCGTCGACGAGGCCGGCGCCACCGGTCGCCTGGCCAAGCCGGCGACCACCCCGGAGGGCAAGCCGACCCCGCTGCAGGTGGGCGACATCCTCGAAATCAACGACAAGCGGGCACTGGTGGTGGGCATTGCCCAGGCCCGCGCAACCTTCCAGTCGCAGCCGATCATCTACACCACCTATACCCGGGCAACCAGCTTCGCCCTGTCGGAGCGCAAGCAGCTCAGCTACATCCTGGTGAAGGCCAAGAGCGACGAATCCCTGCAGACGGTGGCCCGGCGCATCACCCACGATACGGGCATGGCGGCGCGCACGGCGCAGGAGTTCAAGGACATGACCTTCCGCTACATCCTCAACAACACCTCGATCCTCACCAACTTCGGCTTCGTGGTGGTGGTCGGCTTCATCGTCGGCGCGGCGGTAACCGGACAGATTTTCTATAACTTCACCCTCGACAACCTGCGCTACTTCGCGGTCTTCAAGGCCATGGGCGCCACCGACCGCATGCTGCGCCGGATGATCCTGCTGCAGGCGCTGCTGGTGGGTTTTGTCGGCTTCGGGCTGGGGGCCGGTGCCACGGCCCTGTTTGCCGCGGCTACCCGGGGCAGGGCCGGTCTGTCGATGACGCTCAACTGGGAGCTGCTGGTGGGCAGCGGTATCGCGGTGGCCCTGATCGTGCTGTTCGCCGCGTTGATCAGCGTGCGCAAGGTGCTGCGCCTCGAACCGGCGGTGGTGTTCAAGTGAGCGACCCCGTCACACCGGCAACGCCCACGCTCGCTGTGCGCTGCAGCGGCATCACCAAGCACTACGGCGTCGGTGAAGCCCAGGTGCTGGCGCTGCGGGGTATCGATCTGGACGTGCGGGCGGGGGAGCTGCTGATGCTCGTCGGCCCCTCGGGCTGCGGCAAGACGACGCTGATCTCGGTGATCGCCGGCATCCTCGACCAGGACGAGGGCAGCTGCATGCTCTTCGGGCGCGACATCAAGCAGTTTTCGCAGGAAGAGCGGGTGAGCTACCGGGGCAAGAACATCGGCTTCGTGTTCCAGTCCTTCAACCTGATTCCGACGCTCACCGCGGCCGAGAACGTCGCCATCCCGCTGCTCATCAACGGCATGAAGATGGATGCGGCTCTTGTCGAGGCCCGCGAGCGTTTGCGCGAGGTGAGCCTCGAAGGGCGCGAGGAATCCCTGCCGACCCAGCTTTCCGGCGGCCAGCAGCAGCGGGTCGCCATTGCCCGGGCCCTGGTGCACAAACCCAAGCTGGTGGTGTGCGACGAACCGACCAGTGCCCTCGACGGCGAAACCGGCCGCAAGGTGATGGAAGTGCTCAAGCAGCTTGCCGTGGGCAGCGACCGCGCCCTGGTGATCGTCACCCACGATTCGCGTATCTACGACTTTGCCGACCGCATTGCCCACATGGAAGACGGTCGCATCGTCAGCGTTGATGAGTCGCACTGAGTGGCGACGGAGAACCGCATGAACCTCAAGAACAAGATCCTTCCAGGCATTGCGGCCCTTGGGCTGCTGATTGCCGTCGTGGTGGCCATCCAGGCCGAGCAGAAAACGCCGCCGGCCCAGCCTGTCGCACAACCGGCGCAGGCACCCTTCAAGTCCTACATCGGTGGTGCCGGGCTGATCGAGGCGAGCAGCAACAACATCCACATCGGCACCGGCCTGGCCGGTATCGTCAAGACGGTTTTCGTCAAGGTTGGCCAGCCGGTCAAGGCGGGGGCACCCTTGTTCCATATTGACGACCGGGAGCTGCAGGCGGCCCTGCTGATCAAGGACGCCAATGTGCTGAAGGCCAAGGCTGCGGTGGAAGAGGCCAGGGCGACGCTGGAAGACGCCCGTTCCCAGTACGCGCTGGTGAGCAGCGCCGGCGACCGGCGCGCGGTCAGCATCGACGACGTGCAGAAGCGCCGCAACGCCGAACTGCTGGCCAAAGCCCGGCTGGAAAGCGCCCGCGCGGCGGTTATCGCCAGCGACGCGGATGTGAAGTCCACCCGCACCGGCATCGAGCGCCTGACGGTGCGTGCGCCCATCGACGGTGAAGTCATGCAGGTCAATATCCGCCCTGGCGAGTTTGCCCAGGCCGGGGTGCTGAGCACGCCGCTGGTGATGATGGGCAATCTCGACCTGCTCTACGTGCGCGTCAATATCGACGAAAACGACGCCTGGCGCTTCAAGCCGCAAACCCCGGCAGCGGCCACCATGCGCGGCAACCGGGATCTGAAGACGATGCTCAGCTTCGTGCGCGTCGAGCCCTACGTGACGCCGAAGCAGTCGCTCACCGGGGCCAGCACCGAACGGGTGGACACCCGGGTACTGCAGGTGCTCTACAGCTTCCGCCGCGACGCGCTGCCGGCCTATGTGGGGCAGCAGATGGACGTGTTCATCGAGACGCCGGAGCTGCCGACGCCGGTGGTACCGCTTGCCGTGGCGCGGGAGGAGGGAAAGTGAAGACCGTGCGCAAGGGCCGTGTCTGCCTGCCCGCCGTGCTGGCTGCGTTGCTGGGCGGCTGCGTGGCGGTGGGCCCCGATTACACGGCCCCGGCGCTTGCCGCGCCGGCCCGCTGGAGCGAAACGCCGGATGCTGCCGAGGCCGCGCCGCTGCTTGAGCAGCGCGCCTGGTGGCAGGCCTTTGGCGATCCGCAGCTCAACGCCCTGATCGATGAGGCCAGCCGCAGCAACCTCGACCTGGCCCAGGCCCGGGCGCGCATCGTGCAGGCCCGCTCGGATCTCGTGATTGCCGGGGCGGCGCGCCTGCCGGTGGTGAATGCCGGCGCTTCGGTGACGCGCAGCGACAGCAGCAACAATACCGCGGCGTCGGCCTTTGCTGCCAACAAGGGGCCGGGCAGCGTGTATCTGGCCGGCTTTGACGCGAGCTGGGAAGTCGATGTGTTCGGCGGCGTGCGCCGCGGCGTCGAAGCGGCCGGGGCGCGGGTTGATGCCAGCATCGAGAGCCTGCACGCCACCCGGCTGACCCTGCTCGGCGAGCTGGTCCGCAACTACATCGAACTGCGTTCAAGCCAGGCGGAGCTCGACATCGCCCGGCGCAGTGTCGAGGCCCAGCAGCAGACCGTCGATGTCACGCGGGAGCGCTACCGGCTCGGCCTGACCAGCTATCTCGACGTGGCCCAGGCCGACGCGCAACGGGCCACCACGGCGTCCACCATCCCGACCCTCACGGCGGCCATCAAGCAGTCGATCCACCGCCTCGCCATCCTGAGCGGGCAGGCGCCCGATGCGCTCAAGCCAGCCTTGTTGGAGGCGCGGCCGCTGCCCGGCTACACGGGCTTCGCCGCCACCGGCCTGCCGTCGGAACTGCTGTCCCGCCGGCCCGACCTGCGTCTGGCCGAGCGCAAGCTGGCGGCGGCATCTGCCGACATCGGCGTGGCTACCGCCGGGCTGTATCCGAAGTTTGATCTGACCCTCGGACTCGGCCTGCAAAGCAATGACGCATCGCGCTTTCTGGAACGTTCGAGCCGTTACTGGTCGGTGATTCCGGGGGTATCGCTGCCGGTCTTCAATGGTGGACGGACCACTGCGCTGATCGAGGGCAAGCGGGCGGCTTACGACGAAGCCCTGGCCGCTTACCGGGCCGCCTTCAACACGGCGCTGGAAGACGTGGAGAATGCCCTGGCGGCGTATTACGCCGAAGCGGCCCGACGGCAAACCCTGGAGGAGGCCGTCTCCGCCAGTACCCAGGCCGTGACGCTGGCCAAGGATCGCTACCGGCGCGGGCTCACCACCTTTCTGGATGTGCTGACGGCCGAGAACTCCCTGTTCACGGCCGAGCGCAGCCTGAGCCAGTCGAAGGCCGGCGTGCTGACCGATCTGGTGTCGCTCCATAAAGCGCTGGGCGGTGGCTGGAACACCGCCGACGCTCAGGCCGACAGCAGCGCCCTGGCCCGTTCGACCACGTCCTCCACGGTAAAGCCGTAGGCGCGCAGCAATTCGCCTGCCGGGGCCGAGGCGCCGAAGCGCTCGACCCCGAGCATCGCGCCCCGGTCGCCCACATAGCGGTGCCAGCCCTGCGCAACGCCCATCTCCACCGCCAGGCGCAGTGGTATGTTCGGCGGCAGCACGAGGTCGCGGTAGGTGGGCGGCTGGGCGTCGAAGAGTTCCCAGCTGGGCATCGATACGCAGCGCACGGCAAAGCCCTCGGTCCGCAGGATTTCGGCAGCGGCGACAATCAGCGCCACTTCGGAGCCGCTGGCGATGAGGATCAGCCGTGGCGGGCGCAAGGGCGTGTCGCTCAGCACGTAGGCGCCGCGGCGCAGGCCGTTGGCGCTGGCGTAGCGCTGGCGGTCGAGGGTCGGCAGATCCTGGCGGGTCAGCACCAGCAGCACCGGACCATCGCGGGACTCCACCGCCACGCGCCAGGCCACGGCGGTTTCATTGGCGTCGGCCGGGCGGATCACCGTGAGCCCGGGAATGGCCCGCAGGCTGGCCAGCTGTTCCACCGGCTGGTGGGTCGGGCCGTCTTCGCCGACAGCGATGCTGTCGTGGGTGAAGACATGCACCACGTGCAGGCCCATCAGCGCCGCCAGGCGGATCGCCGGGCGCAGGTAATCCGAGAAGATCAGGAAGGTGGCGCCGTAGGGCACGCAGCCGCCGTGGGCGGCCAGGCCATTGACGATGGCGCCCATGGCGTGTTCGCGCACGCCGAAGTGCAGGTTGCGGCCGGCGTGGCTCCAGCCACCGCCATCCGAGCCTTGCTGGTCGGTGTTGGTGCCGGCCGGCGGGTTGAAGTCGCCAAGGCCCTTGAGAGCGGTCTTGGTGGACGGGTCGAGATCGGCCGAGCCGCCGGTGAGGGCCGGCAGGCGTGCAGCGATGGCATTCATCACGCGCCCCGAGGCAACCCGCGTGGCCATGCCGGTGGCGTCGGCAGGAAAGTCCGGAATGTCCCGGTCCCAGCCGGGTGGCAGCCCGCCGCGCAGGCTGCGCTGGAGTTCGTCGGCCAGCTCCGGAAAGGCCTCCGTGTAGGCGGCCATGCGGATGTTCCAGGCAGCTTCGAGCCTTGCGCCACGCGAGACTGCCTCGCGCAGGTGGGCGAGGACGGCCTCCGGAATCAGGAAGGGCGGCTCGGCAGGCCAGCCGAGGGCCGCCTTGGTCAGGCGCACTTCCTCAATGCCGAGCGGTGAGCCGTGGGCCTCGAAACTGCCTTCCTTGTGCGGCGAGCCATAGCCGATGAGCGTGCGTACCAGGATCAGCGAGGGGCGCCGGGTTTCGCCCCGGGCGGCTTCCAGTGCGGCAAAGATGGCTGCCACGTCGTTGCCGTCGGCAAGCGTGATCGTGTGCCAGCCGCAGGCTTCAAAGTTGGCGGCGCTGTCTTCGGTAAAGCTGATGTCGGTGCCGGCCGACAGGGTCACGCGGTTGTCGTCGTAGAGGCAGATCAGCTTGCCCAGTTGCAGGTGTCCGGCCAGCGACACCGCCTCATGGACGACGCCTTCCATCAGGTCGCCGTCGCCGGCCAGCACGTAAGTGTGATGGTCGATGATGGTGTGGCCAGGGCGGTTGTAACGGGCCGCCAGCTGGGCTTCGGCGATGGCCATGCCGACGGCGTTGGCGAAGCCCTGGCCGAGGGGGCCGGTGGTGACTTCGATGCCCGGCGTGTGACCGCGTTCCGGGTGGCCCGGGGCCTTGCTGCCGAGCTGGCGGAAGTTGCGGATGTCGTCGAGGCTCAGCGCAAAACCGCACAGGTGAAGCAGGCTGTAGAGCAGCATCGAGCCGTGCCCGGCCGACAGCACGAAGCGGTCGCGGTCGGCCCAGTCCGGGTTGCGCGGGTTGAAGCGCAGCAGGCGGCTCCACAGCGTGTAGGCCATCGGGGCGGCGCCGAGGGGCAGGCCGGGGTGGCCGCTGTTGGCCTTCTGGATCGCATCCACCGACAGAAAGCGGAGGGTGTCGATGCACTGCCGGTCGAGGGCGGCAGCGGGGATGAGGGGGCTCATGCGCGCGGCCCCGTCCATTGCCAGTCGCGTACTTCGGGCATGTCCTCGCCGTGTTCGCTGACCCACGCCTTGTGGCGGGCGATGGTCTGGCGGTAGCGCTCGGTGGCTTCGTCGACCCGGTTGCGCAGGCGCGGGATGCGCCGGATGGCGTCGAGGGCGAGCTGGTAGCGATCCATGTTGTTGAGCACCACCATGTCGAAGGGGGTGGTGGTCGAGCCTTCTTCCTTGTAGCCGCGCACGTGCAGGTTGGCGTGGTTGTGGCGCCGGTAGGTGAGGCGGTGGATCAGCCAGGGGTAGCCGTGGAAGGCGAAGACGACGGGCTTGTCGCGGGTAAACAAGGCGTCGAAGGCGTCGTCGTCGAGGCCGTGGGGGTGTTCGGCGGGGGGCTGCAGGGTCATCAGATCCACCACGTTCACCAGGCGGATGCGGATGTCCGGCACGTAGTCGTGGAGCAGCGTCACGGCGGCCAGGGTTTCGAGGGTCGGCACGTCGCCGGCGCAGGCCATGACCACGTCGGGTTCGCCCGCGTCGTTGCTGGCCCAGTCCCAGACGCCGGCGCCGGCGGTGCAGTGGCGGATCGCCGCATCGATGTCGAGCCACTGCCATTCCGGCTGCTTGCCGGCGATGATCAGGTTCACGTAGTTGCGGCTTTTCAGGCAGTGGTCGGTGACGGCCAGCAGGCAGTTGGCGTCGGGGGCCAGGTAGATGCGCACCACCTCCGGACTCTTGTTGGCCACGTGGTCGATGAAGCCCGGGTCCTGGTGCGAGAAGCCGTTGTGATCCTGGCGCCACACGTGGGAGGTGAGCAGGTAGTTGAGGGACGCCACCGGCTTTCGCCACGGGATCTGGCGGCACACCTTGAGCCACTTGGCGTGCTGGTTGAACATCGAATCGATGATGTGGATGAAGGCCTCGTAGCACGAGAACAGGCCGTGGCGGCCGGTGAGCAGATAGCCTTCGAGCCAGCCTTCGCAGAGGTGTTCGGAGAGCACTTCCATCACCCGGCCGTCGGCCGAGAGCTGGTCGTCGCCGGTTTCGATGTCGGCCATCCAGGCCTTGCCGCTCATGTCGATGACGGCGCCGAGGCGGTTGGAGGCGGTTTCGTCGGGGCCGAAGAGGCGGAAGTTGGCCTCGGGCAGGTTGAGTCGCATCACTTCGGCCAGAAAGCTGCCCATCACGCGGGTGGCTTCGGCCCGGACGCTGCCCGGTGTGAGCACGGCAAGCGCGAAGTCGCGGAATTCGGGCATCACCAGCGGCACCAGCAGTTCGCCGCCGTTGGCGTGGGGGTTGGCGCCCATGCGGCGCGGGCCGGTGGGGGCCAGGCTGGCGAATTCGGCGTGGAGGCTGCCGGTGGCATCGAAGAGTTCTTCAGGGGCGTAGCTGCGCATCCAGTCTTCGAGCTGGCGGATGTGTTCGGGTGTCTTGAAGTCGGCGATGGGAACCTGGTGGGCGCGCCAGGTGCCTTCCACCGGCAGCTTGTCGACGGTTTTCGGGCCGGTCCAGCCCTTGGGCGTCTGCAGCACGATCATCGGCCACAGCGGGCGCGGCGGCGGCCGGGGCGCATCGGGGGCGCGGGCGGCGGCCTGGATCGCCCGGATGTCGGCCAGCACGCTGTCGAGGGTGGTGGCCATCTGTTCGTGCATCGCCATCGGCTCGTCGCCAACGACAAAATGCGGCGCGTAGCCGTAGCCGCGGAACAGTTCGGCGAGTTCGGCGTGGCCGATGCGCGCCAGCACGGTGGGGTTGGCGATCTTGTAGCCGTTGAGGTGGAGGATGGGCAGCACCGCGCCGTCCCGGGCCGGGTTGAGGAACTTGTTGGAGTGCCAGCTGGTGGCCAGCGCGCCGGTTTCGGCTTCGCCGTCGCCGACGATGCAGGCCACGATCAGGCCCGGATTGTCGAAGGCCGCCCCGTAGGCGTGGGCCAGGGAATAGCCCAGCTCGCCGCCTTCGTGGATCGAGCCGGGGGTTTCCGGCGCTACGTGGCTGGGAATGCCGTAAGGCCACGAGAACTGCCGGAACAAGGCCTGCATGCCGTCCCGGTCCTGGCTGATGTCAGGATAGGTTTCGCTGTACGAGCCTTCGAGGTAGGTGCTCGCCACCAGGCCCGGCCCGCCGTGCCCGGGGCCGATGATGTTGATCATGTCGAGGTCGTGATCCTTGATCAGCCGGTTCAGGTGCACATAGACAAAGTTCAGCCCCGGAGTGGTGCCCCAGTGGCCGAGCAGGCGCGGCTTGATGTGCGCAAGGCTCAGCGGTTCTTCGAGCAGCGGGTTGGCGCGAAGGTAGATCTGCCCGACGGACAGATAGTTGGCGGCCCGCCACCAGGCGTGCATGCGGTGGAGAAGGTCGGGGCTGAGCGTGGTCATGATCGGTGCTCCCGTAAGGGTGTCAGTCGAAGGGCCGGATTGACCGGGGCAAATAAAGGGGCTCACTGGCCGGCGAGCGCGGCGTCCACGATGCTCTGCGCTTCGTCCAGCAGGCGCTGCAAATGGGCCAGGCTGTGGAAACTCTCAGCGTAGATCTTGTAGATGTCTTCGGTGCCCGAAGGGCGGGCGGCGAACCAGCCTTTTTGCGTGATCACCTTGATCCCGCCGATTGGCGCGCCGTTGCCGGGGGCCGTGTCGAGCACCTGCTCGATGGGGTCGCCGGCGAGTTCGCTGCGGGTGATCTGCTGCGGGGTGAGACGCGCCAGTGCGGCCTTGCGGGCCGGGGTGGCGGGGGCGTCAAGGCGATCGCTGAAGACTTCGCCGAGATCGGCGCCCAGCGCCGTGTACAGCACGCCGAGGTCGATGCCACTGTGGGCGGAGATCTCGGCCGACAGCAGCGCAGCCACAATGCCGTCCTTGTCGGTGGTCCACACGCTGCCGTCACGGCGCAGAAAGCTGGCGCCGGCGCTTTCCTCGCCGGCAAAGCCGAGACTGCCGTCGAACAGGCCGTCGGCAAACCACTTGAAGCCGACCGGAAGTTCGACCACCGGGCGCCCGAGCCTGGCCGCCACGCGCGGGATCATCGCGCTGCCGACCACGGTGGTGCCGATGGCGGCGGCCGCGTTCCACCGGGGCCGGTTGCGAAACAGGTAGTCGACGGCGACGCTGAGGTAGTGGTTGGCTGGCAGCAGGCCGGCGGCAGGGGTGACGATGCCGTGGCGGTCGTGGTCGGTGTCGCAGGCGAAGGCGATGTCGAAGTGATCCTTCAGCCCGACCAGCCCCTGCATGGCCCAGGGCGAGGACGGGTCCATCCGGATCTTGCCGTCCCGGTCCACCGCCATGAAGGCGAACTGCGGATCGACGGTTTCGCTGATCACGTCGAGGTCGAGCCGGTAGTGCTCGGCGATCCGCCGCCAGTAGTGCACGCCGGCACCTCCCAGCGGGTTGACGCCCATGTGCAGGCCGCTGCGCCTGATCGCGTCAAAGTCGATGATGCTGCCCAGGTCGGCCACGTAGGCGCCCAGGTAATCGTGTGCATGAGTGGTGGCGGCCAGTCGCGCCTCGCTCAGGGGCATGCGCCGGACGTCCTTCAGGCCGCCTTCGAGCAGGGCGTTGGCGCGGTCCTGGATGTGCCGGGTGATGTCGCTGTCGGCGGGGCCGCCGTTGGGCGGGTTGTACTTGAGGCCGCCGCTGTCCGGCGGATTGTGGGACGGGGTGATCACGATGCCGTCGGCAAGGCGGCTGCGACGCCCCCGGTTGCAGGCCAGGATGGCGTGGGAGACCGCCGGAGTGGGGGTGAAGTCGCCACCGCTGGCGATCATCGTGTCTACGCCGTTGGCGGCCAGCACTTCCAGCACCGTTTCGAAGGCGGGGCCGGACAGGGCGTGGGTATCGATGCCGACAAACAGCGGGCCGTCGATGCCGCGTGCCTTGCGGGTGTCGCAAATGGCCTGGCTGATGGCCAGCACATGTGCCTCGTTGAAGCTGCGCGTGAAGGCGCTGCCCCGATGGCCGGAGGTGCCGAAGGCGACGCGCTGGGCGGCGATGCCCGGGTCGGGCGTGAATGCGGTGTAGGCGGCCAGCAGTGCGGCAACATCCACCAGCAGGGCCGGCGGGGCGGGCAGACCGGCGAGGGGGCTGAGCGAGGGGGTCATGGGCAGGCTCCCGTGGCGAGGCTGTCGCGGAGCAGGCGGTAGCGGCGGATCAGGGCGTTGGTGGAACTGTCGTGAGCGAGTGCCGGCAGCGTGGTGGCCCGCAGTTCGGCAAAGGTGGTGCCGGCCAGCTGCTTGCCCAGTTCGACACCCCACTGGTCGAAAGAGTCGATGTTCCAGATGACGCCCTGCACGAATACGCTGTGCTCGTAGAGGGCAATCAGGGTGCCCAGCGACCAGGGCGTGAGGCGGGCGGCGAGGACGGTGTTGCTCGGGCGGTTGCCCTCGCAGCAGCGGTGGGCCACCAGCTCGTCGGGCGTGCCTTCGGCGCGCACTTCGTCGGCATTGCGCCCGAAGGCCAGGGCCTCGCCCTGGGCCAGCATGTTGGCGATCAGCAGGTCGTGCTGGACCGGCAGGGGGTTGAGAGCCTGGCCGAAACCGATGAAATCGCAGGGCACGATGCGGGTGCCCTGGTGGATCAACTGGTGAAAGGAGTGCTGGCCATTGGTGCCCGGCTCGCCCCAGTAGATCGGCCCGGTGGCGTAATCGACGCGGACACCGTCCACGGTGACGTGCTTGCCGTTGCTCTCCATGGCCAGTTGCTGCAGGTAGGCCGGAAAGCGTTTGAGGTATTGCTCGTAGGGCAGCACGGCAACGGTGGCGGCGTCGAGAAAGTTGTTGTTCCACACGGCCAGCAGGCCCATCAGCACCGGCAGGTTGTGGTCCAGCGGCGTGTCGCGAAAATGCACGTCCATGGCGTGCATGCCGGCCAGCATGTCGCGAAAGGCGGCCGGGCCGATGGCCAGCAGCGTGGACAGGCCGATTGCCGAATCCATCGAGTAGCGCCCGCCGACCCAGTCCCACAGGCCGAACATCTGCGCCGGGGCGATGCCGAAGGCGGCAACCCGCTCGGCGTCGGCAGACACCGCAACGAAGTGGCGGGCCACGGCGGCGTCGCTACCCAGCGCGTCCACACACCACTCCCGGGCGGCGTGGGCGTTGCTCAGGGTCTCGAGGGTGGTGAAGGTTTTCGAGCAGACGATGAAAAGGGTTTCGGCGGCGTCGAAGTCGCGCAGTGCTTCGGCCAGATCGGTGCCGTCCACGTTGGACACGAAGCGAAAGCGCAGGTCGCGGCGGCTGTAGGCGCGCAGGGCTTCCCAGGCCATCACCGGGCCCAGGTCGGAGCCACCGATGCCGATGCTGACGACGTTGCGCACCGGCTGGCCGGTGTAACCGAGCCAGCTGCCGGTGCGTACCGCGTAGGCAAAGGCGTCCATGCGGGCGAGCACCTCGTGCACATCAGCCACCACATCACGGCCGTCCACCCATATCTGTTCGCCGGCCGGAGCACGCAGGGCCACGTGCAGTGCGGCCCGGTGCTCGGTGGTGTTGATGAGATCGCCGCGGAACATGGCCGCGATGTGCTGCGGCAGCGCGCAGGCCTCGGCCAGCGCGAACAGGAGCGGGCAGGTGTCGACGGTGATGCGCTGGCGGGAGTAATCCAGGTACAGGCCGGCGGCTTCGGCCGTGAAGCGCTCGCCCCGGGCCGGGTCGGCGGCAAACAGGTCGCGCAGGTGCAGGCTGCCGATTTCGGCGAAGTGTTGCCCGAGCGCCAGCCACTCGGGGCGCCGGGTCAGCTCGGGGCTCATGGCGTCGGCGTGGCGGGCGGCGTCACGTCGAGATTGGCCGATTTTTCGTCGATGCGCTGCAGCAGTTGTTGCCAGGATTTCACGAAGGCCTCGGCGCCGTCGAGTTGCAGGCGGGCGGCGAGGGCATTTACATCCACGCCGGCGAGGGCGATTTCAGCCAGTACCGCGTCGGCGTCGCCGCCGTCGATGGGCATTACGCCGGCCAGCGTGCCGTGATCGGCGAAGGCGTGCAGAGTCTTCTCGGGGAGTGTGTCGATGGTGCCGGGGGCGGCCAGTGCAGTGACGTACAGGGTGTCGGAAGCCTGCGGGTCCTTGGTGCCGGTGCTGGCCCACAGCAGGCGCTGGGGTCGGGCGCCGGCGGCCGCCAGCTTGAGCCAGCGCGGCGAGGTAAACAGCGTGCAGTAGGCCCGGTAGCTTTGCCCGGCCACGGCGATGCCCAGCTTGTGTTGCAGCGCTGCCGGCAGTTGCGGGTTGGCGGCCACGTCCCAGCGGCTGATGAACAGCGACGCGACCGAAGCCACGCAGGGGTCGAGGCCGGCTTCGACGCGCCGTTCGACGCCGCGCAGGTAAGCCTCGGCCGCCGCCAGATAATGAGCGCAGGAGAACAGCAGGGTCACGTTGATCGGGATGCCGGCAAAAATCGCCTCTTCAATGGCGATCAGCCCTTCCGGGGTGCCGGGAATCTTCACGAACAGGTTCTTGCGCCGCCCCTGGGTATGGATCTGCCGGGCCGCGGCAAGCGATGCGCCAGCGTCGGCGGCCAGCAGCGGCGAGATTTCCATCGACACCCAGCCGTCGATCTGGTCAGTGGCGTCGAAGACCGGCCGCAGCAGGTCGGCGGCGCGGCGCAGGTCATCCAGCGCCAGTTCGATGAACAGCGCCTCGCCGCTCAGCCCGAGCAGGGTCTTCGCGGTGATCGCCGTGTCGTAGGCCGTACCGCTGCCGATGGCGGCATCGAAAATGCTCGGATTGGAGGTTAGCCCGGTGATCGAATCTTCGGCGATGTAGCGTGCCAGCGTGCCGTCGTCGAGGAGCGTGCGGGTGATGTTGTCGAGCCACAGGCTCTGGCCGAGTCCGTGTAACTGCCGGGTTGCGTTCATGGGTGCCTTCCAGTGGTCGGAACAGGGTGAACGTCAATCTGCGCGTCATGCCGGCGGGCGTCGGTTCGCTGTCGCACGTAGGCTGCGGGTGTGTACGCCACAACACAGACTGGCACAGGGGCATATGGACAATCGGGCGCTTCCGAACCCCTGGGAGACTTCCATGAAAGTTGCCGTATTCAGTGCCGTGCGTTACGACCGCGAGTTCCTCGACGCCGCCAATGCCGCATCCGGCCATCAGCTCGACTTCTTCGATGTGCCCCTCGGCGCACAATCGCTGGCGCTGGCGGCGGGCCACGAGGTGGTGTGCATCCTGCCCAACGACGCCGCCGACGCCGATACGCTGGCTGCTCTGGCGGCGGGGGGATGCCGCCTGCTGGCCTTGCGCAGTACCGGTTTCAACAACGTGGACCTGCAGGCCGCGGCGCGGGCGGCCATCAAGGTGGTGCGGGTGAGCGCCTATTCGCCCTACTCGGTGGCCGAACACGCGGTGGCGCTGCTGCTGGCCCTCGACCGCAAGATTCCCCGGGCCTACAACCGGGTGCGTGACGGCAACTTCTCGCTGGACGGGCTGATGGGCTTCGACCTGCACGGCAAGACGGTGGCCGTGGTGGGCACCGGCAGGATAGGCCGGGCCTTCGCGCGGATCATGGTGGGCTTCGGCTGCGAGGTGATCGGCTACGACACGCATCCCGTGCCCGATTTTGAAACCCTTGGCGGACGCTATGCGGCGCTGGCCGAGATCGGCGCCCGTGCCGACGTGGTGTCGCTGCACTGCCCGCTGACGCCCGACAACCACCACATCATCAACGCGGAAAGCCTCGGCCGCCTGAAGCGGGGCGCCTTGCTGATCAACACCAGTCGCGGCGGGCTGGTCGATACCGAAGCCGTCATCGCCGCGCTGAAGTCAGGCCATCTCGGCGGCCTCGGAATCGATGTCTACGAGCAGGAGGCGGCGCTGTTCTTCCATGACCTGTCGGGCACGATCATCACCGACGATCTCTTCGAGCGCCTGCTGACCTTTCCCAATGTGATCGTCACCGGGCACCAGGCGTTTTTCACCCGCGAAGCCATCACCACCATCTGTGCGACCACTATCGCCAGCATCGACGACTTTGAGGCCGGCAATCCGCTGGCCAACGAAATCCCGATCCCGCCGACGGTGCCGACGGGCGTCTAGCGCTTCAGGCGCTTGCTGCCGCCTGGTCGCGGGCGGCGAGGTCTTCGTACAACTGGTACTTGCTGGCAATGGCCGCCTGGGCCTCGACCAGCAGTGCGGCGGCGTCATCCGGGCGGGTGCGGGCCAGGGACGAATAGCGGATTTCCTTGTAGGCGTAGTCCTTGAAGGGAATCTGCGGGCGCGGGGAGTCCAGCTGGAAGGGGTTTCTGCCCACCGTGCGCAGGGCCGGGTTGAAGCGCAGCAGCGGCCAGTAGCCGCAGGCCACGGCCAGGTCCTGCTGTTCCATGCCGAAGCGCATGTCGATGCCGTGGGCAATGCACTGGCTGTAGGCGAGGATCAGGGACGGCCCGTCGTAGGCCTCGGCTTCGCGGAAGGCATCCAGGGTTTGCTGCGGGTTGGCGCCCATGGCCACCTGCGCAACGTAGACGTTGCCGTAGGCAATGACCTGCAGGGCCAGATCCTTGCGCGGCACGCGTTTGCCGGCCGCCGCAAACTTGGCCACGGCACCCAGCGGCGTGGCCTTCGAGGCCTGGCCGCCGGTGTTGGAATACAGCTCCGTGTCGAGCACCAGCACATTGACGTTGCGCCCGCTGGCGAGCACGTGATCGAGCCCGCCGTAGTCGATGTCGTAGGCCCAGCCGTCACCGCCGACGATCCAGATGCTGCGCCGGACCAGATGGTCCACCACCGACAGCAGATCCTGTGCGGGCTCGCTGCCCAGGGCCAGCAGCGCGGTCTTGAGTTCGGCCACCCGGACCCGCTGGGCGCGCAGTTCGAATTCGTGAGTCTGTGGCGCGGCGAGGATCGTGGCCGCCAGCGCTTCGCCCACTTGCGGCGCCAGCTCGGCCAGCAGGCTGCGGGCGAGCGCCACGTGCTTGTCGGCGGCGAGCCGGTAACCCAGGCCGAACTCGGCGTTGTCTTCGAACAGCGAGTTCGACCAGGCCGGGCCGCGGCCTTCCTTGTTCGTGGTCCACGGTGTGACCGGCAGGCTGCCGCCGTAGATGGATGAGCAGCCGGTGGCGTTGGCGATCTGCGCCCGGTCGCCGAAGAGCTGGGAGAGCAGCTTGAGGTAGGGGGTTTCGCCGCATCCGGCGCAGGCGCCGGAAAACTCGAACAGCGGTTCGAGAAACTGGATGCCGCGCACGTTGGCGAAATCGACCCGGGCCCGGTCATTGACCGGCAGGGACTCGAAGAAGGCGATGTTGGCGCGCTCGCCTTCCAGCAGCGGCGCCTTGTCGGCCATGTTGATGGCCCTGTGTTGCGGCGCATCGGGAAGGCTGTCGGGGCTGATGGCCGGGCAGGCTTCGATGCACAGTCCGCAGCCGGTGCAGTCTTCCACGTAAAACTGCAGCGTGAAGCGCGCTTCGGGGTAGCCGCGGGCATTGACCGGGGCCGACTTGAAGGTGGCGGGTGCAGAGTCGAGAGCGGTGTCGGGATAATAGCGGGCACGGATGACGCTGTGGGGGCAAACGAAGCTGCACTGCCCGCACTGGATGCACAGCGCGGCTTCCCAGACCGGCACGGCGTCGGCGATGTTGCGCTTTTCGTAGGCGCTGGTGCCTGATGGAAAACTGCCGTCCGCCGGAATGAGGCTCACCGGAATGTCGTTCCCGCGCCCGATCAGCATGCGGGCGGTGACTTGCTGCACGAAGTCCGGTGCGCTGGCGGCCACCACCGGCGGGCGCTCGTGCGGGTTGCTGGCAGTGGCAGGCACCGGGATTTCGTAGAGACAGGCAAGGGTGCTGTCGACGGCCGCGAAGTTCTTGTCCACCACGGCGTCGCTCTTCTTGCCGTAGGTCTTGCGGATGGATTCCTTGATGTGGCGGATCGCGACATCCCGCGGCAGCACGCCGGAAATGGCGAAGAAGCAGGTCTGCAGGACGGTGTTGGTACGCACGCCGAGGCCGGCGTCGCGGGCCACCTTCGAGGCGTCGATGACGAACAGGCGAAGCCGCTTGTCGATGATCTGCTGCTGCACGGTGCGGGGCAGCTGGTCCCAGGTGTCGGCCTGCCCGTAGGGGCTGTTGAGGAGGAAGACGCCACCGGGCGCGGCAAGCCGCAGCACGTCCTGCCGTTCGAGAAAGCCGAACTGGTGGCAGGCCACGAAACCGGCCGAGGCGATGAGGTAGGGCGCCTTGATCGGCGTCGGCCCGAAGCGCAGGTGGGATATGGTCTGGGCGCCGGACTTGTGGGAGTCGTAAACGAAGTAGCCCTGGGCGAACAGCCCGGCATCCTCGGCGATGATCTTCACGCTGTTCTTGTTGGCGCCCACCGTGCCGTCGGCACCGAGCCCGTAGAAGACCGCGCGGGTAACGGTGTCGGCCTCGATGGAAAACTCGGGATCGACCGTCAGGCTGCTGTGGGACACATCGTCGTCGATGCCGACGGTGAAGCTGTTGCGCCCGGCAAAGCAGTCGTTGGCATCGTGCCTGGCCAGCTCGTCGAGGGCGGCGGTGGCCATGGCCGGCGTGAAATCCTTGGAGGCGATGCCGTAGCGTCCGCCGATGACGCGGGGCATCGACACGTCTTCGCCCCAGGCGCCAACGGCAAAGCCCTGGGCAAGGGTGGCGAGCACGTCCAGGTACAGGGGTTCGCCGGCGGCGCCGACTTCCTTGGTCTGCTCCAGTACCGCGATGGCCCGCACCGACGGGGGCAGGGCGGCCAGGAAATGCGCCGATGAAAACGGGCGATACAGGCGCACCTGGATCACGCCGACCTTTTCGCCCAGGCTGACCAGCGTCTTTACCGTTTCCCGGGCCGTTTCGGCCCCGGAGCCCATGATGATCAGCACGCGTTCGGCATCGGCGGCACCTTCGTATTCGAAGAGCTGGTAATGCCGGCCGGTGAGGGCGGCAAAGTGCGCCATGGCACCATCGACGATTCCCGGCACGCGGGCGTAGAAGGGGCTGACGGCCTCCCTGGCCTGAAAGAAAGTGTCCGGGTTCTGGGCCGTGCCGCGGATGAACGGATGCTCGGGGTTGAGGGCGCGGCCGCGGTGGGCGCGCACCAGATCGCTGGAGATCATCGCGCGCATGTGGTCGTCGCAGATCAGCTCCAGGGTGTTGAGCTCGTGGGAGGTGCGAAAGCCGTCGAAGAAATGCACGAAAGGTACCCGCGCCTCGAGGGTTGCGGCCTCGGCGATCAGGGCCATGTCGTGGGCTTCCTGCACGTTGGCCGACGAGAGCAGCGCAAAGCCGGTGGTGCGGATGGTCATCACGTCGGAGTGGTCGCCGAAGATCGACAGGGCCGAGGTGGCGAGCGAGCGGGCAGCCACATGAAAGACCGTCGAGGTCAGCTCGCCGGCGATCTTGAACATGTTGGGCAGCATCAGCAGCAGGCCCTGCGACGAGGTGAAGGTGGTCGTCATGGCGCCCGATTGCAGGGCGCCATGAACCGCGCCGGCGGCACCGCCTTCGGCCTGCATTTCCTGAATCACCGGCACATTGCCCCAGATGTTCGTCAGTCCCTCCGCGGCCCACTGGTCGGCCAGTTCGGCCATGGTGGACGAAGGCGTGATCGGGTAGATGGCGCAGACCTCATTGACCCGGTACGCCACGTGTGCGACGGCCGTGTTGCCGTCCATTGTTGTTTTCTTTCCCATCATGGCCTCTCGTGTTTGTCAGGCGCTCTCGGCGACCATTTCCATGGCGTGGCAGGGGCATTGCTCGACGCACACGGCACAGCCGGTGCACAGGGCGTCGTTGATCTCGTAGCGCTTGCCCGGCCCGAGCTTGCGAATGGCGTCCTCGGGGCAGGCGGCAAAGCAGTTGTCACACTCGAAGCAGTTGCCGCAGGACAGGCAGCGTCGGGCTTCGTGGAGCGCCGCGGCTTCGTCGATGCCGCCGATCACTTCGTCGAAGCCCGTGCTGCGCGAGCTGGCCTGCAATTCGTGCTGGCTGGAGGGCGCAGCGTCGGCGTAGATGGGCAGGTTCAGCCCGGCGAAGGCGATTTGCGGATGCCGCGGCGGGCGGATGAAGGTGCTGCCGCGCAGCCAGGCGTCGATGTGGCGGGCGGCCTTTTTGCCATGGCCCGTCGCCTCGGTGACCGAGCGTTCGCCCGGCACCAGGTCGCCGCCGGCAAAAATGCCGGCCCGGCCGGTCATCATGTCGGGCGTCACTTCGACGCTGCCGTCGGGCTGGCGGACGATTTCGGCGATCTTGCCGAGAAAGCCGCTGTCGGCCGTCTGGCCGAGGGCCAGCACCACGCTGTCGGCGTGCAGGGTTTCGAACTGCCCGGTGGGCTGCGCCGTGCCGGCTTCGTCGAGGCGCATCACTTCAAGCTGGATGTCGGTGCCGTCGATGGCCTTGATGGCACTGAGCCATTTGATCCGGATGCCTTCGGCGAGGGCTTCGTCGGCCTCGAAAGGGTGGGCCTGCATATGCGCCCGGTCCTTGATGTAGACGACCAGCGCGTCCTCGGCGCCGAGCCGTTTGGCGGTTCGGGCCGCGTCCATGGCGGTGTTGCCCGCGCCATACACGACGACCCGCCGGCCCAGTCTGGGGGCTGCGCCGGTTTCCACGTCGTGCAGCAGGCCGATGGCGGTCAGCACGCGGGGCGCATCCCGGGCCGGAATGTCGATGCGCTTGCCGATGTGGGTGCCAATGGCGATGAAGACGGCGTCGAACTTGCCGGCGGCCTGTTCGGCCAGCAGATCCTCGACCTTGTGATTGAGAACGATGCGCACGCCCGTCGCTTCGATCCGCTGTACTTCTCGCATCAGCACCTCGCGCGGCAGGCGGTAGGCGGGAATGCCGAAGTGCAGCATGCCGCCGGGCGCAGCCTCCGCCTCGCGGATCTCGACCTGGTGGCCGAGCTGGGTGAGGTGATGGGCGGCCGACAGGCCGCCAGGGCCGGCGCCGATGATCAGCACGCGCTTGCCGCTGGCGGGCGCGCCGGCCGGCACCGGCCAGCCCTCCCGCGTGGCCAGGTCGCCCAGGAAGCGCTCTACCGCATGAATGCTGACGGCACTGTCGAGTTCCTGGCGGTTGCAGCTGCTTTCGCAGGGGTGGTAGCAGACGCGTCCATGCACGGCCGGCAGCGGGTTGTCGCGGATCAGGGCTTCCCATGCGGCGCGGAATTTTCCGGCCTGGGCCAGATCCAGCCAGGCCTGGATGTTCTCGCCGGCGGGGCAGGCGGCGTTGCAGGGCGGCAGCAGGTCGACATACACGGGATGCTGGCTGCGCACCGGGCCGGTGCCCCGCGGGCGGGTCAGATCGACCCCGGGGGTCATGTCGCGGGCGAAGAGGTTCATGGTGTGGCTCCAGCGGGCCTGGCCGCGTCGGGGGGCGGCGCATCATTGGTTTTGGGGACGCAGCGCGCGCCGGTTTCGCGGATGAAGCACGACAGGACGATGGCGAGCACGATGCCGCCGACGCCAACGATTCCGGCTTTCTGGAAGACCGGCAGGCTCAGGGCGCCGCCGTCGGAAACCTCGACCAGTATCCAGCCGTAGGCCGGGGCCATCAGGGCGCTGAGGGTGAACACCAGGAAGTTGATCGCCCCGGTGGCGCTACCCTTTACCTCGTCGGCGTTCACTTCCTTGATGATCGTGTAGGGAATCATCGCCGCGCCGGAGCCGAAGCCCAGCAGGAAGCCCGCCAGATAAGGCGGCAGGATGCCGTGGGGCAGGTAGAGGATGGCCAGGGACACCACGAGCATGAACACCCCGCCGCCGATCAGCACCGGCCGGCGGCGTCCGAGGTGGTCGGACAGGTAGCCCAGCAGCGGGCTGCCGATGACCCAGCCAAGAGGCACCATGGCGGCCCGGTTGACCGCCTCGCCGTAGCCGATGTGCCAGCCTTCGCGCAGGAAGGACACGCCCCAGATCATGTCGCCCACTGTGGTCGGCAAGAACAGGAGCCCGGCGGCGAAACCGCACAGGTAGGACTGGGGGTTACTGAGGACGGATTTGTAGGGCGTGAACATTGACCAGATCGAGCCCTGCGCCGTGGTGCGTTCGGCGTGCCCGCCCGGCGTGACCACGAGGAGCACGACAGCAAGGGCCGTCGTCGCCACGCCGCCGTAGATCCAGAACTGCTGCCAGCCGAGGACGCCATGAATCAGCGGGGCGACGGCAAACTGGCCGGCGGCGCCACCGAGCATGCCGAAGCACTGGGTGAAGCCGATGGCGGTGGCCAGATAGCGTCCCGGGAAACCGTGGGTGGCCAGATACACCGCCCCGGTGAAGGAGAAGGCCGACCCGGCGCCCTGCAGAAGCCGTCCGCCCTCGGCGGCGTTTGCCGAACCCAGCCCGAACAGGACCGCGCCGGCCGCCAGCATGAGCAGCCCGACCGGAACCACGTACTTGGCCCCGTAACGGTCGAAGCACGCCCCCGAGACGATCGCGAAGGCCGAGTAGGTGTAGTAGTAGAGGCCGATCAGCGAACTCACGCCGAGGGCCGACAGCCCGAAGGCGGCGGTCAGCTCCGGCACCATCACGCCCGGTGCCGAGCGCAGCGCGTACTGCAGGAAGTAGAAAACCACGCAGAAGCCCCACGCCATGATGAAGGGCCGGTGGAAGTCCGATCCGGTCTTTGGTGTCCTGGTGTCCATGCTCATCCGGCCTTCACTGCCGCGGGTTATGCGTATCGACGGGGAGAATGGATAGAAATGCCGGGCGGGTCCGTGTGCTGTCGCACCCAGACAAGCTGTGTGTGTCAGCAGACAGACCGGCCTCGGGGGCGGTGCGCAGACTGCGGGTCTGCCCTGTATCTGCCCCGACTCCATGACTGGCTTCAATCCGATCACCGCCCGCTGGGCAGCATTGCTGCTGGCCGGCAGCGTGGCCGGCTGCGCGTCCATGGCGCCGCCCTACGCCAGACCGCCGCTGCCGGTGGCCGCCGCCTACCCGGGCGAGCGGCCTGCCGCCGACGCACCGGTACAGACTGCCGCCTGGCAGGACTACTTCGCCGACCCGCATCTGAAGGCCCTGATTGCCCTCGCCCTCGACAACAACCGCGACCTGCGTGTGGCCGTGCTGCGCGTCGAGGAAGCCCGGGCGAGCTACGGGATCCAGCGGGCCGCACAGTTTCCGACCCTTGGCCTCGGCGTGGATGCCGGCCGTTCGCGCATTCCCGCCGACCTGAACTTCACCGGCAAGCCGCTGATTGCCAGCCAGTATCAGGTTGGCCTGGGCATCAACAGCTGGGAGCTGGATTTCTGGGGGCGGGTGCGCAGCCTCAAGGATGCGGCGCTGGAAAACTACCTGGCCACCGACGCGGCCCGCCGGGCGGTCAGCATCAGCCTCATCGCCCAGGTGGCAAATGCCTACCTGGGCCTGCGCGAACTCGACGAGCGCCTGCTGCTGGCACGCCAGACCATCGCCAGCCGGGCCGAATCCCTGCGCATCTTCCGGCGGCGGGTCGAAGTGGGTGCCACTTCGCGGCTCGACCTGACCCAGGTGGAAACCCTGCACCAGCAGGCCGTGGTGCTGGGCGCCCAGCTGGAACTGGCGCGCGCCCGTCAGGCCCATGCACTGGATCTGCTTGTCGGTGCGTCGGTGGGCCCGGATCTGCTGCCTGCCGGCATCGACGATGGTGCTGTGATGCGCGAGCTGCAGGCCGGCCTGCCTTCCGATCTGCTGGCCGAGCGCCCGGACATTGTGGCGGCCGAGCACCAGTTGCGGGCCGCCAACGCCAACATCGGCGCGGCGCGGGCGGCCTTCTTTCCGCGCATCGCCCTGACCGGCTCGCTGGGCACGGCGAGCGCCGAGCTCAATGGCCTGTTCGGTGCCGGCAGCAGCGCCTGGAACATCGCCCCGAGCCTGCTGCTGCCCCTCTTCGACGGGGGGCGCAACCGCAACAACCTGGCGCTCAACGAGGCGCTCCGCGATGAAGCCGTGGCGCGCTACGAAAAAACCATCCAGGACGCCTTCCGCGACACCGCCGACGCCCTCGCTGCCCGCCAGTGGCTGGGCGAGCAGGTGCGCACCCTGCAGGCCACGGTGGCGGTGCAGACCCTGCGCGCACGCCTTGCCCGGCTGCGCTACGCCAACGGCGCGGCCGCCTTCCTCGAAGTGCTCGACGCCGAGCGCGAACAACTGACGGCCGCCCAGCAACTGGTGCAGGTCCGCCGGGCGCTGTTGTCCAGCCGGGTGGATCTGTACGTCGCCCTCGGCGGCGGCGCCCCACACCTTGCACCGGCCACCGCGGCTGCTGTGGCCCCGGCAGAACGCTCCGCCCGCTAAAACCCGGTCCCCTGACATGAACTCGCCCACCACGCCCGCAACGCCCGGCGTACCCGCTCCGCCCGCCGAACCCGCCTACGACAAGGACACTGCCGCGCTGGTGACGGTGCTCGACGCCCAGCGCGACCTGCTGATCGCCGCCGAGCAGCAATTGGTGCACATGCGCTGGACGCTGCTGTCGAGCCGGGTCGAGCGCTTCGCGCCGGCCGAGCCGGCTGCGCCGCCGGTGGCAGCCGTCGCGCCGCCTCCCGAACCCGTCGCTGCGCCGGCTGCCAAGGCTGAACCGGCGACCCAGGCCGAAGCGCCACCCAAGCCCGCCGAAAAGCCGGCAGAGCCCGCCGCGGCCCCGCCGGCCTCGAAAAAACTCAGCCCCGTGAAGCTCGGCATCCTGATTGCCGTACTGGTGGCCGTCGTGGCTGGTGGCTATTTCATCTGGGCAGCGCTGCGCAAGACCGGGCCGGGCGAGGGCTTCACCAGCGGCAACGGGCGCATCGAGGCCACCGAGATCGACGTGGCGGCCAAGCTGGCCGGACGGGTGGACAGCATCCTGGTCAATGAAGGCGACTTCGTGAAATCGGGCCAGCCGCTGGCGACGATGCAGGTCCAGGTACTCGACGCCCAGCGCGACGAAGCCCGCGCCCAGCGTCAGCAGGCGCTCAATGCCGTGCTGGCGGCCGAGGCCCAGGTGGTGGTGCGCAGCAGTGACAAGCTGGCCGCGCAGGCCGTGGTACTGCAGCGGGCCAGCGAGCTGGATGCAGCCCGGCGGCGTCTGGCGCGGTCGACCACCCTGTCGGCCGAAGGGGCCGCCTCGGAGCAGGAACTGGATGACGACCGGGCCCGCCGCAGCAGCGCCGAGGCCGCCGTGAGTGCCGGCAAGGCCCAGGTGACCGCGGCGCAGGCGGCCATCGATGCGGCCAGCGCCCAGGTGGTGGGTGCCCGCTCGGCGGTGACGGCTGCCGACGCCACCATCGCCCGCGTGCAGGCCGACATCACCGACAGCCAGCTCAAGTCTCCGCGCGACGGACGCGTGCAGTACCGCGTGGCCCAGCCCGGCGAAGTGCTGGCCGGCGGCGGCACGGTGCTCAACCTGGTGGACCTGAACGATGTGTACATGACCTTCTTCCTGCCCGAAACCATCGCCGGCCGCATTGCCCTGGGCAGCGAGGTGCACATCATTCTCGATGCGGCGCCGGGCACGGTGATTCCGGCCCGGGTGTCGTTCGTGGCGACTACCGCCCAGTTCACCCCCAAGACCGTGGAAACCGCCAGCGAGCGGCAGAAGCTGATGTTCCGCGTCAAGGCGCGGATCGACCCGGCGCTGCTCAAGCGCAACGTGAAGCAGGTCAAGACCGGCCTGCCGGGGGTGGCGTGGCTCAAGCTCGACGCGCAGGCCGGCTGGCCGGCTGAACTGGCGGTGAAGGCGCCGCAATGACTGCCGTGCCGGCGGTGGCCCGGCTGGTGGATGTTTCCCTGCACCACGGCAAGACCCTGGCGCTGGACGCCATCACCCTCGACATTCCCGCCGGCTGCATGGTCGGGCTGATCGGCCCCGACGGGGTCGGCAAGTCCAGCCTGCTGTCGCTGCTGGCCGGTGCCCGTGTGGTGCAGGAGGGCAGGGTGGAAGCCCTCGACGGCGACATGGGCAGCGTTCGCCACCGCAATGCGGTGTGCCCGCGCATTGCCTACATGCCCCAGGGCCTGGGCAGGAATCTCTACCCGACCCTGTCGGTGGAGGAGAACCTGCAGTTCTTCGGGCGCCTGTTCGGTCACGACGGCGCCGAGCGCCGTCGGCGTATCGACGAACTGACTGCCAGCACCGGCCTCAAGACCTTCCTGAGCCGCCCGGCGGGCAAGCTGTCGGGCGGCATGAAGCAGAAGCTCGGCCTGTGCTGTGCACTGATTCACGACCCCGACCTGCTGATCCTCGACGAGCCGACCACCGGCGTCGATCCCCTGTCGCGCCGGCAGTTCTGGGACCTGATCGACCACATCCGCGGCGAGCGCAGCGGCATGAGCGTGATTGTCGCCACCGCTTACATGGAAGAAGCCGAGCGCTTCGACAGTCTGGTGGCGATGGACGCCGGCAGGATTCTGGCCACCGGCACGCCGGCCGAACTGAAGGGCCGGAGCGGCAGCGCATCGCTGGAGGACGCCTTCATCGCGCTGTTGCCCGAAGACCGGCGGCGCGGGCACAAGGCGGTGGTGGTGCCGCCGATGGCCGACGGCGACGCCGGGGAAATCGCCATCGAGGCGCGCGGACTGACCATGCGCTTCGGCGACTTCGTGGCCGTCGATCACGTGGATTTCCGCATCCGCAAGGGCGAGATCTTCGGCTTCCTCGGTTCGAACGGCTGCGGCAAGTCCACCACCATGAAGATGCTCACCGGCCTGTTGCCGGCCAGCGAAGGGCAGGCCTTGCTGTTCGGCACGCCGGTCGATTCCGGCAACATCGCCACGCGCCGGCGGGTCGGTTACATGTCGCAGGCTTTTTCGCTGTATGGCGAGCTGACAGTGCGCCAGAACCTGGTGCTGCATGCGCGCCTGTTTCAGGTGCCCGAGGCGGAGATTGCGGCGCGGGTGGACGAGAGCGCGGCCCGCTTCGACATTGCCGGGGTGCTCGACGACTTGCCCGAGAATTTGCCGCTGGGTATCCGCCAGCGCCTGTCCCTGGCGGTGGCGATGGTGCACAAGCCCGAGCTGCTGATTCTTGACGAGCCGACTTCGGGCGTCGATCCGATCGCCCGCGACATGTTCTGGCAATTGATGATCGACCTGGCCCGGCGTGACCGGGTGACGATCTTCATCTCGACCCACTTCATGAACGAAGCGGCCCGCTGCGATCGCATCTCGCTGATGCACGCCGGACGGGTGCTGGTCAGTGACACGCCGGCCGGGTTGGTGCAGCAGCGTGGGGCGGCGACACTCGAGGAGGCTTTCATCGCCTACCTGGAAGAAGCTTCCGGCGAGGCGCCGGCCGATGCCGCGTCGGCCACGTCGCCGCTAGCCAGCACGCCCGCCCGGCCGCAGCGCCGGTTTTTCAGCGTCAACCGCGCCTGGAGCTACACCCTGCGCGAAACCCTGGAGCTCAAGCGCGATCCGGTGCGCGCCACGCTGGCCTTGCTGGGTACGGCCATCCTGATGTTCATCATCGGTTACGGCATCAGCCTCGATGTGGAGAACCTGAGCTACGCGGTGCTTGATCATGATCAGAGCGGCCTCAGCCAGAGCTATGCGCTCGATCTGTCGGGCTCGCGCTACTTCATCGAGAAGGCACCGATTGCCGACTATGCCGAGCTGGACCGGCGCATGCGCAGTGGCGAGCTGTCGCTGGCCATCGAGATTCCGCCGGGCTTCGGCCGCGACGTGCAGCGGGGCCGCCAGGTACGCATCGGCGCGTGGGTGGACGGCGCCATGCCGACCCGCGCCGAAACCGTGCGCGGCTACGTGCAGGCCATCCATCAGCTGTGGCTGGTGGATATGGCGGTGCACCGGCTCGGCCAGCATCCGGTGGTGGCCAGCAGTCTCGAAACCCGTTACCGCTACAACCCGGACGTGCGCAGCCTGCCGGCGATGGTGCCGGCGGTGATCCCGATGCTGCTGATGATGATTCCGGCCATGCTCACGGCGCTATCGGTAGTGCGTGAGAAGGAACTCGGTTCGATCATCAACCTGTACGTCACGCCGGTGACGCGCACCGAATTCCTGCTTGGCAAGCAGTTGCCCTACATCGTGCTGGGGATGTTCAACTTCCTGCTCCTCACGGTGCTGGCGATCACCGTTTTCGGGGTGCCGGTGAAGGGCAGCTTTTTCACCCTGGCGCTGGCGGCGCTGGTCTTCGTAGTGTGTTCGACGGGCTTCGGCCTGCTGGCGTCCACCTTCACGCGCAGCCAGATCGCTGCCATGTTCGTGACCATGATCGGCACCATCATTCCCTGCGTGCAGTTCTCCGGCCTGCTCAACCCGGTGTCGTCGCTGGAAGGGCTGGGTGCCTTCATCGGCAACATCTACCCGGCCACGCACTTTCTGACCATCAGCCGCGGCGTCTTCAACAAGGCCCTCGACCTGCCGGAGCTGGCTTCGGCCTTCGGCCCGCTGTTGCTCGCGGTGCCGGTGATCCTCGGCGCCGCCGTGCTGTTTTTGAAGAAGCAGGAGGCCTGAGCATGTGGGCCAACATTTACCGTCTGGGCGTCAAGGAACTGTGGAGCCTGGTGCGCGATCCGATGATGCTGGTGCTGATCGCCTACACCTTCACGGTGTCGATCTACGTGGCCGCCACGGCCATGCCGGAAACCCTCCATAACGCCCCCATCGGCATCATCGACGAGGATGGCTCGCCCCTGTCGGCGCGCCTGGTGGCGAGCTTCTACCCGCCGCACTTCAAGACGCCGCAGATGATTTCCCTCGCCGAGGCCGACGCCGGCATGGACAAGGGCGATTACACCTTCGTGCTCGACATTCCGCCCAACTTCCAGCGCGACGTGCTGGCCGGGCGTTCGCCGGTGGCGCAGCTCAACGTGGACGCCACCCGGATGAGCCAGGCCTTTACCGGCAACGCCTATATCCAGCAGATCGTCGCCGGCGAGGTCGGCGAATTCGTGCAGCGCTACCGGAGCACGGCAAGCGCGCCGGTCGAGCTGGCCCTGCGCATGCGTTTCAATCCCAATCTGGAACAGGCCTGGTTCGGCTCGCTGATGGAAATCATCAACAACGTGACCATGCTGGCCATCGTCCTCACCGGGGCGGCGCTGATCCGCGAGCGCGAGCACGGCACCATCGAACACCTGCTGGTGATGCCGGTGACGCCGGCCGAGATCATGCTGGCCAAGGTCTGGTCGATGGGGCTGGTGGTTTTGCTGGCAGCCATGGTGGCGCTGATCTTCGTGGTGCAGGGGGCGCTGCAGGTGCCGGTGCAGGGCTCGATGGCGCTGTTCATGCTGGCCGCGGCGCTGCACCTGTTTGCCACCACCTCGATGGGCATCTTTCTGGCCACGCTGGCGCGTTCGATGCCCCAGTTCGGCATGTTGCTGGTACTCGTATTGCTGCCCCTGCAGTTGCTCTCCGGCGGGTCTACGCCGCGGGAGAGCATGCCGGTGTTTGTGCAGGACGTGATGCTGGCGGCGCCGACCACCCATTTCGTGGCGGCCGGGCAGGCCATCCTGTACCGGGGCGCCGGGCTCGACGTGGTGTGGCCGCAACTGCTGGCCATCGTGGTCATTGGTGCGGTGCTGTTCGCCGCGTCCCTGAGCCGTTTCCGCAAGACCATCAGCCAGATGACCTGAATGACGATTGCCCAGTGGTCCCTGTGCGTCGGCATCCTGCTCATCACCCTGGTGCTGGCGGGGACGCTGCTCGGGCGGCTGCCGCTCAGCAGTGCCATGATCTACCTGGGCCTGGGTTACGTGCTCGGCCCCGGTGGTCTCGACCTTATCGCGCCCGACCCGTTTCGCCATGCCGCCCTGCTGGAGTCGCTGGCCGAGCTGGCGGTGCTGATTTCGCTGTTCGCGGTCGGCCTCCAGCTGGGAGTGCCGATGCGCGACCGGCGCTGGATGCTGCCCCTGCGTCTGGCCTTTCCGTCGATGGCGATTACCGTGGGGATGATTGCAGTGGTTGGCGTTCTGGGGCTGGATCTGTCTTTGGGGGCGGCGGTCTTGCTGGGCGGCATCCTCGCCCCGACCGATCCGGTGCTGGCCTCGGGGGTGCAGGCAGAGCCGGGTACGCGGCCCGATCTGGTGCGCTTCAGCCTGGCCGGCGAGGGCGCGCTCAACGACGGCTCGGCCTTTCCTTTTGTGTTTCTCGGGCTGGGTCTGCTGGGCCTGCGCGATCTGGGGCAGGGCGGCTGGCGCTGGTGGACGGTGGATTTATTGTGGGCGACTTGCGGCGGGCTGGCCATCGGGGCGCTGCTGGGTTCGTTGATCGGCATGCTGGTGGTGCATCTGCGTACGCGCCATCACAGCGCGGTGGGGCTCGACGAATTTCTGTCCCTTGGCCTGGTGGCTATTTCCTATGGCACGGCGCAGTTGTGCCTGGCCTCGGGTTTTCTGGCGGTGTTCGCCGCCGGCCTGGCCCTGAACCGGGTGCGCGAGCAGCCGCTGGAGAACGAGCTTCCCCCCGGACCCGCGGCGCCCCAGGTGCACGGCTATGGCGCCCGCTCCACCCATCCCCGGCATGCCAGCGCCACCATGACGCAGGCCGTGCAGGTCTTCAACGGGCGTCTGGAGAGGCTGGCGGAGCTGGCCATCGTGCTCATCATCGGGGCCATGCTGCCCTATGTCCGGTGGTCGCCGGCGCTGTGGTGGTTCATTCCGCTGCTGTTCGTGATCGTGCGCCCGCTGGCGGTGCTGGCCGGGACGCCGGGCATGGCACTGCCGGGGCAGCAGCGGGCGATGATCGGTTGGTTCGGCATCCGCGGGATCGGCTCGGTGTTCTACCTGATGTTTGCCCTGCACCACGGCGTGGCGGGCGAGCTGGCGCGGGATCTGGTGAGCCTGACCCTGGTCACCGTGGCCGCCTCGATCCTGGCCCATGGCATGTCAGTGCTGCCGGCCATGAAGTGGTACGCCCGCGGCAAGGCAAGACGGCGTTGATACGCACATTTTCGGGCTACGCGTGCCAGCGAACGGACCCTGTCCCGCGCTTGACAGATAGTCGGACATCACCACAAGCGGGGCCATGTCATGCATACCGAAGAGGTTTCAAAACAATCCTGGCCGATGGTCGTGGTCGTGGCGATTGTGCTGGGCACCCTTGGCGTTGCCGGCGGGATGGCCTGGATTCCGAGTTCGGCCGACATGGCCGACATTGTGTGCGGGCTCGACAGGCTGTTGATGCCCCCCGAGACACGGCTGCGGCCGGACGACCAGGATGCCCTCGTGTGCGGCGTGCGGGTGGATGCGGGATCTCCGCAGCCGGGCATCGCCGGTGGACTGACGCAGCAGTCGGCCATGCCGTGGGCCGTCTCGATGCGCCTGTGAGCTGCCCGCTGGTCGTCTTGGTTCGGTAGCGCACCGACGCCGTGGCTGCGGCCGCGCAAGATGATTACTCGCAATGGCACTCATGCCATTCACCTGCAGCAGGAGGGATCATGACTAACGAATTGAATGCAATCCGTGGGGCCGCCGAAGACGGGAAGGACTTTCTCGTCAAGGAATTCAGGAGTGCTGCCGGCGAGGCGAACGCGTTGGTGGACGACGTTGCCAATTCCACGGCCAAGGGATATGCCTCGGCGCGTAGCAGCGTCCTCGATTCGCTGGATGCCGCGCGGGCCCGCCTTGACGAAGCGAGCAGCCGGGTTGGCGAACAGGCTCGCCACGCTGCCGATTTTACCCAGGTTTATGTTCACAAGAACCCCTGGCAGGTTCTCGGCGGTGCCGCCGTGCTCGGCTTCCTGGTCGGCTTTCTTGTGAGTCGGCGCTGATGTGAAGAACGACGACAGCCACGACGCCAGCCGCCCGCGCCGATGCCCGCGCTGCAACGGCAGTGCCTACCGCATAGAGCGGCGCTTCGTGGATCTGTTGATGAGTATTTTCGTCCCGCTGCGCCGCTATCGCTGCGGGCGGATGGGCTGCATCTGGGAAGGCAATCTGCGCCCGATGAAGTCCCGGTAAATGCGTTTCGTCATATTGCCGTTGTGTTGGCTGGCGCACGGAAGTGTCTATAACTTGAGAGCAGCATGAAACCTCGCGGCGTACTGGTTGGCATTTGCCGATTGCCCTTCGCCGCTTGATCCGTCTTCTGCAATCGGAAACGATTACGGAGCAACCGAAAGGACAAACAAATGAACAATATCCGTCGCACTTTCCACAAGCTCATTCTCGTGACCGCCGCTTCACTGTCTCTGGGTGCCGTCAGCAGCAGCGTTTATGCCGCCAGCGCTGAAGACCTGAACAAGGATTCTGCCCAGGCCCTGCAGACCTTGTACAAGTCCAATCCGACTGCAGAAACCCTCTCCAAGACTGCGCGGGCGATCCTGATCTTTCCGAAGATCATCAAGGCCGGCCTGGTGTTTGGTGGCAGCTACGGTGAAGGTGTCCTGATGAAGGGCTCCCAGTACAGCGGTTATTACAACTCCGTGTCCGCCTCGTGGGGCTGGCAGGCTGGCGCCGAGTCCTATGGCTATGTTGTGTTCCTGATGAGCGACAAGGCCGTCAAGTACCTCGACAAGTCCCAGGGCTGGGAAATCGGCGTGGGCCCGACGGTTGTCGTGGTCAATGAAGGCGCTGCCAAGAACCTGTCGTCCTCGACCCTCAAGAACGATGCCTACGCCTTCATCTTTGACCAGCAGGGCCTGATGGCCAGCCTGAGCATCGAAGGCACGAAGATCTCGCGCATCAAGCGCTGATCCGCTTTCAGGTATCCAACGGCAGGTTCATCCTGCCGTTTTCACGTCCACTTTGGGCCGATGATCGAATCCCTTCTCCTCACTGCTGCGCGCATCTTTACTTTCGGTCAGCAGCGGCGGCGTACCAATGCGAGCGGTTTCTTCTTTGCACGCGACGAGCGGCTGTATCTGGTGACCAGCCGGCATGTGATTTTCGACGAGCCGAGCCGGCACTTTCCGGACCGCCTTGAAATCGAGCTGCACATCAACGCCGCCAACATGGCGGAGTCGACCGGCTTTTCGATTCCCCTTTATCGCGACGGCCAGAGTGTCTGGCACCAGGGGCGCGACCGCGCGGGAAAGATCGATGTGGCGGTGATCGAGATCGACCGTGCCGCGCTGCCCGCCACGACGGTCTATCGGGCCTTTACGCCGCAGCACCTGCTGGGCCCCCTCGACCAGGTGGAGGTGGGCAGTTCATTGCTGGTGCTGGGCTTTCCGCTGGGCTTTCACGACACGCTGCATCACGTGCCGGTGGTGCGTCACGGGATTGTCGCTTCGTCCTTCGGGCTGCGCTTTCAGGGGGAGGGGTATTTCCTGACCGATGCGCGCACCCACCGGGGCAGCAGTGGCGCGCCGGTGGTGATGCGGGTTACCGGGCCGTCCGACGAGTTTGGTGATCTGCCGTGGCGTTTGCTCGGCATTCACTCGGCGCGCCTGGATGTGGGCGGGCGAGATCTTTATCTGGATGAAGTTCTGGGCCTGAACTGCGCGTGGTACGCCGACATTCTGCTGACCCTGACCGAGCGTTGATCAGACCGGCGCGCCGAACAGGGCGCCAACCCCGGCGGTGATCGCCATGGCCAGCGCACCCCAGAAGGTGACCCGCGCCGCGCCGACCACCGGGCTGGCGCCGCCGGCCTGGGCCGCGACGGCACCCAGCAGGGCCAGAAAAACCAGGGATGTGCCGGATACCCACGGGATCAAACCCTGCCCGGGCACCAGCGCCGTGACGGCCAGGGGCAGGGCGGCGCCCACCGCAAAACTGGCGGCCGAGGCCAGGGCCGCCTGTACCGGCCGTGCGCTGAGCGCGTCCGAAATACCGAGTTCGTCGCGGGCATGGGCGCCGAGGGCGTCGTGCTGCATGAGCTGTTCGGCCACCTGCGCGGCGAGCTTGTATTCCAGGCCGCGGCCTACGTAGATTGCGGTCAGCTCGCGCAGTTCGGCGGCTGGCGCGGTTTCTAGTTCGATGCGCTCGCGGCCGAGGTCGGCCTTTTCGGTATCGGCCTGGGAATGCACCGACACATATTCGCCGGCCGCCATCGACATGGCGCCGGCCACCAGTCCGGCAACACCCGTCACCAGGATGCTGCTGTGGCTCGAACTGGCGGCGGCCACGCCAACCACCAGGCTGGCGGTGGATACGATGCCGTCGTTGGCGCCCAGAACGGCGGCGCGTAGCCAGCCGATGCGGTCGGTGCGGTGGCGTTCCTTGTGGCGCTGGAGTGAGGTCATGGCTGGCGGGAGCGGGTTAGTAGGCAATCCCCGGAGCTTAGGGCAAACCGGCGATCAACGGCAGTATCGGGCAAGGGGCTTTGCGCGGTGGCGCACAGACCGGGCGTGCGCGGGCGGCGATGATCGGCTGTGCCGATACGTTCCGGCCCGTCCGCAACTCCCGAAAGCTGATTCCAGATGACCAATGTCGCCGTCTCCGTGCTGCCCCGACCGGGCAGCAACCTCGATCGCTTTGCCCACGCCCGGCTTGCCCAGCTGACCGGTGGCATCTCGCCGGCGGCGCTGGGCATGGCTTTCGACGACTGGTTCAAGCACTTGTCCCACAACCCGACGGAGCAGGCCGAACTGGCCCGCAAGCTGGTCGAGGCGCTGGGCCGGATGCCCGGCCTGGTACTGCAGGCCGGTCGCGCGCCGGGTACGCCAGGCATCGAACCGGGCCTGCCGGACCGCCGCTTCATCCACCCGGGCTGGCAGATGTGGCCGTTCAACGTGATGAGCCAGTCCTATCTGCTCACCGAGGCTTGGTGGCGGGACGCCACAACCGGTGTGCACGGTGTTTCGCCACACCATGAAAACGTGGTCAGTTTCACGGTCAGGCAACTGCTGGACGTGGCTTCGCCGGCCAATTTTCCGTGGGCCAACCCGGAGGTGCTCGAACGCACCATGCAAACCGGCGGCGCCAACCTGGTGCAGGGTTTTCGCAATTTGATGGAGGACGCCCGGCGCCAGCGCGAGCATTCTCCGCCGGCGGGCGCCGAGGCCTTCCGGGTCGGTCGCGATGTGGCCGCCACGCCGGGCGAGGTGATCTTTCGCAACCGCCTGATCGAGTTGATCCAGTACACCCCGGCCGGCACGAAAGTGCAGCCCGAACCGATCCTGATCGTGCCGTCGTGGATCATGAAGTACTACATCCTCGATCTGTCGCCGGCCAATTCGCTGATCAAGTACCTCGTGGACCAGGGGCACACCGTGTTTGTCGTTTCGTGGGCGAATCCCGGCCTGGAGGGACGCGACCTGGGCATGGACGATTACCTGCAGCTGGGTGTGATGGAGGCGCTCGATGCGGTTGCCACCGTTGTGCCGGGCCACCAGATCCACGCCACCGGCTACTGCCTGGGCGGCACCTTGCTGGCGATTGCCGCTGCGGCCATGGGGCGCGACGGCGACGAGCGCCTGGCGTCGGTGTCGCTGCTGGCGGCGCAGACCGATTTCACCGAGCCGGGGGAGCTGGGCCTGTTCATCGACGACAGCCAGATCAGCTTTCTGGAGGACATCATGTGGGACCAGGGCTATCTGGATTCCGCGCAGATGGCTGGCGCCTTCCAGTTGCTCAATTCCCGTGATCTGGTGTGGTCGCGCATGCTCAAGGATTACCTGATGGGCGAGCGCCACCCGATGAGCGACCTGATGGCCTGGAACGCCGACGGCACCCGCTTGCCGTACCGCATGCACGCCGAGTACCTGCGGCGCCTCTTCCTGCACAACGACCTGGCCAGCGGCCGCTACCCGGTGGGCGACAAACCGGTGGCGCTGACCGATATCGCCTGCCCGATCTTCTGCGTGTCCACCGTTCGTGATCACGTCGCCCCGTGGCGTTCGGTGCACAAACTGCACCTGCTTGCCGATGTCCCAATCACCTTCCTGCTCAGTTCCGGCGGCCACAACGTGGGCATCGTCAATCCGCCCGGCGTGCCCGGTCGCAGCTATCAGGTGCTGACCCGCCCCCGTGACGGCCGCTATCTCGACCCGGACGCCTGGCTCGAAGCGGCCGCCACGCATGAAGGATCGTGGTGGCCCGAATGGAATACGTGGCTCGGGGCCCGCTCCGGCAAACCCGTCGCTCCGCCGTCCATGGGCGTGGCCGGGGGCAGCCTGAAACCCCTGTGTGCGGCGCCCGGCACTTACGTGCTGCAAAAATAAACCCCCATCCTTTGGCAAGCTGAGCCGTATGCTGGAAGCAATGCGCGAAAACGACACACCATGAAGCGCCCGGCGCTGGTGATTACCTGCGAGCACGGCGGCAACCTGATTCCGGCGCCGTACGCCGACCTGTTTCTGGATCAGCAGGCCTTGCTGGAAACCCACCGGGGCTACGATCCGGGCGCCCTCGTCATGGCCGAGGCGCTGGCGGAGGCCTTCGAGGCGCCGCTGCTGTCTTCAACGGTGAGCCGTCTGCTGGTGGACCTGAACCGTTCGGCGGGCAATCCGACGCTTCATGCCGACGTGGTTCGCAAGCTGCCGGCTGCTGCGCGGCAGGCCATCCTGGCGCTTCATTACCAGCCTTATCGGGCCCGGGCCGAAGCCCTGGTCAGGCAGGCCATTGCCGAGCATGGCGCGGTGATTCACCTGTCGTCGCACAGTTTTACGCCGGAGCTCGATGGCGAGGTCCGGCGGGCCGATGTCGGCCTGCTGTACGACCCGCGACGCCCCGGCGAAGTGGATCTGTGCGCGCGCTGGAAGGCTTCGCTGAAGGCCTGTGCCCCCGGGCTCGCGGTGCGTCGCAATTACCCCTACGCGGGCAAGGGCGACGGGCTGACCCACTGGTTTCGTCGGCGCCTGCCGCCGGATGCCTACGTGGGCATCGAACTGGAAATCAACCAGAAACACGTTTTTGAGGGCGGCCGCCCCTGGGCTGCCCTGCGCAAGGTGATCGTCGAATCGCTGCGCCGGACACTTGTCTGATCCAAGCCCTACAACAACCCACCGCCGGTCAGCCTGATGCAGGTGCCGGCGCTCAGCAGGAGAGTCTCACCATGAAGATCCGCATAGGTTACGAACTGGTTTACGACTGCCCCCAGCCGACCCCGATGATCCTGAGCCTCAGCGTGCACTACACGCGGGTCTCCGACATGATCATTCCCGATCACATGATCGCCAACCCGCCGGTGCCGATGACGGCCTATCGGGACAGTTTCGGTAACTGGTGCAGCAGAATCATCGCCCCCAAGGGCCTGCTCACCCTGTCGAACAGCGCACTGATACGGGATTCCGGGCTGCCCGACGTTGTCGTTCCCGATGCCCGCCAGACGCCGGTAACGGAGCTGCCCGACGAGACCCTGATGTTCCTGCTCGGCAGTCGTTACTGCGAAACCGATCGCCTGTCGGATGTGGCCTGGAAGCTGTTTGGCCAGACTCCCCCGGGCTGGGCACGGGTCCAGGCGATCTGCGACTACGTCCATCGGCACATCACCTTCGGCTACGAGCACGCGCGGCGTACCAAGACGGCCTTCGAGGTATTCCACGAAAAGGCCGGCGTGTGTCGCGACTATGCCCACCTGGCCATCGCCTTTTGTCGCTGCATGAACATTCCGGCCCGCTACTGCACCGGCTACCTCGGGGATATCGGAACGCCGCCGCCCTATGGCCCTATGGATTTTGCAGGCTGGTTCGAGGCCTACCTGGATGGCACCTGGTACACCTTCGATGCCCGCAACAACATCCCGCGCATCGGCCGGGTGCTGATCGCCCGCGGTCGCGATGCTGCCGACGTGGCCATCAGCAACACCTTCGGCCCGAACACCCTGCAAAGCTTCAAGGTCACCACTGACGAGGTTGTCGACGCGTCTTGAGTATCCGTGACGGGCCACCTGGCCCTGCTATTGCTTGTGAATCTCATCGCAAGGGAGCCCGTCATGAAAGTTCTTGTTCTCGGTGGTGGCGTGATCGGCGTGAGTTGCGCCTATTTTCTGGCGAAGGCCGGTCACGAGGTGGTCGTGCTGGAACGCCGGGAAGATGTGGCGCTGGAAACCAGCTTCGGCAATGCGGGAGAGGTGTCGCCGGGCTATTCGGCGCCCTGGTCGTCGCCGGGCATGGTCATCAAGGCGATCAAGTGGCTGATGATGGAGCACCGCCCGCTGGTGCTGTGGCCGAAGCTTGATCCGCTGCTGTGGTCGTGGGTCGTCAAGCTGCTGGCCAACTGCAACGAAACGTCCTACGAGCGCAACAAGGGCCGCATGCTGCGCCTGGCGGAGTACAGCCGCGATTGCTTGCGTGAGCTGCGTGCAGATACCGGGATCTCCTACGACGAGCGTGCGCAGGGCACCCTGCAGATGTTCCGCAGCCAGAAACAGCTGGATGCCGCTGGCGCCGACATGGCGGTGCTCGAACGCTTCGGCGTGCCTTACACGCTATTCGACCGGAACGGTTGCATCGGCAAGGAACCGGCCCTTGGCCATGTGCGCGACAAGGTGGTCGGCGGCCTGTGGCTGCCCGGCGACGAAACCGGCGATTGTTTCAAGTTCACCCGCAGCCTTGCCGCGATGGCCGCCGAACTGGGGGTGGAGTTTCGTTTCGGCACGCGCATCAAGGGTCTGGTGCATGACGGCACGCACGTCCTGGGTGTGGATACAGATACCGGCTTGATCTCCGCCGATGCCTGTCTGGTGGCCATGGGCAGTTACTCGCCGCAGCTCCTGAGGCCGCTGGGCATCGACCTTCCGATCTATCCGGTCAAGGGCTATTCGATCACCGTGCCCATAACCGACCCGCAAGGTGCGCCCGAATCCACGGTGATGGATGAAACCCACAAGGTGGCAGTTACCCGCCTCGGGGCGCGGGTCCGCGTGGGCGGCACCGCCGAGCTGGCCGGCTTCAACCTGGATTTGCGCGCGCCGCGGCGGCGCACGCTGGAGCACGTGGTGACGGACCTCTTTCCGCACGCTGGAGATGTGGGCAAGGCGAGCTTCTGGACCGGCCTGCGCCCAATGACGCCGGACGGCACGCCCATTCTCGGTGCTACCGCCTACCCGAATCTCTTTCTGGGAACCGGCCACGGCACCCTTGGCTGGACCATGGCGGCCGGTACCGGGCGGGTGATGGCCGACCTGATATCCGGCCGCTCGCCGGACATCGACATGACCGGGCTGGGGCTCGAGCGCTACGTTTGCTGAACGACTGGCCGCAGGATCTGTTCCGCGTCTTCGCGCACCTGCAGGGCGATGCCGCTTGCCAGATCCAGCCGCCGCAGGGCCCAGGGGCTGAGGTCGTGCTCGAAAGGGTCGGGCAGGGTCACCGGGCCCGGTGCGCTGTCGATGCGCAGGCTGCCGGCGACAACGGCCGGCTGGCGGGCCAGCAGGCTGGCTTCGATGTGCTGCGTGGTCTGCAGCAATGGGATGCGGATTCGCTCGGTGTCCAGGCGGCCACGGCGCAGGAGCAGCAGGGTCTTTACTGCAGTGAGCTGGGCGAGGAGCTGGTAGCTGTGGGCCAGCAGGTGACCCAGGGGCTCCAGTGGCGGACGCACGGCGCGGGGTTCCGAGAGCGCGCGCTGGGTGGCCTGAACCAGTGCAGAGAGGCTGTCGTAAGCTTCGCGACGGGCCAGCCGCCATTCCAGCTCTGGCTCGTTGTCCACTGCCTGCAACTGTCCCAGGCCCAGGGCGATGCGGGCGTGCCGCGCCTGGGCAGCCAGGGTGCGGGCCACGAGGGCCGGGATCTGGGTGCGCTCCCACGAGGGCAGCACGTAGCTGAACGCCCACGCAATCGCCGCCCCGATCAGGGTGTCGGCGATGCGTTCGAGGACTTCGAAGGCCGGGCTGGTGCCGGCATTGAGCAGGTGGGCCTGGACCAGGCCCAGCACGGTGGCGGCAACGGCAGTCCATAGGTAGCGCTTAACGGCAAAGGCGTGGGCAATGGCCTGGGAGAGGGTCAGAATCGCCAGCATCACCAGGGGCGGGGAATGGGTGGCGAGGAGCGCACCGGCCAGCACGCAGCCCATCAGCGTGCCCGCCACGCGGCTGTTGCGCCGTTCCAGGGTCTGGGCCAGGCTGCCGCGCAGCACCACCACGATGGTCAGCAGGATCCAGTAGTCGTGCGTGCCCCAGGGCAGCGCCAGCGATATGGCGTAGGCGCTGCCAATGGCCAGCGCGGCACGAATGGCGTGACGCAGCGGCGGCGCATCCCAGCGCCACAGGGCGACGAAAGGCCGCCACGACCAGGTGGTGGGGCTGACGAAGGTCTGCCAAGCGGCACGCACGATGACCAGGTCGGGCTCGGCTTCGCCGCGGGCCAGGGCAAGCAGACGCAGGGTTTCGTCGTTGATGTTGCCGACCCGGTTGGCCAGCCCGCGCGCCAGCACGCCCGGTGAGGGGGCGCTGCCGTTTCTGGCTGACGGCGCTTCCTCCCCCCAGGGGACGCTGGCCAGATGGAGGCGGCGGTCCTGGCCGGGGCCCGGCTGGCGTCCGGTCAGAAGGGCGTCGGCCAGCCCTTCGATTTCGTCGGCGAGCTGATCGAGCACTTCACTCAGTTCGTGCAGGCCGGGGGCATGGCCCGGATGGGTTTTCAGGGTGTCGAGGTCGAGTTCGCAGGCCAGCAGATGGTCGCGCATCTCGAGTATCTGCATCAGCATGCCGGCCAGGCGTTGTCGGTGGGGCGTGCGGGGCGATTCGAGCAGCAGGTCGCGGGCGGTTTGCAGGTGCTCGGCCAGCGCCGCCTGCTGCTTGAGCGACTGGCCGATCAGGGGCGTCTGGCCTTGCGCGTCGGCTGTGCCGAGTGGGCTGAATTGCTGCGCCAGGGTACGCATCAGGCCGGCCAGGGCCAGCAGCGTATCGGCCAGCATCTGCACCCGGTAGCGTCCGTTGAGCAGCGCGTTGGCGAGGGTGGCGTAAATCAGATAGAGGCTGGCACCCAGGGCGAAATAGAGGCTGCTGGCAAGGGCGGTTCCGCTCTTGGCGTATTCCGGTACCGCCATCGAAAAGATCATCGCGAACATCACTGAAACGGAGATCGGCAGCCCGCGCTTGCCCCAGGCTGCCGCCAGGAAGGCGATGAAGGTGGCCGGTACCAGCAGCAGGCCCAGGTAAAGCGGTGCGGCGTGCAGGGCTTGCACGCCGAAGAACAGGGGCAGGCCGATCAGCGCGGCGGGCAGCAAATGCCAGAACTTTCGGTGCTTGGGCGCCACCTGATCGGGCGGAATGCATACGATGACGCCCACCGACGCAGCGGAGGCGGCGAAGGCGCCAAGAAAAAGATGCACGCCGCCCGATATGAGCAGCAGGCCAAGGGCGGCCGACAGGCCGTTGGCAACGTAGTAACTCAGCGCGATACGCAGGGCAGGGCGGCTGCGGCCCTCCAGGGAAACGGGGATCTGCATGCTCATGGGTGACGTCGGTAAGCGGGGGCGCCTGCCTCCGGATGAAGGTCAGGCTCCCCGCTGCGAGTGTCTCAGGTGGCGAGATCGAAGACGAGCACTTCGGCGCCGTGGCCGCCGGACAATTGCACGGTGTTTTCATCGGCAAGCAGGGCTGCATCGCCCGTTTGCAGTTCCTGGCCATTGACGTGCAGGGTGCCACGCACCACGTGCACATAGGCCTTGCGCGCCGGGTTGAGTGGCAGCGTGGCGGTTTCGTCGCCATTCAGCAGCCCGGCGTGGATGGACGCATCGGCGTGCAGGGTGACCGAGCCGTCGGCGCCGTCAGGCGAGGCAACGAGGCGCAGGCGGCCGCGCTTTTCGGCGTCGGTAAAGGTCTTTTGCTCGTAGCTCGGCGGAATACCGGTCTGGTTCGGCTCGATCCAGATCTGCAGGAAGTGGGTCGTTGCGCTGGGGGCGTGGTTGAACTCGCTGTGCTGCACGCCGCTGCCGGCGCTCATGCGCTGTACGTCACCCGGCGGAATTGCAACGACGTTACCCATGCTGTCCTTGTGGGCCAGGGCGCCGGACAGCACGTAGCTGACGATCTCCATGTCCCGGTGGCCGTGGGTGCCGAAGCCGGTGCCCGGGGCGATGCGGTCTTCGTTGATGACCAGCAGGTTGCCCCAGCCTGTATGGGCCGGGTCGTAGTAGCCGGCGAAGGAAAACGAGTGCTGGCTCTTGAGCCAGCCGTGGTCGGCATGGCCGCGGTCGGCGGAGCGACGAAGTGTGATCATGAGTGGTCTCCTGGTGTGGTGTATGGGTTCTACTGTAGCCGTCGCCGGGGTCATCGCGATCCTGCGCCTTTGATGGCATCATTCAGATAATTTGAATGAAACCAGGTTCTATCCTCAAGCCATGCCTTCTGCCCGCGATGTCCTGACGCCCGATGCCCTCGCCCTGTTGCAGCGCATTGCCGACGCCGGCAGTTTTGCTGCCGCGGCCCGCGCCTGCGGCATGGTGCCCAGTGCGCTAACGTATCGGGTACGTCAGATTGAGGATGCGCTGGATGTGTTGCTGTTTGATCGCAGCTCGCGCCAGGCCCGTCCAACCGAAGCCGGCCGTGAGCTGCTGCGCGAGGGCGCCCGCCTGCTCGTCGAGATCGATGCAGTCGCCAACCGGGTGCAGCGCGTTGCCACGGGTTGGGAGCCGCAATTCACGGTGGCGGTGGACAGCATCATCAACCGGACGACCGTGCTGGAGCTCTGCGAGGCTTTCTTTGCCCTCAATCCGCCCACCCGGCTCAGGCTGCGTGACGAAACCCTGTCCGGGACGCTGGAAGCGCTGACTTCCGGTCAGGCCGATTTGGCGCTCGGGATGGTGGTCGAAAGCGCTGATCTGGCTGGTTTCGATGTCCAGCCGCTGGGCAGCCAGCGCTTCGTCTTTGTCCTCGCCCCCCATCATCCCCTTGCCAGCCAGACCGAGCCCTTGAGCGACGAACTGATCCGCCGCCATCGGGCTGTTGCCGTGGCCGATTCGGTGCAACGGGGCGGTGGTTTGAGCGTTGGTCTGCTGGGTGGGCAGGATGTATTCACGGTGCCGGGCATGCCGGCCAAGCTGGACGCCCAGCTGCGCGGCCTCGGGGTGGGCTTCCTGCCTGAGTGTCTTGCCCAGCCCTACATCGAGTCCGGCCGACTGGTGGCCCGTCGGGTGGAGCGGGCCGAGCGCCGGGTGCATGTCAATTACGCCTGGCGCAAGACGCCCGTCGCGTCGCGGGGCAAGGCGCTGCAGTGGTGGCTGGCCCAGCTCGACTCGGCAGTGACGCGCACGGCCCTGCTCGACAGGCGGCTTGGCGGGCACTGAAGTTCAGGTAAAATACGGTAGCGTATGTTTTTTCAAGTCTTTGAACTGATTGGTTTTGTCATTCCCCGGCCGCCGCCTGCATCGTTCAGGTCAGCCTCAATAATTATTCTGGATTGTTCCCATGGCGCTCGACCCCCAAGCCAAGGCCCTGCTCGACATGGTCTATCGCGTAGGCGCTCCGCGCTTCCACGAGCAGGATGTGCATCAGGCCCGTCACTCGTTTGAAAAGCTCCAGTTCGCCCTGCGCCCTGAAGTGCCGGCGGTAGCATCGGTCACCGACGTGCCGATTCCCCGCCAGCATGTTCGGGACGGGGTCATCATGGCGCGCCTGTATCGCCCGCTTGCGGCACCACCGGATGCGGTTCTGCCGCTGGTTTTCTATTTTCACGGTGGTGGCTGGTGTGTCGGCAACATCCCCAGCTACGACGTGCTGTGTCGTGAACTGGCTAATTACAGCGGCTGTGCGGTGCTGTCGGTGGACTATTGCCTGGCGCCGGAGCATCCCTTTCCGGGCGCGGTGGATGATGCCCTGCAGGCGGTGACCTGGTCCCTCGCCAATGCCGCCTTGCTTGGCATTGATGCGGCCCGCTTCGCCCTTGCCGGAGACAGTGCCGGTGGCACGCTCAGCACGGTGACTGCCCTGCAATTGCGTAATGCCGGTGGTCCGCAGGCCGCCCTGCAGATGTTGATCTACCCGTGTACCGACATTCTCAGTCAGCGTCCGTCGCGCCGGACTTACGCGAACGGCTACTTTCTGGATACGGAAAGCCTGGCCTGGTTCTTCGAGAAATACCTGCCCGACATGGAAGACTGGAGCGACTGGCGCGCCTCGCCGATCCTCGCCAAGCGTTTCGACGGGCTGCCGCCGGCGACTTTCATCATTGCCGGTTGTGATCCGCTTTCAGACGATTGCAGGGCTTATGCTGAAGTCCTGCGCGAAGCTGGCGTGACGGTGACGGTCCATGAGTTCGAGGGCATGGTGCACGGCTTCTTCACCCTCGGAAAATTTTTTCGTCAGGCGGGAGATGCTGTGGAATTGACGGGTAAGGCATTGGGCGCGGCACTGGCACCCTGAAGGGCCTGCGGCCTAGATACAGACGAAGCTGACGACCTGAGGACTGTTGGAACAGCTGCGGCCCAGGGAGAAATGGCCGCGGCCACGCAGGACGACTTCCTCCCGTGAGAGCAGGAATTCCCGCTCGCCGTCGATCTGCACGAAGGTGCCGTTGCTGCTTCGATCGATCAGGACGAATTTGTCGCCACGCAATTCGACTTCTGCGTGGCGGCGCGAAGACTGGGTGTCGGCAATCACCAGGTCAGCCGCCGGGTCACGTCCGATCCGGGCGCTGGGTTTGCTGGAGTTGAGCACCATGGACTTGGCGTCCAGGTAAAGGCGCAGCTCCGGTTCGGTTTCGAGCAGGAAGTGTCCGCTCTGGACGATGGTCAGTTCGCCCACGGCCTCACACATCAGTTCGCACAGCTCGACGGGTCGCGTCACGCCACGGATGACCCGGGGTGGCAGCGTGTGCAGTACCGAACGCCATTCCGGGCCGAGGCGCCGGGCGGTTTCGATGGAGGTGATGGCCTTGCCGGGAGACGCGAGCTCGGCCAGCCGGGCTGCGAAGTTGACGGTGTCGCCGAAGACATCGGTTCCACTGGCGACGACTGCGCCGAAGTGAAAGCCGATTCGCACCGCCAGGCGTTGCTCGGGTGTGGCAGGTAGTTCCTTGAGGGCCTGGTGGATGGCCAGGGTTGCATCGGCAGCGCTGTCGGCCTCGCGGAACACCGCCATGAGCCCGTCGCCGGTGTGCTTGACGACCCGCCCACGCTTGGTTTCGACAGCGATGCGCATCTCGCGGATGCTGCGGTCCACAAGCTCAAACGCGGGGGAGTCACCCACGCGCTGATACAGCTGTGTGCTGCCGACCAGGTCGGCAAACAGGACAGCGCATTCTTGAGCGGGAGGCGTGGGTTCCGACATCTGTACGTGGATAGCTTCAGAGGCGTGATTTTAGCGGAGTTCGTGACATTTTCCGCAGGGTCGAAGGTAACAAATTTTGCCTCGTCTTGTCGCGCCGCCTGTCGGCTCATGGTCTCGACAAGCGGCCTGAGCAACTTAGTGGGCTTTCCTTGATCTAAACAGAAGCATGAGCTGCGGGACGGTGGGATAATGCCGCGCTTGGCCGCAAGGTGGCCCATTGCCCGCGTTGGCATTTACGTCTGTCTGGAAGGGGTTTCATGAAACGAGTTGATGATTTCCGTCTGCACTTCGGCAAGCAGGAGCTGGTGCCCATCGTGATCGGCGGCATGGGGGTGGACATCTCCACTGCAGATCTGGCGCTTGAAGCTGCACGTCTGGGCGGTATCGGTCACATCTCGGATGCGATGGTCAAGACGGTCGCCGATCGTCGCTTCAATACCAAGTTCGTGAAGGACAAGCTCAAACAGTACAAGTACAACGTCGCCAATACCGACAAGTCGGTAGTGCAGTTCGACCTGGGGCAACTGGCCGAAGCGACGAAGCTCCACGTGGGCAGGACCATGGAGGCGAAGCAGGGCTCCGGTCTGATTTTCGTAAACTGCATGGAAAAGCTGACCATGAACGCGCCGAAGGAAACCCTTCGCGTGCGCCTGTCGGCGGCGCTTGATGCCGGCATTGACGGCATCACCCTGGCTGCGGGCTTGCACCTGGGTTCCTTTGCGCTGATGGAAGAGCACCCGCGCTTCCGTGATGCCAAGCTTGGGATCATCGTGTCATCCCTGCGGGCCCTGCAGCTTTTCCTGCGCAAGAGCTCGCGCACCAACCGCTTGCCGGATTACGTTGTGGTGGAAGGTCCGCTGGCTGGCGGTCACCTGGGCTTCGGCCTGGATTGGGCCAAGTACGATCTGGCTACCATCGTGGGAGAGATCAGTGCCTGGCTGGCGGCCGAAAAGCTGGATATTCCGCTGATTCCGGCCGGTGGCATCTTCACTGGCAGCGATGCAGTGGCCTTCCTCGAGAATGGCGCGGCGGCGGTGCAGGTGGCAACGCGCTTTACCGTTGCAGAGGAATGCGGCTTGCCGGCCGATGTGCAGCAACATTATTTCAAGGCGAGCGAAGAAGAGATCGTGGTGAACCAGATCTCGCCGACCGGCTATCCGATGCGCATGCTGACGGGCAGCCCGGCGATTGGTTCGGGCATTCGTCCGAACTGTGAAGCCTATGGTTACCTGCTCGACAGCAATGGCAGCTGTTCCTACATCGAAGCCTACAACCGGCAGGTAGCCCTGCACCCGGGCGTCAAGAAGATTTCGGTTATGGAGAAGACCTGCATGTGCACCCACATGCGCAACTTCGACCTGTGGACCTGCGGGCACTACACCTATCGTCTCAAGGATACGTCCCGGAAGGGCGAGGATGGCAATTACCAGATCCTCTCCGCCGAACACATCTTTCACGACTATCAGTACAGCACCGACAACAAGATCGCGCTGCCGGCCTGATTTGGCCGGCGCCAAAAACAACCCGGCGTTTGCCGGGTTGTTTATTTAGAAGAAGCGGGTCACTGCATCTGACGGCACTTCCATGCCGGTGCTTCTTGCCCGCTTCAGCAGTTCCCAGTAGTAACGGTAGGAAGCCCGGTCGTGCAGTTTTCCGGCATGCTGGATCGGGCCCCAGCTCTTGTCCTGCGCCGCAATCAGGATGCTCGCGGCTTCCTCAACTTCCGAGAAGTCCGGGCGCATCGCGGCGATGATCGGCACGATCTGGTTCGGGTGGATGCTCCACATGCGCAGGTAGCCGAACTCCTTGCGCGCCCGTTCGGCGTCGCGGCGGATGTAGTCGATATCCTTCAATTCGGTGGTGACGTTGTGGGACGGCACCACGCCATTGGCCAGTGCCGCTGCCGAAATGTCGCATTTGGCGCGGGCTACCAGCGGGTGGTCGAACTGGCCGGGGCTGCGCATGGCTGAGCCCGGAATGGCGCCATGGTGGCCACTCACGAAATCCATCAGTCCGAAATCCAGGGATTCGACCCGGTCGAGTGCCGCGATTTCCCATGCATCGCGGAGCGCGCCGTGGGTTTCGATCAAAACGTGAACCGGGATCTCCCGTTCGATTCCGTAACGTTCTTCCGCACTGCGGATATGTTCAATCTGGCGGGCCGCATCGGCGACGCTGCGCGGTTTTGGGATGGTCAGAAAGGCCAGCCGGCTGCCGGCTTGGCTGACCAGGATGTCCACGTCTGCTTCCCAGTGCGGGTGGGTAATGTCGTGAATGCGTGCGCCGACCCGTCCGAAGCGGTTGTCATCGGACATCACGATGCTCGCTGCCATCGCCGCATGCGCCGCTTCGGCACCGGCGTGGGCGCCGTCCTCACAGTCGCAGGTGATGTCGAAAACCGGTCCCAGTTCGTGCTGCACGGCGAGGGCCTTGCGCATCAGCTTTTCGCTGCCGGCGTAATGGTCGACGGCGGGCAGGATCGGGAAGGGCTTCTCGCCCTGGAACAGTACTTGATCGGGATGGGGCAGGGCGGGCATGGCAGGGGCTCTTGGTTGATTCCGGCTGGCGAAGAATAACAAAAAACGCGGGGACGTTTCCGTCCCCGCGTTTTGTGTGCAGTGTTAAACCAGCGGAGCGATCAGCCCAGCAGATCCTTCACGCCGTCACGTTCTTCGAGCAGTTCGTTGAGCGTGTGGGTCATGCGCTCGCGGGAGAATTCGTCGATTTCCAGGCCCTGGACGATCTTGTACTCGCCGTTCTCGGTGGTGACAGGGAAGCCGTAGATGATGCCTTCGGGGATGCCGTAGGAGCCATCGGACGGAATGCCCATGGTGACCCATTCGCCATTGGAGCCGAGCGCCCAGTCACGGATGTGGTCGATGGCAGCGTTGGCGGCAGAGGCGGCGGAGGACAGGCCACGGGCTTCGATGATCGCGGCGCCGCGCTTGCCAACGGTCGGCAGGAACACGTCGCGGTTCCAGGCTTCGTCGTTGATCAGGTTCTTGACGTTGTCGCCATTGGAGGTGACTTCGCGGTAATCGGCGTACATCGTGGGGGAGTGATTGCCCCAGACAACCAGCTTCTTCAGGCTGGACACATCACGGCTGGACTTGGAAGCCAGTTGCGACAGGGCGCGGTTGTGATCCAGGCGCAGCATGCCGGTGAAGTTCTTGGCCTGGACGCGACCGAACTTGACCGCGATTTCCTTGGCGATGTAGGCGTTGGTATTGCAGGGGTTGCCCACAACCAGAACCTTGACGTCAGGATCGGCGTACTGGCCGATGGCGGCGCCTTGAACGGTGAAGATCTTGGCGTTTTCGGTCAGCAGATCCTTGCGCTCCATGCCGGGGCCGCGGGGGCGGGCACCGACGAGCAGGCAAACCTGGGCATCCTTGAACGCGATATTCGGGTCGTCGGTGGCGACCATGCCGGCCAGCAGCGGGAAGGCACAGTCTTCCAGCTCCATCATCACACCCTTGACAGCCTTCTGGGCTTGCGGGAGATCCAGCAACTGAAGAATGACGGGTTGATCCTTGCCCAGCATTTCGCCACTGGCGATGCGGAACAGGAGGCTATAACCGATCTGGCCGGCGGCGCCGGTGATTGCAACACGAACGGGGGCTTTTGCCATTATTGATACTCCCTCTAGGAAACAAGCGTTATCGACACAATGCTGGTGGTTCGCGCCGCCTTCAAGCCGTCGCGATGTTGATTCGACGTTGGGATCGGTAACCGATCAGTCAACATGTGAATCGTAGGAGCATTTCTCCGGGCTGTCAATTCCATGTCTTATATCTTATATAAGACAAAAGACGCCCCATGGACTGTGTGGAAAAAGTGTGCTTCAATACATCGATGCGACCCGACTCGCCCACCTTCAGCCCTTTATATCGTCAGATCAAGAATCTGATGATTAATGCTTTGGAGTCCGCCGAATGGCGGCCCGGGCAGGCGATCCCCAGCGAGCAGGAACTTGCGCTCCGATTCAATGTAAGTCAAGGGACTGTGCGCAAGGCCATCGATGAGATGGCTGCCGAGAACCTGCTGGTTCGCAAGCAGGGCAAGGGCACCTATGTGGCATCCCACAACGATCCCCGGGCCCTGTTTCGGTTTTTGCGGCTGGTTCCGATGGATGGTGATCTGGCGCATCCGCAAAGCGTACCCATCGACTGCTGGAAGGCCAAGGCCGGAAATGAGGCGGCGAGAATGCTCGGCATCGAGCTTGGCGCGCCTGTCACCATATTGCGCCGCCTCTTGCGATTCTCCGGCAAGCCGGTGGTCGTGGACGAAATTTATTTGCCCGGCGAGATATTCCATGGCCTGACCATGGAGGTACTGCAGGGGGCTCACGGTTCGCTTTACAGTATCTTCGAAACCCGCTTTGGCGTCAGGATGATCCGGGCCGAGGAGCGCATTCGTGCCATTGCTGCCGATCGAATGACCAGCGAGACGCTGGGCGTGGCGGAGGGTACGCCCTTGCTGTCTGTGGAACGTGTTACTTATACCTACGGTGATCGACCTGTGGAGTGGCGGCGCGGCCTTTATTCCACGGCCGAACATTACTATCTGAATGAGCTGAATTAGGCGGTTTGAATTGATGGGGGTGCCCGTCCTGTCAGTGGTTGGTAAGGGTATATACTTATAATTTCGTTGTGTGGGAAAAGAGCGGCGTGTAGTCGCAATTGTTAGAGGGAAAATCTATGACAGAGGTGATTTTGAAGAAACAGCGCCCGAAGCATCTGGCGCTGAACGAGATCAGGCTCCCGCTTCCGGGAATCGTCTCTATTCTGCACCGGGTTAGTGGTGTGGGCCTGTTCCTGATGCTGCCTTTCCTGTTGTCGCTTTTCGGCAGCAGCGTCGGATCTCCTGAGTCCTATGCCTCCTATAAGGCAATCGTTGGCCATCCGCTGGTGAAGTTGCTATTGCTGGGCTTGCTGTGGGCTTATATGCACCATTTCTGTGCCGGCATCCGCTTCCTGCTTCTGGATATGCACAAAGGTATCGAACTGCCGGCCGCCCGCAATAGCGCGCGTCTTGTTCTGGTTGTCAGTCTCACCCTCACCGTTCTGCTCGGAGTCAAGCTATGGTAAAGCCCATCATCGTTGGGGCCCATTACGGCTTCCGTGACTGGCTTGCCCAGCGTGTCACGGCCGTTGTGATGGCTCTGTATACGGTCATTTTTGCCGTCGGCGCCCTGCTTCTGCCAGACTCGTCCTACGAAAGCTGGCGTGGTCTGTTCAGCGGCGGTTTCATGCAGTTCGCGACATTCCTCTTCTTTGTGTCGCTGTTTTTTCATGCCTGGGTTGGCGTGCGCGACATTTTCATGGACTACATCAAGCCGACCGGCGTGCGTCTGGTTCTGCATTCCGTCGTCGCTCTTCTGCTCATCGGCTATGCCGGCTGGGCTGCTCAGATTCTCTGGAGGCTGTAAGTGAAAGTCGCGAAGCGTACCTTTGATGCAGTAATCGTTGGTGCTGGTGGTGCCGGCTTGCGTGCCGCTCTCCAGCTTTCCGAAGCAGGGATGAAGACTGCCGTATTGACCAAGGTTTTCCCGACCCGCTCGCACACTGTTGCAGCGCAGGGCGGTGTGGCTGCATCCCTGGGCAACTCGACGGAAGACAACTGGCACTGGCACATGTACGACACCGTCAAGGGGTCAGACTGGCTGGGCGACCAGGACGCCATCGAGTTCATGGTGAAGAAGGCCAACGAGGTCGTCGTCGAACTCGAGCACTACGGCATGCCCTTCGACCGTACCGACAATGGCAAGATCTACCAGCGTCCGTTCGGTGGCCACTCCCAGAATTACGGCCAGACCCCGGTGTCGCGCTCCTGTGCAGCGGCTGACCGTACCGGTCACGCCATGCTGCACGCGCTGTATCAGCGCAACGTGCGTGCGAATACCCAGTTCTTCGTCGAATGGATGGCGATGGACCTCATTCGCGATGCGAACGGTGACGTGCTTGGTGTGACTGCCATGGAAATGGAAACCGGCGAGGTCTCCATCTTCCACGCCAAGGCCACCATTTTCGCCACTGGCGGTGCCGGCCGTATCTATTACAGCTCCACCAACGCCTTCATCAACACCGGTGACGGTGTCGGCATGGCGGCTCGCGCCGGCGTTCCGCTCGAAGACATGGAGTTCTGGCAGTTCCATCCGACCGGCGTGTCCGGTGCCGGCGTGCTGATCACCGAAGGTGTGCGTGGCGAAGGCGGCATTCTGCGCAATGCTTCCGGCGAGCGTTTCATGGAGCGCTATGCGCCCAACCTGAAGGATCTCGCTTCCCGTGACATTGTTTCCCGTGCGATGACCACGGAGATCAATGAAGGCCGTGGTTGCGGTACTGCCAAGGATCACGTGCTGCTCGACATCACCCACCTGTCGCCGGAAACGATCAACAAGCGTCTGCCCGGCATTCGCGAGATCGCCATCCAGTTCGCAGGTGTTGACCCGATCAAGGCGCCGATCCCGGTCGTGCCGACCTGTCACTACCAGATGGGCGGCATTCCGACCAACTACAAGGGGCAGGTTGTGGTGCCGAAGGATGGCAACTCGAACGTGCCCATCCCTGGCTTCTACGCTGCCGGTGAATGTGCCTGCGCGTCGGTGCACGGTGCCAACCGTCTTGGCACCAACTCCCTGCTCGATCTGCTGGTGTTCGGCAAGTCGGCCGGCGAGACCGTGGTTGCCGACTTCCAGTCCGGCTACCTGACGCTCAAGCCGCTGCCTGAAGATGCAGCTGACGTTTCCCTGGCACGGATTGCCCGTCTGGAAACCCAGACCAACGGCGAAGAAGTCCACGACGTGCGTCTGGCCATGCAGCGCTGCATGCAGAAGCACGCCGGTGTGTTCCGTTTCGCCGGGCTGCTGAAGGAAGGCGTCGCCCAGATCCTGGAAGTGGCTGAGCGTGCCAAGAAGACCCAGATCAAGGACAAGTCCAAGGTCTGGAACACCGCCCGCATCGAAGCGCTTGAGCTCGACAATCTGATCGAAGTTGCCAAGGCAACCATGGTTTCCGCCGAGGCCCGCAAGGAATCCCGCGGCGCCCACGTGCGTGACGATGCGCTCGACAACGCCGAGACCCCGAACGGTCGCGACGACAAGAACTGGCTCAAGCACACGCTGTGGTATAGCGAAGGCAACCGTCTTGATTACAAGCCGGTCAATCTGCAACCGATGTCCGCCGACGTCGAGCCTATCGCGCTCGCCAAGCGTTCCTACTGAGCGTTCCGGAGAATAGAACATGAGCAGCAAGCGAACCGTACAGTTCAAGATTTACCGCTA